>NZ_FOKD01000001.1:382190-780729 GCF_900112095.1 Pseudomonas sp. NFPP24
CTGCTGCTGCGAAACCAGCCGCCAAGCCAGCGGCCAAACCTGCTGCTGCCAAGCCAGCAACACCTGCTGCCGCCCCGGCTGCAGCCACCGCTCCAACTGCACCGGCCAGCAGCACGCCTGCCCCGGTAGCGCCAAGCACCACCCCAACCAGCGCCTCCTAAGTGCTGGTGGCCGCGACGCGCAGCTGTTGCAGCGCGTCGTGGTCAAGGTTGGCGGTGTCCTCAGCCGCCAGTCCTTCCAACCATCGTTGCTGACCCTGCGCATCGCCTGTCGGCCATGTTTGTGCCAACGCTTCCAGGCGCTCCAGCAACTGCCGTTCGGCGTCCAGCTCCAGGGTCTTGACCCGCTCGCGTAAGCCCGCCAAATCCTGATCCTGCAGCGCCATGGCGCGCCATTGCATGCGCACCTGTCGTAACGGTTTGATTACGTGTGTCTGCCAAGTCCCGGCGATCTGTTTCAGCGCCTGCATGCGCTCGGCGGTCGCTATCACCGCACGCTGCTCGAGCCACGCACCACACAGCAACAGGCACACGTCCGCACCTTGCTCCTGCAAACGCAGGCAAGCGGCCTCGCATCCTGAGCGGGCGTAAGTCGAGAGGGCAAAGCTCCACAGGTCAGCGCACATATTCACACCCAAGCCAGCGGCCAACGAAGCTGGTAGACTCCGCCGCCATTATGATCCGACTTCAAAGCCTAACATTACAGCGTGGCCCGCAACGTCTTCTCGAAGACGCCGAGCTGACCCTGCACGCCGGTCACAAAGCCGGCCTGATCGGTGCCAACGGCGCCGGCAAATCCACGTTGTTCGCTCTGTTGCTGGGTGAGCTGACCCCGGATTCCGGGGACTGCCTGCTGCCGGCCGACTGGCGCATCGCCCATATGCGCCAGGAGATCGACACCCTCGACCGTATTGCAATCGACTACGTGCTCGATGGCGATCTGCGCCTGCGCCAGGTGCAACACGACCTGGCCGAGGCCGAGAAAGCCCAGGACGGCGCCGCACAGGCGCGCCTGCACTCGGAACTCGACAGCGCCGACGGCTACACGGCTGACGCCCGGGCGCGCAAAATGCTCGCCGGCCTTGGCTTTACCAACGAGCAGATGGACCGCCCCGTCGCCGACTTCTCCGGCGGCTGGCGAATGCGCCTGAACCTGGCGCAGGCGTTGATGTGCCCGTCTGACCTGCTGCTGCTCGACGAACCGACCAACCACTTGGACCTCGATGCGATCCTGTGGCTGGAAGACTTCCTCAAGAATTATCAGGGCACCTTGCTGTTGATCTCCCATGATCGGGATTTCCTCGACGCCGTGGTCGACAACATCGCCCACGTCGAGCAGAAAAAGATCACCCTCTATCGTGGCGGCTACACTGCGTTCGAACGCGCCCGCGCCGAACGCCTGGCCCAGCAGCAACAGGCGTACGAGAAGCAGCAGGCGCAACGTGCGCACATGGAAAGCTACATTGCCCGCTTCAAGGCCCAGGCCACCAAGGCCCGGCAGGCCCAGAGCCGGATCAAGGCCCTGGAGCGCATGGAAGAGCTGTCGGCGGCCCACGTCGACTCACCGTTCGACTTCGTGTTCCGTGAGTCGGTGAAGATCTCCAGCCCGTTGCTGGATCTTTCCGATGCGCGTCTGGGCTACGGCGACAAGACCATCCTGGAAAAAGTGAAGCTGCAGCTTACGCCGGGTGCGCGTATCGGTTTGCTCGGCCCCAACGGCGCGGGCAAGTCGACGCTGATCAAGAACCTGTCAGGCGAGCTGTCGCCACTGGCTGGGCGTCTGACCCGTGGCGAGAACACTGTGGTGGGTTATTTCGCCCAGCATCAGTTGGACTCGCTGGACTCCAAGGCCAGCCCGCTGCTGCACTTGCAGCGCCTGGCGCCAGCCGAGCGCGAACAGACCCTGCGCGACTTCCTCGGTGGTTTCGATTTCCGTGGTGCGCGTATCGACGAGCCGGTGCTGAATTTCTCCGGCGGCGAAAAAGCCCGTCTGGCCCTGGCGTTGATCGCCTGGGACCGTCCGAACCTGCTGCTGCTCGACGAACCGACCAACCACCTCGACCTGGAAATGCGCCTGGCGCTGACCATGGCCTTGCAGGAGTTCAGCGGTGCAGTACTGGTGGTGTCTCACGATCGCCACCTGCTCAAGAGCACCACCGACAACTTCCTGCTGGTGGCGGACGGTAAAGTCGAAGAGTTCGACGGCGACCTGGATGACTATGCGCGCTGGCTGACGGATTACCGCCTGCGCAACGCGCCGGTCAGCAACACCCCGGTCAACCCGGACAAGACCGACAAGAAAGCCCAGCGCCAGGCCGCCGCCGCGCTGCGTCAACAGCTGGCGCCGCACAAGCGTGAAGCCGACAAGCTGGAAGCCGAGCTGGGCAAGGTGCATGAGCGCCTGGCCAGGATCGAAACCAGCCTGGGCGACAGTGCCGTCTACGAGGCGGCCCGCAAGGACGAACTGCGCGACCTGCTGGCTGAGCAGGCCAAGCTCAAAGTACGCGAAGGGCAATTGGAGGAAACCTGGATGGAGGCCCTCGAATTGCTGGAAACCCTGCAAGCGGAGCTGGAGGCGCTGTCCTGATGGAAGCGTTGCAACTGCCGATACCGACGCAGTGGGTCGAACCCGCATGGGTCGGCGTGCAAATCCTGCTGATCCTGCTGGCCGGCTACCTCGCACAGCGGTTTGTCGCCAAGGGCCTGACTCGCCTGGGTGAGCGCTATCCGTTCCCGCCGCAATTGCTGATGCCACTGCGCGGTGGCTTGCGCTGGCTGATCATGGGCAGTGCGCTGATATTTGTGCTGGGTCGCCTGGGCGTGTCCGCCACGGTGTTGTGGACGGCACTCTCCGGGTTTGTCGCGGTTGCCGCCGTGGCGTTCTTCGCCATGTGGTCGGTGTTGTCCAACCTGCTGTGCGCCATTCTGATTTTCACCGTCGGGCCCTTTCGCCTGGGGGACATCGTCGAACTGGTGGATACCGTCGACAAACCGGGCGTGAAGGGGCGGGTCGTGGCGATCAACCTGCTCTACACCACGTTGGTCGAAGTGGCAGAGGCCGGTACCGACAGTGCGATGGTGCAGGTGCCCAACAGCCTGTTCTTCCAGCGCTCGGTGCGCCGTTGGCCAGGTACCCATGTCTTTCCGGGCGACCGCTAGTATTCACATCCTGTAAAAATCTATAGCCATCCTTTGGTCGGCGGAGTTAGCTTAAGGCACAACAGCAAACTCCCTCCTGAGGTGTGTAATGGCACTCGATACGTGGCTGGCCTTTTTCCTGGCCAGTTGGATCATCTCCCTTTCCCCTGGCGCTGGCGCCATCGCCTCGATGTCCAGCGGCCTGCAATACGGCTTCCTGCGTGGTTACTGGAATGCCATCGGCCTGCAACTGGGCCTGGCGATGCAGATTGCCGTGGTCGCGTGCGGCCTGGGTGCCATTCTGGCGACATCCTCCACCGCTTTCTATGCGATCAAATGGTTTGGCGTGGCGTACCTGGTGTACCTGGCCATCAAGCAATGGCGCGCCCTGCCCATGGACATGACCGATGACGCGGCCGTGCGCCCGATCGGTAAACCGATGGCGATGATGTTCCGTGGCTTCCTGGTCAACGCCAGCAACCCCAAGGCCCTGGTGTTCATGCTGGCGGTCCTGCCGCAATTCGTGAACCCACAGGCGCCGCTACTGATCCAGTACCTGATCCTGGGTGCGACGATGATCTGCGTCGATATGGTGGTGATGGCGGGGTATACGGGCTTGGCGTCGAAGGTGTTGCGCCTGTTGCGCACGCCTAAGCAGCAGAAACGGATGAATCGTACGTTTGCGGGGTTGTTTGTGGGGGCTGCGGGTTTCCTGGCCAGCTTGCATCGTGCCACGGCCTGACTGACGAAACGGGATTGAAAATGTGGGAGGGGCGAGCCCCCCTTCCACATGGGTGTCGATACCCACCCTCCAACTGTTCTGACAACTACCTTGCCTCAACCCACGACAAATCACTTGTGCCTTGAGTCAAACGCTTTAACGTTTGACAATGTGTTACTTCGTATTTCCATTTGAGACTCATTCATGACTGCCCCTTTTCGCTTTCTCGCCTGGCTGGTTTTGCCGGCGTTGATGTCGTGCAGCTTCAATCTGTTGGCCGCGACGGCCGAGGGTGCCCCACAAGCCCTGCATTTGCTGGATTACATTGGCGCTGACTACCCAGCGACGGTGGAGGCGGGCAAGGTCATCGATGAGTCCGAATACCGTGAACAGCTGGAGTTTCTCGGGGTGTTGCAGGGCCTGGTGGCAGAGCTGCCGCAGCGCCCGGAACGTGCGGCGTTGGTCAAAGGCGTCGACGAACTGTCAGCCGCTGTAACCGCCCATCAGGACGGTACGACAGTCGCCCGCCAAGCGCGTCAGTTAGGTGCCCAACTAGCCGTGGCCTACGAAGTCAGCCAGGCCCCGGCGATCACCCCTGATCCAACACGAGGCGCGCCGCTCTATGCCCAGCATTGCTCGGTGTGCCACGGCACCGCAGGTGCAGGTGACGGCCCGGCCAGCGTGGGCATGACGCCATCACCGGCCAATCTGCGTGACGCTGTGCGCTTGGATCGCCTGAGCCTCTACGCGATCTACAACACCCTGGGCCTGGGTGTTGAAGGCACCGACATGCCGTCTTTCGCCGATCAACTGGACGACCGCCAGCGCTGGGACCTGGCTACCTACATCGCCGGCTTTACTGCCGACCCGGCGGCTGCAAAAAGCGAGCAACCGTTTAACCTCGCCGACTTGGCCCGCCAGACCCCCAATGAAGTACTGGCGGCCAACGGCCCAGCCGCCGCCGCTACGTTCCGCGCCCAGCGTGCGCAACCGCCGCAGGTCAAGCGTGGCCCGGCGCAGTTGCTCGACTACACCGCGGCCACCCTGGACAAGAGTCTGGCGGCGTTCCAGAAGGGCGATCATGAGCAGGCCTACGACCTGTCTGTGGCTGCGTACCTGGAAGGTTTCGAACTGGTAGAAAGCTCGCTGGATAACGTCGACGCCAACGTGCGCAAGGACACCGAAAAGGCGTTGATGGCCTACCGGCAGTCGTTGCAGGACGGTCTGCCGGTTGAACAGGTGCAACAACGCCTGGACGTGGCCAAGGGCAAACTTACCGAATCCGCCGGTCTGCTTGGCGGTGATGGCTTGAGTTGGTCGCTGAGCTACATCTCCGGTTTGCTGATCCTGTTGCGTGAAGGTCTGGAAGCGATTCTGGTGCTGGCGGCGATCCTTGCGTTCCTGCGCAATACCGGCCAGCAATCGGCGGTGCGCAGCGTTAACGTCGGCTGGGGCCTGGCGCTGCTGGCGGGCCTGGCAACCTGGGCATTGGCCGCGTATGTGATCGATGTGAGCGGTGCCCAACGCGAGTTGCTTGAAGGCTGCACGGCGCTGTTTGCCAGTGTGATGGTGCTGTGGCTCGGCGTGTGGATGCACGACCGCCGCCACGCCGCCGCCTGGCAGGACTACATCAAGAGCAGCCTGGTAGGCGGCGGCGGGCGCTTCGGTTTTGCGGTGCTGGCGTTCTTCTCGGTGTACCGCGAGCTGTTCGAAGTGATCCTGTTCTACGAAACCCTGTGGCTGCAAGCCGGGCCGGCGGGGCATAACGCGGTGCTGGCGGGTGGCGCCACGGCGCTTGTGCTGTTGGTGGGCCTGGCGTGGGTGATCCTGCGGGGTTCGGCGAAGCTGCCGCTGGCGTTGTTCTTCGGCATCAACGCGGCGTTGCTGTGTGCGCTGTCGGTGGTGTTTGCCGGCCATGGGGTGAAGGCGCTGCAGGAGGCCGGCATCTTCGGCACCCGGCCGGTGGCGTTCTTTGATTTCGATTGGCTGGGCATCCACGCCGATGCGTACTCGTTGAGTGCACAGGCGGTGGCGATCCTGGCGATTGTGGTGCTGTACGGTCGCAGCCGTCTGGCCGAAAAGCGCCGGGTGGTTGCCTGAGCATGCGGGTGTGGATCGATGCCGACGCCTGCCCTCGGGCAGCCAAGGACCAGGTGGTGAAGTTCGCCCTCAAGCGCCAGTTCGAGGTGGTGCTGGTGGCCGGTCAGAGCCAGATCAAGCCGAGCTTCTCGTGTGTGAAGCTGATTGTGGTGCCCAGCGGCCCGGATGCGGCGGATGACTACCTGGTGGAGCACGCGGAGCCCGGGGAGCTGGTGATCTGCAGCGATGTGCCGCTGGCTGACCGCCTGGTAAAGAAGGGCGTTACGGCGCTTGATCCACGCGGCAAGGAGTTCAGCCCCGCCAACATGAGTGAACGGTTGGCGGTGCGCAATCTGTTCACTGATCTGCGTGAGCAAGGCCAGATGGGGGGCGGGCCACCGCCACACGGGGAGAAGGAAAAGCAGGCGTTTGCCAATGCGCTGGACCGCATTCTTACACGCTTGATGCGCCAACCCTGATCCGTGGCGAGCGGGCTTGCCCCGCGTTGGGCGGCGAAGCCGCCCCAATTCAAGCGATGCGGTGATTCCGTTAGACCATGGCTGCAGGTTTTAGGGCTGCTGCGCAGCCCAACGCGGGGCAAGCCCGCTCGCCACAACAAGCTGAGTCACCTACAAGCCTGCTCACCATAGGTGGGGCTATCAGTCGTTCTCGTGGGTCAGTTCCAGCACCCGATCCACCAGTTTGTTGATCCCTGAAGCGACCTCGCTGATGTTCTTGCCGAGCATATAGGCCGGGGTGCTCACCAGCTTGCGTGCCTTGTCTTCGACGATATCTTCCACCCCGCACTCCTGGTGGGTAGCGCCCATCTTGTCCAGTGCGGCGGCGGTGTCGGCGCAGTTGCCGATGGTGCAGGTCACGCCGGGGCCGTAGATTTTCGCCGCCAGGGCCGGGGAGATGCAGATCAGGCCCACGGGCTTGCCCGCTTCGGCAAAAGCTTCGGCCAGTTCCAGCACCTGCGGGTTGACGCTGCAGCCGGCACCCTCCACGGCAAAGTTCGAGAGGTTTTTCGCCGCGCCAAACCCACCGGGCACGATCAGCGCGTCGAAATCGCCGGCGTTGGCTTCGCGGATATCTTTCACGTCACCCCGGGCGATCCGCGCCGACTCCACCAGCACATTGCGCGACTCGGGCATCTCTTCGCCGGTGAGGTGGTTGATCACATGCAGTTGCGCAATATCCGGGGCAAAGCATTGGACCTGAGCGCCACGCTGGTCCAGGCGCAGCAAGGTGATCACGCTTTCGTGGATCTCTGCGCCGTCGTACACGCCGCAGCCGGAAAGGATCACTGCAATCTTTTTGCTCATGGGCATTTCTCCTGGGGTCTTGGCGTTAAATGTCTACTAATTTGTCATCTGTTGCCAATGGGATCTCACGCCGCTGCACCTAATCTTGATGTAACAAAAATAGACCGGACCAGACCATGGACTTCGTGCCTTACGCGGTACCGTTTTTCATTGCCTTGATCGTCGTGGAGTTGCTTGCCGACCGTTGGCGCGGCGAGCGTAACTACCGGGTGGCGGATGCCATCAACAGCCTCAGCACCGGGGTGCTGTCCACCACCACGGGGCTGCTGACCAAGGGCGTGGGGATTTTGACCTACGCGTTCGCCCTCAAGCATCTTGCCGTTATCGATCTGCCGGCCCAAAGCGTCTGGACCTGGGTGTTCGCCTTCGTGTTCTACGACTTCTGCTACTACTGGCTTCATCGCATGGGGCACGAACGCAACATCCTGTGGGCCGCACACTCGGTGCATCACCAGAGTGAGGACTACAACCTCAGCACCGCACTGCGCCAGACCAGTACCGGCTTCCTGCTGAGCTGGATTTTCTACCTGCCCTTGGCCGTACTCGGCGTGCCATTGGTGGTGTTTATCAGCGTGGCATCGCTTAATTTGCTCTATCAATTCTGGGTGCACACCCGGCACGTGCCGAAGCTCGGCTGGTACGAGTGGTTTTTCGTCACGCCATCCAATCATCGGGCTCACCATGCACAGAACGCTCTCTACATGGATCGTAACTATGGCGGTGTGTTCATTATTTGGGACCGGCTGTTCGGTACCTTCCAGGAGGAAGACGACAACGAACCGGTGATTTTCGGCGTAACCACGCCGTTGGCCAGTTGGAATCCGCTATGGGCCAACCTGCAGTTCTATGCCCAGTTGTGGAGTGATGCGCGGCGCACCGAGCGTTGGTGGGACAAGCTGCGCATCTGGTTCATGCGCACCGGCTGGCGCCCGGCGGACGTGAAGGCCAAGTACCCGATGGCCAGGCACGACCTGAGCCAGTTCCGTAAATTCGACGTGCCACTGGACGTGCGTCAACAGGTGTACATCGCACTGCAATTTGCGGCCTATGTTGGCTTTGGCAGCTATCTGATGAATTTCGGCGAAGGTTTGCCCACGGCGGCACTGATCCTCGGTTGGAGTGCCATGGCGCTGGGGCTGTTTACCTTGGGGGTGGCGCTGGAGAACCGGCCTTGGACGTTGAAGGCCGAGCTTTCGCGGCTGG
Organism: Pseudomonas sp. NFPP24; assembly: GCF_900112095.1. Lineage (NCBI taxonomy): Bacteria > Pseudomonadati > Pseudomonadota > Gammaproteobacteria > Pseudomonadales > Pseudomonadaceae > Pseudomonas > Pseudomonas sp. NFPP24. Next base: position 390,656 of record NZ_FOKD01000001.1, read on the forward strand.
TGCTGAACGTACCGCTGGTGTGGCTGGCACCGTTGGTCGGGTTATGGCCGGCCAGCAACCTGGGCTGGCTGGGCCTGCTGAGCTACAGCTTGCTCAGTGTGATTGGCCTCTACTGCTGCAGAAGCCGGTTTACTCGACTGGTGTCTTAGGCGGCTCGACCGGGTCCGGCTCTGCTGCGAGCCGGGCCTTGGCGTCGGCGCAGGCCTCGCGGGCGATGCGTGCATTCTTGATGCGACGGCGCAGCCACAGGCCGAAGCCCAGTATCAGCAAGGCACCCAATACCCACAGCTCGTATTTCTTGATGCTGCCCAGCATGCCTTCCAGTACGGCGCCGAAGTGATAGGCCGCAGCGCCCAAGGCCAAAGCCCAGATCGCAGCGCCAATGCCGTTGAGGATCAGATAGCGCAACGGTGGATAGCCGGAGAGGCCGATCGCCACTGGCATGACGGTGCGCAACCCGTACACGAAGCGAAAGCTCAGTACCCAGATATCCGGGTGCTTGCGGATATGCTCCAGTGCCTTGTCACCCATCAATTGCCAGCGTGGCTTGCGCGCCAACAGCTTGCGGCCGTGTCTGCGACCCATGTAATACCAAAGCTGGTCGCCGGCGTAGCTGCCGAAAAAGGCAACGACCACCACCAGGTTGATATCCATGTATCCACGGAACGCCAGGAAGCCTGCGAGAACCAGAATGGTCTCGCCTTCAAAGAAAGTGCCCAGGAAGAGCGCAAAGTAGCCGAAGTCATGCAGGAATTGTTGAAGCATGGTCTGGGGTGCTGGCGAAATGAACGCGCAGCCTACGCCTTCATGAAGATTCATGAAAGTATCGAGATGTGTCACGAAGTGAACAATTCCTACGGAAATGCCGAATGCGACTACAGGTCGCATCCTTAAGCACAACTGTCATACCTTCGTCATAATGGCCGCTTATAACTGCATCGCTCGCCCGTAAACCCGGGCTCAGGAGTCTGTCGTGAGCTTTACCCCTGCCAATCGCCTGTTCCCCGCCACCCGTCTGCGTCGCAATCGTCGTGATGATTTTTCTCGCCGTCTGGTGCGTGAAAATGTGCTGACGACCGATGATCTGATCCTGCCGGTGTTTGTGCTGGACGGGGAAAAACGTCGGGAAGCGGTGGCTTCGATGCCGGGCGTGGAGCGCTTGACCATTGATCTGCTGCTTGAAGAAGCCGCTGGTTGGGTCGAGTTGGGGATTCCGGCCTTGGCACTGTTCCCGGTCACGCCGTCTGAACTCAAGTCGCTGGATGCTGCCGAAGCCTGGAACCCGGACGGGATCGCCCAGCGCGCCACCCGTGCCCTGCGCGAGCGTTTTCCGCAGCTTGGGGTGATCACCGACGTGGCGTTGGACCCGTTCACCACCCACGGACAGGATGGCATTCTTGACGAAGACGGCTATGTTCAAAACGACATCACCGTCGATGCGCTGGTCAAGCAAGCCTTGTCCCATGCGGCAGCCGGCGCCCAGGTGGTTGCCCCGTCGGACATGATGGACGGCCGCATCCAGGCGATTCGTGAAGCCCTGGAGCTGGCCGGCCACGTCAACGTGCGGATCATGGCCTACTCGGCCAAGTACGCCAGCGCCTATTACGGCCCGTTCCGCGATGCGGTGGGCTCGGCGCTGAACCTGGGCAAGGCCAACAAGGCCTCGTACCAGATGGACCCGGCCAACAGCCATGAAGCCCTGCACGAAGTGGCGGCCGACCTGGCCGAAGGTGCTGACATGGTGATGGTCAAGCCGGGGATGCCGTACCTGGACATCCTTTACCGGGTCAAAGACCAATTCAAAGTGCCGACCTTTGTCTATCAGGTCAGTGGCGAATACGCCATGCACATGGCTGCAATACAGAATGGATGGCTGAGCGAAGGGGTGATCCTTGAATCCCTGACAGCCTTTAAACGCGCCGGGGCTGATGGCATCCTGACCTACTTCGCCGCCCGCGCCGCCCAATTGCTTAGAGAGCAACAATAGCCCTCACAGGAACACTCGATGAATACCGAAGGACTCACAGAAGTTGCCGTAAAAGACGCTCACCCGGTGGTTGAACAAGTCACCGAGACCCCGCCTGAGCATGAGCCCGCCGCGCCCGTCGTGGTGGCCGAACCGCCCGTGCCGGCCCCGGTAGCGGCGGTGACCAACCTGGATGACAGCAGCCTGTACATCCACCGCGAGCTGTCACAACTGCAATTCAACATCCGTGTGCTGGAACAGGCGCTGGATGAGTCCTACCCGCTGCTGGAGCGGCTCAAGTTCCTGCTGATCTTCTCCAGCAACCTGGATGAGTTCTTCGAAATCCGCGTGGCCGGCCTCAAGAAGCAGATCACCTTCGCCCGTGAACAGGCCGGCGCCGACGGTCTGCAGCCGCACCAGGCCCTGGCGCGCATCAGCGAGCTGGTGCACGGCCATGTGGACCGCCAGTACGCGATCCTCAACGACATCCTGCTGCCGGAGCTGGAAAAGCATCAGGTCCGTTTCATCCGTCGCCGTCACTGGACCACCAAGATCAAGACCTGGGTGCGTCGCTACTTCCGCGACGAGATCGCGCCGATCATCACCCCGATTGGCCTGGACCCGACTCACCCGTTCCCGTTGCTGGTGAACAAGAGCCTCAACTTCATCGTGGAGCTGGAAGGTATCGACGCCTTCGGTCGCGACTCGGGCCTTGCAATCATCCCGGCGCCCCGTTTGCTGCCACGGATCATCAAGGTACCGGAAGAGGTGGGGGGCGCAGGCGATAACTATGTATTCCTATCCTCCATGATCCATGCGCACGCCGATGACCTGTTCCAGGGCATGAAGGTAAAAGGCTGCTACCAGTTCCGCCTGACCCGTAACGCCGACCTGGCGCTGGACTCCGAAGACGTCGAAGACCTGGCCCGTGCCCTGCGCGGCGAGCTGTTCTCGCGGCGCTACGGCGATGCGGTGCGCCTGGAAGTGGCCGACACCTGCCCGAAACATCTGTCGGACTACCTGCTCAAGCAGTTCAACCTGGGCGAGACCGAGCTGTATCAAGTCAATGGCCCGGTGAACCTGACGCGCCTGTTCAGCATCACCGGCCTGGACAGCCATCCGGAGCTGCAATACACGCCGTTCACCCCGCAGATCCCGAAACTGCTGCAAAACAGCGAGAACATCTTCAGCGTGGTGAGCAAGCAGGACATCCTGCTGCTGCACCCGTTCGAGTCCTTCACCCCGGTGGTCGACCTGCTGCGCCAGGCCGCCAAGGACCCGCATGTGTTGGCCGTACGCCAGACCCTTTACCGTTCCGGCGCCAACTCGGAAATCGTCGATGCCTTGGTCGACGCCGCGCGTAACGGCAAGGAAGTCACCGCGGTGATCGAGTTGCGTGCGCGGTTCGACGAAGAGTCCAACCTGCAACTGGCCAGCCGTCTGCAAGCAGCCGGTGCGGTGGTGATCTATGGCGTGGTCGGCTTCAAGACCCACGCCAAGATGATGCTGATCCTGCGCCGTGAAGCCGGCGAGATCGTGCGTTACGCCCACTTGGGCACCGGCAACTACCACGCCGGCAACGCCAAGCTTTACACCGACTACAGCTTGCTGACCTCCGACGACGCCTTGTGTGAAGACGTCGGCAAATTGTTCAGCCAGTTGATCGGCATGGGCAAGACCCTGCGCATGAAGAAGTTGCTGCACGCGCCGTTCACGCTCAAGAAGGGCATGCTCGACATGATTGCCCGCGAAACCCAGTTCGCCCTCGACGGCAAGCCGGCGCACATCATCGCCAAGTTCAACTCGCTGACCGATCCGAAGATCATCCGCGCGCTGTACAAGGCCAGCCAGTCCGGCGTGCGCATTGACCTGGTGGTGCGCGGCATGTGCTGCCTGCGCCCTGGCATTGTCGGGGTTTCGCACAACATTCATGTGCGCTCGATCATCGGCCGCTTCCTGGAGCACACACGGGTGTTCTACTTCCTCAACGGCGGCGAAGAGCAGATGTTCCTCTCCAGCGCCGACTGGATGGAGCGCAATCTCGATAAGCGCGTAGAGACGTGCTTCCCGGTGGAAGGCAAGAAGCTGATCATGCGGGTCAAGAAGGAACTGGAAAGCTACCTCACCGACAACACCCACAGCTGGAGCCTGCAGTCGGACGGTCGCTACGTGCGCAACACGCCGACCGGCAACCAGAACCCGCGCAGTGCGCAGGCGACGTTGCTGGAGAAGTTGGGTAGCCCGATTCTGACGGTGAACTAAAACCCTGCGGGGGTCTAAAAATGTGGGAGGGGGCTTGCCCCCGATGGCGGTGTGTCAGTCACCAAATACTTGGACTGATCCACAGCTATCGGGGGCAAGCCCCCTCCCACAATTGTTTTGCAGAGTTCTTCAGATCAGCGCAGGTTCAGGCTGAACCCCACCCGCTTCAGCCACTCCGCTTCCAGGCCAAAATCCGCCTGGGTCAGCTGGTTCTCATCCAGCCAGCCTTTCGGGAATACCACATCCAGGCTGTCGCCGTCGGCGCGCAGGGTCACCTGGGGCATTGCCTGGGTGCCACGGATGTGGTGGAACAGGATCGCAAAGCGCAGCAGCACGCACAGGCGGATCAGCTTGATGCCTTCGTCGCCGAATTCAGCAAATTTGTCCTTGGGGATGTTACGGCGATGGCCGCGCACCAGCAGGGCGAGCATTTGCTGGTCTTCACGGGAGAAGCCGGCCAGGTCCGAGTGCTCGATCAGGTAGGCGCCGTGCTTGTGGTAATGGTAGTGGGCGATGTCCAGGCCCACTTCATGCACCTTGGCGGCCCAGCCCAGCAACTCGCGCCAGACGCCGTCTTCCAGGTCCCAGTCCTCGGCCACCTGGTCGAAGGCGTGCAGGGCTTTGCGCTCCACGCGGGCGGCTTGTTCCAGGTCGACGTGGTAACGCTCCATCAACGAAGTGAGCGTGCGCTCACGCACGTCTTCGTGGTGATGGCGACCCAGCAGGTCATAGAGCACGCCTTCACGCAGGGCGCCGTCGCAGTGGTCCATGCGTTGCAGTTCAAGAGCATCGAAGATCGCTTCGAGAATCGCCAGACCGGCCGGGAAGATCGCGCGACGATCAGGCTTGATACCGTCGAAGTCGATTTTCTCGGCATCCCCCAGCTTGAACAGCTTGCGCTTGAGCCACGCCAAGCCCTCGGCATTCACCTCACCCGTGCCATGGCCGCCGGCTTTCAGGGCCAGGCCGATGGCGCGGATGGTGCCGGACGAGCCGATGGCTTCATCCCAGGTCAGGCGGTGCAGGGCGTGTTCGATGCTCATGATCTCCAGCCGCGCCGCGGTGTAGGCCTGGGCGTAGCGCGCCGGGGTGATCTTGCCGTCCTTGAAATAGCGTTGGGTGTAGCTGACGCAGCCCATCTGCAGGCTTTCGCGCAGCAATGGCTCGAACCTTTGCCCAATGATGAATTCGGTACTGCCGCCGCCGATGTCGGCGACCAGGCGTTTGCCTGGTGTATCGGCCAGGGTGTGGGACACGCCCAGGTAGATAAGACGGGCTTCTTCACGGCCGGAGATGACTTCTACCGGGTGCCCGAGGATCTCCTCGGCGCGGCGGATGAATTCACCACGGTTACGCGCTTCACGCAACGCGTTGGTGCCGACGATTCGAACGGCGCCCAGGGGCATGCCGTTGATCAGTTGCGCAAACCGCTTCAGGCAATCGAGCCCGCGTTGCATGGACTCTTCGTTGAGCTGGCGCTCGTCGTCGATCCCGGCAGCCAGTTGCACTTTCTCTCCGAGCCGCTCAAGGATGCGGATTTCACCGTTCTGGGCCTTGGCCACGACCATGTGAAAGCTGTTGGAGCCCAGGTCGATGGCGGCGATCAGGGACAGATTCTTGGCTTGGGATTGCGGCATGGTTTGGGGTCTCGGTCGATAACCTGACCATCGTGCCACGATCGACCGCTGGCGCCAACGCGTAGTGCGCCGGTAATTTTCCTGCGGGTGTCTGTGAGGAATTCTTGTGGGAAATGTAGGGTGGTTTTCAGGGCTATCAACGAAAGCGGTTTTAGCTTTGTAGGAGTATTTAACTTTTTATTGTCATCATGCTGTTTATGATTTTGCCTACAAGGGAGCGGTTAATAATTTATTGATTTTGCATTTGTGCCTACTCGGTATTTTGACATGGCTCACTGCTTGTCTTTACGGTTCCCACAACAACTGGCGCCCCATCTGATTCTTTAATCACGAGCCAAAACGACAGACTGTCACCCGGCAATTTCGCCGTGGTGTTATTTATTTATGGTCGGAGTTTTCGGCTGTCGTAAATGCACCTACTCATTACAGATGACAGGTTGATCATGAAAAAAATGCTTGGTGTGACAGTGGGTGCTCTTTGCTTGGCCGCAAGTATTGGGGCTCATGCTACGAATGTTGCCGAACTGATTGTACGGGGGACTATCAAGCCAGTGGCTTGCAACCTCAGCCTCGCTGGAGGCGGCATCGTCGATTATCAGACAATTCCAGCCGCAAACCTGTCCCCGACGCAGTTCAATCCTCTTGCAGCTAAAACGGTCAGCTTGAGCATCAGTTGCGGCCAGAGCCCAGCGCAGTTCCGAGTGGCGCTCACAGACCTGCAACCTGCCCAAAGCAAGGTGGTAGGTATCCTCGGTGCCGGGTTCACCGAGGCGCAGAACTACAGCCTGGGCCTTGCCAATGGCAAGCGCACTGGTGGGTACTCCGTCACGCTCAAGGACCTGAGATCGTCCACTGGGAGCCTGAGCCCCATCATGCGGAGCAGTCAGGGCGCGTCCTGGCAGATCAGTGACGGTAAAGTCGCGCAATCGCCAGCCCAGTATTCATGGCGTAGCGGTGCCACTGCGGTACCTGCATTCGTTACCACGCTTACAGGCACGCTTGAAGTGAAGGCCGTTATCAACCGCGCGAACGATTTGGACCTGGCCCGCGATGTAACGCTGGACGGTCGCACCAGTCTGTTAGTGGATTACATCTAAAAACATCATTAACGGCCGACATTTAGCCAGAGATACTTACCTGTCTCTGTTAAATGTCGGTAGTTGTAATGTGTGCATTTGTTGGTGTTCGACTTCTTTTGGTTGTGGGGAAAATCGGTGAATGGTTTATCAATAACCGTTATTTCGTTGCTGCGATATATAGGTTTGTCTCTTTTTTTGTGCGGTATGGCCATGGCAGACGGAATGCAGCCCGAAACAACCGTTGTCATTCTGAATGAGGAAGAGGGCGAGGCAACGCTTAATGTTAAAAATACGGACCCTGGCCCTGCATTGCTTCATTCCGTCATACAAAACATACCCGAAGACCCCGAACACTTGTTGATCGTGACGCCCCCGATTACGCGGGTCGAAGCGGGCGACACCCAACTTGTTCGCTTTATCAGTACTACAAAGCAACCCCTCAAGACCCAGCGCCTGAAACGCGTTTCCTTTGAAGGTATCCCTGAGGCACGTGCACCCGGCGGTGCGACCATTGGTATCACCCTGCGCCAGAGCCTGCCATTGATCCTGCATCCCAAAGGCTTGCCCAGGCATGACGCGCCCTGGCAGTTGCTGACATGGGAGCGTAAAGGAGATCAGTTGAGGGTCCACAACAACAGCGCTTATGTCGTCCGCCTAGGGATGGAAGTGCAGCTGCATCCGCAGGCAAGCGTGGCAACGTTGCCGAGAACCTACATCCTGCCGGGCGAAGTGCTGACGCTCGCGTCGGCAGGCTCTGTGGCGGGAGTGGTGGCGGTGGAGATTCACCCGGCCACGGTCTACGGGTTTACGGTGGACAGTTACCGCGCACCCGTTACGGCTGGTGCGGATTGACGGGCCTATGAAAAAGATCAGGCCTACCCGTCGCTCTGCCAATAGCGTGCCGAGCAGTGTTTCCCAGGCTCGCTCCAGGATTCTGCTGGGGCTCGCGACGCTCTGGAGTCTGCCCGGCACCAGCGCAGCGGTTGGGCTGGGGCAGGGGTTTGACTTGGCCGCGTTGACCTCCCTTGGAATAGATCCACAGGTTTCTGAATACTTTCGCAGCGCAGCGCGCTTTCGCGAAGGTGTCCATGTCGTCGGGCTGCGAGTCAATGGCACGCCGCTGGGGTTGGTTGACGCGCGTTTCGATTATCAGGGCCAGTTGTGCTTCACTCCTGCGTTGCTGGCAAAAGCCGGTCTGGTTACCCCGTCCAGGCTTCTGCGCGAGGGCATCACCCCTGACCAGGCCTGCCATGATTTTGTTGGAGAATACCCGGCGACCATGGTGCGTCTGCGCCCTAGCAGCGATGAGGTCGCCCTGGTGGTGCCGACCCAGTCCCTGCGTGCGCCGGAGTGGGAGGGCGGGGATTTTTCCGAGGGTGGCGCGGCCGCCATCTTCAACTACGACGTATGGGGTTTTGATACCCACTCTCGCGGTAGGCCAAGTCGCGTCGTATCGGCCTATACGGAGGCGGGATTCAACCTGGGTAACTGGATCGTTCGCAGCCGCCAGTTCTATATCTCCGACAATGGCAAGACGCGTACCGAACAGGTAAGCGCCTATGCCCAGCGTGATATCGCGGCGTTGCAGTCGACCTTCCAGGTGGGGCAGATTTCCAGCAACAACCCGATTTTTGGCGGTGTGCAACTGACCGGCGTGCAGTTCTCTCCAGACGGCCAGCAGCGCAGCGGTGCGGGCGACAGCAATGTCGTGGTTGAAGGGCTGGCTCAAAGCCAGTCGCGGGTGGAAGTTCGTCAATCAGGCGCATTGATCCATTCCACCCTGGTGCCGGAAGGTCCGTTCAGGCTGACCGGTTTACCGTTGCTGAACAGCACCAGTGACCTTGATGTGAGCGTGATTGACGTGCGTGGGGCAACGCGCAGTTTCGTGGTGCCCGCTGCGTCCTTTCGGGGTGGGGCTCCGATCAAGCCGGGATATTACTTTTCCCTCGGCAAGGTGCGTGAAACGTCCATCGACAACCAGGATTCACCCGTGGTTGCCATGGGCAGCGGCACCTGGGGGCTGGGCCAGCGCTCGTCGTTGGGTTTCGGTCTGCTGAGTACCGATGAGTACCAATCGGCAGGTGGAACCCTCAGCAGTGTGTTTTTCCATCAGATGACCGTGGGCGTGCGCCATAACCTTTCCCGTGATGCTCAAGATGAGGTGGGTGGCACGCGTAGCACGCTGTCATTGGGGGCTCCTTTATTCGCCAATCTTGATATCAACCTGAGCGCTTCGGTACAGAGTCGCGGTTACCGGGAGGTACTGGACGCCGGTCAGGCTTCGCGGGGGTACAGCCTCGATGCCCGTTTCAAGCGCCAGTACACGGCAGGTTTGAGCTGGACGGCCCCATACCTGGGTGGATTCTCCCTCGGTTTCACCCGTAGCTCTCAGTTTGACGGGCAATCCAGCGATCACCTCTTTGCCTCGTGGAACGACACCTTCAAAGGCGTAGGGGTCGCACTGATTGCCGACGCCCAGGTCGGTGCGACCGCCCCTCGGCGCCATGACCCGGTTCGAGGTGGCCGCCGCGACGAGCGGCTGGACGAGGGCACGTCGGTCAGGCTGCAGGTCACGGTGCCCCTCGGCACTGATCGGCGCATGACCACTTACGTCAGTCGTCGAGGTGACCGGCTGGAAGCTGGCACCGCCCTCAGCGAGCGGGTCAACGACTATGTGAACTATGAGGTCGGTGTCGATCGGGACGTGAAAGAACGAGAACAAAGCGTGCGCGCTCGTGTGGGTGTCTTGCCGCGGTATACCCGCGTGACCCTGGGCGTCAGCCGTGACCCGACGAACACCAACTATTCCGGCCAACTGCAAGGCGGCATCGTGGCCCATGAGCACGGGGTGACCTTCTCGCCGTATACCGTGCAGGACACCTTTGGCATTGTGTCGGTGGGAGATATCGGAGCGGCCAAGGTCTCCACGCCCCAAGGGCCGGTATGGACCGATTTCAGTGGCCAGGCGGTGATCCCCGGGCTGCAGGCCTACAGCAACAACCACCTGCAGGTGCAGACCCAGTCGCTGCCCAAGCGCGTCGACTTGAAGAACGGCACCAAGGTACTCGCTGCCGGTCGGGGGTCAGTCAATATTCTCAACTTTGATGTGGTGAAAGTCCGTCGTCTGCTGCTTGAAGCCCAGGACGAACAGGGTCGGCCACTGCCACAAGGCGCCGCAGTGTTCGGTCAGGACAACACCTTTGTGACCAGTGTGGTGGGTGACGGCATGATTTTCCTCAGCAATATCGATGGTCCGCAAACCTTGAAGGTTTCACTGCCGGATTCGCAATCCTGCGTGCTGCAAGTCAACCCGGAGCAAGAGCCTGACGATGACAAACTCTATGAAACCGCACCGGTGGTCTGCCATGTTCGCTAAGCACAGGAACCTGTGGCTGTTGTGGGTAGCCCTGGTGACGACCCAGGCGCAGGCTGAAAACTGCCGGATGACCCTGAGTGAGCCCCGTGTCGACTATGGCGTGATTCGCCCTGCGCAAGCCTCCTCCGGCAGGGCGCTAATGACGCTGGACACGCCGCGTACGCTGCACTTGAGCGTGCTTTGCGCGGATCCTTCGGCAATGGCGCTGCGTTTCAGCAGTGTCGCCGCCGATGCACAGGGCTTTCAGTTCGGGCGACAAGGGCGTTTCACCTTGAACCTGAGGCAGGCTCAGGTCGATGGCAGGCCGGTATCGTGGCAGTCCGATGACACCTCCAGCGGACAGCTGCTACCGGGTCGTACGTTGTATGCAAGCGCAAGCGGTACGCCGGTGATGGGCCGTCGGCTGACAGCCCAAGTAGAGGTCACGGTTCAACTGCCGGCCAATGCCCTCGCGGTGCCTCGGGAGACGCTGCTGGAGGGCCATGGCCAATTCGAACTGGTCAGCCCGGCTGTTCCGTAGAACCAATGAAGCTCGCCAGCTCGGCGGTTTGCGGGTGGGCGAATAGCACTTTGGGATCGCCCACCTCATGCACTTTGCCCTGGTGCATGAACACCAGCTTGTCGCCGACTTCACGGGCGAAGCGCATCTCGTGGGTCACCATGATCAGGGTCATGCCGTCCTTGGCCAATTGGCGCACCACGCTGAGCACTTCATTGACCAGTTCCGGGTCGAGGGCCGAGGTGATTTCATCGCATAACAGCACCTTGGGCGACATGGCCAAGGCGCGCGCAATCGCCACGCGTTGTTGCTGGCCGCCGGACAAGCGATCGGGGTAAGCGTCGAATTTTTCACCCAGCCCGACGCGCTCCAGCATTTGCCTGGCCAATTGCGCCGCTTTGGCCTTCGATACTTTCTGCACCACTTGCGGCGCGAGCATGACGTTCTCGCCTACCGTCAGGTGCGGGAACAGGTTGAACTGCTGGAACACCATGCCGACTTTCTGCCGCAGGCTGCGCAGATCGGCGCGGGCGGCGTCGAGGTACTCGCCATCGACCTCGATCACGCCGTCGTTGATGGACTCCAGGCCGTTGAGCGTGCGCAGCAATGTGGATTTGCCCGAGCCACTGCGGCCAATGATCGCCACCACCTGGCCTTCATCCACGGTCAGGTCGATGCCCTTGAGCACATGGTGATCGCCGTAATACTTATGCAGGGCGGAAATTCTAAGCAGAGGCATGCAGTCTCCTTTCCAGGTAGCGGGCACTGAGGGACAGGGGGTAGCAGAGTAAAAAGTAACCAAGGGCCACCAGGCCGTAGACCATGAAGGGTTCGAAGGTGGCGTTGGCGAGCATGCCGCCGGTCTTGGTCAGTTCGGTGAAGCCGATGATCGAGGTCACGGCGGTGCCCTTGACCACCTGTACCGAGAAGCCCACCGTCGGCGCTACGGCAATGCGCAGTGCCTGGGGCAGGATCACATAGCGCAGTTGCTCCAGCGGGTTGAGCGCCAGGCTGGCCGACGCTTCCCATTGCCCGGGGGCGATGGAGTCGACGCAGCCGCGCCAGATCTCGGCGAGGTAAGCGCTGGTAAACAGAGTCAGGGCAATCGCCGCCGCCAGCCAGGGCGAGATATCCACACCCAGCAGGGCTATGCCGAAAAACACCAGGAACAGCTGCATCAATAGCGGCGTGCCCTGAAACAGTTCGATATAGGTGCGCGCCACATTGCGTGGGAAGGCGTTGCGGCTGATGCGCATCGTCATCACCAGCAAGCCGATCACGCCGCCCCCGACAAACGCCACCAGTGACAGCAGCAGCGTCCATTGCAGGCCGGTGGCCAGGTTGCGCACGATGTCCCAGAACGAGAAATCACTCATCGACTGTTCCTCATCACGAAGCGGCGACCGATCCAGTTGAGCAACTGGCGAATCATCAGCGCCATGCACAGGTACACCAGGGTGGTCAGGGCGTAGGTTTCGAACGCACGGAAGTTGCGCGACTGGATAAAGTTGGCGGCAAAGCTCAGTTCCTCAGTGGCGATCTGCGAGCACACCGCCGAGCCGAGCATTACGATGATGATCTGGCTGCTCAGGGCCGGCCACACCTTGCCCAGCGCCGGCAGCAGTACCACGTGGCGGAAGGCTTCGAAGCGCGTCATCGCCAGCGCCGCAGCGGCTTCCAGCTGCCCGCGAGGAATGGCCTGGATACCGGCGCGGATGATTTCCGTGGAGTAGGCCCCCAGGTTGATCACCATCGCCAGCACGGCGGCTTGCCACTCGGTGATCTTCAGCCCCAGCGACGGCAGGCCGAAGAAGATGAAGAACAACTGCACCAGGAACGGTGTGTTGCGGATCAACTCGACATAAACGCCGAAGAACCAGGCGAACGGCTGGATCTTCCACGCCCGCACCACAGCGCCGACGGTGCCCAGGGCCACGCCGAGGATGGCGCCGATGGCCGTGAGCTCGAGGGTGAACAGCGCGCCGCGCAGCAGCAGGTCGGTGTTGGCCAGCACCGGCACAAAGTCAAATTGATACGCCATGAGTCAGCTCCGCTTTCAGAGATCGGCGGGCAGTGGCTCTTTCAGCCATTGCATAGCGTTCTTTTCCAGGCTGCCATCGGCCTTGGCCGCGACCAGGATCTGGTTGACCTTATCCAGCAATGCCGGCTCGTTCTTGTTCACGCCCACGTACACCGGCGAGTCCTTGAGCTTTACCTTCAGCGCGGGTACGCGTTTTGGGTTGCGTTCGCTGATCGCCACCATTACCACGTTGCCGCTGGCAATCAGGTCGACCTGGCCGGCCAGGTAGGCGGCGATGGTGGAGTTGTTGTCTTCGAAGCGCTTGATCGTGGCTTCCTTGGGGGCGACGGCGGTCAGTTCGATATCTTCGATGGCACCACGGGTCACGCTGATGGTTTTGCCCTTGAGGTCGTCGGTGCTGCTGATGGTGGCTTCAGGCGGGCCGAACACGGCCAGGTAGAACGGCGCGTAGGCCTTGGAGAAGTCGATGACCTTTTCCCGCTCAGGGTTCTTGCCCAGGCTGGAGATCACCAGATCGACCTTGCCGGTGGTGAGGAACGGAATACGATTGGTGCTGTTGACCGGGGTCAGTTCCAGCTTGACCTTGAGCTGGTCGGCCAGCAGCTTGGCGGTGTCGATGTCCAGGCCACGTGGCTTCATGTCAGGGCCGACCGAGCCGAAGGGCGGGAAGTCCTGGGGTACGGCGACCTTGAGGGTGCCACGGGCGACGATGTCGTCCAGACCATTGGCCTGGGCGGGTGCCTGGCTCAGCATCAGGCTGGCAAACAGGGCAGTAAGCAGGGCGCTGTAGCGTTTGGTCATGGCAACTCTCCGAGAAGGGCGAAGGGATTTTCTGGGTTTGCCCAGTGCACAGCCCATGCCATCAACCTCAGAATGGTCTGCAGGGCCAGTATTTGTTGAGTTCTGGTGGTCGGACTGGTCTGAACAGTGTCGGGGCTTTGCGCACTGTTTTCGAGCGTCGGCAAAACCCGGCGAGCCCCTTTGGGGCGTGGCTTGCCGCCCGCCACGAATAGCTTTACAACTAGCCATTCAGCTGACTGGAACCTTGAGTTTTTTATGAATTCCATTGCCCAAGCCGTACCGGAAGCGGCCCTGCAGGCCATCCGCAAACTGATCAAGGAGCAAGGCTTCGGGCCGGGCGATGCACTGCCGTCCCAACGTGACCTGGCAGTGCAGTTGGGGGTGAGCCGAGCGTCGTTGCGTGAGGCATTGTCGTCCCTCAGTGCGTTGGGTGTGGTCAGTGTGCAGCCGGGCAAGGGCGTGTTCGTGCAGGCGGTCGAGGAGTCACCGGGGTTCGCCTGGCCCTTCGCGGCGCAGGCTACGCCACTGGATATCTTCCAGTTGCGCTATGCCCTGGAAGGTTTCGCGGCGGGGTTGGCGGCGGTGACGCTGACCCTCGATGAGTTGGACAGCCTGGAAGACAATGTCGAGGCCATGCGCAAGGTGCTCAAGGCCGGCGACTTCGAAGCCGCCGCCAGGCTCGACTTCGAATTTCACCAGCGCATCCTGCTCGCCAGCGGCAACCAGGCGATGGTGAGCATTCTGAGCGCGAGTGCCGAAGTTTTTCTGGAGAGTCAGAAGCTACCGTTCATCCGACCGGAGCGTGCCATGGAAACCTGGCAGGAGCATCGCCGGATAGTACGCGCGCTGGCCCGGCGCGCCAGCGCGGCGGCGCAAAAAACCATGCAGGAGCACGTACGCAATGCGGCGTTGCGCACCGGCATAGCCTTCGTGACTCCCATAACGCCCTGAGTTGGGCTATACCCAGACTCATGGGCCATCATAGGAAGACTCAATCAGAGGCGGCTTCCTGAACGGGGGAAGGGCGGCTATGATGGGCCACGTTTTTTTTGCTTACAATCCGGAGACATCCATGAGCAACGATCTTATCAAGCACGTCACCGACGCGACCTTTGAGGCCGAAGTACTCAAGGCTCAAGGCCCGGTGCTGGTTGACTACTGGGCTGAATGGTGCGGCCCTTGCAAAATGATCGCTCCAGTCCTGGACGACATTGCGACCACCTACGAAGGCAAGCTGACCATTGCCAAGTTGAACATCGACGACAACCAGGAAACCCCGGCCAAGCACGGCGTGCGTGGCATCCCGACCCTGATGCTGTTCAAGAACGGCAACGTCGAAGCGACCAAGGTAGGCGCGCTGTCGAAGTCTCAGCTCCAAGCTTTCCTGGACGCGAACATCTAAGCGTCGTCAAAAAGGCCCCGCAAAATAGCGGGGCTTTTTCGTGAAACAGGGCTAGACGCTCCGAAACTCAGGTGGTACATTCGGCCCCGCACTGGTTTCTCCACTGCCCCCTGCAAGCCGTCGCCGACGCATTCCTTTTCGATTAGTACGCGATCCTGTCGCCTTCTCTGCGGCGCGGCCTCATTAAGCCAAAAGCTTAATTCCCCCCTCCATAAATGATTACGTCATTCCTATATGAATCTGACTGAACTCAAGCAAAAGCCGATTACCGACCTGCTCCAATTGGCCGAAGAAATGGGCATAGAAAATATGGCCCGTTCGCGCAAGCAGGACGTGATTTTCTCCCTGCTCAAGAAGCACGCGAAAAGCGGCGAGGAAATCTCCGGTGATGGCGTGCTGGAGATTCTCCAGGACGGCTTCGGCTTCCTCCGCTCTGCTGACGCGTCCTATCTCGCCGGCCCAGACGATATCTACGTCTCGCCAAGCCAGATCCGTCGCTTCAACTTGCGCACCGGTGACACCATCGTTGGCAAGATCCGCCCACCGAAAGAAGGCGAGCGTTATTTCGCCCTGCTCAAGGTCGACACGATCAACTTCGATCGTCCCGAGAACGCGAAAAACAAGATTCTCTTCGAGAACCTGACCCCGCTGTTCCCGACCGTGCGCATGAAGATGGAAGCCGGTAACGGTTCCACCGAAGACCTCACCGGTCGTGTGATCGACCTGTGCGCCCCGATCGGCAAGGGCCAGCGTGGCCTGATCGTCGCCCCGCCGAAAGCCGGTAAGACCATCATGCTGCAGAACATTGCCGCGAACATCGCGCGTAACAATCCTGAAGTTCACCTGATCGTGCTGCTGATCGATGAGCGTCCGGAAGAAGTAACCGAAATGCAGCGCACCGTGCGCGGCGAAGTGGTTGCCTCCACGTTCGACGAGCCGCCAACCCGCCACGTGCAGGTTGCCGAAATGGTGATCGAGAAGGCCAAGCGCCTGGTCGAACACAAGAAGGACGTGGTGATCCTGCTCGACTCCATCACCCGTCTGGCCCGTGCCTACAACACCGTGATCCCGAGCTCCGGCAAGGTATTGACCGGTGGTGTCGATGCCCACGCCCTGGAGAAACCGAAACGTTTCTTCGGTGCCGCGCGGAACATCGAAGAAGGCGGCTCGCTGACCATTATCGCCACCGCACTGGTTGAAACCGGTTCGAAGATGGACGAAGTGATCTACGAAGAGTTCAAGGGTACCGGCAACATGGAACTGCCACTGGATCGTCGCATCGCGGAAAAACGCGTGTTCCCGGCGATCAACATCAACCGTTCCGGCACCCGCCGCGAAGAGTTGCTGACCGCTGACGACGAACTGCAGCGCATGTGGATCCTGCGCAAGCTGCTGCACCCGATGGACGAAGTAGCCGCCATCGAGTTCCTGGTCGACAAGCTGAAAACCACCAAGACCAACGACGAGTTCTTCCTGTCGATGAAGCGTAAGTAGTACGACGTTTCAGGTCGAAAAAATGGCGCACCAAGGGGCGCCATTTTTTTGCGCCAAAAAAGGGAGGTTTGTGCGGCATAAGTGTCAGTTAAGAAACAAAAAAGGGGAGTGAGGCTACGCTCACTCCCATTCGTATCAGGTTGACTACGTTTTATGACTGTTCTTGCTTACCGAAGAGACATCGATGGGCTACGCGCCGTTGCAGTGCTGGCTGTGGTGCTGTTCCATTTTGGGGTGCCCGGTGTAACAGGCGGCTTCGTCGGTGTAGATGTATTTTTCGTGATTTCAGGGTTCCTGATCACCTCGATCATCTGTCGGGAACGCCAGGCCGGGCGCTTCAGCTTTGTGGATTTCTGGGCGCGGCGTGCCCGGCGCATCCTGCCGGCGCTGTTTGTCATGATGGCGGCCACCCTGGCGGTGGGCTGGTTCCTGTTGGCGCCCAAGGACTACGAGGAGCTTGGGCGGTCGGTGCACTACCAGGCGATCTTCACCTCCAACCTGCTGTTTTCTCGCCAGCACGGTTACTTTGAGGCGGCCTCCGACATCAAGCCGTTGTTGCACACTTGGTCGCTGGCGGTCGAAGAGCAGTTCTACATCATCTTCCCGCTGCTGTTGACCTTGCTGGCCAGTCGCCTGAAGCATTGGCGCCTGGCGCTATTCGGGATTTTGCTGGTGTCGTTCGGCATGAGCCTGTGGGCGGTGGTCCATGCGCCGCAAAAGGCGTTCTACCTGTTGCATCTGCGTGCCTGGGAGTTGCTGGCCGGCGCCATGCTGGCGGTGATGCCCCTGCGTGAATGGCGAGCGTCGCCCGCTCTGGCCCAAGGGATCAGCCTGTTGTCGATGACACTGATACTGATCGCCGTTTTAGTATTTGATTCAGCCACACCGTTTCCCGGCGCGGCCGCGTTGTTGCCGGTGCTGGGTGTGGTCGGGCTGATCTGGGCCAACGGCCAGCAACCCACCTGGGTCGGGCGCCTGCTGAGTTCACGGGTGATGGTGGGCGTGGGGTTGATTTCCTACTCCTGGTACCTGTGGCACTGGCCGGTGTTCGTGTATGCCAGCTATGCCGCGGTTGATGGCCTGAGCCCGCTGGAACTGGGCGGTCTGATGCTGCTGAGCCTGGTGTTGGGCTACCTGTCCTGGCGTTTTGTGGAAACTCCGTTTCGGGAGAAGCGCCTGCTGCCCGGGCGTAAGGCGATTCTGGCGGCGGCGTGCGTCGGGATCCTGTGCCTCGGCATCACAGGTGTGGCGTTGCGCAAGGCCGACGGTGTGCCATCGCGCTTATCCGAGCAGGCCCTGCGTTATGCCCAGGCAAAAAAGTGGAGCCCGGAGTTGATGGCGTGCATGGCCGACAAAGACACGCCCGACGAGCGGCTGTTCTGTTATTTCGGTTCTAAAGACAGCGCGGTTTCCGCACTGGTATGGGGTGACAGTCACGCCACGGCCTTGATTCCAGCACTTGAGATGGCGGCCAAGCGGCACGACATCAGCCTGGTAGAGGCCAGTTTTGCGGGTTGCGTGCCTTTGGATGGCCTGGAAAACATTGCCCGCTGCGCCCATTTCAATCATCGCGTGGAAAAAGCGCTGGCCGAGCGATCCTTCAGCGATGTGGTGCTGGCGGCGCGCTGGAGCTTGTACCTCTATGGGCAGATGTCAGGTGACAAAGAGCACGCGCTCAAGGACCCCGCGACAGGTCAATACGTGCGTGCCATCGCTGAGCAACGCTTCGCTGAGGGGCTGCGCGAGCGCATCAAGGATTTGCGCGCCGCAGGCCATAGAGTCTGGCTGATCAAGGAGGTGCCGTTGCAGGAAATCATCGTGCCTTACCGTCTCAGTCGCCTGGCGATGATGCACCGGCCGGTGGACCGAGAAGGCCTGCCCGTGGCCGAGCACCTCAAGCGCCAAGCCTTTATCTCCCAGCTGTTTGACGAGTTGGCAGCGGCCGACAGCGGTGTCACGGTGCTCGACCCCGCGCCCTTGCTGTGCGGCGCCGATGGCTTGTGCCGGGTTGAGTTCAACGGCCGAGCGCTGTACACCGATGACAATCACCTCTCTGATGTCGGTGCGCGGCACGTCGAGGCCTTCCTGGAGCCGTTGTTTCGTTCGCTGCAATCACGAGGGCTAACGGCCAATTAAGCTGCCAGCCGCCCTCAGAGCAGGTAGGATGTACGCCTATTTTACGGGTGGCATGGTTAATGAAATTCAAGGATCTTCGGGATTTCGTGCAGCAACTTGAGCAGCGCGGAGAGTTGAAACGTATTCAGATGCCGATTTCCCCGGTGCTGGAAATGACTGAGATTTGCGACCGTACCCTGCGCAACAAGGGCCCGGCGCTGCTGTTCGAGAACCCGACCGGCTTTGATATCCCGGTGCTCGGCAACCTGTTCGGTACGCCGGAGCGCGTGGCCTTTGGCATGGGCGCCGAGTCGGTCAGCGAATTGCGCGAGATCGGCAAGCTGCTGGCCTTCCTCAAGGAGCCCGAGCCGCCCAAGGGCCTCAAGGATGCCTGGTCGAAGCTGCCGATCTTCCGCAAGATCATTGCCATGGCCCCCAAAGTGGTCAAGGACGCGGTGTGTCAAGAGGTGGTCATCGAAGGCGATGACGTCGATCTCGCCATGCTGCCGGTGCAGACCTGCTGGCCCGGCGACGTCGGCCCGCTGATTACCTGGGGCCTGACCGTCACCAAAGGCCCGAACAAGGACCGCCAGAACCTCGGCATCTACCGCCAGCAAGTGATCGGCCGCAACAAGGTCATCATGCGCTGGTTGAGCCACCGTGGCGGCGCGCTGGACTACCGTGAGTGGTGCGATAAGCATCCCGGCAAGCCCTTCCCGGTCTCCGTGGCCCTGGGTGCCGACCCCGCCACTATCCTCGGTGCCGTGACCCCAGTGCCCGACAGCCTGTCCGAATACGCCTTCGCCGGTCTGCTGCGCGGTAACCGCACCGAGCTGGTGAAATGCCGCGGCAACGACCTGCAAGTACCGGCCACTGCCGAAATTATCCTCGAAGGCGTGATCCACCCGGGTGAAATGGCCGATGAAGGCCCTTACGGCGACCACACCGGCTACTACAACGAAGTCGACAGCTTCCCGGTGTTCACCGTCGAGCGTATCACCCATCGGATCAAACCGATCTACCACAGCACCTACACCGGCCGGCCGCCGGACGAGCCGGCGATTCTCGGCGTGGCACTCAACGAAGTGTTCGTGCCGATCCTGCAGAAGCAATTCCCGGAGATCACTGACTTCTACCTGCCGCCGGAAGGCTGCTCGTACCGCATGGCCATCGTGACCATGAAAAAGTCGTACCCAGGTCATGCCAAGCGGGTAATGCTCGGTGTGTGGTCGTTTTTGCGACAGTTCATGTACACCAAGTTCGTTATTGTCACCGACGACGACATCAACGCCCGCGACTGGAACGACGTGATCTGGGCCATCACCACGCGCATGGACCCCAAGCGCGACACGGTGATGATCGACAACACGCCAATCGACTACCTCGACTTCGCTTCGCCGGTGTCGGGCCTGGGTTCGAAGATGGGCCTGGATGCCACCCACAAATGGCCGGGTGAAACCACCCGCGAGTGGGGCCGGGTGATCGTCAAGGATGAAGCCGTCACTGCCCGTGTCGATGCGATCTGGAAAGAATTGGGAATAGATTGATGCGTGTAACCCTGCAACCTTCCGGCGCCGTGCTGGAGCTGGTCCCTGGCGAGCGAATCCTCGAAGGCGCACGCCGCCTGGGCTACGAGTGCCCACAGGCCTGTCGCAACGGTGTGTGCCATGTGTGCGCCGCGCTGTTGGTGGAAGGCCGCGTGCAGCAGGCTGGTGAAGTGCGTGATCACGGTGAGTTCTACACCTGTATTGCCGAGCCGCTGGAAGATTGCATTGTGTTGTGGGATGGCGTGCTGGCGCCGGGAGAGTTGCCGTTGCGCAAGCTGTCGTGCCAATTGAGTGAGTGCGTAGAGGTCGGTGGCGATGTGTGGCGAGTGCGCCTGCGTGCGCCGGCTGGCAAGGCGGTGCGTTACCACGCCGGGCAATACCTGATGATCGAGCGGGAGAATGGCGAGAAATCCGCCTTCTCCCTGGCGTCGGCGCCTCATGCCGGGCGTGAGCTGGAGTTACATGTACTGGCTCGCGAGGACAGCGCGCGCACTTTGCTTGCGCAACTGCAGCGCAACCAGATGGCCCGCGTCGAGCTGCCGTTTGGCGACACCCACCTGGCCGAGCTGCCCGATGGGCCGTTGGTGTTGATCGCCGCCGGCACCGGCATGGCGCAGATGCACAGCCTGATCGAACATTGCCGCGCCTCCGGCTTCAAGCACCCGGTGCACCTGTACTGGGGCGTGCGTCGACCGGAAGATTTCTACGAGATCGAACACTGGGATCAGTGGCTGCAACTGCCCAACCTGTTCCTGCACAAAGTCGTCAGCGATCTGTGCGGTTGGGAAGGGCGCTGCGGGTTGTTGCATGAAGCGGTGTGCGAAGATATTGCCGACCTCAAGTCGGTGCACGTCTACGCCAGCGGCTCACCGGCCATGGTCTATGGCACCTTGGATGCGTTGGTCGAAGCCGGCATGGATGCGCACCAGATGCGAGCTGATGTGTTTGCCTATGCGCCGCGTGCTTAAAATCGTACGCCGGTCGTCACCATCGCTGCATTGAACCCCAGCAACACCAATTCCGCCGCTACCGGCCCGTAATGGGCGCCCACCGACGGAATGATCACTGGCGCCACGCCGAAACGGTTCAACGGGATCTTGTCGCGGTACTTGCCGCGATATCCCTGGATCGCCCCACCGGTCAGCTTCAGGTACACCGGATAGTCCGCCAGGTCGTAGCGTTTACCCGCGTACGCGTAGAACGAGCGCTGGCTGAACGAGTTGCGAAACGTCGCCCCGCCATACACAAAACCTGAGGCTTCATTGCGCTCCAGGCCGATCAGGTCCTGGTTGTTGTTGTGGTTCGGGTCCGGCGCAAAGTGCCGGGTGTAGACGCTGGTCTGGGCGTACCAGAAACCTTTGTCGTCCTCGGTGGCTGGTGCTTCGCCCGCCAGAGCGGTGGTGGCCTGGGCCAGGAACAGCAGGCCAGGCAGTCGGAATTTTTTCATGGGTGCGACCTCGATAGTCTGTTTGACAGGCGGCTAGGTGGGTCGTGACGTGTGCGCTATTTTGACGGCTTGGCGCGTTCCCAGGCTGAACCGGGACTGAAACTACCGGGATTGGCACGCGCAATCCTGACGAATGGGCGAGTTTGCATATGCAATCGCTTATGCTTTAAAGGTATTTAATTTGTTACATGAATATCCTTAAGCTATATCGCAACGGACTACCGACTCATTCACAACCACCAATCACTGACCGCCACCGCCCGCCAGCCGGACCGATCGTATGAACTCAGAACGCGATGTTCTGGTTTTTTGATTCAAAGGGGAGCGGTATGGGGAGCTACAAGCAACACGCGCTGTACACGGCGATTTTGTCAGCCAATTTGCTGACCGCCGTGGGTTTCAATCCTGTCTTCGCGGCCGAAACCTCGGCTA
The DNA here is from genome assembly GCF_900112095.1 of Pseudomonas sp. NFPP24. Classification (NCBI taxonomy): domain Bacteria; kingdom Pseudomonadati; phylum Pseudomonadota; class Gammaproteobacteria; order Pseudomonadales; family Pseudomonadaceae; genus Pseudomonas; species Pseudomonas sp. NFPP24. The sequence continues at coordinate 412,754 of NZ_FOKD01000001.1, forward strand.
CCGATGCACCCAGGCTCGACACCGTGATCGTCACCGGCACCCGGGCCCAGGAGCGCACGGCCAGTGCTTCGCTGTCACCCATCGATGTGATTTCCGGCGATACCCTGCGCAGCACCGGCTCCGATGAGCTGGGCGCCGTGCTGGCGCGGCTGATTCCGTCGATCAACTTCCCGCGCCCGAGCCTGGTGGACGGTGCTGAGCTGGTGCGTCCTGCGCAGTTGCGTGGCCTGTCGCCAGATCAGGTGCTGGTGCTGGTCAATGGCAAGCGTCGCCATACCAGCGCGTTCGTCAACCTGGGCGGTGCGGTGGGTCGCGGCTCGGCGCCGGCGGACCTGAATGCGATCCCGCTGTCGGCGGTAGACCATATCGAGGTGCTGCGCGATGGCGCTTCCGCGCGCTACGGCTCGGACGCCATTGCCGGGGTGATCAACGTGATCCTCAAGCACGCCGACCATGGTGGCTCGATCTCTACCAAGTTCGGCAAATACAAGAAGGGCGACGGTATCCAGCGTAATGTCAGCGGCAATACTGGCCTGGCGCTGGGCGATAACGGCTTTATCAACCTCTCGGCCGAAGGTGCCGATAACGATTACACCAACCGTGCGGGAGATGATTACCGCCCAGGCAGTGTCGGCTCCACCACCTACGGCCAGCGCGTGTTCCGCCAAGGCGAGCCGGCCACCAATGAGGGCAAGTTCCAGTTCAACTCGGAATATTCGTTCAACGATGCCGCCGAGTTCTACACCTTCGGCGGCTACAGTAAGCGGCGCGGTGAGACGGCGGCGTTCTACCGGGCGAGCAACGCTTCCAATAACATCCCGGCGCTCAACCCCAACGGTTATCTGCCGCTGATCAAGGGCAACCTGGAAGACACCTCGCTGGTGGTGGGCCTGCGTGGGCTGTTGGCCTACGACTGGCATTACGACCTGTCGGCCAACTACGGCAAGAACCAATACGAGCTGGGCACGGAAACCATCAACACCTCCCTGGGCCTGGCCACGCCGCGCAAGTTCGACAACGGCACCCTGAGCAACGACCAGAAGCAAGTCAGCCTCGACCTGTCCCGTGAGTTCGACGTGGGCTTGCTGCCATACCCGGTCTCCGTGGCCTTTGGCGGTGAATACCTGCGCCAGGGTTACGAGATTGAAGCGGGTGAACCGGCGTCCTACTACCAGACCGGCAGCTCGGGCCTCGGTGGCTTCCGTGATGCCGACGCCGGCAGCAGTTCGCGCCACAACTGGGCCCAGTACCTGGACCTGGAAACCAACTTCACCGAAAAACTCAGCGCATCGGCCGCCGTGCGGCATGAGGATTACAGTGACTTCGGTTCCAATGTCAGCGGCTCGCTGTCGGCCCGTTACGACTTCACCCCGCAGGTGGCCTTGCGCGGCAGTATCTCCAACGGTTTCCGCGCACCGTCCCTGGCGCAGCAGAACTTTGCGTTTACCTCGTCGCAATTGATCGGCAGTGATATCCGCGAGGCCGGCACCTTCCCGGCGTCGAGCCAGGTGGCCCGCCTGCTGGGCGCGGAAGACCTCAAGGCCGAGAAGTCGCGCAACTACAGCCTTGGCCTGGTACTGGAACCTGCCGACGACCTGACGGTAACGGTGGACGTGTACCGCATCGATATCCGCGACCGTATCAGTCTGTCGTCCAACCTTAACCTGGACCCGGCCACCCAGGCCTATCTGCGCGCCAATGGTGTCGGCAATATCAACTACACCACTGCCCGCTACTTCACCAACGCCACCGACACCAGCACCGACGGCGTCGACCTGGTGGCCAACTATCGCTATCAGTTCGATAACGGCATCCGCTGGAACAGCACCGTGGGCTACAACTACAACCACACCCGGGTGACGGACGTAAAGCCCAACCCGGCCATCCTCGACAGCCTGGGTGCCAACCTGGTGCGGGTAGACCGTCGCGAAAAGAGCGGTTTGTTGGGCGATACCACGCCTGAGCACAAGCTGAGCCTGGGTAACGACTTCACATTCGGCAATTGGGCGCTGCACAGTAACCTGGTGCGCTATGGTGAATTCACCAGCTACCAGGCCGACAAGGTCAACGACCAGACCTTCAAGGCGGCCTGGGTCCTGGATTTGTCGGCGGACTACAAGTTGAAGAACTGGACCTTCACCCTGGGCGGCGACAACGTCACCGATAAATATCCGGAGAAGGTCAACGCGTTTGCCAGCAGCGGTGGGAATTTGGCCTATAGCACTTTTTCGCCATACGGTTACAGCGGTGCGTTCTATTACGGTAAAGTTGCCTACAACTGGTAAAGCACAGGAGACCTAAGCGATTTGCCATGACCGTTATTGAATCCGATCTTTTGCAATTGGCTTACCCTCCGCGGCTCGATCTTGGGCCGCAACTCACTCACGAACAGTTGATGAGCTCGATGCAGGCCACTATGGCGCGGCATAAGGGTGGGCCGGTCTGGTTATTCGCTTATGGTTCGCTGATCTGGCGCCCTGAATGCTCCTCGACCGAGCGGGTGCGGGCACGGGTCCACGGTTATCACCGGGGCCTGTACCTGTGGTCTCACGAGCATCGGGGGACACCGGAGTTGCCGGGGTTGGTCTTTGGTCTGGATCGCGGCGGCTCTTGCAGCGGGTTTGCCTACCGTTTGCCGGACGATCAGTTGGAGGCCTCGCTGTACGCCCTGTGGCAGCGCGAGATGCCTTACCCGTCCTACCGGCCACACTGGCTCAACTGCCGTCTGGAAGATGGCAATACCGTACAGGCGCTGGGGTTTGTGTTGGAACGGCACTTGCCCAGCTACGCCGGTAACTTGCCCGATATCGTGCTGAACCATGTGCTGCAAAGCGCTTGCGGGCGTTACGGCACCACTCGCGATTATGTCGAGCAGACCGTCAACGCCCTGCGTAGCCACGCCATGCCAGATAAGAACCTGGAGGCGCGGCTCAAGCGCTGTGCAAAGGATTGCCCAGGCGGTTAACGCGCCGAGCTGACGCTGTTGGTGTGCCACAGGGTTGGGATCAGGAAGGCGATTGCCAGCAGGCACGCGCCGATCAGCAGCACGAAACCACCGTCCCAGCCGAAATGGTCCACGGTGTAACCCATGGCCGCACTGGCTGCCACCGAGCCGCCCAGGTAACCGAACAGGCCGGTGAAGCCCGCAGCGGTGCCGGCGGCTTTCTTCGGTGCCAGTTCCAGCGCCTGCAGGCCGATCAGCATCACCGGGCCGTAGATCAGGAAGCCGATGGAGAACAGCGCGATCATGTCGATCATCGGGTTGCCCGGCGGGTTGAGCCAGTACACCAGGGTCGCCACAGTCACCAACGCCATGAACACGATGCCGGTCAGGCCACGGTTGCCACGGAAGATCTTGTCCGACATCCAGCCGCACAACAGCGTGCCCGGGATACCGGCCCACTCATAGAAGAAGTACGCCCACGACGATTTATCCACCGTGAAGTGCTTGGCTTCTTTCAGGTAGGTCGGTGCCCAGTCCAGTACGCCATAGCGCAGCAGGTAGACAAACACGTTGGCGAAGGCGATGTACCACAGCATTTTGTTGCGCAGCACGTACTTGACGAAGATTTCCTTGGCGCTGAATTCGTCTTCGTGGCTGGCGTCGTAGCCTTCCGGGTAATCGTTCTTGTATTGCTCGATTGGCGGCAGGCCTACCGATTGCGGGGTGTCGCGCATGGTGATGAAGGCAAAGGCCGCGACCAGCAACGCCACGGTGGCCGGTACGTAGAACGCCGCGTGCCAGTCGTTGAACCAGGCCATGCCCAGCAGGAACAGCGGGCCGATCAGGCCGCCGCCGACATTGTGCGCCACGTTCCACACCGACACCACGCCGCCGCGTTCTTTCTGCGACCACCAGTGCACCATGGTCCGTCCACTCGGCGGCCAGCCCATGCCCTGAGCCCAACCGTTGATGAACAGCAAAATGAACATCATGGTCACGCTGGACGTCGCCCAAGGTGCGAAACCGAAAATGAACATCACCCCGGCGGAAACCAGCAGGCCGAAGGGCAGGAAGTAGCGCGGGTTGGAGCGGTCGGACACCAGGCCCATGAGGAACTTGGACAGGCCGTACGCAATCGCGATGGCCGACATCGCCAAGCCCAGTTCGCCGCGGGTATAGCCCTCGTCGATCAGGTAAGGCATGGCCAGGGAGAAGTTCTTGCGCAGCAGGTAGTACCCGGCGTAACCGAAGAAAATACCGGCGAAGATCTGCCAGCGCAGGCGTCGGTAGGTACTGTCTATTTTTTCTTCAGGCAGGGGCGCCTGATGTGCGGCAGGACGAAAGAAAGCAAACATTCAAGAGCTCCAGATTTCTTGTTTTGACTGCGGATGCGAATGTTACAGTTTCGTTACCGAAAATAGCATCGCCTCTTATCTGTAAACAACAAGAAATGAACCCTAATGAATGTTCCCTTACGAACACCGGAGATCAAAATGTGTGAGGGGGGCTTGCCCCTCCCACATTGACCCTATTTCAAATTTTTTATCGAGTCTGGACGACCACTTTACCAACCGCCTTGCGCTGCCCCAGGTCATTGATTGCCTGGGCGGCCTGTTCCAGCGGATACACCTGCGACACCAACGGCTTCAACTTGCCCTCGCCGTACCAGGTGAACAACTGCTGGAAGTTCGCCGCATTATCCTGCGGCTGGCGCTGAGCGAACGAACCCCAGAACACCCCTACCACCGCCGCGCCCTTGAGCAGCGCCAGGTTCACCGGCAACTCCGGAATGCGCCCGCTGGCAAACCCCACCACCAGCAAGCGGCCGTTCCAGGCGATGGCGCGGATGGCCTGGTCAAACAGGTCGCCCCCCACCGGGTCGTAGATCACATCGGCGCCATTGCCGTCCGTGAGGCGCTTGATCTCGTCTTTCAGGCTGGCTTCGCTGTAGTTGATCAACTCATCGGCGCCGGCGGCCTTGGCCACCGCGAGTTTGTCGGCGCTGCTGGCGGCGGCGATCACACGGGCGCCCATGGCTTTGCCGATTTCTACGGCGGCCAGGCCCACGCCACCGGAAGCGCCGAGTACCAGCAGGGTTTCGCCGGCTTGCAGGTTGGCCCGTTGCTTGAGTGCGTGCATCGACGTGCCGTAGGTCATGCTGAACGCGGCGGCGGTGTTGAAATCCATGCTCGGCGGGATCGGCAGTACGTTATAGCCCGGCACCGCGACCTGTTCGGCAAAGCTGCCCCAGCCGGTCAGCGCCATGACCCGGTCACCGACTTTCAAGTGGCCGACTTTTTCGCCCACTTCACTGACCACGCCTGCCGCCTCGCCACCCGGCGAGAACGGAAAGGGCGGCTTGAACTGGTACTTGCCCTCGATGATCAGCGTATCCGGGAAGTTGACCCCGGCCGCGTGCACGTCCAGCAGGATTTCGTTCTTCTTGATCGCAGGGCTTGCGACATCTTCCAGCACCAGGGTTTCGGCAGGGCCGAAGGCTTTGCACAGCACAGCTTTCATCGGACTATTCCTTTTGGCGTCGTGGCCGATAAGTGTAGGAGGGTACGCCCGTGGGTCAACGAGCATGCCCAGGCCTGATAAGCCGCCATAAGCTTGTGCTCTGCCTTGCTAGCGTTATGCTACCCGGCAACCGAATGTGAGGAATGAACTGTGAAAGCGTGGATCCTGTTGATGCTGGCCCTGACCTTGCCGATGGCGGCCCAGGCCGAAGAAGCCAAAGAAGGCGAGGCGCCGAAGGTCAGCTATATCAGCCTGAGCCCGCCGTTCGTGGGCAACTACGGCCTGGATGGCACGGCGAAACTCAAGGTGTTCAAGGCCGACATCGCCCTGCGCGTGACCGGCACCGAAGCGGCCGCCGCCGTCAAAGCCAACGATGCGTTGATCCGTAACCAGTTGGTGGCGCTGTTCACCCAGCAGACCAACGAGGCGATGAGCACCGTCGAGGGCAAGGAAAAACTGCGCCAGGAAGCGTTGAAGCAAACCCAGCAAGTGATGAGCGATGAGACCGGCAAGCCGGTGGTGGAAGACCTGTTGTTCAATAACCTGATCATCCAATAAGTCGCTACGCGACTATCGGGGGCAAGCCCCCTCCCACAGTTGGAATGCGATCAAATGTGGGAGGGGGCTTGCCCCCGATGACGGCGGTACAGGCGCCTCAGGACGCCAGGCTCTTCCTGAACCGCGCCAACGCCACCACAAAAAACACCAACCCAATCCCCGCCAGCGCCAGCAAGTCCGGCCACACCACGCTCACCCCCGCATCACGAAACAGAATCGCCGCACTCAAACTCACAAAATGCGTCGACGGCGACCCCTGCATCACCCACTGCAACCACTCGGGCATGCTGTCCAGCGGCGTACTGCCGCCTGAGAGCAACAGCATCGGGATAATCACCGGAATTGCCAGCAGGCCGAATTGCGGCGTCGAACGGGCGAGCGTGGCGAGGAAAATCCCCAGCGCCGTGCTGGCAAACAGGTACAGCGCTGTCACGAACAGGAATAACCCCAGCGATCCGGCCAGTGGTACACCGAGCAAGCCTCTGACCACCACCTCCAGCGACAGCCAGGTGCACAGCACCACCACCAGCATGTTGCTCCAGATTTTTGCCAGCATGATTTCCAGCGCCGTCAGCGGCAGCACCAGCAGGTGGTCGAGGGTGCCGTGTTCACGCTCACGCAGCAGGGCAGTGCCGGTGAGGATAATGGCGAGGATGGTGATGTTGTTGACGATCTGGATCACCGCCAGGAACCAGCCGCCCTCCAGATTGGTGTTGAACAGCGCCCGGGTAGTGAGCTGCGCGGGTGCCCTGCTGGCGGCATCGGCTTGTCCGCTGTAGGTCAGCAGTTCCCGCTGGAAAATCCGCCCGATGTAGCCCGCCCCCATGAACGCCTGGCTCATCGCCGTGGCATCCACATTCACCTGCACCCCCGGCTGGCGCCCCGCCAACAGGTCAGCCTGGAAGTTCGCCGGCACATTGATTACGAAGGTGTACTTGCCGCTGTCCATGACCCTGTCCAATTGGTCATAGGCCAACGGTGCAGGCGCCTGGAATTCGGGCGGTTGCAGCGCTTCGGCCATCTGCCGTGAGAGGGCGCTGTGGTCTTCATCGACAAACGCTACGCTGGCATTGTGCACACCGATCACCGAACCGGCGGCGGGCATATAGATGGCGACGGTGAAGGCGTAGAACAGAAACAGCAGCAATACGCTGTCGTGGCGCAGGCTGGTCAGTTCCTTGATTCCCAGCCGCAGAATGTGCGCGAACTTATGCATCAGGCCTCCTGCTTCTTGAGCATGACCAGGCTCAGCCCGGTAAACCCGACGAAGAACCCGAACAGCGCCAGGCACTGGGGCCACAACTGGCGCAGGTCCAGGGCCTTGGTGAAGGTGCCCACGGCAATATCCAGGAAGTGCCCCGCCGGAAACAGCATACCCATCAAGGCTGCCGCGCCCTCCAGGGACGAGCGCGGCACGATCAGCCCGGAGAACTGGATCGTCGGCAAGCTGGTGATGATCATGGTGCCGAGGATCGCCGCGATCTGCGTACGGGTGAAGGCCGAAATCAGCAGGCCCATGCTGGTGGTCGCCAGCACGTAGAGCAGGCCGCCGAACGCCAGGGTGAGGGCGCTGCCCTTGAAGGGGACGCCGAACAGCCAGCGGTTCATCGCCACCAATACCGCCAGGTTGACCAGGCTCACGGCCAGGTACGGTGCCTGTTTGCCTAGCAGGAACTCCAGTCGGGTCAGCGGCGTGGCGTAGAAGTTGGTGATCGAGCCCAGCTCCTTTTCGCGCACGATGCCGAGCGCGGTGAGCATGGCCGGGATAAATGCCAGGATCAGCGCCATCACGCCGGGGCCGATGGCATTCACGCTGACCACGTCCTGGTTATAGCGAAAGCGCGTTTCCAGCCTGGCGGCGGCCGGGGTGTTGCGCGGCAGGCTGCTCAGTTCGGCCAGTTGCTGCAGGTTCTCCTGATGCACGGCCTCGACATAGTTACGGCTGGTTTCCGCGCGAAACGGCATGCCGCCGTCCAGCCACGCGGCCACCGTAGGCTGGCGGCCGGCATAGAGATCGCGACCAAAACCCGGCGGGATCTCCAGGGCCAGTTTGATTTCTGAACGTTGCAGGCGCCGGTGCAGTTCAGTCGAGTCCTGGATCGGCGCTTGCTCGGCGAAATAGCGCGAACTGCGAAACGCCTCCAGGTAGGCGCGGCTTTGCGGCGTCTGGTCCTGGTCGTAGACGGCGAAGGCGAGGTTTTCCACATCCAGGGAAATGCCATAGCCGAAGATCACCATCATGAACATCGCCCCCAGCAGGGCGAAGGCCATGCGCACTCTGTCGCGCAGCAGTTCCTTGCCTTCGCGGCTGGCCACGGCCACCAGGCGGGCCAGGCTGAACCCACGTTTACTCATGGGCGGTGTGCTGGTTTCGCTGACAGTCTTGGCGGGCACGGTAGGCTCGGCTTCGCCCTGGGCGTGCTCCAGGCAGGTGACGAACGCCGCTTCCAACGTATCGCCGTGGAATTGCTGTTGCAGCGCATCCGGCGTATCGCAGGCCAGCACCTTGCCCGCGTGCATCAGGGAGATGCGGTCGCAGCGCTGGGCTTCGTTCATGAAGTGGGTGGACAGGAAGATGGTCACGCCTTGCTCGCGGGACAGCTCGATCAGCAATCGCCAGAAGTCATCCCGCGCGGCCGGGTCGACGCCCGAGGTGGGCTCGTCGAGAATCAGCACTTCCGGACGATGCAGCACCGCCACCGCCAATGACAAGCGCTGGCGCAGGCCCAAGGGCAGCTCGCCGGACGGTTGCTCGGCGACGTCACCGAGGTCGAAACGCTGGATCAGCTCATCGATGCGCGGGCCGCTGTCCGCCTTGGGCAGGTCGAACAGTTGCGCATGCAGCACCAGGTTCTGGCGCACGCTGAGTTCGCCGTACAGCGAGAAGCTTTGCGACATGAATCCCACGCGCTTGCGGGTGGCCAGGTCCTTGGCGTTCACCGGGTTGCCCAGCAGCGTCGCGCTGCCCTCGGTGGCCGGCATCAGCCCGGTGAGGACTTTCATGGTGGTGGTCTTGCCGCAGCCGTTGGAGCCGAGGAAACCGAAGATCTCGCCGCGACCAATGGCGAAGCTGACCTTGTTCACTGCGGTGAAATCGCCAAAACGCAGGGTCAGGTCATGGGCCTCGATGGCTATATCGGTGTTGTCGCTTTGCCTCGGCGGGATCACCAGCGGCTGGTTGTCGTGAGCGCTGTCACCCTGGAAGTGGGTGAAGGCTTCGTCCAGCTTGCCGCTGGGTGTCGCGGCGGCCAAGTCGCTGCTCAGGCCATCGGCGATCAGCTTGCCGCGATCGAGCATCAGGCAGTGTTCGAACTGCTCGGCCTCTTCCATGTAGGCCGTGGCCACCAGCAGCGTCAGTTGCGGGCGTTCGCTGCGTACGCTGTCGACCAGTTCCCAGAAGCGCCGACGTGACAGCGGATCGACGCCGGTGGTGGGTTCGTCGAGGATCAGCAGGTCCGGGTCGTGGATCAGCGCGCAGCACAAACCGAGCTTCTGCTTCATGCCGCCGGAGAGCTTGCCCGCCGGGCGTTCGGCGAAACGCGCGAGGTCGGTGGCCAGCAGCAGGTTGTGCATGCGCTGGTCGCAATCGGCTTGGGACAGGCCGAACAGCGTGGCAAAAAAGCGGATGTTTTCGCTGATGGACAGCTCGGGGTACAGGTTGCCGCCCAAACCCTGGGGCATAAAGGCAATGCGCGGGTACAGGCTGTTGCGGTGGCGGCGATCTTCGATGGCGCCGCCGAGCACCTGCAACTGGCCGTCCTGGAGCTTTTTAACCCCGGCGATCAAGCCCAGGAGGCTCGACTTGCCTGCGCCATCCGGGCCGATCAACCCGCAGCGCGTACCAGCCGGCAGGCTGAAAGCGATATCAACCAGGGCCTGTTGCTTGCCGTAGCGATGATGGATCCCCGTGGCCTGCAGCGCCAGGGCGGTCATTGCAGGTTGGCCGGCCAGTCAATGTCAGCCGTGCGCACATAACCGGCGCCGGGCATGCCCGGTTTGGCCTGGGGCACGGCGCTGGGTTGGGTCAGGCGCAGTTTGACGCGGAACACCAGTTTCTGGCGTTCGTCGCGGGTTTCCACTTCCTTGGGGGTGAACTGGGATTTGGCGGCGACGAAGCTGATCCTGGCCGGCAGCGGCTGGTCGGGCAGGGCGTCGAGCAGGATGCGTGCGTCGCTGCCGACGGTGAGGCGGCCGCTCACGGAAGCGGGCAGGTAGAGGTTCATGTACTGATCATTAGGATCGATCAGTAGCAGCACGCGGCCACCCGCGCCGAGCACTTCGCCGGGCTCGGCCAGGCGCAGCTGGATGATTCCGTCGATGGGCGCGCGCAGGCTGCTGTCGTCGATCTCGCTGGTGAGCTGGGCGACCTGGGCCTGGGCGGCGCCAATCGCGGCTTTCACCGAATTGACCTGGGCCTGGGCGGCAGTCACCGCGGCGTTGCCGGTGTTCTGCCGGGCTTGCTGCTGGTCGATCAACTGGCTGCTGGCGAAGCCGCGCTTGTACAGCTCCTGGGTGCGCTTGAGTTCCTGGTTGGCCAGCAATTGTTCGCTCTGGCGCAGTTGTACGTTGGCCTCGGCAGCGGCGAAGTTTTCCTTGGCGCGCAGCACTTCGGCCTCGGCCTGGGCGCGTTGGGCTTCGAGGGTGCGGGTGTCCATGCGCGCGAGCAGTTGGCCTTTGAGCACCTTATCGCCTTCGTCTACCCGCACTTCGGCCAGGCGCCCGGGGATCTTGGCAGCGATCTGCACTTCGGTGGATTCCAGGCGCCCATTGCCCATGCTCAGGCCTTCGGGCAGGCGGTCCTGGGTGGAGCGCCAATAACCGAAGCCGCCGGCACCCAGCAACAGGGCGATGAGGGCAACGGCGAATAGGCGGGAGGTGTGGTGGTTCGTCGACATGGCTGCTTCCTGCGGCGTTAGCGTCCTAGTGTGAGCGGTTTGCCCCGGTGCGGCGTTGACGCCGGTCAGTCAAATCAACTTGATGACGGCGGCCCATTGCTCGGGCGTGACGGGCATCACCGAAAGCCGGCTGCCTTTTTGCACCAGAGGCAATTCGGCAAGGGCCGTTTGCTGTTTGAGATAGCCCAGGCCGAGCACCTTGGGAAAGGTCTGGACATGGGCGACGTTGATCGCGCTCCACGGATTTTTTTCCGGGCTGGCCTTGGCGTCGAAGTAGTGGCTTTCGGGCTCCAGCGCGGTGGGGTCCGGATAGGCCGCCTCGATGATTTTGCCGATGCCGGCAATACCCGGCTCCGGGCAACTGGAGTGATAGAAGAAAAACTCGTCACCCACCGCCATGGCCCGCAGGAAGTTACGCGCCTGGTAATTGCGCACCCCGTCCCAGCGGGCTTCGCCGAGTTTTTCCAGGCCTTTGATGGAGAGTTCGTCGGGCTCGGATTTCATCAGCCAATAGGCCATTTTCGGGCTCCTGAAATAAGCAGTGGGCAAGTTGTCCTGCAATTTAATGACAAACCGACAGTCGGTTGGCGCCAAGGTTTGCGTGTTGGTTCACGTTACCGCAGAATGCCGGCTTTTAAAGCTTGACGCAGCTGCAACGGACTACTTTGGAACGTTGTTGTCATCGTGTACGAGATGCCTGAAGGGGGGCAATCGATGCAACGTAAACCGGATTTACTATGGATTTTGGTGATTTTGTTTGGTCTGGGCGTCGTGACCACCGGGTATGCCCAAAGCTTGTGGTCGAACAAGACCGATGCGCCCGTTGAACTGGCTCAGCAGCAGCCGCAACCGTTCAAGCGCTGACCCTTCTTCAAGGCGCCGCTGACTCCAGTGGCGTCTTCGCAATATACCAATGCTTATCGGTGACGGTGCCCGCCAACGGCACATCCCAGCTTGCCTGTGCCAATCGACCGACCTTCTGACATTCATGGGCCAGGCCCAGCAGTGTTGGCTTGCGCCAGCTCCGGCGGCGCGCCAGATAAGCCAGGCTGCGGTCGTAGAACCCGCCACCCATGCCCAGGCGTCCGCCGACATCATCGAACCCCACCAACGGCAGCAGCACCAGGTCCAGCGCCCAGATGTTGCGTTGGCGGCTGATATTCCCCCGTGGTTCCAGGATGCGAAAGCGATTGGGCAGCAGCTTTTCCCCAGGTCTCACCCGTTGAAACACCATCTTGGTGCGGGGCCAGGCGCTGAGTACCGGCAGGTAGGTGGCTTTGCCCCGGCGCTGTGCTGCACGCAGCAGCAAGCGCGGATCGATTTCACCGTCCGTCGGTAGATACAAAGAAATATGCTTGGCCCGGCGAAACAGCGGATGCTGTGCCAGTTGCCGATACAGGCCCTGGGCGGCCTTGCGCTGCTCGCTCGGCGTGAGGGCGCGGCGGGCTTTGCGCAACATGCGTCGAAGTTGCGGACGGGAAAGCGGCGCAGGTTCGGTCATGGTTTCGGCTCATAAAACAATGCCAGTCCGGAGACTGGCATTGAGTTTGGGAATTCAGGCTCCCCGACAGAGCCGCTGTCGACTTAGCCCTTGAACCCGAAAGTTCAAGGTGGAAGATGCAGTAGGCTTTAAGGCTTTCCGTCTAGCGGACATGCACACCAGCCCAACGTGCAACTTCCAGGGTAGTGCGAATCGGCTCAGGGACATCGCCGACTGGCAAACACGCCAGGGAGTGGGGCGAGTATACCTTAAACCGTCGCGGCAATCAGCCCTTGGGTGCTTCCGGGTCGCTGGAAAGCACCAGATCGACACGTTCCAGCAAGTCACGCACCTGCTCACGCGTCGAGCCGCTGGCCTGCACGTCAGGGCGTTCCTGCTTATGCAGCAGATCGTGGGTAATGTTCAGGGCGGCCATCACGGCGATGCGGTCAGCGCCGATGACTTTGCCGCTGCTGCGGATTTCACGCATCTTGCCATCCAGGTAGCGGGCGGCGCTCACCAGGTTGTTGCGCTCTTCCTGGGGGCAGATGATCGAATATTCTTTGTCGAGGATCTGCACGGTGACGCTATTGCTTGAACTCATGAGTCTTGCTCCAGGGCCTTCAGGCGCGAAATCATCGATTCGACCTTACGCCGGGCGATTTCGTTTTTTTCAATGAGGTGAGCGCGTTCCTCGCGCCAGGTCTTTTCCTGAGCTAATAGGAGTCCGTTTTGACTCTTAAGTTGCTCGACCCGAGTAATTAGCAATTCGAGTCTGGCCATCAGCGCTTGCAGGTCGGTGTCTTCCATTGGGTTCCACTGGATTTGTCTGATGAATGGCAACTGCAGGATAAACGATCTGACGCCCTTGATAGTCTTGGTACGTCTGCCGGTGCTAGGATACAGCGCTCCATTCTAGACATTGCGCCGTCTGGCGCCTAGCTCACCATGCCTATTCAGAACTCCCCGTACGATGCTTTCTCCAAACTGCTGAGCGCCAGCGGCCACCCCTGCTCACCAGCCGAACTGCACGGCGTGTTGCTGGGCCGTAGCTGTACCGGCGTCGGCTTTGATGCCGACAACTGGCTGGCCGACGTGGCCGAGCTGCTGGAAACCGAACCGACCGACAACGTGCGCAACGCGCTGATCGGCCTGCAAGAGATGGTCAAGGGCGAGCTGACCGGTGATGACGTCACCGTGGTCCTGCTGCTGCCGACCGACGACGCGCCGCTTACCGAGCGTGCCGCCGCACTGGGCCAATGGTGCCAGGGCTTCCTCCACGGCTTCGGCGTGAACGCCGGCGGCCTGGAACTGAGCACCGACGCCAAGGAAGTGCTGCAGGACCTGGCAGCCATCTCCCAGGTGCAAGACGCCCTGGAAGAGTCCGAAGACGGTGAGGGCGACTACATGGAAGTGATGGAATACCTGCGCGTCGCGCCGCTGCTGCTGTTCACCGAGACCAAAAAATCGGCTGAGCCGGCTGCACCCAAGCCGTCGCTGCACTAAGAAAGGAAACCCATCTGCCCATGATCCATATCCCGAAAGCGGAATACACCCGGCGCCGCAAGGCGCTCATGGCGCAGATGGAACCCAACAGCATCGCGATCCTGCCGGCCGCCGCCGTGGCGATCCGCAACCGTGATGTCGAGCACGTCTACCGCCAGGACAGCGACTTCCAGTACCTGAGCGGCTTCCCCGAGCCGGAAGCGGTGATCGTGCTGATGCCCGGTCGCCAGCACGGCGAGTACGTGCTGTTCTGCCGCGAACGCAACGCCGAACGCGAACTGTGGGACGGCCTGCGCGCCGGCACCGAAGGCGCAATCCGTGACTTTGGCGCCGACGATGCCTTCCCCATCACCGATATCGACGACATCCTGCCCGGCCTCATCGAAGGCCGCGACCGGGTGTACTCGGCCATGGGCAGCAATGCGGAGTTCGACCGGCACCTGATGGAATGGATCAACGTGATCCGCTCCAAAGCCCACCTGGGCGCCCAGCCACCGAACGAATTCGTTGCGCTGGATCATCTGTTGCACGACATGCGCCTGTATAAATCGGCGGCGGAAGTGAAAGTGATGCGCGAGGCGGCGCGAATCTCCTGCGCGGCCCACGTGAAGGCGATGCAGGCCAGCCGGGCCGGGCTGTATGAGTTCAGCCTGGAAGCCGAGCTTGATTACGAGTTTCGCAAGGGCGGCGCAAAAATGCCGGCCTATGGCTCCATCGTCGCTGCCGGGCGCAACAGCTGCATCCTGCATTACCAGCAGAATGACGCGGTGCTCAAGGACGGCGACCTGGTGCTGATCGACGCCGGTTGCGAGATCGACTGCTATGCCAGCGACATCACCCGCACCTGGCCGGTCAATGGCAAGTTCTCGCCGGAACAAAAGGCGATCTACGAGATTGTGCTGGCCTCCCAGGAAGCGGCCTTCGCCGAGATCGCCCCGGACAAGCATTGGAACCAGGCCCATGAGGCGACCGTGCACGTCATCACCGCCGGGTTGGTCAAGCTGGGATTGTTGCAGGGTGACGTCGACGAACTGATCGCCAGCGAAGCCTATAAGGCGTTTTACATGCACCGCGCCGGCCATTGGCTGGGCATGGATGTACATGATGTGGGCGAATACAAAGTGGGCGGTGAATGGCGTGTGCTGGAAGTCGGCATGGCGTTGACCGTGGAGCCGGGGATCTACATTTCGCCGGACAACCAGAACGTGGCAAAGAAATGGCGTGGCATTGGCGTACGCATCGAGGACGACGTGGTAGTGACCAAGCAAGGCTGTGAAATCCTGACCGGCGGTGTGCCCAAGACCGTCGCCGACATCGAAGCGCTGATGGCGGCTGCCCGATGAGCCGGGTTAACCTGGCGATCATCGGCGGCGGCCTGGTGGGTGCCAGCCTGGCACTGGCGTTGCAGGCCGGGGCCAGGGCCCGTGGCTGGAAGATCGTGCTGATCGAACCCTTCGCGCCGGGCGACAGCTACCAGCCGAGCTACGATGCACGTTCGTCGGCGCTGTCCTTCGGCGCCCGGCAGATCTATCAGCGCCTGGGCCTGTGGCAGGACATTTCCCGCCGCGCCGAGCCGATCAAGCAGATCCATGTGTCCGACCGTGGGCGTTTCTCCACTGCACGTCTGTCCGCGATGGAGGAGGGCGTGCCGGCCCTCGGCTACGTGGTGGAAAACGCCTGGCTGGGCCAATGCCTGTGGCAAGGCCTGGACAAAGACGTGGTCAGCTGGCGTTGCCCGGCCGAGGTCACACGCATGGAGCCGCTGCCCGATGGCTACCGCCTGACCCTCAATGATGAAACCGTGCTGGAGTGTGATCTTGCCGTACTGGCCGACGGCGGCCGCTCCGGCCTGCGCGAGCAATTGGGCATTGGCGTGAAAACCCGCCCGTACAATCAGAGCGCGCTGATCGCCAACATCACCCCCAGCGAAGCCCACAACGGCGAGGCGTTCGAGCGCTTCACCGATGAAGGCCCGATGGCCTTGCTGCCGCTGCCAGACAACCGCTGCGCGCTGGTCTGGACCCGCATCGGCATGGATGCGCAGCGCCTGGCCAGTCTCGATGAGCGCAGTTTCCTGAGTGAATTGCAGGGTGTGTTCGGCTATCGCCTGGGCACCCTCAAGCAGGTCGGTGCCCGCCACCTGTATCCGCTGACGCTGGTGGAAGCCGAGGAGCAGGTGCGTTCGCACCTGGCGATCCTTGGCAATGCCGCCCACAGCCTGCACCCGATTGCCGGGCAAGGCTTCAACCTGTCCCTGCGTGACGCGAATGCCCTGGCCGAGGCCTTGCTGGCCGGGCCGCAGGTGCCGGGTGATTTAGCCACCTTGCAGGGCTATCGCGAGCGCCAGCGCCTGGACCAGAGCCTGACCGTGGGCTTCTCCGACCAGGTCACCCGCCTGTTTGCCAGCGCCCAACCGTTGGTCGCGGTGGGGCGCAACCTGGGTTTGCTGGGCCTGGACCTGTTGCCGCCGGCCAAGCGCTGGTTCGCCCGGCAGGCCATGGGCCTGGGCACGCGCCCCGATGCGTAAGTGGTTGATCGCGCGTCTGGGCAAGGCGCGGTTGTTGCGTTGGATCATGACCCTGTACCCGCCGTATCTGGGCGCGGGGGTCAGCGTGCAGCACATGAGCGCCGATTTTCGTCACGTCAAAGTGCGCATGGGCCTGGGCTGGTACAACCGCAACTATGTCGGCACGCAATTCGGCGGCAGCCTGTACTCGATGGTTGACCCGTTCTACATGTTGATGCTGATGGAGAACCTGGGCCGCGACTACATCGTGTGGGACAAGGCTGCGAGTATCGATTTCATTTCGCCCGGCAAAGGTCCGGTGTATGCCGAATTCTCCATCGACGAGACCTTGCTGGACGAGATCCGTCGACACACCGAAGGTGGCGAGAAGTACCTGCCCCACCTCGAGGTGCAGATTCATGACGGCTCCGGCACCCTGGTGGCGCGGGTCGACAAAACCCTTTACGTGCGGCGCAAGCCGCCAGTGAGACAGGCTTAAAGCATGGATATGCGCGCAGATGTGCTGATTGTCGGGGCCGGAATGGTCGGAAGCGCCCTGGCGCTGGCATTGCAGGGCAGCGGCCTGCAGGTGCTGCTGCTCGACGGCAGCCCGCTGAGCGTCAAGCCGTTCGACCGTGACGCGGCGTTTGAACCCCGCGTGAGCGCCTTGTCGGCTGCCAGCCAACGCATCCTCGAACGCCTGGGCGTGTGGGACGGCATCCTGTCGCGCCGCGCCAGCCCTTATGGCGAGATGCAGGTGTGGGACGGCAGCGGCACCGGGCAGATCCACTTCTCGGCGGCCAGCGTACATGCCGAGGTGCTCGGGCATATCGTCGAGAACCGCGTGGTGCAGGATGCCTTGCTCGACCGTCTGCACGACTGCGACCTGGGCCTGCTGGCCAATGCGCGCCTGGAACAGATGCGCCGCTCCGGCGATGACTGGCTGCTGACCCTGGCCGACGGGCGCAAATTGCGCGCGCCGCTGGTGGTGGCCGCCGATGGTGCCAACTCCGCCGTACGCCGCCTGACCGGCACTGCCACCCGCGAATGGGATTATCTGCATAACGCCATCGTTACCAGCGTGCGCAGCAGCCAGCCGCATCAGCGTACGGCGTGGCAACGCTTTACCGATACCGGCCCGCTGGCATTTTTGCCGCTGGTGCGGGATGGGCATGAGGATTGGTGTTCGATCGTCTGGTCAACCACGCCGGCCGAGTCCGAGCGCTTGATGGCGCTGGATGATGAACGTTTCTGCCGTGAACTGGAACGCGCCTTTGAAGGGCGCCTTGGTGCGGTGCTGAGCGCCGACCCGCGCGTGTGCGTCCCGTTGCGTCAGCGCCACGCCAAACGCTACGTGGCCGAAGGCCTGGCATTGATCGGCGACGCAGCCCACGTCATCCACCCATTGGCGGGGCAGGGCGTGAACCTGGGCTTCCTTGATGCGGCGACATTGGCTGAAGTCTTGTTGGCGGCGACCGAGCGCGGCGAGCGCCTGGCGGACGTGAAGGTGCTGAGCCGATACGAGCGTCGACGCATGCCGCATAACCTGGCGCTGATGGCGGCGATGGAGGGCTTTGAGCGGTTGTTCCAGGCCGATCAACTACCGCTGCGCTGGCTGCGCAACGCCGGGCTGAAGATGGTCGACCAGATGCCCGAGGCCAAGGCCGTGTTCGTACGCCAGGCTCTCGGCCTGACTGGCGATCTCCCGGACCTTGCCAAACCCTGGTATTGAAATGCGACCCCTTGTGGGTGGGGGCTTGCCCCCGATGAGGCCATCAGCCTACAAGCAATATCCGTCATGCAACATCTGGTAACGCCTCCACCGAGCGCTACCAAATGTGAGTCCTTATCATTTGCCCTCTTTTTGCAAATGAGAGACCGCACCCATGTTGGCACCCAAACGCCTCCTGACTGCCCTGGCACTCACCCTGATCGGCAGCACCACCGTGCAGGCCGCCGACGAAGTGGTGGTCTACTCCTCGCGTATCGATGAGCTGATCAAGCCGGTCTTCGACGCCTACACCCAAAAAACCGGCGTGCAGGTCAAGTTCATCACCGACAAGGAAGCGCCGCTGATGCAGCGCATCAAGGCCGAGGGCGCAAACGCAACCGCCGACCTGTTGCTCACCGTCGATGCCGGCAACCTCTGGCAGGCCGAGCAGATGGGTATCCTGCAACCGTTCACCTCTCCGGTGATCGACAAGAACATTCCCCTGCAATATCGCTCGTCAAAACACACCTGGACCGGCTTGAGCCTGCGCGCACGCACCATCGCCTATTCCACCGACCGGGTAAAACCGGGTGACCTCACCACCTACGAAGCCCTGGCCGACAAACAATGGGAAGGCCGCCTGTGCCTGCGTACGGCGAAAAAGGTCTACAACCAGTCGCTGACCGCCACCCTGATCGAAACCCACGGCGCGGCCAAGACCGAAGAGATCGTCAAGGGTTGGGTCAACAACCTGTCCACCGACGTGTTCTCCGATGACATCGCCGTGCTCGAAGCCATCAACGCCGGGCAGTGCGACGTGGGTATCGTCAACACCTACTACTACGGCCGCCTGCACAAGCAGAAGCCGGACCTGGCCGTGAAGCTGTTCTGGCCGAACCAGGGTGACCGTGGCGTGCACGTGAACCTGTCGGGTATCGGCCTGACCCAGCACGCGCCGCATCCGGAAGCCGCCAAGGCGCTGGTGGAGTGGATGACCACGCCTGAGGCGCAGAAGATCTTTGCCGACGTGAACCAGGAGTTCCCGGCCAACCCGGCGGTGCCGCCGTCAGCCGAAGTGGCGACGTGGGGCAAGTTCGTCGCGGATACCTTGCCGGTGGAAGTCGCGGGCAAGCGCCAGGCTGAGGCTATTCGGTTGATGGATCGCGCCGGCTGGAACTGACACACTACGGGTCAAAATGTGGGAGGGGGCTTGTCCCCGATAGCGGGATATATCAGTTCACTCATCATGGACAGATCCACCGCCATCGGGCGCAAGCCCCCTCCCACATTGGATTGAGTTGAATTTAAGACATTCATTGAGAGCTGACTTTGGCCCACCCCGCCCAACGCCGCTGGTACCTGCCGGTCTTTACCGTCGCCGCCCTGGTGCTGTTGCCGCTGAGCGTGCTGTTGCTGTCCTGGCAAAGTATCGATGCACAGGTCTGGTCGCACCTGTGGGAAACCCAGATGCCGCGCCTGCTGGGCAACACGCTCATCCTGGTGCTGGGCGTCGGCATTGGCGTGACCCTATTGGGCGTCAGCCTGGCCTGGCTGACCAGCCTCTGCGAATTCCCCGGACGACGCTGGCTCGATTGGGCACTGATGTTGCCGTTCGCCATTCCTGCCTATGTGCTGGCCTTTGTATTTGTCGGCCTGCTGGACTTCTCCGGCCCCGTGCAAACCCTGTTGCGTGAATGGTTCGGCACCGGGCTGCGCCTGCCACGGGTGCGCTCCACCGGCGGTGTGATCATCGTTCTGGTCCTGGTGTTCTATCCCTATGTTTATCTATTGGCGCGCACCGCATTCCTGGCCCAGGGCAAAGGCCTGATGGAGGCCGCGCGGGTGCTCGGGCAATCGCCATGGCGAGCGTTCTGGCACGTGGCTCTGCCCATGGCGCGCCCGGCGATTGGGGCTGGAGTCGCCTTGGCGTTGATGGAAACCCTGGCGGATTTCGGCGCGGTCTCGGTGTTCAACTTCGATACGTTCACCACCGCCATCTACAAGACGTGGTACGGCTTCTTCAGTCTTTCCAGCGCCGCCCAACTGGCCAGCCTGTTGCTGCTGGTGGTGATGCTGGTGCTGTACGGCGAGCGGCGCGCCCGCGGCGCCAGCCGGCCGGGCAATGAGCGGCCACGGGGCAAGGCGTTGTACCACCTGCGCGGGGTCAAGGCGGCCGCAGCCAGCAGTTGGTGCGGGTTGGTGTTCGCCTGCGCGTTTGTCATCCCGATGCTGCAACTGGTGGCCTGGTTCTGGCAGCGCGGCCGCTTCGATCTGGATGAGCGCTATTCGGGCCTGATCCTCCATACGCTTTACCTGGGCGGCATCGCGGCCTTGATCACGGTCAGCGTGGCGCTGGTACTGGCGTTCGCCAACCGCCTGGCGCCGACACGGGCGATCCGTTCCGGTATCAGCCTGGCCAACGTCGGCTATGCCTTGCCGGGCTCGGTGCTGGCGGTATCGATCATGTTGGCGTTCAGCTATCTGGACCGTGAACTGGTGGTGCCGCTGTCCGGCTGGCTCGGCGGGGCGGGCAAGCCGTTGTTGCTGGGCAGCCTGTCGGCGTTGGTGCTGGCGTATCTGGTGCGTTTCCTGGCGGTGGCCTATGGGCCGTTGGAAAACAGCCTGGCGCGTATACGTCCGTCCCTGCCGGAAGCTGCACGCAGTCTTGGCGTCAGTGGTCCACGACTGTTTTGCAAAGTGTATCTCCCGTTGCTGTTGCCGGGGACGTTGAGCGCAGCACTCCTGGTGTTTGTCGATGTGCTCAAGGAAATGCCTGCCACCTTGCTGATGCGCCCGTTCGGCTGGGACACGCTGGCGGTGCGGATCTTTGAAATGACCAGCGAAGGCGAGTGGGCACGGGCCTCTTTGCCGGCGTTGACCCTGGTGCTGGTGGGCCTGTTGCCCGTGATCGGGCTCATCCGACGCTCTGCACGGCAAATCGGTTAGGTGCCAGTCCTACGGCTTGCGGCTACAATGCGCGGCATTCGGTGCGCTTCGTCTTTTGGAGCGGGTCGCTGGACGTGGCTGCAGGCCTTGTGAATCAAGGTGTTCAGCGCGGACAGTAGCTCCGCGCACCTTCGCCAAGCCCGGAAGGAGAAACCCATGGGACAGCGTACGCCTCTGTATGACCTGCATCTCGCCCTCGGCGCGAAAATGGTCGATTTTGGCGGTTGGGATATGCCTCTGCACTACGGCTCGCAAGTTGAGGAGCACCATCAGGTGCGACGCGACTGCGGGGTGTTCGATGTATCTCATATGACCGTGATCGATGTCAGCGGCCCCCAGGCCAAGGAGTGGCTGCAGCACCTGCTGGCCAATGATGTCGAACGCCTGCACGACTGCGGCCGTGCGTTGTACAGCGCCATGCTCAACGAGCAGGGCGGCGTGGTGGACGACATGATTGTCTACCGAACCGAGGCCGCCTATCGGCTGGTGGTCAACGCCGCCACCCGCGACCAGGATATGGCCTGGATGCACGCGCAACTGGGCGACTATCAGGTGCAACTGCATGAGCGCGCCGAGTTGGCGATGCTGGCCATCCAAGGCCCCCACGCCCGGCAGAAGATCGCTGAGCTGGTCACTCAATCGCGCAGCACCCTGATTCACCAGCTCAAGCCCTTCGAAGGCCGCGCCGATGGTGACTGGTTTATCGCACGTACCGGGTACACCGGCGAAGACGGCCTGGAAATTGTCCTGCCTGCCGATCAGGCACCGGGCTTTTTCAATGACCTGGTGGGCGCTGGTATTTCACCCATCGGCCTCGGCGCCCGCGATACCTTGCGCCTGGAAGCGGGCATGAACCTGTACGGCCAGGACATCCACCAGGAGGTTTCGCCCCTGGCGTCGAATATGGCCTGGAGCATCGCCTGGGAACCGGCCGAGCGTAATTTCATTGGCCGCACCGCACTGGAAGCGGAAAAAGCAGCTGGTGTGCAGTTCAAACTGGTCGGGCTGGTGCTGGAAGAACGCGGGGTTTTGCGTGCTCACCAGGTGGTTCGTATCGCCAATATTGGCGAAGGGGAGATCACCAGTGGTAGTTTCTCTCCTACGCTGAGCAAATCCATTGCGCTGGCGCGTGTACCGACGGCAACCGCTGATCGGGCCGAAGTGGAAATCCGCGGCAAGTGGTACCCGGTTCGAGTGGTCAAACCGACCTTCGTGCGCCATGGCAAAACCTTGATCTAACCTATTTCCGGCAGGCCGAAGGCCGCTGACATTACTTCTTGAGGACACAGACTATGAGCGATATCCCTGCCGACCTGCGTTTTGCCGAAAGCCACGAATGGGCACGCCTGGAAGCTGACGGCACCGTGACCGTCGGTATTTCCGACCATGCCCAGGAAGCGTTGGGTGATGTGGTGTTTGTTGAGTTGGCCGAAGTGGGCGCTCAGTTTGACGCGACTGGCCAGGCGGGTGTGGTTGAGTCGGTCAAGGCCGCCTCGGATATCTACGCCCCGGTTGCAGGCGAAGTGATTGCCGTCAACGAAGAACTGAGTGGTAGCCCGGAGCTGCTGAACTCTGATCCCTACGGCGCTTGGATCTTCAAGCTCAAGCCAAGCAACCCGGCTGATCTGGACAAATTGCTGGATGCTGCCGGCTACAAAGCCGCCATCGGCGAGTGATCCTGTTGCGGGAGCCGGTCAAACGGCTCCCGCAATGTGTTTTCAGGGCTGTAGAACCGCCTTCACGGCTGCCACCGACCGCTCCACATCCGCCTCTGTCATCGCCGTAAACATGGGCAACGACACGATCAAACGTCCCACTCTCTCCGCCACCGGGAACATGCCTTCCTTGAACCCCTGTGCCCGATAAAGGCTCAGCAGGTGGATCGGCGGGTAGTGATAGCCAATGCCGACGCCATGAGCCTGCATCTGCTCCATGAAGGTGGCGCGGGCTGGCAGACCGTCTTGACGTTCCGGCAGCACCAGTTGAAACAGGTGCCAGTTGCTGTTCTCGAAGTCTGCCGGCGGCAGTTGTGCGCCGTACTGCTCTTCAAAGTCACTGCCAAAGCATTTGAAGTAGTGCCGCGCCAGGTTCTGGCGGTGAGCAGTGATCTGCTCGATATGGGCAAATTGCCCCAGGCCAATGGCGGCGGCGATGTCGGTCATGTTGAACTTGCCGCCCAATACATCCACGTCGAGGCCGTCGAAGCCGGTGCGGGTAACGCCCTGCAGGCGGTATTTTTCCGCCAGCCGTGCCTCTTCGGCGTTGTTCAACACCAGGCAGCCGCCCTCGGAAGAGGTGATGTTCTTGTTGGCCTGGAAACTGAACGACACAAAATCCCCGGTGGCGCCAATACGCTCGCCATCCCAGCTGGAACCCAGCGCCTGCGCCGCATCTTCGATAATGCGCAGGTTGTACTTGTTCGCCAGTGCATACAGCATCGGCATATCCAGGGGCAGGCCGGCCAGGTAGACCGGGATGATCGCCTTGGTGCGCGGGGTAATCGCCGCTTCCACCTGGGACAGGTCGATATTGCGGGTCACCGGGTCAATATCGGCAAACACCGGCGTAGCGCCCACTTCCAGGATCACGTTGGCCGTGGCCACCCAAGAGATTGGCGTGGTGATGACCTCATCGCCCGGACCGATGCCGGCAATGCGCAAGGCAATCTCCATGGTGCAGGTGCCCGAATTGAAGGTGCGCACCGGCCGACCGCCAAGGTACTCCGACAACTGCGCCTCGAAGGCCTGGACCTTCGGCCCGCTGGTGATCCAGCCCGAGCGCAGTACATCGCCGACCGCTGCAATGGTGGCTTCATCAATGGTGGGTTTGGAAAACGGCAGGAAGGGCAGTTGGCTCATGACGACGAAGGCATCCGTTTCAGGTTGGCGATGAGTAAGCGAGGTATCAGTACCGGCATGGTTGCACGGGTTGACTGAATATAGCCTGTCGCCCGTGAATGAATTGTCATGCGCGGGGAAAAACGTGGACAAAAAAATGCCGCTTCAACAGCGGCATTTTTCAGAGCGATGGAATCACTCGGTGACAGCATTTTTCGCAAGGATGGCGTTGGCCAACTCCATGTCCGTGGCCTGCAGACCAGGGTTGTCAGCGCGAACTTTCTGCATTGCTGCTTCCAGGTATGGACCACGGATGCCGCCGTCGCTGGCAACGAAGCTGCCTGCGTCGTCTTGTGCAGCGACCACCAGCTTGTGGTCCTTGAAGGTCAGGTACGTCGAGCCGGTAGTGGCGCCGGACGAGATGACATTGCGCCAGAAACTGTCGGCCATGGCTGATCCGACAGGGAGGGAAAGCACAGCAAGGGTTGCGACAGCATATTTGAGACGCATGATGGGTGACTCCGGGTGGGTTATCTGTACTTTATGATTGTAGTTAGCCCAATCGAGTTCCATCACTGACTAAACAGTTTCAACCCTTAACACCACGCCTTCCTGGCCAACCACCCGTACTTGAGCGCCTACGGGGCTGTCCGGGCCGGTCACCATCCACACGCCATCACCGACTTTCACCTTGCCCCGGCCATCCACAATCGCCTGGTGCACCACGAAGGTGCGGCCGATCAGCTCGGAGCCGCGTTCGTTGAGCCCCGGCTGGTCG
Source organism: Pseudomonas sp. NFPP24 (assembly GCF_900112095.1). Taxonomy (NCBI): domain Bacteria; kingdom Pseudomonadati; phylum Pseudomonadota; class Gammaproteobacteria; order Pseudomonadales; family Pseudomonadaceae; genus Pseudomonas; species Pseudomonas sp. NFPP24. The sequence continues at coordinate 437,435 of NZ_FOKD01000001.1, forward strand.
CTGGCCTTGGCGCTGCTGCGCTGACGTTTCCACCAGTACACCGCCGTCATTATCGACAACACGGCAAACAGCAGGAGTTGCCATTCCAGCCCCAGGGGTGGCACCAGAAACTTGATCACGCCCACGGCCGCCGCGGCGATACCCATCCACAACAGGTAACCGCCAGCGCCGAATACCTCAAGAATCAGCAGTACCGTGCCCAGTGCCAGCCAATCCCAGAACGACAGATGCTGCAGGAAATCCCACATGGCGCTGGCCTCAGCCTTTCTTGTTGTCGAACGTTGCCTTGACGATCTCGCCGATACCGCCAACTGCGCCGATCACCTGGCTGGCTTCCAGCGGCATCAGGATGACCTTGCTGTTGTTGGCCGAAGCCAGCTTGCCCAGGGCGTCGATGTATTTCTGTGCGACGAAGTAATTGACCGCCTGCACGTTGCCCGACGCGATTGCTTCCGATACCACCTGTGTGGCGCGGGCTTCGGCTTCGGCCTGACGCTCACGGGCTTCGGATTCAAGGAACGCCGCCTGGCGGCTACCTTCGGCCTCGAGAATCTGTGCCTGCTTCTTGCCTTCGGCCGTCAGGATCGCCGAGGCGCGCAGGCCCTCGGCTTCGAGGATCTGCGCACGCTTGATCCGTTCGGCTTTCATCTGGCCCGACATCGCGGCCATCAGGTCGGCGGGCGGGCTGATGTCCTTGATCTCGATACGGGTGATCTTGATCCCCCATGGCGCGGTGGCTTCGTCCACGGTCTTCAGCAGTTTTTCGTTGATGCCGTCACGCTGGCTGAGCATGGCATCCAGTTCCATGGAGCCGAGCACGGTACGGATGTTGGTTTGCAGCAGGTTGCGGATGGCGTGTTCGAGGTTGTTCACCTCGTAGGCGGCCTGGGCGGTGTTGACCACCTGGAAAAAGCACACGGCGTCGATCTGCACGGTGGCGTTGTCGGCGGTGATGACTTCCTGGGGCGGGATATCCAGTACGCTTTCCATCACGTTGATCTTGCGACCGATGCGGTCCATGACCGGGATGATGATGTTCAAGCCAGGCTTGAGGGTATTGGTGTAACGGCCGAAACGCTCGACCGTCCATTGGTAGCCCTGGGGGACCACCTTGAAGCCCATGAACAGGATGGCGATGGCCAGCCCCACGAAAAGAAGCAGTACGGTTCCGATCTGCATAGCGATTCCCTATCTGATGGTGTCAGTGAAACGACGTTGGGCGATTGTAACGGTGTTGTCACCGATAAGAACGGTTTCACTGCTTAACAAACAAAGGATTTGTTACCGAATCCCCGGGAGTCACCCGCAAGACTTCCGCCATCGTGGTGAGCCCCGCCGCGACCTTCCGCATGCCGGCCATACGCAAGCTGCGCATGCCGTGAGTCACTGCTGCCTGGCGCAGGGCCTGCACATCGGCCCCAGGCGTGATCAAAGTCCTGAGCGCTTCGTTCAAAACCATGATTTCGTAAACGCCGGCCCGCCCCTGATAACCGCTGTGTCGACATTCGACGCAACCGACCGCTTCATGGGCGTCACCCAACGCACGCTTGCAGTGGGGGCACAGAACCCGCACCAAACGCTGCGCCATTACGCCGAGCAAGGTGGCTTTGATCAAATAATGCGCAATGCCCAGCTCCTGCAGGCGGCTGATGGCGCTGGGCGCATCGTTGGTATGCAGGGTCGACAGCACCAGGTGCCCGGTCAATGCAGCCTGGATCGCCATTTCGGCGGTCTCCTGGTCGCGGATCTCGCCGATCATGATGATGTCCGGGTCCTGGCGGAGCAGGGCGCGGATGCCGCTGGCGAAGGTCAGGTCGATATTGTGCTGAACCTGCATCTGGTTGAACGCCGGCTCGACCATCTCGATCGGGTCTTCCACCGTGCACAGGTTGACTTCCCGCGTGGCCAATTGCTTGAGCGTGGTGTAGAGGGTGCTGGTCTTGCCTGAACCGGTAGGGCCGGTGACCAGGATGATGCCGTTGGTCTGGCTCGTCATGGCTTGCCAGCGTTGCTGGTCCTCAACCGATAAACCAAGCTGGTCAAAGCCCTTGAGCAGCACCTGTGGGTCGAAGATCCGCATCACCAGCTTTTCGCCAAATGCCGTGGGCAAGGTGGACAGGCGCAGCTCCACTTCTGCTCCGGTCGGGCTTTTGGTCTTGACCCTGCCGTCCTGGGGCCTGCGCTTTTCCGCCACGTTCATGCGGCCCAGGCTTTTGAGGCGGCTGACGACTGCCATCGTGACCTGGGGCGGGAACTGATAGACGTCGTGCAACAACCCGTCGATGCGAAAGCGCACACGGCCCTGTTCACGGCACGGTTCAATGTGGATATCGCTGGCACGCTGGCCGAAAGCGTACTGCAACAGCCAGTCGACGATGTTGACGATATGCGCGTCGTTGGCATCCGGCTCCTGGTCGCTGGCGCCGAGGTTGAGCAGTTCGTTGTTGCCCGGTGCCGCAACTTTTTGATCGGCGCCGCTGACGGACTTCGCCAGCCGGTAGAACTCGCCGATACAGCGCGTTATGTCATGGGGGTTGGCAACCACACGCTTGATCGAGCGCTTGAGCACCTGCGCCAGCCCGGCTTCCCAACTGGTGACGTGGGGCTGGGCGCTGGCGACGGTGACCGTCTGCGCGTCCACCGCCACTGCAAGGATGGCGTGGCGTTGGGCGAACGCATGGGACATCAGCGGCACGACCGTCGCCACATCGATCTTCAACGGATCGATGCGCAGGTACGGTTGCCCGGCATGTTGGGCCAGCCATTCGGTCAGGGTTTCCAGACTGGGGCCAAGGGCTGCGATGCTTTCCAGGGGATGCAAGGTGTTGCTGGCCGGCAGCGCCGACAACTGCTGTGCAACTTCCGGGGTGATCACTCGCCCTTCGAGCAAAGCCGGCAGCAGCTGACGCAGTTCCAATCGTTGATCAACCGGCATGGAGATTTTCCTGAGGGCAGTGTGCGTAAATCCCAGGCTAGCCAGCCCCTGAATATCTTCCTCCCGGCGTGTATTGCAGGGTCTTACTGAGCAACCGCCATCACTGCCTGAGGCGCCACGGAATCAGCCGACCACACGTCCAGTGTGCACACGCTGATCAGGTTTCGAATCTTTTCACCGATCACCTGGGCGCGGTGCCAGCTCAGGCCGTCCATCACGATGGCGATGTTCAACAGGTCTTCTTCGCGGTTGACTGTAACCTGCTGTGGCGTGAGGAATTGCAGAGCGAAATAGTTGAGTACCCGGCACACAACGTCGGGCTCCGCCTCGGCGACGATGTGGTAATGGGCCTGGCAATGGGCGCTGTTGACGGCCCACGCATCGACGCGGGTGGCGGGGTGGTTGGTTTCGACGGCATGCATGGGAAAGCTCCGGATTCGACTGGAGAAATTTTTACATTCGCGACGGGAGATTTCTTATCTAAGATGGGCCTTATTTGTCGAAAATCGAATCAATCAATTCAGAATAAGTGCGATGGAGGGTATTTATATGCACAGCGAGTTGGACGCCTACGACCGCCGTATCCTGGCCCTGTTGCAAGAAGACGCTTCTCTCTCCAGCGCGCAGATCGCCGAACAGGTCGGCCTGTCCCAGTCGCCTTGCTGGCGACGTATCCAACGGCTCAAGGAAGAGGGCGTGATTCGTGGCCAGGTGACCTTGCTGGATCGCAAGAAGATCGGCCTCAACACGCAGATATTCGCCGAGGTGAAACTCAACGCCCACGGCCGCTCCAACTTCACCGAGTTCACCGATGCGATTCGCGGGTTCCCGGAAGTGCTGGAGTGTTATGTGCTGATGGGGGCGGTGGACTTTCTGCTGCGTATCGTCACCTCGGACATCGAGGCGTATGAGCGGTTTTTCTTCGAGAAACTGTCGATGGTGCCGGGGATTCAGGAGGTTAATTCGATTGTGGCTTTATCCGAGATCAAGTCCACCACCAGCCTGCCAGTATTGCGCTGACAGGCTGGTGATAGCGTCCTTACAGACGCAGCAGAGTCTTCCACGCCCGGTTCTGATACACCGCAATCGCCTGATGCATCCGCGCATCCAGCGACTCATCGGTAATCGGCTGGTTGGCCAGTTGCACCAGCTTGTTCAGCTCGCCGTACAGACGGTCCAGTTCCGGAATGTCGACCACCTGGCGCGCATGGTGCAGCCAGGCCTGGATGCGTTCGATACGCGGCAGTTGCTCGGCCAGGTCTTCCGGCTGTTGCTGGTAGCGCGGCAGTTGCAGGGCGACAGCGTCGTCGGCCAGCAGGCGCGGCAGCCAGTTGGTGATTTGCGCGGCGCCCTGGCGGTTGCCACGCACGGTGCGGTCGGCGGTCCAGCTGCGGGCGAGCAGCCAGCGTGAAGCGTTCAGTGAGAACAGGCCCCAGCGCACGTCGTCCAGTTCTTCGGCGAACTGTTCCGGTGCGGCTTTGCGGATGTCCTCGTCGTCATCACCGGCCTGTACCAGTGGACGCCAGTCTTCCAGCAGGGCATCGAGCGCGCTGCGCAGTTCGCTGGTGGACTGACGCGGTGCCGCCTGGCCAAGGCTGCCGACCAGGGCCCGCAGTTCGCCGAGGTTGTCGACCCAGTCTTGCAGCAGGCGCCAGTGGCCATTGAAACGGTATTGCTCGGCCAGGCGTTGGCTGCTGCCCAGCAGGTGCCACATGATCGCAGCGAAGGCATCGTCCAGCGGCATTTCAGCGTGGATCTGCGGCGCCGGCAGGCTCAGGGAGTAGCTGCTGGCGTCGTACAAGCGGTAGCCGCGCTCGGCCTTGCTGATATCGCACGGCATCAACGCCAGGGTCGCGGCCAGCTCGGCGGCCAACTCCAGCAGGGCGGCCGGTTCGCCTTCGCGCAGTTCCAGTTCCAGCTCGCAGATTTCTTCTTTCTGCTTGCCGACCACCACGTGGCCCAGATCCAGGGCGGCTTCGATCACCACCTTGGCCTTGCCGCGACCCCAGGCGATTTCGGCGCGCTCACGCACGAAGTCGGTGGTGAAGATCGGCTTGAGAGTCTTTTTGTCCAGCTCGGCCAGTTGCTCGGGCCAGCATTCGCCGTCGAGCTTCTTCACGTCGAGCTTGGCTTTAGGCAGTTCCCAGTTGTATTCGTTACGTTCCGACAAGCCGGCGACGCTCTGGCCGCGGGTCTTGAGGGTCTGGATGATGTCGTCACCGTCCTTGCGCAGGCGCAGGGCGACTTTGGCCTGGGCCAGGTCGCGCTCGGGGGTGTCGAAGTACTGGTTCATCAACTCACGGCGTTCCCAGCCACTTTTGTTGCGTTTTTTCAGGAGCGGGTGCTCACGCAGCGCGGCGAGGGTCTCGCGGCTGACGCGGAGCTTGATTTCAGTTTCTTTTTGCATGGCCGGAACATCCAGGATCGGGAGCGCAGCCGGGGAAATGAGTGGCTGCCAAGGTCGTGCAGTGTACAGGACTGAGCCCGGCAACGCGCCGCAACGGTTTATTGTGTCGTGCAGATGGCTCTATAGTGAGGCTCATCCGGGAAGTCGAGAGGCCGAGCATGCCGTTACCGTCCATGAAAGAGCAGTTTGCCGCGTTGATTGCCGCGCCATCCGTGAGCTGCACCCAGGCGTCTCTCGACCAGACCAACCGCCCGGTGATCGACTTGCTCGCCGCTTGGCTGGGGGATCTGGGTTTCGCCATCGACATCCAGCCAGTCAGCCCCGGCAAGTTCAACCTGTTGGCCAGTTACGGCAGTGGGCCCGGAGGCCTGGTGCTGGCGGGTCATAGCGATACCGTCCCTTATGACGCAGCGCTGTGGAAGACCGACCCGCTCAAGCTGACGGAAGTTGACGGCCGTTGGGTAGGATTGGGCAGCTGCGACATGAAGGGCTTTTTCGCGCTGGCCATCGAAGCGGTGTTGCCGCTGCTGGATCAGCCGTTCAAACAGCCGCTGCTGATTCTCGCCACCTGTGATGAAGAAAGCTCCATGTCCGGTGCTCGCGCACTGGCCGAAGCGGGCCGCCCGCTGGGTCGCGCAGCGGTGATCGGCGAGCCGACCGGCCTCAAGCCGATCCGCCTGCACAAAGGCGTGATGATGGAACGCATCGATATTCTTGGCCAAAGCGGCCACTCGTCGGACCCGAGCCTGGGCCACAGCGCGCTTGAAGCCATGCACGACGCCATCGGCGAACTGCGCGGCCTGCGCCTGGCCTGGCAGCGCGAGTACCGCAACCCTCAGTTCAGCGTGCCGCAACCGACCATGAACTTCGGTTGCATCCACGGCGGCGACAACCCCAACCGCATCTGCGGCCAGTGTTCCCTGGAGTTCGACCTGCGCCCACTGCCGGGCATGGACCCCCAGGTGCTGCGCGATGCGATCCGCCAGAAGCTCCAGCCGGTGGCCGAGCGCCATCAGGTCAAGATTGACTATGCGCCCCTGTTCCCCGAAGTACCCCCGTTCGAGCAACCGGAAGATGCCGAACTGGTACGGGTGGCGGAACGATTGACCGGCCATCGTGCCGAAGCAGTAGCGTTCGGCACCGAAGCGCCTTATCTTCAGCGCCTTGGTTGTGAAACCCTGGTGCTCGGCCCCGGCGACATCGCCTGCGCACACCAGCCGGGCGAATACCTCGAAATGTCACGCTTGACGCCTACAGTGCGTCTATTGCGGGAACTGATCGAACATTACTGCCTGAAACCTGCATAAATTAACCCCTGCCTGTTCGTACATAGAAGGAGAGTGAGCGTGTCGCCAAGCCTGTTCCGACGATAACCATCAGCCCGCCGTGCGCTTTCACGATTCATCCTTTTTCGGCTGCTTTTTATTACAGGCCCAGGTTCTATGCCCGACTACGTTAACTGGCTTCGCCATGCGTCCCCCTACATCAATGCCCACCGCGACTGTACCTTTGTGGTCATGCTGCCTGGCGATGGTGTGGAACATCCCAACTTCGGCAATATCGTCCACGACCTGGTGCTGCTGCACAGCCTGGGTGTGCGATTGGTGCTGGTCCACGGTTCGCGCCCACAGATCGAAGCGCGCCTTGAAGCGCGGGGCCTGACCCCGGCTTACCACGAAGGCTTGCGCATCACCGATGCCGCAACCCTGGAGTGCGTGATCGACGCGGTCGGCCATCTGCGTATCGCCATCGAAGCGCGCCTGTCGATGGACATGGCCTCGTCACCGATGCAGGGCTCGCGCCTGCGCGTTGCCAGCGGCAACCTGGTGACGGCACGTCCGATCGGTGTACTCGAAGGCGTGGACTACCATCACACTGGCGAAGTGCGCCGCGTCGACCGCAAGGGTATCAATCGCTTGCTGGATGAGCGCTCCATCGTGTTGCTGTCGCCGCTGGGGTATTCGCCCACCGGTGAGATCTTCAACCTGGCCTGCGAAGACGTCGCGACCCGCGCCGCCATCGACCTGGGCGCCGACAAACTGCTGCTGTTTGGCGCCGATATGGGCTTGATCGATGAGAACGGCCGCCTGGTACGCGAGCTGCGCCCGCAACAGGTGCCGGCTCACCTGCAGCGCCTGGGTAAAACCAACTATCAGGCCGAATTGCTCGATGCCGCCGCCGAAGCGTGCCGGGGTGGAGTAGGGCGCAGCCATATTGTCAGCTATGCCGAAGACGGCGCCTTGCTCACCGAGCTGTTTACCCGGGACGGCGGCGGTACGCTGGTGGCCCAGGAGCAATTCGAGCAGGTGCGCGAAGCGGCGATTGAGGATGTCGGCGGTTTGCTCGACCTGATCAGCCCGCTGGAAGAGCAGGGCATCCTGGTACGCCGTTCGCGGGAAGTGCTGGAACGTGAGATCGAGCAGTTCAGCGTGGTGGAGCGCGAAGGCATGATCATCGCCTGTGCAGCGCTGTATCAGATCGCCGATTCGGACGCGGGAGAGCTGGCTTGCCTGGCAGTGAACCCGGAATATCGCCATGGCGCTCGTGGCGATGTGTTGCTGGAGCGCATCCAAGCCCGTGCCCGGGCGCAGGGGTTGAAGACCTTGTTTGTCCTCACCACCCGCACCGCGCACTGGTTCCGTGAGCGGGGGTTTGTGCCGAGCAGTGTCGACCGCCTGCCGTCGGCGCGGGCGTCGCTGTACAACTATCAGCGTAATTCGAAGATCTTCGAGAAGGCCCTGTAACCCACACCCTGTAGGAGCCGGTTAACCGGCTCCTACAGGGTGCAGGGCTTGACGAATTTGTCGGTCACGAAGGCCGAGTCATCCGGCAGCACTACCTCGACCTTTCCCTGTTACTCCAAGAGCTGCGCCGTCTCCCCGATCGCCTTCGCCGTGCCGCCTTTTGGCAGCGCATCGGTTTGTTGTGCCTGGGCATCCGGGAATGTCGTGCCGGCTAGCAGCTCATGAATGTCTGCGGCGTCGGTGCCTGTCATTTTCGCGATTTTCTGCAGCGGTTTCGAATCTACTAATGAGAGGTTGAGACAAACGGCGTCGCGATGGTTTTACCGAACAAATCCTTGGGTGCGTCAATGTGGCTGTCCGTACGCGCCACCGATGCTTCAGAAGTATTGATCTGGGCCGATACGATGAACGCGACGATGGATAGATTCCGTGATGCCGCTGCGGCAGCGGCGCTGGAACCGAGGTTGCCGATTTGCACGTCGCCCGAGGCGATGGCGGTTACGACTTCCGGCCCACTGTTGAATGGCGCCAGGCAATTTTCTAGCCGATGGGCAAATCGGCCGCTTTGACACCAAAAGAAACTATTAGTGACACAAAAACTGTAACAAATTGACGGGAGGATATGCGTTTGGCCATGATGGCGTCGCCTTTTTGATCGTGGGTGACGTATGCAACCTTACGGCCACACTAATCGATCTAAAAAAGTGCTAACAAATACCCTTTAGGAATTAGCTTGTGAAGCGGTTCGTCTACGCTGACGGGTTCGCGTCATGCAAAGGCTTATTCCCGAATCGTATGAAAAAGAATGAAATAATTCTTTTTGGGTGTATGAAAAACTCATTACCCTGCAGGGACCAAATCAACTGCGATTAGACGAAGGTAGTAGACACACAAGGTTACGATTGACTTGGTGGTCACTATCTGGCGCTAATCGCGCATCTGTGGATCGAGGGCGTCAGACCCGAGACCAAAGAAATACAAAAATTAGAAATGAGAGGAGCGGTACATGAAGAAGTCAACATTGGCGTTGGCCGTAGCTTTGGCTGCGATTGCCCAGCAGGCAAACTCCGCCGGTTTCATCGAAGACAGTAAGGCAACACTGGGGCTGCGTAACTTCTACATCAACACCGATAACCGTGACGGTCACCCTAACGCCACGTCCAACACGCGTAGCAAAAACGCTGAATGGGGCCAAGGCTTCGATCTACGTTTCATCTCGGGTTACACCCAAGGTACTGTGCAGTTCGGTGTTGACGCGATCGGTCTGTACGGCGTGCGTCTGGATTCGAGCCGTGCTGATCACGGTAACTACACTGGCACTGCTTCGGGCGGTACCATCTTCCCAAGCGACGGCAACAAAGCTGTCCACGATTACGCCAGCCTGGGCGTGACCGGTAAGGTGAAGATCTCCCAGACCGAACTGAAGTTGGGCACCCTGCAGCCAAAACTGCCGGTTATCGTGACCAACGATGGTCGTCTGCTGCCGCAAACCTTCCAAGGTGGCCAGATCACCACCAACGACATCAAGGATTTGACCTTGGTGGCCGGTCAGGTGGAAAAGGCCAAGGGCCGTAACTCCAGCAATAACGAAAACCTGTCGATTGGCGGCGCCAACGGTAGCTCCAACTACAACGCCGGCAAGTTCAGCAACAAGTTCTACTACGCCGGTGGTGACTACAAGCTGACCAAAGACCTGACTGCCCAGTACTACTACGGCAATCTGGAAGATTTCTACAAGCAGCACTTCCTTGGTCTGACCCACAACTGGGCAATCGGTCCAGGCGTTCTGAAGTCTGACCTGCGTTATTTCAACAGCTCGGACGATGGCAAGAACGGCAACACTGCCGCTTACTACTCCAGCGGTAACTACAACAACTTCAACGCGGGTAAAGGCAAGGTCGACAACAACCTGTACAGCGGCCTGTTCCTGTACACCGTTGCCGGTCACACCTTCGGTGGTGGTTACCAGGTCAGCAATGGTAGCAGCGACTTCCCTTGGTTGAACCAGGGCGACGGCTCGTCGGCTTACATCACTACCGACATGCAGATCCAGAAGTTCGCCCGCGCTGGCGAGCGTACCTGGCAAGCTCGCTACGCTTATGACTTCGCAAAAGTCGGTGTACCTGGCCTGACCGCTGGTGTTGTTTACCTCAAAGGTAGCGACATCGACACCATCGCCAACAACAATGGCCGTGCCGAAACCACTGGGCAATCCGAGTGGGAGCGCGACATCACTGTTGCCTATGTGATTCCGGAAGGCCCGCTGAAAAACCTTGGTGTTGCCTGGAAAAACGCTATGTGGCGTACCGACCTGGCGAACACCCGTTCCCAGGACGAAAACCGCCTGATCGTCAGCTACTCGCTGCCACTGTTCTAGTAGTGTGACGCTGTTGTAAGCCTGTAAAGCCCTGCCCGGTGCAACACCGGGCAGGGTGTCTTGCTTTCAAGTCGGGCCAAACCCCCGCAGGCCCTTCCTGACCCCTCTTTGTACAGCGTCTCAAGGCCTTCTCGAACCTTGAAAGCGATGTTGCTCCTCGTCTGCCCCCGCGTCCAATGAACAGATTTTTAATATTCCTTTATCGTCTAGATAAATTGATATTTATTCTTTTTAAATAATCCACAATCCATGCACAGTGGGCTCCATAAGCACTCACCAGGAGCCACACCATGAGCCTAAGACTGGGCGATATCGCCCCCGACTTCGAACAGGATTCCAGCGCCGGCACGATTCGTTTCCACGAATGGCTGGGCGATAGCTGGGGTGTGCTGTTTTCCCACCCGGCGGATTTCACCCCGGTGTGCACCACCGAGCTGGGTTTCACCGCCAAGCTCAAGGACGAATTCGCCAAGCGCGGCGTCAAGGCCATCGCCCTGTCGGTCGACCCGGTGGATTCGCACCACAAGTGGATCGAAGACATCAACGAAACCCAGAACACTGTTGTCAACTTCCCGATCCTGGCCGACGCCGATCGCAAAGTGTCCGACCTCTACGACCTGATCCACCCCAACGCCAGTGACACCCTCACCGTGCGTTCCTTGTTCGTGATCGACCCGAACAAGAAGATCCGCCTGACCATTACCTACCCGGCCAGCACCGGGCGCAACTTCCACGAGATCCTGCGGGTCATCGACTCGTTGCAGCTCACCGACAGCCACAAGGTCGCCACGCCCGCCAACTGGCAGGACGGTGATGAGGTGGTGATCGTGCCTTCGCTCAAGGATGAGGAAGAGATCAAGAGACGCTTTCCGAAGGGCTATCGCGCGGTGAAGCCGTACCTGCGCCTGACACCACAACCGAATCGCTGATCACATAGCAGGGGTTTTGAGGCCGTTTCGACGGCCTTTTTTTTCGGCTGCGATTTCATATCTGGTATATGCATTTTAAGAATAAACAAATGAAAAAATAAGATTTATAGATATATGAATCTGCTGATAAGGTCTGTTCCATCTTGGCGCCATCGTCACACAGCGAACCGCCGACACCTGCTCAAGGAATTCCTGCATGTTGGTCGTAACACTTGGAGGCAGCCCCAGCCAGCGCTCCCGCTCCGGGGTATTGCTGGATAAAACCCGTCAGTGGTTGCAAGACAAAGGCGTAGAAGTGGTGAGTTACCAGATACGGGACTTCCCGGCTGAGGACCTGCTGCATGCGCGCTTCGACAGCCCCAAGGTCATCGACCTGTTGCAACAAGTGGCTAACGCTGACGGCCTGGTGATCGCTACGCCGGTGTACAAGGCCTCGTTCTCCGGCGCGCTGAAGACCGTGCTGGACCTGCTGCCCGAACGCGCCCTGGCCCACAAGATCGTGTTGCCGATGGCCACCGGCGGCAGCATCGCCCACATGCTGGCGGTGGACTATGCCTTGAAGCCGGTGCTGTCGGCGCTGAAGGCCCAGGAATTGCTCCACGGCATCTTTGCCGAAGACAGCCAGATCGCGTATGGCGAAGGCAGTGCCCAGGCGCAGTTGGTGCCAGTGCTCGAACAGCGTTTGCACGAAGCCCTGGAAACACTGTACGGCGCAATGGCCCGTCGCCCGAAACCGCTGGACCCCCACGTGTTGAACGAACGTTTGTTGAGTGCTCGCTGGAGCATCTGAGCCTCACTGATATACCGAAACACTCACCTTACTCAGCCGCCAACGGCCAAGCAGGTGCAGCCAAAACCCCTAATCGCATTTTTGGAGAGAGCGCCATGCGCACTGTCATCCTGCGTCGTGGTCTGGTCGCACTGTTTGCTGCGGCTGTGTCCTTCGGCGCCATTGTTCAAGCTCAAGCGGCCGAGACCCTGCGGATCGGCTATCAGAAATACGGGACGTTGGTGCTGCTCAAGGCCAAGGGCACCCTGGAAAAACGCCTGGCGGCCCAGGGCGTGAATGTCCAGTGGACCGAGTTCCCTGGCGGCCCCCAGCTGCTTGAAGGCCTGAATGTCGGCTCCATCGACTTTGGCGTGACCGGCGAAACCCCGCCGGTGTTCGCCCAGGCTGCCGGTGCCGACCTGCTCTACGTGGCCTACGAACCACCGGCGCCGACCAGCGAAGCGATCCTGGTGCCGAAAGACTCACCGATCAAATCCGTGGCCGAGCTCAAGGGCAAGAAGATCGTGCTCAACAAAGGCTCCAACGTGCACTACCTGCTGGTGCGGGCCCTGGAAGATGCCGGCCTGAAATACACCGATGTGCAAACCGTATTCCTGCCGCCCGCCGATGCCCGTGCCGCTTTCGAGCGTGGCAGTGTGGACGCCTGGGTGATCTGGGACCCGTACCAGGCCGCCGCCGAGAAACAACTGCAGGCCCGCACCCTGCGTGACGGCACCGGCATCGCCGACAACCATCAGTTCTACCTGGCGACCAAACCGTATGCCGAACAACACCCGCAAGTGATCAAGGCGCTGGTGGAAGAAGTGCGCGCCGTGGGCGAATGGTCCAAGGCCAACCCCCAGGAAGTCACCGAACAAGTCGCACCGCTGCTCGGTCTGCCGGCTGACATCACCCTGACCTCGGTAAAACGCCAGGGCTACGGCGCGCTGTTCCTGACCCCGGAAGTGGTCGCCGCCCAGCAGAAAATCGCCGACAGCTTCTACCAACTCAAATTGATCCCCAAACCCTTGAGCATCAAGGACGTGATCTGGACGCCACCCGCCGCCGTTGCCAACGCGCCGTAATCCGACTTCTTCAGGAGACAACTCCATGAGCCTCAATATTTTCTGGTTCCTGCCTACCCACGGCGACGGCCATTACCTTGGCACCGCCGAAGGCGCTCGCGCCGTTGACCACGGTTATCTGCAGCAAGTGGCCCAGGCCGCCGATCGCCTGGGCTTCGGTGGGGTGCTGATCCCGACCGGGCGCTCCTGCGAAGACTCGTGGCTGGTGGCCGCTTCGCTGATCCCGGTGACCCAGCGCTTGAAATTCCTTGTCGCGCTGCGCCCCGGGATCATTTCCCCGACGGTGGCTGCGCGTCAGGCCGCGACCCTGGATCGTCTGTCCGGTGGCCGTGCGTTGTTCAACCTGGTGACCGGCGGCGATCCGGAAGAATTGGCCGGCGACGGCTTGTTCCTCAGCCATGAAGAGCGCTACCAGGCCTCGGTGGAATTCACCCGCATCTGGCGCCGTGTGCTGGAAGGCGAGACCGTGGATTACGACGGCGAGCACATCAGCGTCAAAGGCGCCAAGCTGCTTTACCCGCCGATCCAGCAACCGCGTCCGCCACTGTACTTCGGCGGCTCCTCCGAAGCGGCCCAGGACCTGGCAGCCGAGCAGGTGGAAATGGTGTTGACCTGGGGTGAGCCACCGGCCGCTGTCGCGGAAAAAATCGAACAGGTACGCGCCAAGGCCGCCAAGCTCGGGCGTACCGTGCGCTTTGGTATCCGCCTGCATGTGATCGTGCGTGAAACCAACGAAGAAGCATGGAAGGCCGCCGACAAACTGATCTCCCACCTGGATGACGACACCATCGCCCGTGCCCAGGCCTCTTTGGCACGCTTTGATTCTGTCGGCCAGCAACGCATGGCGGCGTTGCATGGCGGCAACCGCGACAACCTCGAAGTCAGTCCCAACCTGTGGGCCGGCGTCGGCCTGGTGCGTGGCGGTGCGGGGACGGCGCTGGTGGGCGATGGCCCGACCGTGGCGGCACGCGTCAAGGAGTACGCCGCGCTGGGTATCGACACGTTTATTTTCTCCGGTTATCCACACCTGGAAGAGTCGTATCGCGTTGCCGAATTGCTGTTCCCTCACTTGGATATCGAGCGACCCGAGCTGCCGAAAAGCGCCGGCTACGTCAGCCCGTTCGGCGAGATGGTCGCCAACGATATCCTTCCCAAAGCTGCGTCACAGAGCTGAGGCCGCCCCATGATCTATGAAAAACTAAGCCACCGCGTGGCGCCCTGGGTACTGCCGGTGCTATTGCTCGCGGTGTGGCAGTTGTCGGTATCGGCGGGGTGGTTGTCGACCCGTATCCTGCCGGCGCCCAGTGCCGTGATTGCTGCCGGCGTGCATCTGGTCGCCAGCGGTGAGATCTGGACGCACCTGGCGATCAGTGGCTGGCGTGCCGGCCTGGGGTTTGTGATCGGCGGCAGCATCGGCCTGGTCCTGGGCTTTATCACTGGCTTGTCGAAGTGGGGCGAACGCCTGCTGGACAGTTCGGTGCAGATGATCCGCAACGTGCCGCACCTGGCGCTGATTCCGCTGGTGATCCTGTGGTTCGGCATTGATGAGACGGCGAAGATTTTCCTGGTTGCCCTCGGCACGCTGTTCCCGATCTACCTGAATACCTACCACGGCATCCGCAATGTCGACCCGGCGTTGGTGGAGATGTCGCGCAGCTACGGCTTGTCCGGGTTCAGCCTGTTCCGCCAGGTGATCCTGCCGGGTGCGCTGCCGTCGATCCTGGTGGGCGTGCGCTTTGCCCTGGGCTTCATGTGGCTGACGCTGATCGTGGCGGAAACCATATCGGCCAGCTCCGGCATCGGCTACCTGGCGATGAACGCTCGTGAATTCCTGCAAACCGACGTGGTGGTGTTGGCTATCGTGATGTACGCCATCCTCGGCAAACTCGCCGATCTGGCTGCTCGTGGCCTGGAGCGTGTGTGGCTGCGCTGGCACCCGGCCTATCAAGTGAATAAAGGAGGTGCGGCATGACAGCTCAACAACCTCCGCGCCTGCTCAAGGGCATCCCCCTGGCGGTACGCAAGTTGCGCAAGGCCTTTGGCGCACGGGAAGTGCTCAAGGAGATTGACCTGCACATACCTGCCGGCCAATTCGTGGCGGTGGTCGGCCGCAGTGGCTGCGGCAAAAGTACCTTGCTGCGCCTGCTGGCCGGGCTGGACAAAGCCAGCGGCGGCGAGCTGCTGGCCGGTTCCGCACCGCTGAGCGAAGCGCTTGAAGACACGCGGTTGATGTTCCAGGAAGCGCGCCTGTTGCCATGGAAAAAGATCATCGACAACGTCGGCCTTGGCCTTAAAGGCGATTGGCGCCCCAAAGCGTTGGAAGCCCTGGAGGCGGTCGGCCTGGCTGAACGTGCCAACGAGTGGCCGGCGGCGCTGTCCGGTGGGCAGAAGCAACGCGTGGCCCTGGCTCGTGCGCTGATCCACCAACCGCGCCTGCTGTTGCTGGATGAGCCGCTGGGGGCGCTGGATGCCCTGACCCGCATCGAGATGCAGCAACTGATCGAAAACCTGTGGCAGAAGCATGGCTTCACCGTGTTGCTGGTAACCCACGATGTCAGCGAAGCCGTGGCAATTGCCGACCGCGTCATCCTGATCGAAGACGGCGAAATCGGCCTCGACCTGATCGTCGACCTGCCACGCCCGCGTGCACGGGGCTCACATCGCCTGGCCGCGTTGGAAGCTGAAGTGCTCAACCGTGTGCTGTCGTTGCCCGGCTCGCCACCGGAACCCGAACCTGTTTCACCGCTGCCTACGCAATTGCGTTGGGCTCAATAACTCACTCGTCCCCTGAAGGAAGAACACCATGACTATTAAAGCCATCAACGTGCGTAACCAGTTCAAAGGCACCATCAAGGAAATCGTCGAAGGCGACGTGCTGTCGGAAATCGACGTGCAGACCGCGTCCGGCATCGTCACTTCCGTGATCACCACCCGCTCGGTCAAAGAGCTGGAGCTGGTGATTGGCAGCGAAGTGATTGCCTTCGTGAAATCCACCGAGGTGTCGATCGCCAAGTTGTGATCGCGCTTGAGACCGCCATCGGGGGCAAGCCCCCTCCCACATTTTGAATGTATTCACAAATCAAAGTGTGGGAGGGGGCTTGCCCCCGATGAGGCCGGCCCAGCCCCCACAAAATTAACGCTTGGGCAGGTAGGGCGGCAGGTACAGCCCTACATACGCATCAAACACCCGCATCCCTTCCTCCGCCATGCGCGGTGTGATCAGCCCATGCTGATGCACCGAGCGCGCATACACTCGGTCGCTCAGCTCCAACGCCAGGGCAAATACATCCACATCCTTCGGTAGCGTCGGCACTTCGAAGTGGCGGTTGAACACCGCGAGCATCAAATCTCCCAGCTCCAGATCATGCTGACGATCCGCCTGGGTCACTTCGGTCAGCCCATGCTGGGCCAGGATCAACTGGCGTGCGGCGGCGTCGTGCTCGTAGATGCTGAGCATGCGCTGTTCGACGATGCAGGACAGGTCGCGCCAAAGCTTGAGTGAGTCGTGGTCGATGGGCGCCTGAATCGCCGCCCGGAAAGCGGCATGCACATCGGTGGTCAGAGCTTCCAACAGCGCCGGCACACTGGCGAAGAAGTGATACACCGACGACGGCGGAATCTGCGCCCGCTCGGCCACGCCGTAGATCGACAAACCCGCCACGCCTTCGGCAGCCAGCAAGGTGCGGGCGGCGTCGAGGATCGCGTCGATCCGGGCCTGACTGCGGGCGCGGGGTTTGCGAAGGGCGGCGGGGCGGGTGGTCATGGAAGTCTCCTACAAGGCAGCGGGCATTGTACGCAGAGCCTGAAGATGATCCATACCTGGGGCGAGGGCTTTTGTGGTGAGCGAGTTTGTTGTGGCGAGCGGGCTTGCCACAACAAGCCTGCTCACCACATTTACAGTCGCAACCGCTTACACGGTATGCAGGTACCAGTTGTACTCAAGGTCGGAGATGGAGTGTTCGAACTCTTCCAGCTCACTTTCCTTACAGGCGACGAAGATATCGATGTATTTAGGATCGATGTACTTGGCCATCACCTCGCTGTCGTCCAACTCGCGCAATGCATCGCGCAGGTTGTTCGGCAGGCTTTGCTCGTTTTGCTCGTAGCTGTTGCCTTCCACTGGTGCGCCAGGCTCGATCTTGTTGGTCAGGCCATGGTGCACGCCTGCCAGGACCGAAGCCATCAGCAGGTAAGGGTTGGCGTCGGCGCCGGCCACGCGGTGTTCGATACGCACGGCATCGGACGAGCCGGTCGGTACGCGAATCGCCACGGTACGGTTGTCCAGGCCCCAGCACGGCGAGTTCGGCACGTAGAACTGTGCGCCGAAACGACGGTAGGAGTTGACGTTGGGGCACAGGAACGCCATCTGGGCGGGCAGGGTCTCGAGCACACCGCCGATCGCGTGACGCAATGCGGCGTTCTGCTCGGGATCCTCGCTGGCAAAAATGTTCTTGCCGTCTTTGTCCAGGATCGAGATGTGTACGTGCAAACCGTTGCCTGCCTGGCCCGGATACGGCTTGGCCATGAAGGTGGTGTCCATCTCATGGTCGTAGGCGATGTTCTTGATCAGGCGCTTGAGCAGTACCGCGTAGTCGCAAGCCTTGATCGGGTCGGCCACGTGGTGCAGGTTCACTTCGAACTGCGCCGGGGCACTTTCCTTGACGATGGCGTCGGCCGGGATGCCTTGTTCTTTCGCACCTTCCAGGATGTCCTGGAGGCAGTCGACATATTCGTCGAGGTCGTCGATCAGGTAGACCTGTGTCGAGTGCGGGCGTTTGCCGGAAATCGGCGAGCGGGGCGGTTGTGGGCGACCGTTCACGTTCTCCTGGTCGATCAGGTAGAACTCAAGCTCGAAGGCGGCGCAGATGGTCAGACCGAGGTCGTCGAATTTGCTTACAACTTGGCGGAGCACTTCGCGCGGATCGGCGAAGAAAGGTTCACCTTCCAGTTCGTGCATGGTCATCAGCAGTTGCGCGGTGGGGCGCTTTTGCCAGGGTTCATTGCACAGGGTGTCGGGGATCGGATAACAGATTCGGTCAGCATCACCGATGTCCAGGCCCAGGCCGGTGCTTTCCACCGTAGAGCCGTTGATATCCAGGGCAAATAAAGAGGCAGGCAGGTTAATGCCCTTCTCGTAAACCTTGTGGAGGCTGGTGCGTTCGATGCGCTTGCCGCGCACCACACCATTCATATCCGCAATTAGAAGGTCTACGTACAGAACCTCAGGATGATCCTTAAGGAACGCGTTCGCTTCGTTAAGCTGAACGGCACGCGGGGGTACCGACATGATGCAACACCTTTGTTGTTAAAAATATCAATCATTGATCTTTTCTGGTTTCAGTCAACCCGAACGGCATGCCGAAGTCAAGCGAGGCCTTTTTTGCCCTAAAAAAGCGCCGTGAAGGCTTTTTTGGGGCTTTTTGGGGCGGTTTTTTGGGTTTGAGAGGCTTGGGACTCGCAGGCTTGAGCGGGCCGTGTTGTATTTTTTACGGGGGTGTTGTGTAAAAAAATGAACAAGGCTAAGCTCGATTCAAACCCATAACAGCAATAATACCGGGGTGCTTCATGTTTCACCTGCCGCCCAACGGCGTCTTGGCCTGCTTCAGCCAGGCTGTGTCATCCGTATTTTCCTCCCGCGTGATAGCGCGCCCCCCGGCCAATATTCTTGACGCCCGGTCTACCCTCTTTTTTGCTTCCTCATTTGTCAGAGAGCGGCGTGCGCCCTGCGTGCTGCTCAAGATTGCGCACAACTTTGGCGTGAGGAATGCAACGCAGCAGCAAATGGCAGGTAAGCTCCTACCCTGAACGAAAAAACGACGCGGATGCTGCGTCAAACAACGCCTGGCCTTTAATGGATGCCAGGAAACCCAGCCCAGAGGCATTTATGAGTAACAACCTCGACCAGCTCACCGATTGGTTGAAAGACCACAAGATCACAGAAGTCGAATGCATGATTGGCGACCTCACCGGTATCACCCGGGGCAAGATCTCGCCGACCAACAAGTTCATTGCCGAAAAGGGCATGCGCCTGCCCGAAAGCGTTCTGCTGCAGACCGTGACCGGCGACTATGTCGAAGACGACATCTATTACGAATTGCTCGACCCGGCCGATATCGACATGATCTGCCGCCCCGACCAGAACGCCGTGTTTCTGGTGCCTTGGGCCATCGAGCCGACCGCCCAGGTGATCCACGACACCTACGACAAGCAAGGCAACCCGATCGAGCTGTCGCCGCGCAACGTGCTCAAGAAGGTCCTCAAGCTCTACGCCGACAAAGGCTGGCAGCCCATCGTGGCGCCGGAGATGGAGTTCTACCTGACCAAGCGCTGCGAAGACCCTGACTTCCCGCTGCAACCGCCGATTGGCCGTTCCGGGCGCCCGGAAACCGGTCGCCAGTCCTTCTCTATAGAAGCCGCCAACGAATTCGACCCGTTGTTCGAAGACGTCTACGACTGGTGCGAACTGCAGGAACTGGACCTCGACACCCTGATCCACGAAGACGGCACGGCGCAGATGGAAATCAACTTCCGTCACGGCGATGCCCTGTCCCTGGCCGACCAGATCCTGGTGTTCAAACGCACCATGCGCGAAGCCGCGCTCAAGCACGACGTGGCCGCCACCTTCATGGCCAAGCCGATGACCGGCGAGCCCGGTAGTGCGATGCACCTGCACCAGAGCATCATCGACATCGCCACCGGCAAGAACGTCTTCTCCAATGAAGACGGGACCATGAGCCAGCTGTTCCTCAACCATATTGGCGGCCTGCAGAAATTCATCCCTGAACTGCTGCCGCTGTTTGCCCCCAACGTGAACTCGTTCCGCCGCTTCCTGCCCGACACCTCGGCGCCGGTCAACGTCGAGTGGGGCGAAGAAAACCGCACCGTCGGCCTGCGCGTACCGGATGCCGGCCCGCAGAACCGCCGTGTGGAAAACCGCCTGCCGGGCGCCGACGCCAACCCGTACCTGGCGATTGCCGCCAGCCTGTTGTGCGGCTACATCGGCATGGTCGAAGGCCATAACCCGAGCGCGCCGGTGGTGGGCCGTGGTTACGAGCGGCGCAACCTGCGCCTGCCGTTGACCATCGAAGACGCCCTGGAGCGCATGGAAAACAGCAAGACCATCGAGAAATACCTGGGTCAGAAATTCATCACAGGCTACGTCGCGGTCAAGCGGGCCGAGCATGAAAACTTCAAGCGCGTGATCAGTTCGTGGGAGCGGGAATTCCTGCTCTTTGCCGTCTGATACGCCGGGCGCGCCCTTTGAACGGCGCGCCCTTTACTGAAAAGTCTAGGAGATTGGTATGTCCAGCAACAACCCGCAAACCCGTGAATGGCAAGCCTTGAGCAGCGATCACCACCTGGCGCCGTTCAGCGACTTCAAGCAATTGAAAGAGAAAGGCCCACGGATCATCACCAAAGCCCACGGCGTTTACCTGTGGGACAGCGAAGGCAACAAGATCCTCGACGGCATGGCCGGCCTGTGGTGCGTGGCGATCGGTTATGGCCGCGATGAACTGGCTGACGCCGCCGCCAGGCAAATGAAAGAACTGCCGTACTACAACCTGTTCTTCCAGACCGCTCACCCGCCAGTGCTGGAACTGGCCAAGGCCATTTCTGACATCGCACCAGCCGGCATGAACCACGTGTTCTTCACCGGTTCCGGCTCCGAAGGCAACGACACCATGTTGCGCATGGTCCGCCACTACTGGGCGATCAAGGGCCAGCCGAACAAGAAAACCATCATCAGCCGCAAGAATGGCTACCACGGTTCCACCGTGGCCGGCGCCAGCCTGGGCGGCATGACCTATATGCACGAGCAGGGCGACTTGCCGATCCCGGGCATCACTCACATCGCCCAGCCGTACTGGTTTGGCGAAGGCGGCGACATGAGCCCCGAAGAATTCGGCGTGTGGGCTGCCAACCAGTTGGAAGAAAAGATCCTGGAACTGGGCGTGGACAACGTCGGCGCCTTTATTGCCGAGCCGATCCAGGGTGCCGGTGGCGTGATCGTGCCGCCGGCAACCTACTGGCCGCGCATCAAGGAAATCCTCGCCAAGTACGACATTCTGTTTATCGCCGACGAAGTGATCTGCGGTTTCGGCCGCACCGGTGAGTGGTTCGGTAGCGACTTCTACGACCTCAAGCCCCACATGATGACCATCGCCAAGGGCCTGACCTCGGGCTACATCCCCATGGGCGGCCTGATCGTGCGCGATGACGTGGTGGCGGTGCTCAACGAAGGTGGTGATTTCAACCACGGCTTCACCTACTCCGGTCACCCGGTGGCCGCTGCAGTGGCGCTGGAAAACATCCGCATCATGCGCGATGAAAAAATCGTTAACCGTGTGCATGATGAAACGGCACCGTATTTGCAGAAACGTCTGAGGGAGTTGGCGGATCATCCGCTGGTGGGCGAAGTGCGCGGCGTGGGCATGCTCGGTGCCATTGAACTGGTGCAGGACAAGGCCACCCGCAAGCGCTACGAAGGCAAGGGTGTCGGCATGATCTGCCGCACGTTCTGCTTCGAAAATGGCCTGATCATGCGCGCCGTGGGTGACACCATGATCATTTCGCCGCCGCTGGTGATCAGCAAGGCAGAAATCGACGAGCTGGTGACCAAGGCTCGGCAGTGCCTGGACCTGACTTTGGCGGCATTGCAGGGCTAAGTGCTAGGCTCAGAACGCAGCGGCTTTCGGGTGCTGCGTTCAGGGCAGTTATAAATGAGGCTTTGGTTGAAAGCCGGCCTCGGAACTTGCCAGACTGTCGCCCTGTTTTGTTGCCCTTTGGCTGGGCTACTCAACATTGAAAGCTTGTGGCCCAAAAAAGAAAAAATCGGAGCATCACCAAATGAAGGCATTAGGTTTGAAGAACGCTGGCAAGACCCTCCTCGCCTTGTCCCTGATGGGCGCAATGGCGGGCGCGGCCCAGGCAGACGATAAAGTGCTGCACGTCTACAACTGGTCCGACTACATTGCACCGGACACCATCGCCAACTTTGAAAAAGAGTCGGGCATCAAGGTGGTGTACGACGTTTTTGACAGCAACGAAACCCTGGAAGCCAAGTTGCTGGCAGGCAAGTCCGGTTACGACATCGTCGTGCCGTCGAACAACTTCCTCGCCAAGCAGATCAAGGCCGGTGTCTACCAGGAGCTGGACAAGTCCAAGCTGTCCAACTACGACAACCTGAACAAATCCCTGCTCAAGGCCGTGTCGGTCAGCGACCCGGACAACAAGCACGCCTTCCCGTACATGTGGGGCTCGATCGGTATCGGCTACAACCCGGAGAAGGTCAAGGCCGCGCTGGGCGTGGACAAGATCGACTCGTGGGACGTGCTGCTCAAGCCTGAAAACATCGCCAAGCTCAAAAGCTGCGGCGTGAGCTTCCTCGATTCGCCAACCGAAATGCTGCCGATCGCGCTGCACTACCTGGGCCTGCCGACCGACAGCCAGAAGAAAGACGACCTCAAGCAGGCCGAAGCGCTGTTCCTGAAGATCCGTCCTTCGATCGGCTACTTCCACTCGTCCAAGTACATTTCCGACCTGGCCAACGGCAACATCTGCGTGGCCGTGGGTTACTCGGGTGACATCCAGCAGGCCAAGTCCCGCGCGGCCGAAGCCGGTGGCAAGGTCAAGGTGGCCTATGACATTCCGAAAGAAGGCGCTGGCAGCTTCTTCGACATGGTCGCCATCCCTAAAGATGCCGAGAACGTCGACGCGGCCTACAAGTTCATGAACTACCTGCTCAAGCCGGAAGTCATGGCGTCGATCACCAACAGCGTGCGTTTCCCGAACGGTAACGAGAAGGCCACCGCACTGGTCGACAAAGATATCACCAGCGACCCGGGCATCTACCCGCCAGCGGAAGTGCAGGCCAAGCTCTACGCCATTGCCGACCTGCCGGCTGCGACCCAGCGTGAAATGACACGCAGCTGGACCAAGATCAAGTCCGGTAAGTAAGCCCTGAAACCGGTGGAGGGGCAGTTTGACTGCCCCTCTCACAAATTAAATAACAGAAAGTTTTGCCGGATCGGTTTATCGAGGGTAAGTTGCGCGCCGGTTTTGTTGCCGGGCAACAACTTTGGGCCCAACTATTTAAGAGGACCTCCACTTGCCAATTTCTTTATTTCGCAAAGCCATGCTGGTGGGTGCAGGTATCACGCTGACGTTGAGCGTACAGGCCGCACCGACCGTGCATATTTATAACTGGTCGGATTACATCGGCGACGACACCCTGGCCAACTTCGAAAAGGCCAGCGGCATCAAGCCCGTGTATGACGTGTTTGACTCCAACGAAACCCTGGAAGGCAAGCTGCTGGCCGGGCGTACCGGCTACGACGTGGTGGTGCCGTCCAACCACTTCCTGGGCAAGCAGATCAAGGCCGGGGCATTCCAGAAGCTCGACAAGTCGTTGCTGACAAATTACGCCAACCTTGACCCGGCGCTGCTCAAGCGCCTGGAAAAGAACGACCCGGGCAACCAGTACGCCGTACCGTACCTGTGGGGCACCAATGGCATCGGCTACAACGTCGATAAAGTGAAGGAAGTGCTGGGCGTCGACCATATCGATTCCTGGGCCGTGCTGTTCGAGCCGGAAAACATGAAGAAACTGGCGACGTGCGGCGTGTCGTTCATGGACTCGGCGGACGAAATGCTGCCGGCAGTGCTCAACTACATGGGCCTGAACCCCAACAGCGAGAACCCTGAAGACTACAAGAAGGCCGAAGCCAAGCTGCTCAAAGTGCGGCCCTACGTGACCTACTTCCATTCTTCCAAATACATCTCGGACCTGGCCAACGGCAACATCTGCGTGGCGGCCGGGTTCTCCGGCGATGTGTTCCAGGCCAAGGCTCGCGCAAGCGAAGCGGGCAAGGGCGTGAACATCGCCTACGCGATTCCGAAGGAAGGCGGCAACCTGTGGTTCGACGTGCTGGCCATCCCCAAGGATGCCACCAACGTCAAAGAGGCCCACGCCTTCATCAACTATTTGCTGCAACCTGAGGTGATCGCCCAGGTCAGTGATTACGTCGGTTACGCCAACCCTAACCCAGGGGCGGACAAACTGATGAAGCAATCGATACGCACGGACGAAGCGGTTTACCCACCGCAGGCGGTACTCGACAGGACCTTCGTCAACTTCGAGCTACCCCCGAAAGTGCAACGTTTGATGACCCGTAGCTGGACCAAGGTCAAGACGGGCAAGTAAGGCTCAACCTATCCAAGGTTCGCCCGCCTCGGGCGCACAGAAATTTTTGTTGGGAGTTTCGTAAATGGCAGTTGCCTCCGGCGCCTATAAGAAAGCCCTCGAAGGGGACCAGACACCGAAGAAGGTGCTGGTCAAAATCGACCGGGTCACGAAGAAGTTCGACGAGACGATTGCCGTGGACGATGTGTCCCTGGAAATCAAGAAGGGCGAGATCTTCGCCCTGCTCGGCGGTTCGGGTTCGGGCAAGTCCACCTTGCTGCGCATGCTCGCAGGTTTCGAGCGCCCGACCGAGGGCCGCATCTACCTCGACGGCGAGGACATCACCGACATGCCGCCCTACGAGCGGCCGATCAACATGATGTTCCAGTCCTACGCCCTGTTCCCGCACATGACCGTGGCGCAGAACATCGCCTTCGGCCTGCAACAGGACAAGATCCCCAAGGCCGAGATCGACGCCCGCGTGGCCGAGATGCTCAAACTGGTGCAGATGAGCCAGTACGCCAAGCGCAAGCCGCACCAGTTGTCCGGTGGCCAGCGCCAGCGTGTGGCCCTGGCCCGTTCCCTGGCCAAGCGTCCGAAACTGCTGTTGCTCGATGAGCCCATGGGCGCCCTCGACAAGAAGCTGCGTTCGCAGATGCAACTGGAGTTGGTGGAGATCATCGAGCGCGTGGGCGTGACCTGCGTGATGGTGACACACGACCAGGAAGAGGCCATGACCATGGCCGAGCGCATCGCGATCATGCACCTGGGCTGGATCGCCCAGATCGGCAGCCCGATCGACATTTACGAAACGCCTACCAGCCGCCTGGTGTGCGAGTTCATCGGCAACGTCAACATCTTCGACACCCAAGTGGTCGATGACGCCGAAGGCCACGCGGTGCTCAAGTGCCCGGACCTGGACCGCGACATCTATGTGGGCTACGGCATCGCCACCTCGGTGGAAGACAAGTCGGTAACCTACGCCATCCGCCCGGAAAAACTGTTGGTCACCACCGAAATGCCGACCTGCGAGCACAACTGGTCCAGCGGCAAGGTGCACGATATTGCCTACCTGGGCGGCCATTCGGTGTTCTACGTGGAGTTGCCGAGCGGCAAGCTGGTGCAGTCCTTTGTGGCCAACGCCGAGCGCCGTGGCCAGCGGCCAACCTGGGGTGACCAGGTCTACGTATGGTGGGAAGACGACAGCGGCGTGGTACTGCGCTCATGAACATGAAGAAGCTCAAGCGCCGCCTGCAACGAATAACGCCCAGTGGCCGTCATGCGGTCATTGGCATTCCCTTCCTGTGGCTGTTCCTGTTCTTCATGCTGCCGTTCTTCATCGTCCTGAAGATCAGTTTTGCCGAAGCTGACGTGGCGATCCCGCCGTATACCGAGATCTACACCTTCGTTGAGCAGAAACTGCAGTTGGTGCTCAACCTGGGCAACTACGCGATGCTCGGCGACGACGAGTTGTACATCGCTGCGTACCTGGGCTCGCTGAAAATGGCGTTCTTCAGCACGCTGCTGTGCCTGTTGATCGGCTACCCGATGGCCTATGCCATCGCCAGTGCGCGCAAAGAGATGCAGACCGTGCTGGTGCTGCTGATCATGATGCCGACCTGGACCGCGATCCTGATCCGCGTGTATGCGTGGATGGGCATCCTCAGCAACAACGGTTTGCTCAATGGCTTCCTGCTGTCCATCGGGTTGATCAACGAGCCGCTGCAGATCCTCAACACCAACATCGCGGTGTATATCGGCGTGGTCTATTCGTACCTGCCATTCATGATCCTGCCGCTGTACGCCAACCTGGTGAAACACGACCAGAGCCTGCTGGAAGCCGCTTCGGACCTGGGTTCGAGCACCTTCAACAGCTTCTGGAAGATCACCGTGCCGCTGTCCAAGAACGGCATCATCGCCGGTTGCATGCTGGTGTTCATCCCCGTCGTGGGCGAGTTCGTGATCCCGGAACTGCTGGGCGGCCCGGAAACCCTGATGATCGGTAAAGTGTTGTGGCAAGAGTTCTTCAACAACCGTGACTGGCCGGTGGCCTCTGCCCTGGCGGTGGTGATGCTGGCGATCCTGATCGTGCCGATCATCCTGTTCAACCGCAGCCAAGCCAAAGAGATGGAGGGCAAGGTATGAAGCGCTTCAGTTTCTCGAGTTTCATGCTGGTGGCGGGGTTGCTGTTCATCTACCTGCCGATGCTGATCCTGGTGATCTACTCGTTCAACGAATCCAAGCTGGTAACAGTGTGGGGCGGTTGGTCGATCAAGTGGTACGTGGGCCTTCTGGACAACACCCAGTTGATGGGTTCGGTGGCGCGTTCCCTGGAAATCGCCTGCTACACGGCAGTGGCTGCGGTAGCGCTGGGCACCCTGGCGGCCTTCGTGCTGACGCGCATCAGCCAGTTCAAGGGCCGCACGCTGTTTGGCGGCCTGGTGACCGCGCCATTGGTGATGCCCGAGGTGATCACCGGTCTGTCGCTGTTGCTGCTGTTTGTGGCCATGGCGCAGATGATCGGCTGGCCCCAGGAGCGTGGCATCGTCACCATCTGGATCGCCCACACCACGTTCTGCGCGGCGTATGTGGCGGTGGTGGTGTCGGCGCGCTTGCGTGAGCTGGACCTGTCGATCGAAGAAGCGGCGATGGACCTGGGTGCGCGGCCGTGGAAGGTGTTCTTCCTGATCACCATCCCGATGATTGCGCCGTCGCTGGCGGCGGGCGGCATGATGTCGTTCGCGTTGTCCCTGGATGACCTTGTGCTTGCCAGTTTCGTATCGGGCCCGGGCTCGACGACCCTGCCGATGGAAGTGTTCTCGGCGGTGCGCCTTGGGGTCAAACCCGAAATCAACGCCGTGGCCAGCCTGATCCTGCTGGCGGTGTCGCTGGTGACCTTCCTGGTGTGGTTCTTCAGCCGGCGTGCCGAAGAGATGCGCAAGAAGGCCATTCAGCAAGCGATTGAAGAAGCCGCTGCCGATGGCTGGCAGCAGCCGGACAAGCGCCGGGCAGCTGCACCGGTCTAAATGTGGGAGGGGGCTTGCCCCCGATGACAGTGTGTCAGCCAATGGATATGTGGCTGATGCTCCGCTATCGGGGGCAAGCCCCCTCCCACGTTTGACTGCATTTCAAGTCCAGGGCGACTTGCGGATCACCTCCACAAAATTCATCGGTTTGAACCCTGGCTCCTGATCCACCAGCACATCCGTCTTCACGTTGCCGAACGTGGTCTGAGGACGATGGCGCAAGCCGTCGGCAAACGCGCAGATGATGCACTCCTTGAACCCCTCGCCGCGTGGGTGCGCATGCACCACGGCTTCGCGCTGCAAGCTGGAAAACGCGGCGTAGTCCATGCCCAGCACGTCCATTTCGACGCCGGCCGTCACCAGTGCCACAGTCGGGCGCAAATGCTGCGGCACGCCCGGCGTGGTGTGCAGGGCGATGGACAGCCACACCTGTTCGATATCGTCATCGCTCAGCCCGTACGGCTTGAGGAACGCGGCTGCGGCGTTGGCGCCATCCACTTCGAAGCGCTCGTTGTCACTGCGATGCCCCTCCACCAGGCCCAAGTCATGGAACATCGCGCCGACGTAAAGCAGCTCCGGGTTGTAGGCCAGTTGCTTGCGTTCACCGCTCAAGGCGCCGAACAGGAATACCCGGCGCGAGTGGTGGTAGAGCAGGTCGGATTCGACGTCGCGGATGTATTCGGTGGTGGCCTTGGCCAGGGCGCTGTCCGGAATCGGGATGCCGGCGATGGTGGTGGTCATGGTGGTTCTCCTCAACAAAGCGCCGGGGGTGGCGCCGATGAGTCCAGTCTGTTCGCGTGCCCGCCAAGGGGCCATCGCGGCGGGGGAGCGATCCCGGCCAATGTGCTGGCATATCACGCCAAGGGTGTACTCGGGCAAATGTGGGCGCTGGCTTGTCGGATCGCCGCACCGCTGCGATATCATCACCTCGGTATACCTGATGGACCGAGTCGCTTGCATCGCAGGCAAGCCAGCTCCCGCAGGGTTTTGCGTTCGCCCGGACATAAAGGTCTACCCATGCAAAAAACCGTAGCCATCCTGATCTTCCCCGGCGTCCAGTCACTGGACGTGAGCGGTCCCATGGACGTGTTCTGCGAAGCCAACCGTTTTCTGCCGTCGCAGGATCATTACCGGTTGGACGTCATCGGCTTCGGTCACGGCAACATGGTTGCTTCCAACGGCCTGTCATTGCAGGCCCACCGGCACTACAGCGAAGCGTTGCAAGCATATGACCTGCTGCTGGTGGCGGGTGGTCCGCAGTTGCCCTTCGAAGACTTCGGCGCCGAGTTCGATGCTTGGTTGCGTGGCGCCACGGCGCGTGCGCAGCGCTTCGGCTCGATCTGCAACGGCGCTTTCCTGCTGGCCCGCGCCGGGCTGCTGGACGGGAAAACCGTCACCACCCACTGGAACGATGCGGCGGATCTGGCGCGCTTGTGCCCCACGGCTCAGGTCGAAGCCGACCGTCTCTACGTGCAGGACGGCAGTCTCTACACCTCGGCCGGGGTCACGGCGGGCATCGATCTGTCGTTGTATCTGTTGGCCCAGGATCATGGCCCGGAAGTCGCGCTGAGCGTGGCCAAGCGCCTGGTGGTGTTCACCCAGCGGTCTGGCGGGCAGTCGCAGTTCAGCCCGTTTCTGACGCCCCACGCCGAAACCACCTCGGCGGTAGCGCTGGTGCAGTTGTATGTGTTGGCGAACCTGACCGGGGACCTGACCATTGCCGATCTGGCCAAGGCCGCGAACATGAGCGCACGCAACTTCTCCCGGGTGTTTGCCCGTGAGGCGCGGATCACGCCGGCGGAGTTTGTCGAGCGGGCGCGGGTGGATGCGGCGCGGGTCATGCTGGAAAGCAGCCCCGCACCGCTCAAGACCGTGGCCTACCAATGCGGCTTTCGCGACGCCCAGCACATGCGCAGTGTGTTCAACCGCCGCCTGGGCGTGACGCCGCAACAGTTCCGGCTTAACTTTGCGGCGCCGGTATAGGCGCCGGTTACTGCGGCGCGCGCGCGGGCAACAGCTTCAGTGTCCCGCGCGTATTGGCCGTCACTTCCTCATCGGTGAAATGCGCCTGTTCGTAGCCACCTTCAATGTAGGTTTCGGCCTGGTCGCTGTAGTGTCGGTCAAACGGCACGCCACTTTGCCCGACCGGGTTGATGGTCAGTGCGTGAGCCGCATCGGCGAAGTCGATCAAGCGGCGGGTCGAGGGGCCGTAGGTGACCGGCCACGGCGCCGGGCCGATCATGGCCGACTGGTTGTTCGGCACTTCATGGGTGCCCGGCGCAGGGAACGGGCCGACGTTGAACACCTTTTCCAAAGGCTTCTGCATGCCCAATGGATGGCCGTGGGTCAGGGTATGCGCGGTGCCCCACTGCCATTGGCCCGGGTCATCGCCGAGGGTGGCCTTGAGGTGCGCGAGGCTGTTGTCCCAGGCGAGCTTGACGGTGTCAGCGCGCTTGCCGTCCCACCACGGCGAATCCGGCGTGGCGGCCAGGCGTGGCAGGGCGGCGTCGATCACGCGGGTGGTGAGCAGGGTCTTGAACATACCGTCGCCGAGCTTCGGGTGGAAGGCCGCGTCCGCGAGGTTGAACAGGAACTGGTTGAACAGCGTGGCGCTGGTGGAGTCCAGCGGGTAGTCACCCTTCCAGCTGGCAAGCTGCTCCACCAGTTTCAGCTGCGCCGGGTCCTTGACCACCTCACGCAGTACCGGCAGCAGCGGCGCCAGCAGGCGCGGGCCGAAAGCCGTGGTGGTGCCCAGTTGCAAGGCCTGACTGTTGTTCACATCCCATTTCACGCTCTTGTCGCTCAACTGCGCATTCAACTGCCGGCCACGGTCGGCCAGGTTGTAATAGCCGGGGATTTCCATGCCGGTGGGCGACACGGGCTGAGCGTTGGCTGACACCACATAGCCGCGCGCCGGGTTCTCTTCCTGCGGGTTGGCGGTGAAGGGGTAGAAGCCCAACTTGTCGGCTTGTTCGGTACTGCCATCGAGGATGAAACCGGGGTTGACTCCGGCCGGGCGGATCGGCAATTGCGCCGCTGCCCACCAGCCGATATCGCCCTTGGCGTTGGCCCACACGATATTCAGGCCCGGCGCGGAGACCTTGGCTGCAGCAGCTCGCGCCTTGGCCAGCGTGTCGGCGCGGTTGAGCTGGTAGAAGCCTTCGAGGATAGGGTTCTGGGTATCGAGGAACGCCCACCACATGGCAATCGGGGTCTTGCCGGCGTTCTCGCCGAGCACGTCATTGATGATCGGGCCGTGTGGCGATTGGCGCAGGGTCAACGTCACCGGCGCCTGGCCCTTCACCGCGATCTGTTGCTCGGTGCGGGTCATGTCGACCCACTGGCCGTGGTACCAGACCTGGTTGGCGTTGTCCGGGTTGACCTTCTCGGCGATCAGGTCGAGGTCGTCGTTCTGGAACATGGTCAGGCTCCAGCCGAAATCCAGGTTGTGTCCCAGGAACGCCATCGGCACCAGTGCGTTGTGATAGCCATACAGCTCGAAACCCGGCGCCGACAGCTGCACTTCGTACCACACCGACGGCACCGAGAAACGAATATGCGGGTCACCCGCCAGCAACGGCTTGCCGCTCTTGGTACGGTTGCCGCTGATGGCCCAGGCGTTACTGCCTTCGAACTGCGGCAGGCCGTTGTCGGCCAGGGCCTGTTCGCTCAGTGACGCGAGGGCGCCGAGGGTCTGCCAGTCGCTGGCGGCGAGGTTGAGGGCGCCCTTGGGCTGCCAGTCGAGGTCAAAGATTTTCAGGTAGTCGCTGCCCAACTGGTCGCGTACGTAAGTCAGCAAAGGCTCGGTGCGAAACGCGGCGGCAAAGCTGTAGGCCATATACCCGGCGACGCTGATGGTGTCTTCGGCGGTGAACGGCCGCTTGGGGATGCCCAGCACGTCGAACTCCATCGGGCGGGCGTGGCTGTCCTGATACTGGTTGATCCCGTCCAGATAGGCTTGCAGGGCCTTCCAGTGCGCCGACTCATGATCCAGTTGCGCCACATAGGTCGCGGCGCGGTCGCGAATGCGCAGGCTGCGGAACAGTTTGTCGGTCTCCAGCACCTTCGGCCCGAGCACTTCGGCCAGTTCGCCACGCGCCAGGCGCCGCATGATTTCCATCTGGAACAGACGGTCCTGGGCATGCACATAGCCCAGGGCGCGATACAGGTCGGTTTCGTTCTCGGCGCGGATATGCGGCACGCCACGGTCGTCGTAGCGCACCGTGACCGAGCCTTGCAGGTTGGCCAGCGTCACCGTGCCCTGGCGGGTGGGCTGCTTGCTATAGACGTATGCGCCTGCGCCAAGGGCAGCCAGCACGACCAGAACCGCGAACACCTGCAAGACGCGCTTCATGAACATTCCTTACCAAGAGAGAGGCGGGTTACGAGCCTTTTGGCCACGAACAATAGCAGCCCACCGCCAGGGTGTGAGTAGCATTTATCTCGCGCCCCGCTTCAAGGGCCTTCAGGATCGGCTCAATAAAGCTGTTGCTGGAATTGCACGTAAGGCCCTCGCTGTAGGGCCCGAAATACGCGAGCTTGCCTGTGCGATCCCAGATCCCCACGGCCGGGCTGGCCGGCACCTGGTCGGCGCCGGGCAGGGCGGCGAGGGTTTTCATCGTGCGCAGGTTGTCGGGCAGTTGGCCGTGGCTGCCGGGCTTTTGCAGGGCGTAGAACTCGACGCCTTGGGGCGCGTACTGCTCGATCAACTCGCCCAGGTGCTGCTGGTTGCCGACGTTGCACGGGCAGGCTGGGTCCCAGAAGTGCACCAGGCGGATCGGGCCGGGGCCGGCGAGGTCGGCGGGCAGCTTCAATGGATCACCGGAAAACACCGCCGTGTGTTCGCTGAAGGCGCGCAGGTAGCGGCCCTGGAACCAGTCATACGCCGCCCACAGCACGCCGGCGCAGATAACCAGGATCAGGCTGGCGAATAGAGCGGTGCGGTAGGGCTGTCGCATTCAGATGTATCCTCGAAGGTCGCGTAGCTTGCCATGCTTGTCCTGACAGATGAATATCGCAGCTCGATATTCATCTTCGCCGCCAGTCTGGAAGCCTTTATGCCCGTCACCTTTGACCCCGATCATCTGCGCGAAAGCTTGCAGCCCCTGGTGGATGCGCAACCGCTTTCAGCCGAGGCACGGGTCTACCAGCGTTTCTATGGGCTGGACCAGGCGGTGAGTCGCCTGGGGCGCTTCGAGGTGGATGGATTCGAGGTGGTCGCGCAAGTGTGGTGGCCGCCCACACCGGTGGCCACGATGTTCATGTTCCACGGCTTCTACGACCACATGGGGCTGTACCGTCATGTGGTGAAGTGGGCGCTGGACCAGGGCTTCGTGTTGATCGCCTGCGATCTGCCCGGGCATGGGCTGTCCAGCGGCGCACGTGCCAGCATCGACGATTTTGCGGTGTACCAGCACGTGGTGCAGGCCCTGTTTAGCCAGGCCGAAGCCCTGCAATTACCACAACCCTGGCACCTGTTCGGGCAAAGCACCGGCGGCGCGGTGGTGGTGGACCACCTGCTCCACCACGGCGCCGACAGCCCCGCCCAGGGCAAGACCTTCCTGCTGTCCCCCCTGGTGCGGCCGCGTGCGTGGGGCTGGTCGCAGGTCAGCTATTACCTGCTGCGCCCCTTCGTCAAAGGCATTGCGCGGCGGTTCAGCGAAAACACCAACGACCCCGCGTTCAAACCGTTCCTTGAAGCCGACCCGCTGCAGCCGCGCCAGTTGCCGACCGCCTGGGTGGGCGCCTTGGCGCGCTGGATCAAACACATCGAAGCCGCACCGCGCAGCCCTCGGCGGCCGGTGATCGTGCAGGGTGAAGAAGACATGACGGTGGACTGGCAGCACAACCTGCAGGTGTTGCGGAGCAAGTTCGACCAGCCGGAGGTGTTGATGCTGCCGCGTGGCAGGCATCACTTGGCCAATGAGATTCCGGAGATTCGCGAGCAGTACTTCAGGTATCTCACCCAGCACCTGAACTAAGACGATCCAAATGTGGGAGGGTGCTTGCCCCTCCCACATTTTTTACTGCGCAAGGCTTGAGGTGCTTTGGCCGACCGCCAGGCCCGCGCGAATAGCGGCAAGGGCTGCCTGGTAATACGCCTTACCTTCCGGCGACTCCGCAAACGTCGCGAATTCTTCCAACTCCGGGTCGGACAGATCCCGATAGACGTACAGCAGCGTGTTGTTCAGATCCTTGTCGATCTGCTGCATCAACCGTTCACGTTGACCGTTCAACATGCCTTGGGCCTGGCCGCCGCCCAGCAGGCCGGGGATCATCTGGCTCAGGCTGTCGGCCGCCACGCCGGCAATCGCCAGGCTGACTTCCGCGCCGGCTTCACGGGCCGGCAGGGCCTGGGCCAGGTGGCCGATGATCAGGCTGCGTGTGGCGCCGGCTTCGATTTTCGGCAAACCCTGGGCGTTTTTCGCCAGTTGGTCACGGCGGGTGGCGAGCAATTCGGCGGCGACAATCTTGCGGCCCAGGGGCGATTGGAAAAACGCCAAGGCAGGCGCAGGGTCCGCCAGGTGTTTGCGCAATTGCGCTTCGGCACGCTGGTCCATGGCCTGGGCGGCAAAGCGTTTATTGCTGTTGTCCACCAGCGCCTGGTACACCGCCGGCGGCAGGCTATTGCGATAGCGTTGCTGGGCGGCACTGAGGGCGTCATTGAAATGCGCACGTTGTTCGGCCCAGCCGGCGACCTTGTACAACTGGTCATGGCCGTCTGCCCAGGCGGGCAAAACGCAGAACATCAGTAAGGAAAAAAACAAACGACGCATAGGGACTCCTGTCAGTCGGCCACTATTGTCCGTGTCGGGCGTAGGATTTGTCGAGAAGTCCTATCAGTCACCTGACTAAAGTGTATTCAGACGCTCGGCGGCTCTGTCGGATTCACAGGCGTATGGATACTATGCGCGCCATGCAAATGCCCTTCGATCACCCCTTGCTGCAACGTATTGTCGACGACCTGGCCGAAAAGGGCTGGTCCCGACAGGACGGCTTCCTGCCCCAGGCTCTGACCCTGGAACTGGCGGCTGAGTGCCGTAAACGCAAGGCCGAAGGTGAGCTGGCCCCGGCAGCGGTAGGGCGCGGCCCGAGCCAGGAGATCCGTGAAGGCATTCGCGGTGACCACATCCAGTGGCTGGAAGAGGGCGATGCGGCGGTTTGCGACACCTATATGGCGGTGATGGACAGCCTGCGCCTGGCCATGAACCGTGGCCTGTTCCTGGGCCTGGAAGACTTCGAAAGCCATTTCGCGATGTACCCGCCGGGGGCGTTTTACCTCAAGCACCTGGACCGTTTCCGCGACGATGACCGGCGCATGGTCTCGGCGGTGATCTACTTGAACGATGCCTGGCTGCCCGAACATGGCGGCCAGTTGCGCATGTACCTCAAAAACGGCGTCGAATACGACGTGGTGCCCACCGGCGGTAGCCTGGTGGTGTTCCTGTCGGGCGAAGTGCCCCACGAAGTGATGCCCGCCACACGCGAACGCCTGTCCCTCACCGGCTGGTTTCGCCGGCGGGGCAACGAGCCGTTCTGAGCATGCAAAAGATTCTGATCAGCCGCTGCCTGCTCGGGCACAAGGTGCGTTACGACGGTGGCGCCAGCGGGCCGTTCGACCAGTTGGCCGCGTGGCAGGCCGAGGGGCGTGTGGTTGCGATCTGCCCGGAAGTGTCGGGTGGTTTGCCAACGCCACGACCTGCTGCCGAGATCCCAGGCGGGCAGGGTGTGGATGTGTGGGAGGGGCGTGCCCAGGTGCTGACGGCCGAGGGCGAAGATTTCAGCGCAGCGTTCCTTGATGGTGCCCGCCAGGCACTGGCTCTGGTTCAACGCCACGCTATCCGCATCGCCGTGCTCAAGGCCAATAGCCCGTCCTGTGGCAACCTGCTCACCTATGACGGCACTTTTACCGGCGTGAAAGTGAGTGGCGAGGGCGTAACCGCGGCACTGCTCAAGCGCCACGGCGTGCAGGTGTTCAGTGAGCTGGAGCTGCCTGAGGCTGCGCGGGCACTGGCGCGGCTGTAGTCGGGGTTTCTCCTTCAAACCACTTCTGCGACAGCGCCTTTAACCGGCCATCCTCCTTCACCCGCTTCAGCGCGCCGTCCAGGCTCGTCTTGAACGCCGGGTTACCCTTCTGGAACGGGATCACCAAATCAGGCTCCTCGCGATAAACCTCGCTGAAATCGAACTGATCCTCAAGGTCGGCAGTCTTAGCGATATGGTTGATGGCCACGTCGTACTTGCCGGTTGCCACGCCGGGCAGCAAGTCGACGTCATCGGTGGTGATGAACGAGGAGCGCACATCCATTTCCTTTGCCAGCAGCTCACCCAGTTCCACTTCGAAACCGGTGAGTTTGTCGCCTTCCTTGAAGTTGAACGGAGGTGTATTGGCTTCAAGGGCGATGCGCAGTTCGCCACGATCGAACACATCATCGACCAGCTCGGCGTGAGCCAGGGGGCTCAGAAGGGGAAGCAGCAGTAACAGGCCAGGCGAAAAGCGCATGGTCACTCCTAGAGAATTTTTATGTGCGAGGCGCCGGTCAGCATCGCTTTGCTATGGTGTTGAGTGCCTTGGACAGCAATTTGTCGCGAAGTTGTCTTAACCCTACAGATTTCACAGAAAAACTGGAGAAGCGAATGAAAGCCCTTTTGTCCCGTGCCACCCTGGCCTCCCTGATGCTGGGTGCTTCGATGTTGGCAAACGCTGCTGATGTTCCCCGCACCCCCGCACCCAAGGGCGCCGAGGTGTTTATCGTCTCGCCCAAAGATGGCGCCACCGTCGACAAGACCTTCACCGTCAAGTTTGGCGTGAAGGGGCTGGACCTGGAACCGATCGACAAGCAGGTGCCCGGTGCCGGTCACCATCACCTGCTGGTCGACCAGGACGTGAAGTCGCTCAAAGCAGACGAGGCGATCCCGGCCACCGCCACCTCTATCCATTTCGGCAAGGCGCAAACCGAAACCGAACTGACACTGGCCCCAGGCAAGCACACCTTGCAACTGGTGGCGGGCGATAACGTGCACCGCCAGTTCGAGCCCACTGTAGCCTCGAAAGTGATCACGGTTAACGTCAAGTAAGATTTGTTCAGATGCAAAAAAGGGAGCCCCGAGGGGCTCCCTTTTTCGTGGTGCGGTCGAAACCTTAGAACAACACGCGGCTACGGATAGTGCCGTTGATGTGCTGCAGCTTCTCTTGCGCCAGGTCCGAGTACTCGGCGTCGACGTCGATCACCACGTAGCCGACCTTCTCGTTGGTCTGCAGGAACTGACCGGAGATGTTGATGCCGTTTTCCGCGAAGACCTTGTTGATCTCCATCATCACGCCAGGGATGTTCTGGTGGATGTGCAGCAGACGGTGTTTGCCAGGGTGAGCCGGCAGGGCCACTTCCGGGAAGTTCACGGACGATACCGAGGTACCGTTGTCGCTGTACTTGACCAGCTTCTCGGCCACTTCCAGGCCAATGTTGGCTTGGGCTTCAGCGGTGGAACCGCCGATGTGCGGGGTCAGGATCACGTTGTCCAGGCCACGCAGCGGGCTTTCGAAGATGTCGTCGTTGGAGCGAGGCTCAACCGGG
The DNA here is from genome assembly GCF_900112095.1 of Pseudomonas sp. NFPP24. Lineage (NCBI taxonomy): Bacteria > Pseudomonadati > Pseudomonadota > Gammaproteobacteria > Pseudomonadales > Pseudomonadaceae > Pseudomonas > Pseudomonas sp. NFPP24. The sequence continues at coordinate 474,464 of NZ_FOKD01000001.1, forward strand.
AACACGTCGATGGCGGCGCCGATCAGGTGCTTGTCCTTGATCGCATCGGCCAGGGCGTCCAGCTCGACCACGGTGCCGCGTGCGGCGTTGATCAGGATGCCGCCCTTCTTGATGGCGCGGATTTCCTTCTCGCCGATCATCCACTGGGTCTCGGCGGTTTCCGGAACGTGCAGGGTCACGATGTCGGACATGCCCAGCAGCTCGGTCAGGCTGGCCACTTGGGTGGCGTTGCCCAATGGCAGCTTGGTCAGGGTGTCGTAGAAGAACACCTGCATACCGAGACCTTCAGCCAGGACCGACAACTGAGTGCCGATCGAGCCGTAACCGACGATGCCCAGCTTCTTGCCGCGGATCTCGAAGGAGTTGGCCGCGCTCTTGATCCAGCCGCCACGGTGGCAGGACGCGTTCTTCTCGGGAATGCCGCGCAACAACAGGATGGCCTCGGCCAGCACCAGCTCCGCCACGGAACGGGTGTTGGAGTACGGTGCGTTGAACACCGCGATGCCGCGCTCGCGCGCAGCAGAGAGGTCGACCTGGTTGGTGCCGATGCAGAAACAGCCGACCGCCACGAGTTTCTTGGCGTGATCGAAGATTTCTTCGGTCAGCTGAGTGCGGGAGCGAATGCCGATAAAGTGCGCGTCGGCGATCTTTTCCTTGAGCTGGGCTTCCGGCAGAGAACTGGTGATGTACTCAATGCTGGAGTACCCGGCGGCCTTCAGTACTTCGACGGCCGATGGGTGGACGCCTTCCAGAAGAAGGAACTTGATCTTGCTCTTATCGAGAGAAGTCTTGCTCATCTGCGTAAACCTGTATCCCGGAGAAAAATGGCAGGGAATCGGATCGCTTAAGCTGACCCGGACGGCAGGAAAGCCGTCACCGCAGAAACGCCCTTGGGCTCTGTCCTGCGGGGGCGGTATGCTAGCATACGCGCCCCGCTAAACACTCATTCCTGCGACGTGAAGCGTTCTCAGGATGACCATGAATTGTTCGAGAGTTCTGTCGATGACCCATCCTGCCCTGATTGATGAGCTAAAGACCCTGGTTGAGCCCGGCAAAGTGCTGACCGATGCAGACTCCCTGGAGGCTTACGGCAAGGATTGGACCAAGCACTTCGCACCCGCCCCGACCGCCATCGTCTTCCCCAAGACCACCGAGCAGGTCCAGGCCATCGTGCGTTGGGCCAATACCCACAAGGTGGCGCTGGTGCCATCCGGTGGGCGTACTGGCCTGTCGGCCGCTGCCGTGGCGGCCAATGGCGAAGTGGTGGTGTCGTTCGACTACATGAACCAGATCCTCGACGTGAACCTCACCGACCGCACCGCCGTGTGCCAGCCGGGCGTGGTCACCAAGCAATTGCAGAACGTTGCCGAAGAAAAAGGCCTGTACTACCCGGTGGATTTCGCATCGTCGGGTTCCAGCCAGATTGGCGGCAACATCGGCACCAATGCCGGCGGAATCAAGGTCATTCGCTACGGCATGACCCGCAACTGGGTGGCCGGCATGAAGGTCGTCACCGGCAAGGGCGATGTACTGGAGCTGAACCGCGACCTGATCAAGAACGCCACCGGCTACGACATGCGCCAACTGTTCATCGGCGCCGAAGGCACCCTGGGCTTTGTGGTCGAAGCCACCATGCGCCTGGACCGTGCGCCGAAAAACCTCACCGCCATGGTGCTCGGCACTACTGACTTTGATTCGATCATGCCGGTATTGCACGCGTTCCAGAGCAAGCTGGACCTGACCGCCTTCGAGTTCTTCTCCGACAAGGCCCTGGCCAAGGTCATGGGCCGTGGCGACGTGCCGGCGCCGTTCGAAACCGAGTGCCCGTTCTATGCGCTGCTGGAATTCGAAGCAACCACCGAAGAAGTCGCCAACCACGCACTGGAAACCTTCGAGCACTGCGTGGAACAAGGCTGGGTGCTGGACGGTGTGATGAGCCAGAGTGAAACCCAGCTGCACAACCTGTGGAAACTGCGCGAGTACATCTCCGAGACCATTTCCCACTGGACCCCATACAAGAACGATATTTCGGTGACTGTCTCCAAAGTACCGGCGTTCTTGAAGGAAATTGACGCGATCGTCGGCGAGCACTATCCGGACTTCGAAATCGTCTGGTTCGGCCACATCGGCGACGGCAACCTGCACCTGAACATCCTCAAGCCGGAAAACCTGAGCAAGGACGAGTTCTTTGCCAAGTGCGCCACCGTAAACAAGTGGGTGTTCGAAACCGTCGAGAAATACAACGGCTCGATCTCCGCCGAACACGGCGTTGGCATGACCAAGCGCGATTACCTGACCTACAGTCGCTCGCCGGTTGAAATCGAATACATGAAGGCTGTCAAAGCGGTGTTCGACCCGAACGGGATCATGAACCCTGGCAAGATCTTCGCTGTTTAATCGCCCTGAAGGAGTCGTTCCATGAGCTACCAGCACAAGTATGTCGACGGCACCAACATCCACTTTCCGGTGGGGAAAGTGGTGTGTATCGGGCGTAACTACGCCGAACATGCCAAGGAACTGGACAACCCGGTACCGACCGAACCGTTGCTGTTCATCAAGCCGGGCAGCTGTGTGGTGCCGTTGGGCGACAGTTTCACTATCCCCACCGAGCGCGGTTCGGTGCATTACGAAGCGGAGATCGCGGTGTTGATCGGCAAGCCATTGTCGAACAAGCCCAGCCGTGAAGAAGTGCTGGATGCCATCTCCGGCTTCGCCCCGGCCCTGGACCTGACCCTGCGCGACAAGCAGGCCGAGTTGAAAGCCAAGGGCCTGCCGTGGGAAATCGCCAAGTCCTTCGACGGTGCGGCGGTGATTGCGCCGTTCGTGGTGGGCAGTACCTTTGCGGACGTGACCGACATCGGCATCCGCCTGACCATCAATGGCGAGGTGCGCCAGGACGGCAACAGCGCGCAGATGCTCAACCCGATCATCCCGATGATCCAGCACATGGCCGGCTGCTTCTCGCTGCAGGCGGGCGACGTGATCCTCACCGGCACCCCGGCCGGTGTAGGCCCGCTGAATGTGGGGGATGAGTTGGTGCTGGAACTGGCGGGCCAGCATCGTTTTGAAAGCGTTGTTCGTTAAGCACTGACAAAACGTGGTCAAAATTGTGGGAGGGGGCTTGCCCCCGATGGCGGTTTATCAGTCAAACATCTGTTGCCTGACACTCAGCAATCGGGGGCAAGCCCCCTCCCACATCCCAGGCTTTTGCATTTTTTTCACACGCCATCCGGATAATCCTCAGCCTCGTTCGCGCAGGCCCGTTGTTCCTGTGCTATCACCTAACGCTGACTTTCCGGAAAAAGCGCCCAATGGCCGTGTCCCTGCCCTCCGCTTCACCCAAGCCGCGTTCCCGTTTTGCCATGCGCTGGTATTCCTGGCTGTTGCTGACAGGGGTGATCCTGTATGGCGTGGCCTGGGCCCTGCACTGGGATGATCGCGGTGTGTTGTGGGTGCTGGAGCGCTTTGAGACGCCGGCTGAACGCCAGCAGAGCGTATGGCTGCCGGACTACCATGCGGTCATCGATGGCAAGCTCTTACCCGGGATGGAGAAGGACGAAGCGTCAGACGTTGCCTACAACCCACAGACCAAAACCCTGTTTTCCGTGATGGGCAAAAACCCGTTCCTGGCCGAGTTGAGCCTGCAAGGCGATGTATTGCGCAAGATGCCGCTCAACGGCTGGGACAACCCGGAAGGCGTGACCGTGATGGAGAATGGCCTGTTGGCGGTGGTCGACGAGCGCCAGCACACCCTGACCATCGTCAAGGTCGATGCGAGCACCACCCAACTGAACAAGGCCGACTTCACCAGCTATGACCTAGGCCCGTCCAAGGACCAGAACAAGGCCTTCGAAGCCATCACCTGGGACAAGCGTAACCAGCAGTTGATCCTTGGCGAAGAGCGCCCGCCCGCGCTGTTTACCTGGAAAAGCGACGGCGGCCCGACCCTGGCGGGCGATAAACAAACGCTGGCGAGCAAAGAACTGGACATGCGCAACCTCTCGGCCCTGTCCGTCGACCCGCGTACCGGGCATTTGCTGGTGCTGTCGGCCGACTCCCATCTGTTGCTGGAGCTGGACGAGAAGGGCCAGCAAGTCAGCTTCATGACCCTGCTCGGCGGTTTCAACGGCCTCAAGCGCACCATTCCCCGTGCCGAAGGGGTGACCATGGACGAGGAGGGCACGCTGTACATCGTCAGTGAGCCAAACCTGTTCTATCGGTTCGAAAAGCAGAAATAGCGCACCGATTACGTCAGATATGTCTCTGTGAGCGGCATCTGCCAGACATCCGGGCGTGTTTAAGTTTAAATTCAGATGGGCGTGATATTCATTCGCCACTTTTGAATTTGAGCCCGCCCGATGCAACGACTAGCCCGCCCCAAACCCCTGTTCATCATGCTTGCGCTGATCGCCCTGGTCAGCGCCGGGGCCGTTGCGCAGCATTTTCGCCTGTTCGAACGTGCCTGGTTCAATTGGCAGGTATGGCGCCAGCCAGCGGACGAACGCTCCATCGGGCTGGCGGACTACCGCGTCACGCTGGAGGCCCAGGCCATTGAGGGGCTCGACGACGATGTCTCGGCCCTGACCTACGACCCGGTGCGCAAAAGCCTGTTCACCGTCACCAATAAAAACGCCGAGCTGATCGAGTTGTCCCTGGAAGGCAAGATCTTGCGGCGCATCCCCTTGATCGGGTTCGGCGATGCCGAAGCCGTGGAGTTCATCAGCGACAACATCTATGTCATCAGCGATGAGCGCCAGCAGCGGCTGATCAAGGTGCATGTGGACGATGACACCCAATTCCTCGACGCCGCTGACGCGGAGCAGATGACCCTGGGCCTGCACGTCGGTGGCAACAAGGGCTTTGAAGGCCTGGCCTACGACTCGGTGGGCAAGCGCCTGTTCGTGGCCAAGGAGCGCGACCCGATGCTGATCTATGAGGTGCATGGCTTCCCGCATTTCAAACCGGAAAAAACCTACTCGGTACACGTGATCAATAACCCCAAGCGCGACGCCGGGTTGTTTGTGCGTGACCTGTCGAGCCTGCAATACGATGAGCGCAGCGGCCATCTGCTGGCGCTGTCGGATGAGTCGTTTCTGGTGCTGGAACTGGATATCGACGGTCGCCCGTTGAGCAGTCTGTCACTGCTCAACGGACGTCATGGCCTGACGAAGCGAGTGCCGCAGGCCGAAGGCATCGCCATGGATGACGAGGGCGCGCTGTACCTCGTCAGCGAGCCGAACCTGTTCTACGTCTTCAAGAAGCCTTGAGGGTTTTGACGCCTTCGGCGGTGCCCAGCAGCAGCACATCGGCCGGACGCGCCGCGAACAGGCCGTTGGTGACCACGCCGACAATCGCGTTGATCTGCGTTTCAAGCTCCACCGGATTGGTGATCTGCATGTTGAACACATCGAGGATAATGTTGCCGTTGTCGGTCAGCACACCTTCACGGTACACCGGGTCGCCGCCCAGCTTCACCAGCTCGCGGGCCACGTGGCTGCGGGCCATCGGGATCACTTCCACTGGTAACGGGAAGGCACCGAGCACCGGCACCAGCTTGCTGGCGTCGGCGATGCAGATGAAGGTCTTGGCCACGGCCGCGACGATCTTCTCGCGGGTCAGGGCTGCGCCGCCGCCCTTGATCAGGTTCAGGTGTTCGTCGCTTTCATCGGCTCCGTCGATGTAGAACTCCAGGTCGCTCACGGTGTTGAGCTCGTACACCGGAATGCCGTGGCCCTTGAGGCGTGCGGCGGTGGCTTCGGAGCTGGCCACGGCGCCATCGAATGCGCCCTTGTGCTGGGCCAGTGCATCGATAAAGCAGTTGGCGGTGGAGCCGGTGCCGACACCGACGATGCTCTTGTCGTCGAGTTTAGGAAGGATTAAATCGACGGCGGCCTGGGCCACTGCCTGTTTGAGTTGATCCTGGGTCATGCGGGCTCCGGAACGGGCGGGGAGTTATCGAGGGGCGCGAGTATAACCCAACAAAACCTCTGGATTCGTGTGGTCGCCCGCCCAAACGCTGGGTTAGACTCCTTGGCCCTGCCCAACCCGCCCAGTGATATCCGCCGATGCTTGAACAGTACGTCAAAAAGATCCTCACCTCGCGCGTTTACGACGTTGCCGTAGAAACACCGTTGCAGACCGCCCGTCAGCTCTCCGAGCGGCTGGGCAACCAGGTCTGGCTCAAGCGTGAAGACTTGCAGCCGGTGTTCTCGTTCAAGATTCGCGGCGCCTATAACAAGCTGACTCAACTGAGCGCCGAAGAACGAGCGCGCGGCGTGGTCACCGCGTCGGCCGGCAACCATGCCCAGGGCCTGGCCCTGGCGGCGAAGGTGCTGGGGGTCAAGGCCACCATCGTGATGCCCAAGACCACGCCTGAAATCAAGGTCGAAGGCGTGCGCTCCCGTGGCGGCAAAGTGGTGCTGCATGGCGATTCGTTCCCGGAAGCCCTGGCCTACTCGCTCAAACTGGTCGACGAAAAAGGCTACGTGTATATCCACCCCTACGATGATCCGCACACCATTGCCGGGCAGGGCACCGTGGCGATGGAGATCCTGCGCCAGCATCCAGGGCCGCTGGACGCGATTTTCGTACCGGTGGGCGGCGGCGGGCTGATCGCCGGTATTGCGGCGTACGTGAAATACCTGCGCCCCGAGATCAAGATCATCGGCGTCGAGCCGGACGACTCCAACTGCCTGCAAGCCGCCATGGCTGCTGGCGAGCGCGTTGTGCTGCCGACCGTGGGCATCTTTGCCGATGGCGTGGCGGTGGCGCAGATCGGCCAGCACACCTTCGACATCTGCAAGGACTATGTGGATGAAGTGATCACCGTGAACACCGACGAGATCTGTGCGGCGATCAAGGACATCTACGACGATACCCGTTCCATCACCGAGCCGGCAGGGGCTTTGGGCGTGGCCGGGATCAAGAAGTACGTCGAGACCCGTGGTGTCACCGGACAGACCCTGGTCGCCATCGACTCCGGCGCCAACGTCAACTTCGACCGCCTGCGCCACGTGGCCGAACGCGCCGAGCTGGGTGAAGGCCGCGAAGCCATCATCGCCGTGACCATCCCCGAGAAGCCCGGCAGCTTCAAGGCGTTCTGCGAGGCCGTGGGTAAACGCCAGATCACCGAATTCAACTACCGCTACCACTCCGGCAGCGAGGCGCACATCTTTGTCGGCGTACAGACCCATCCGGAAAACGATCCGCGCAGTGCCCTGATCGCCAGTCTGACCCGCCAGGGGTTCCCGGTGCTGGACCTGACCGAGAACGAACTGGCCAAGTTGCACATTCGTCACATGGTGGGCGGGCACGCGGCCAAGGTCAGCGATGAAGTGGTGTTGCGCTTCGAGTTTCCGGAGCGTCCGGGGGCGTTGTTCAACTTTCTTAACAAATTGGGCGGGCGCTGGAACATCTCGATGTTCCACTATCGCAACCACGGCGCAGCAGACGGCCGTGTAGTCGCCGGCCTGCAAGTGCCGGCGGATGAACGTCACCTGGTACCGGCCGCCTTGGAAGCCATCGGCTACCCGTACTGGGATGAAAGCGATAACCCGGCCTACAAACTGTTCCTCGGTTGAGCGACTACGCTGAAGGGGCGGCCTTCAAGGAAAACGACACATGGAAACCCTGACCACCCTGAAAGTTATCCACATGGCAGCCACCGTGGTGTTGCTGCTCAGTGGCCTTGGCCTGGCGCTGCTGGCCTGGCGCAAACGCAGCGCCGGCCCGGCGGTGACCGTGCAGCGCCCGTGGGCGTTCGTCTGGTTGCTGATGGGCGCGTGCGTGGTCAGCATGCCGTTTACCGGCTGGTGGCTGGTGCACCTGGTTGGCTGGCCGCTGGGCCAGACCTGGATCCTGGGTTCCAGCATCCTCTATACCGTGGCGGCGCTGGCCTGGTTCTGGCTGGTGGCGCGGCTCAATCGCCTGCGCAAAGGCGAGGGTGGTAGCCTGAACTTCACGCTGGTGCTGGCGGTGGTCAGTCTGGCGGGGTTTGTGGCGATTGCCGGTCTGATGGGCGCCAAGCCGGTTTAAGGCTTTGGACCGCGTCGTCTGCATCGGGGGCAAGCCCCCTCCCACATTTTGACCGTGTGAACCCGATCAAGTGTGGGAGGGGGCTTGCCCCCGATAGCTTCATCAGCTGCGCAGCGTGATCACCGGCCAGCCGCGCTTCTCGGCCTCGGCCCGCAGGTTCGGATCCGGATCCACCGCTACCGGGTGAGTCACTTTCTCCAGCAGCGGCAAGTCGTTCATCGAGTCGCTATAAAAATAGCTGTCTTGCAGGCTGTACCCGGTTTCTTCCAGCCAGCGGTTCAAGCGCGTCACCTTTCCTTCACGGAAGCACGGCACATCGGTGCTGCGCCCGGTGTAGCGGCCGTTTTCCATCTCGCACTCGGTGGCGATCAAGGTTTCAACGCCCAGGCGTGCGGCAATCGGCGCGGTGACGAAACGGTTGGTGGCGGTGATGATGACCAACTTGTCACCGGCGGCGCGGTGTTTGGCCAGCAGCTCAATGGCCAGCGGCAGCATGATCGGCTCGATGCAGTCGCGCATATAGTCGTTGTGCCACTCGTTCAACTGGGTGATCTCGGTGCGGCCGAGGATCTCCAGGCAGAAGTTCAGGTAGGCGGCGTTGTCCAGCTTGCCGGCCAGGTAATCCTGGTAGAACTCGTCGTTGCGGGCCTTGTAGGCCACCGGGTCGAGAATCCCGCGTTCACAGAGGTAATCGCCCCAGGCGTGATCGCTGTCACCGCCGAGAAGGGTGTTGTCCAAGTCGAATAAAGCCAGGCGCATTGCAGTTACTCGCTGAAAAGTCTGTAAAAAGGCGTCCAGAATACGGTCTTTTCACAAGAGTGCACATAAGGTACGAAGCCTCGTTGCCGCTTCATCAACCTTTGTGGAACAATGCGGCGACATGCGTTTGCGAGGTTGTTGCCGTGATCGACCCCGATGGTTTCCGTCCTAATGTCGGGATTATTCTTACGAATGATGCCGGACAGGTGCTATGGGCTCGCCGAATCAACCAAGATGCCTGGCAGTTTCCTCAAGGTGGAATCAACCCCGACGAGACCCCTGAAGACGCCTTGTACCGCGAGTTGAACGAAGAAGTCGGCCTTGAGCGCGAAGATGTGCAGATTCTGGCCTGTACCCGTGGCTGGTTGCGCTATCGTTTGCCGCAACGCCTGGTGCGTACCCACAGCCAACCGCTGTGTATCGGCCAGAAGCAGAAATGGTTTCTCCTGCGCCTGATCTCCAATGAGCAGCGGGTGCGGATGGATTTGACCGGTAAACCGGAGTTCGATGGCTGGCGCTGGGTCAGCTATTGGTATCCGTTGGGCCAGGTGGTGACATTCAAGCGCGAGGTTTATCGTCGCGCGCTCAAAGAGCTTGCCCCGCGCCTTTTAGCGCGCGACTGACGACGGAGTTCGACCCCGAGCCATGCTCAATACGCTGCGCAAGATCGTCCAGGAAGTTAACTCCGCCAAGGATCTCAAGGCGGCGTTGGGGATTATTGTGTTGCGCGTCAAGGAAGCCATGGGCAGCCAGGTCTGCTCGGTTTACCTGCTGGACCCCGAGACCAACCGTTTTGTGCTGATGGCCACGGAGGGCTTGAACAAGCGCTCCATCGGCAAGGTCAGCATGGCGCCCAATGAAGGTCTGGTGGGCCTGGTGGGGACGCGTGAAGAACCCCTGAACCTTGAAAACGCGGCCGATCACCCGCGCTATCGCTACTTTGCCGAAACCGGTGAAGAGCGTTACGCCTCGTTCCTTGGGGCACCGATCATTCACCACCGCCGCGTCGTCGGCGTGTTGGTCATCCAGCAGAAAGAGCGCCGTCAGTTCGACGAAGGTGAAGAAGCCTTCCTCGTGACCATGAGCGCGCAGCTCGCCGGGGTTATCGCCCACGCCGAGGCCACTGGCTCGATTCGCGGCCTGGGGCGCGAAGGCAAGGGTATCCAGGAAGCCAAGTTCGTTGGTGTACCCGGTTCGCCAGGCGCTGCGGTCGGTACGGCGGTGGTCATGCTACCGCCGGCGGATCTGGACGTGGTGCCGGACAAGACCGTCACCGACATCGACGCTGAAATCAAACTGTTCAAGACCGCCCTGGAAGGCGTGCGCGCCGACATGCGCAACCTGTCGACCAAGCTGGCCACCCAACTGCGCCCCGAAGAGCGCGCGCTGTTCGACGTGTACCAGATGATGCTCGACGACGCGTCGCTGGGTAATGAAGTCAAGACCGTGATCAAGACCGGCCAGTGGGCCCAGGGTGCGCTGCGCCAGGTGGTCACCGATCACGTCAACCGTTTCGAACTGATGGACGACGCCTACCTGCGCGAACGGGCCTCGGATGTGCGCGACCTCGGTCGCCGTCTGCTGGCGTACCTGCAGGAAGATCGCACCACCAACCTGGTCTACCCCGACAACACCATCCTGATCAGCGAAGAGCTGACCGCGACGATGCTTGGCGAAGTGCCGGAAGGCAAACTGGTCGGCCTGGTGTCGGTACTCGGCTCGGGTAACTCCCACGTCGCGATCCTGGCCCGGGCCATGGGCATCCCGACGGTGATGGGCCTGGTAGACCTGCCGTATTCCAAGGTGGATGGTATCGACATGATTGTCGATGGCCATCGCGGCGAAGTCTTCACCAACCCCAGCGAAGTGCTGCGCAAGCAATACGCCGAAGTGGTCGAGGAAGAGAAGCAACTGGCGCTGGGCCTCGATTCATTGCGCGAGTTGCCATGCGTGACCACCGATGGTCACCGTGTGCCGCTGCTGGTGAATACCGGCCTGCTCGCCGACGTGGCCCGTGCGCAACAGCGTGGCGCCGAAGGGGTGGGGCTGTACCGCACAGAAGTGCCGTTCATGATCAACCAGCGTTTCCCGAGCGAGAAGGAGCAGCTGGCGATTTATCGCGAGCAACTGCAGGCCTTCCACCCGTTGCCGGTGACCATGCGCAGCCTGGACATCGGCGGCGACAAGTCACTGTCGTATTTCCCGATCAAAGAGGACAACCCGTTCCTCGGCTGGCGCGGCATTCGCGTCACCCTCGACCACCCGGAAATCTTCCTGGTTCAGACCCGCGCCATGCTCAAGGCCAGCGAAGGCCTGAACAACCTGCGCATCCTGCTGCCGATGATCTCCGGCACCCATGAGCTGGAAGAGGCGCTGCACCTGATCCACCGCGCCTGGGGCGAAGTACGCGATGAAGGCGCCGACGTACCGATGCCGCCGATTGGCGTGATGATCGAGATCCCGGCGGCGGTGTACCAGGCCAAGGAACTGGCGCGGCAGGTGGACTTCCTGTCAGTGGGGTCCAACGACCTGACTCAATACCTGCTGGCTGTGGACCGTAACAACCCACGGGTGGCCGACCTCTACGACTACCTGCACCCGGCGGTGCTGCAAGCCCTGCAACATGTGGTGCGCGACGCCCATGCCGAAGGCAAGCCGGTGAGCATCTGCGGCGAAATGGCTGGTGACCCGGCGGCGGCGGTGCTGTTGATGGCGATGGGCTTTGACAGCCTGTCGATGAACGCCACCAACTTGCCTAAGGTGAAGTGGATGCTGCGCCAGGTGGAGCTGAGCATGGCCAAGGAGCTGCTGGCGAAGTTGATGACTATCGACAACCCGCAGGTTATCCACAGCTCGTTGCAGTTAGCCTTGAAAAACCTGGGACTGACGCGGATGATCAACCCGGCCTCGGCCAAAACCTTGTAAGGCCTGACACAAATCAAAATGTGGGAGGGGGCTTGCCCCCGATGAGGGAGTGTCAGCAGCAAATGTGTTGCTGACACACCGCTATCGGGGGCAAGCCCCCTCCCACATTTGGTTTTGTGGTGTGGCTAGATATTGAGTTCAACCTCGCCAAGCCGCCCACCATGCGGCCCAAAACTGCGCTCCACCATCCGCCGCGACCCATCCGCATTCACGATCAACGCCGTACTCGCCCTGGTCCCATAACTTGGGCTGGCGATAAACACGCTCGACAATAAACTTTCCGTCGCCAACCCCACCCCTGTATCTGGCAGATCGGCAAACGGCGCTGTCTGCGGATCACTCAAAATCCCCAACAGTGCCTCCGGCTGCGGATCATCCAACAGCGCGCTCAACGCCGCCCTGGCCTTGAGCAACTTGGGCCACGGCGTATCCAGCCCCGCGTTGGATAGCCCATACACCCCGGCCTTCAGGCGCGTGGGCTCGGTATGGTTGGCGTTGTAATGCCACAGCTCATCCCGCGTGCCCACCAGCAGATTGAATCCGGCATATTCAATCGAACGGCCGTTAACATCGGCTAAATATTCGTCAATCGGCAGCGAACCGTTGAGAAACCGCGCCACTAATTCCCCCCGTGACTTACGGGCCGGCGGTTGATGAGGATCACGGATATTGGTCAGGGCAGCGAAGCGCCCGTCGGCGTTCACGCCCAGCCAAGTGCCACCGGCTTCCTGGTCACGGCCGGCGTACACCTGTGGCGCATCCGGCCACTGGGCCAGCGGCAGGCTGGGGCGGGCGTAGAACTCATCGCGGTTGGCCGCGACGATCAGCGGCTGGGCGTGGCCCGGCCGCCAGGCAAAAACAATCAGGCACATCAGGCGATCCCTTTTGTGTTTTCAACCACTCTACCCACTCAAGCAGAGGCGTTCCATCGTATCCAGTTGGGTCGCATGCCTTCCATCCGTTAACATGCCGGACTTGGTTCGGGGGCTCCCATGGAATTTCTGCTGTATTTGCTGCTCGGCGCCTGTGCGGGCGTGCTCGCCGGGCTGTTCGGCGTGGGCGGCGGGATCATCATCGTGCCGGTGCTGGTGTTCAGCTTCACCTTGCAGGGGTTTGACCCGCAGGTGCTGACCCACCTGGCGGTGGGTACTTCCCTGGCGACGATCATCTTTACCTCGGTGAATGCCGTGCGTGAACACCACCGGCGGGGCGCGGTGCGTTGGCCGATCTTTGTGTGGATGACCGTGGGCATCCTGATTGGCGCCGGCTTTGGCGCGCTGACTGCCGAGGCGATTTCCGGCCCGCACCTGCAAAAGATCATTGGCGTGTTTGCCTTGCTGGTGGCCGTGCAGCTGGCCCTGGAGGTCAAGCCCAAGGCCAGCCGTACGGTGCCGGGCAAGGTTGGCCTGACCGTGGCGGGGACGTTTATCGGCTGGGCCTCGGCGATTTTCGGAATTGGCGGCGGTTCGCTGACCGTGCCGTTCCTGACCTGGCGCAGCGTGCCGATGCAGCAGGCGGTGGCCACTTCATCGGCCTGTGGCTTGCCGATTGCGGTGACCAGTGCATTAAGTTTCATGATTCTGGGCTGGCATGACCCGCTGTTGCCCGCTCATAGTCTAGGGTTCGTGTATTTGCCAGCGCTGTTGGGCATTGCCCTGACCAGCATGGTGTTCGCCCGTTTCGGCGCACGCCTGGCGCATCGCTTGTCGCCGCGGTTGCTCAAGCGGTTGTTCGCCGGGTTGCTGTTCTGTGTCGGTTTGAACTTTTTGCTTTGAAAAAACTTGAGTAATGCAGGCTTAATCGCGGCCCGGCATGGTCCGCACGCCTAACGAATGATTTAACGAGGAGTCGCAATGCTGCCTTACCCGCAGATCGACCCGGTGGCCCTGGCCATCGGTCCGCTGAAAATCCACTGGTACGGGTTGATGTACCTGATCGGCATCGGCGGTGCCTGGTTTCTGGCCTCCCGACGCCTGAACCGGTTCGACCCGACCTGGACCAAGGAGAAACTCTCCGACATGGTCTTCTGGCTGTCGATGGGGGTGATTGTCGGCGGGCGACTCGGCTACGTGCTGTTCTATGATCTGTCCGCGTACATCGCCAACCCGACATTGATCTTCGAAGTATGGAAAGGCGGCATGGCGTTCCACGGCGGCTTTATCGGTGTGATGATCGCTGCCTGGTGGTTCGGTCGCCGCAACGGCAAGTCGTTCTTCCAACTGATGGACTTCGTCGCGCCGATGGTGCCGATCGGCCTGGGCGCCGGGCGTATCGGCAACTTCATCAACGCCGAGTTGTGGGGCAAGCCGACCGACGTGCCGTGGGCCATGGTGTTCCCGCCGTTCAGCGATCCGGCGCAACTGCCGCGCCACCCGTCGCAGCTCTACCAGTTTGCGTTGGAAGGCGTGGCGCTGTTCCTTATCCTGTACATCTTTTCGCGCAAACCGCGCCCGACCATGGCGGTTTCCGGCATGTTCGCGCTGTTCTATGGGATCTTCCGCTTTATCGTCGAGTTCGTGCGTGTGCCGGATGCGCAACTGGGCTACCTGGCGTTCGGTTGGGTGACCATGGGCCAGATCCTCAGCCTGCCGATGATCATCGGTGGCCTGGGCCTGCTGTGGTGGGCGTACAACCGCCCGCAACCTCTGAAGAACACCGCGCTTTAAATTCGAATGCCCAGGTCTTTATCTGGCCTGGGCTTCAACGATACGGGTACCAACATGAAGCAATATCTCGAGCTACTGAACGACGTCGTGACCAATGGATTGACCAAGGGCGATCGCACCGGTACCGGCACCAAAGCCGTGTTTGCCCGTCAGTATCGGCATAACCTGGCCGACGGCTTCCCGCTGCTGACCACCAAGAAGCTTCACTTCAAAAGCATTGCCAATGAACTGATCTGGATGTTGAGCGGCAACACCAACATCAAGTGGCTGAACGAAAACGGCGTGCGCATCTGGGACGAATGGGCCACCGAAGACGGCGATCTGGGCCCGGTGTACGGCGAACAGTGGACCGCCTGGCCAACCAAGGACGGCGGCACGATCAACCAGATCGACTACATGGTCCACACCCTCAAGACCAACCCCAACAGCCGCCGCATCCTGTTCCACGGCTGGAACGTCGAGTACCTGCCGGACGAAACCAAGAGCCCCCAGGAAAACGCCCGCAACGGCAAACAAGCCCTGCCACCGTGCCACCTGCTGTACCAGGCGTTCGTGCATGACGGTCACCTGTCGATGCAGCTGTATATCCGCAGCTCCGACGTCTTCCTCGGCCTGCCGTACAACACCGCCGCGCTGGCCTTGCTCACCCATATGCTGGCCCAGCAGTGCGACCTGATCCCCCATGAGATCATCGTCACCACCGGCGACACCCACGCCTACAGCAACCACATGGACCAGATCCGCACCCAGCTGGCGCGCACGCCGAAGAAGCTGCCGGAACTGGTGATCAAGCGCAAACCTGCGTCGATCTACGACTATAAGTTCGAAGACTTCGAGATCGTGGGCTACGACGCCGACCCAAGCATCAAGGCTGACGTCGCCATCTAACGACTGTCCTGGTGTTAAAGTGTGGGCTTGCGTGGGAGGGGGCTTGCCCCCGATAGCGGTGGATCAGCCAAGTATTGGGTGGCTGAAACTCCCCATCGGGGCAAGCCCCCTCCCACATTGGAACCGTGTTGCCTTGAGTTAATGGCCGTGGCTTCTGCCCACATGTGAGGGCTCGGCCTCGCTGGCGGCAACACCTCCGCTGACCTCCAGTTGCTGCAAAATCCCACAGTGATCCCCGCCACCACAGCGCTGGCGCAGGTCCAGCAATTGCTCCTGCAACGCCAACAGCCCATCGATCCGCGCTTTCACGTGGTGGATATGCTCGTCGATCAGCGCATTCACGCTTTCGCACTGGTCCTGGGGGCTGTCCCGTAGCCCCAGCAGGCTGCGGATTTCTTCCAGGGTCATGTCCAGGCTGCGGCAATTGCGGATAAACACCAACCGCTCGGTGTGTGCCTGGGTGTATACGCGGTAGTTGGCATCGGTGCGCGCCGGCGGCGGCAGCAGGCCTTCCTTCTCGTAGTAACGGATGGTTTCCACCGGACAGTCGGTCAGTTTGGCCAGTTCGCCGATCTTCATCGCAACAATCTCCAAATGGGTGCTTGACCCTATAGTGGCTACAGGGTCTTTACTTGGCAACAGGCACCTTTACGGACGCGACAGAATGAGCGATTCCATCCACACCCCGCATAAACACGAGCATGATCACGATCATGGCCCGAAAAAACTCACGCCCGTGCATGACCATGGCCACGGTGGCTCCTGCTGTTCCGGCACCCCGGCCCCGGCGTTGGTGCAATTGAGCGAAGCGCCCACCGCCGGCTCGCGGCTGAGCACCTTTCGCATCGAAGCCATGGACTGCCCCACCGAGCAGACGCTGATCCAGAACAAACTGGGCAAGCTTGCGGGTGTGCAGCAACTGGAATTCAACCTGATCAACCGCATCCTCGGTGTCACCCACGACCTGCCGACGACGGCGCCGATCATTGACGCCATCAAGTCCCTGGGCATGCAGGCCGATCCCATCGAAGAAGGCACACCCGCCGCCGAACCGCCCGCCAAGAAACACTGGTGGCCGCTGGCGTTGTCCGGCATCGGCGCGTTGGGCGCCGAAGTGCTGCACTTCACCAGCGCCGCGCCGACCTGGGCGATTGCCATCGTCGCGCTGGTGTCGATCCTCAGTGGCGGGCTCACCACCTATAAGAAGGGCTGGATTGCCCTGAAAAACCTCAACCTGAACATCAATGCCCTGATGAGCATCGCGGTAACCGGTGCGATCCTGATCGGCCAGTGGCCGGAAGCGGCGATGGTGATGTTCCTGTTCACCGTGGCCGAGTTGATCGAAGCCAAATCCCTGGACCGTGCGCGCAATGCCATCAGCGGCTTGATGCAGATGACGCCCGAGCAGGCCACCGTGCAACAGGCTGATGGTTCGTGGGCTGAGCAAGAGGTCAAGAGTATCGATCTTGGCGCCATCGTGCGGGTAAAGCCTGGCGAGCGCATCGGCCTGGACGGCGAAGTCACCGCTGGCCAATCCACCATCGACCAGGCGCCGATCACTGGTGAAAGCCTGCCGATTGAAAAGACCGTGGGCGACAAAGTCTTCGCCGGCACCATCAACCAGGCTGGCTCCCTGGAATATAAAGTCACTGCCGCCGCCAACAACTCCACCCTGGCGCGCATCATTCACGCGGTGGAGCAGGCCCAGGGCGCACGGGCACCGACCCAGCGCTTCGTCGACAGCTTCTCGAAAATCTACACCCCGGCGGTGTTCCTGTTTGCCCTGGGCGTGGCGGTGATCCCGCCGTTGTTCATGGCCGGCGCCTGGTTCGACTGGATCTACCGCGCCCTGGTGCTGCTGGTGGTCGCCTGCCCATGTGCACTGGTGATTTCCACCCCGGTGACTATCGTCAGCGGCCTCGCGGCGGCAGCGCGCAAAGGCATCCTGATCAAGGGCGGCGTGTACCTGGAGGGCGGTTACAAGCTCGATTACCTGGCTCTCGACAAGACCGGCACCATTACCCACGGTAAACCGGTGCAAACCGATTACCTGGCGCTATTCCCCAACGTCGAAGACAGCGCACCGGCATTGGCCGCCAGCCTGGCTGGGCGTTCCGATCACCCGGTGTCGCTGGCGATCGCCAATGCGGCTGTGGATAAAAATCTGCCTACCCACGTTGTGGATAACTTTGCCGCCCTGGCCGGTCGTGGCGTGCGCGGCGAGATCAACGGCGAAACCTTCCATTTGGGCAACCACCGCCTGGTGGAAGACCTGGGCCTGTGCTCGCCGGCGCTGGAAGAAAAACTCTTCGCCCTGGAGAAACAAGGTAAGTCCGTGGTGCTGCTGCTCGACAAGTCCGGCCCACTGGCGCTGTTCGCCGTGGCCGACACGGTCAAGGACAGCAGCCGCGAAGCCATCCAGCAGTTGCACGAACTGGGCATCAAGACTTTGATGCTTACCGGTGACAACACCCACACCGCCCAGGCGATTGCCGCGCAGGTTGGTATCGACCAGGCCCAGGGCGACCTGTTGCCGACCGACAAGCTGCAAGCCATCGAAACCCTCTACGGCCAAGGCCACCGCGTGGGCATGGTCGGCGACGGCATCAACGACGCCCCGGCCCTGGCCCGCGCCGAGATCGGCTTTGCCATGGCTGCAGCGGGTACCGACACGGCTATCGAGACTGCTGATGTGGCCTTGATGGACGATGACCTACGCAAGATTCCGGCTTTCATTCGTCTGTCGCGGCAAACGTCGAGTATCCTCAAGCAGAACATCGCCCTGGCGCTGGTGATCAAGGCGATCTTCCTCGCGGTCACCTTCCTGGGCATGGCCACGATGTGGATGGCGGTGTTCGCCGACATGGGCGTGAGCTTGCTGGTGGTGTTCAATGGCCTGCGCCTGTTGCGCAAATAGACGATGAGAGGGTGGTGTGCTGAGTGCCGAGTTGAAGGCGTTTTATATGGTCGCCCGCCTGGGCAGCATTACCCAGGCGGCGAAAAAACTCGGCCTGAGCCAACCCACGGTCACCACCCAGATCCGCAATCTGGAAAGCCACTACGGCATTGAATTGTTCTACCGTGGCGGGCGTCGCCTCACCGTCAGCGACGAGGGCGCGCGGCTGCTGCCGATGGTCAAGGCGCTGTTGCAGCAGGAAGCGGATATCGAGTTTTTCCTGCGCAACAACGGCCAGGTCCAAGGCGCACTGAGGATTGCCGCGACGGCGCCGTACTACATCCTCGACCTGGTCAAAGCCTTTCGCGAACGCCTGCCGCAGGTGGAAGTGTCGGTGGAAATCGGCAACTCCCAACAAGTGCTAGAAGCCTTGGACGATTACCGCGTCGACGTTGCCGCCTCCTCGCAACTGCTGGAAGACCCACGCCTGATTCGCCGTGTTCTGGGCACCGACCCGTTGGTGCTGGCGGTGCACCGCAACCATCCGTTGGCCAAGCTCGACCATGTGCCGCTCAACGCGTTGGCCGGGCACACGCTGTTGATGCGTGAAGCGGGCTCTACCACGCGACGTTTGACCGAAGAACTGTTGCAGAGCGCAGGTGTGAGCTTCGGACCGCTGCTGGAAATCGGCAGCCGCGAGTCGATTCGTGAAGCGGTGCTGCGCAACATCGGCATCAGCATCATTGCCCGCCAGGAAGTGCCCCATGACCCGCAATTGCGCGTATTGACCATCGAGAATGCACCGCAGATTCCTGAGTATCTGTACTGCCTCAAGGAAAGAAAGGGCGCGCGGTTGCCGGCGGCCTTTCTTGGGCTGGCGCAGGAAATGTCGCCAATTTAAGTTTTTGGTTGGCTTTTCGGGCCTCATCGGGGGCAAGCCCCCTCCCACACGTTTCGGGTTCACACGCTCGGAATGTGGGAGGGGGCTTGCCCCCGATAGCGATAGACCAGGCAACTCACCGCTGAGAGCCCTACCCAAATCCACGAATACCACTATCATCGGGTTTTGCCTTTCTGCCACACTAGGGACGTATTGCCCCCCTAGCATGGCCTTCATCCGTTCGATGAGGTGCCTTGCATGAACACAGCCCTGACCCAACCCGGCGCGCCCATGAAGGTGCGGGGTATCCAGAAACGCTTCGGTGCGTTTACCGCGCTGGATAACGTATCCCTGGACGTCGCCGCTGGCGAGTTGGTGTGCCTGCTGGGCCCGTCCGGTTGCGGCAAGACCACCTTGCTGCGCTGTATCGCCGGCCTGGAACGCCAGGACAGCGGCGAGCTTTACCTGGGCAACCGCGATGTTTCCCTGCTGCCGCCCCAGGCGCGGGACTACGGCATCCTGTTCCAGTCCTACGCGTTGTTTCCCAACCTCACCGTTGAAGCGAACATCGGCTACGGCCTCACCGGCAGTGGTCGCGATGAAGTGCGCCAGCGCGTCGGCCAGATGCTCGAACTGGTCGGCCTGGTCGGTAGCGAAAAGAAATACCCCGGTCAGCTGTCCGGCGGCCAGCAGCAACGCGTCGCTTTGGCCCGTGCCTTGGCGCCCGCGCCTTCGTTGTTGTTGCTGGATGAACCGATGTCGGCCCTCGACGCCCGCGTGCGTGAGCATCTGTGTACCGAGCTGCGCCAACTGCAACGGTGCCTGGGCATTACCACGCTGATGGTCACCCACAATCAGGATGAAGCGATGCTGATGGCCGACCGCATCGCCGTGATGAACAACGGCAAGGTCGAGCAATACGCCACGCCCCAGGAGATCTACGACCGTCCGGCCACGCCGTTCGTGGCGGAGTTTGTCGGCCAGGGCAATTGGCTGCCGTTCAGCCGCAACAGTGCCAGTCACGCCCAGGTCGGCGGGATGAACATGCGCCTGGCCGACGATGCCGCCATGGCCAAGTCCGGGCGCCTGTTCTGTCGCCCGGAGGCGATCAGCGTCAACCCGTCGGTGCATGAAGAAAACCTGTTCCCGGCCAAGGTGCGCGAGATCACCTTCCTTGGCAACCGCTGCCGCATGAGCTTTGAGCTGGAGCAATTGCCCGGCCACCCGCTGCTCGCCGAACTGGCCCCGGAAGCCATGCCGCGCCTGGGGGCACAGCACATCTGGGTGGCCTTGCCGCCGCGCAGCCTGCAGGTGTTTGCCTGAGATGGCTGCTGTGATGACACTGCCACGCCAGGTTTCGCGCGCCGAAACCGGCGACAGAGTTTTCGTCGTCGGCGGCAAACTGCTGTGGCTGTTGCTGTTGGGTATCGCTGTATTGATGCCGTTGCTGGCGATCTTCTGGCGCGGTTTCAGCAGCGAGGCCGGGCAGGGCGGTGGCCTGGTGGCGGCGCGGGAGCTGGTGACCAGCGCCAACTTCCATTGGCTGCTGGGCAATAGCCTGAAAGTGTCCCTGAGCGTGGCGGCCATCGTCGTACCGCTGGCCTACCTGTTTGCCTACGCCCTGCAACGCACCTTGATTCCCGGCAAGGCGATCTGGCGCGGTATGTCACTGCTGCCGCTGATGGCGCCGTCGATGCTGCCGGGCATTGCGCTGGTCTATCTGTTTGGCAACCAGGGCATGCTGCGCGGGCTGCTTTCGGAGAACATCTACGGTTTCTGGGGCATTGTGCTGGGGGAGGTGATCTACACCTTCCCACATGCCTTGATGATTCTGCTGTCGGCGCTGTCCCTGGCGGATGCACGCCTGTTCGATGCCGCCTCCAGCATGGGCGCCAGCCCGGCCCGGGCGTTTCGCAGCATCACCTGGCCGGCCACGCGCCAGGCGGTGTTCGCCGCGTTTTGCCTGGTGTTCACCCTGACCATCACCGACTTCGGTGTGCCCGTGGTGGTGGGTGGCGATTATCAGGTGCTGGCCCTGGAGGCCTACAAGGCGGTGGTCGGCCAGCAGCAGTTCGGGCGCGGTGCGCTGATCGGTATGGTGTTGCTGCTGCCGGCGCTGTTCAGCTTTGGGGTGGATGCCTGGCTGCGCCGCCGTCACGGCGACTCGATGAGCGGCCGTGCGCAAGTGTTTCAACCGGTGCCGTCGGCCTTGCGGGACGCCTGCTACCTGGCCATCGTGCTGCTGATCTGCGCGGTATTGCTGTTGGTGTTCGGCATGGCGGTGTATTCCTCGCTGGTGAAATTCTGGCCGTACAACCTGTCGCTGTCCCTCAACCATTACCAGTTCGAGGACACAGCCGGCGGCGGTTGGCTGGCTTACCGCAACAGCCTGACCCTGGCCCTGTGCACCGCGTTGATCGGCAGCGTGCTGATCTTCACCGGCGCCTACCTGATGGAAAAAACCAGGGGCCAGAAGGGCCTCAACCTGGCCCTGCGCATGCTCAGCTTCGTGCCGATGGCCGTGCCGGGCCTGGTGCTGGGCCTGGGCTACGTGTTCTTTTTCAACCTCAACGGCAATCCGCTGCATGTGTTCTACGGAACCATGACCCTGCTTGTGGTGTGCACCATTGCGCATTATTTGACCACTGCACAGATGACCGCGACCACCGCACTGCGCCAGCTCGACGCCGAGTTCGAAGCCGCCGCGCTGTCCCTCAAGGCGCCGCTGTACCGGCATTACTTGAAGGTGACGGTGCCGATCTGCCTGCCGGCGCTGCTGGACATCGTGCGCTATCTGTTTGTGTCGGCGATGACCACCGTGTCCGCCGCGATCTTCCTCTACAGCCCCGACACCATCCTCGCCGCTATTGCCGTGCTGAACATGGACGACGCCGGCAACGTGGGCGGTGCGGCGGCCATGTCGACCCTGATCCTGTTCACTTCGGCCGGCGTTTCGCTGCTGCTGGCGTGGGCTTCACGTGGCGCGTTGCGCCGCTCCCAAGCCTGGCGCCAGACCGCGCCCGGGCAATAATCCTGAAGGAGGTGTTCCATGTTCAAGCCCCTGGCGCTGGTCGCGGCGGTACTCACGGCATTCAGCGTGAATGCCTTTGCCGCAAAAACCGAGTTGACCGTGTACACGGCCCTCGAAGCCGAGCAATTGAAGACCTACAAAAAGGCCTTCGAACAGGCTAACCCCGACGTCGAAATCAAATGGGTGCGTGACTCCACCGGCATCATCACCGCCAAGCTGCTGGCCGAGAAAGACCGCCCGCAAGCCGACGCAGTGTGGGGCCTGGCCGCCTCCAGCCTGGCGATCCTCGACCAGCAAGGCATGCTGGACAACTACGCGCCCAAAGACCTGGACAAGATCGGCAAGAACTATCGCGATGCCGCCAACCCACCGGCGTGGGTCGGCATGGACGTGTGGGCGGCGACCATCTGCTTCAACACCGTTGAAGCCGAGAAACAGGGCCTGACCAAGCCGGTGAGCTGGCAGGACCTGACCAGGCCTGAGTACAAGGGCAAGATCGTCATGCCCAACCCGGCCTCGTCCGGCACCGGTTTCCTTGACGTCAGCGCCTGGCTGCAGACCTTCGGCGAAAAGCAAGGCTGGCAGTACATGGACGACCTGCACCAGAACATCGGTCAGTACGTTCACTCCGGGTCCAAGCCGTGCAAGCTGGCGGCTTCCGGTGAATTCCCGATCGGCATTTCGTTTGAATACCCGGCCGTACAGCTGAAACGCCAGGGCGCGCCGTTGGACATCATCCTGCCGAAGGAAGGCCTGGGCTGGGACATCGAAGCCACCGCCGTGATCAAAGGCACCGCGCACAAGGACGCCGCGCAGAAGCTCGCCGACTTCTCCGCCAGCCCGGCGGCCATGGAGCTGTACAAGGACAACTTTGCCGTGCTCGCCCAGCCAGGTATCGCCAAGCCGCAGACCGAATTGCCGGCCGACTACGAGCAGCGTTTGATCAAGAACGACTTTGCCTGGGCGTCGAAGAACCGCGACAGCATCTTGACCGAGTGGCGCAAGCGCTATGACGGCAAGTCGGAGAAAGTGGCAGGGCAGTAAGGTTTTTCGTTGGGGCTACTGGCCTCATCGGGGGCAAGCCCCCTCCCACACTAATCGAACTGTGGGAGGGGGCTTGCCCCCGATGGCGGTCTGCAAAACAGGACATCACGATATGACACACCACAGCGACCTGCTGATCATCGGCGCCGGCATCCTCGGCCTGTCCCACGCCTACGCCGCCGCCAAACGCGGCCTCAAGGTCAAGGTGTTCGAACGCAGCGCCACGCCCTTGGGCGCTTCGGTGCGCAACTTCGGCCAGGCGCTGGTGACCGGCCAACCGCCGGGGCCGATGCTCGATCTGGCGCGTGAAAGCCGCGAAATCTGGGGGCACTGGGCGCAGGTCGCCGGGCTGCAACTCAAGCGCAACGGTTCCTACCTGTTCGCCCGTACCGAAGCCGAAGAGCATTTGCTGGAAGCGTTCTGCGCTGGCCGTGCGCAGGAACACGGCTACAACGTCGACCTGTTGCAAGGCGCGGCGATGAAGGATCTGTACGGCGGCCAGTTCCGCCATCACCGCGCCGCGCTGCACGGCAAGGACGACCAGCAGTTGTATTCGCGTGAAGCGATCCCGGCGCTGATCAACTACCTGGCGCAGGCAATGAACGTGGAGTTCTACTTCTCCACCCTGGTGCGCGACGTCGAACCGGGCCAGTTGCACAGCACGGCGGGCAGTTTTCGCGGTGAGCAGATCATTGTGTGCTCCGGCCACGACTACCAGACCCTGCTGGCCGAAGCGATGGCCGAGCTCAACCCGAGCATCTGCCGCCTGCAAATGCTGCGCGCCAGGCCCTCGGCCAACTTGAACCTGCAACACGCCTTGCTCACCGGCTTGAGCTGCGTGCATTACGGCGCCTTTGCCGACCTGCCGGAAGCCGCGCCGGTGCAGGCGCAAATCCTGCGGGAGGCACCGCACCTGCATGAGCACGGTATCCATTTGCTGATCAGCCCGACGCCCCATGGCGAACTGATCATCGGTGACTCCCATGACTACGGCAGCGATGCATCGCCGTTCAATGCCGAGCAGGTCGATGACTGGATGATCGCGCTGGCCGAGCAGACCCTGGGCTGCAAGATCCAGGTCGTGGAGCGCTGGCAGGGCGTGTACGGCTCACGCGGGCCGGCGCCGTTTTCGTTCCTGCGGGCGGCGCCGGGTGTGAGCGCGGCGTTGATGCACACCGGTGTGGGCATGAGCGTGGGGCCGGCAATGGCTGAGCGAAATATCACAACCTTGTGGGGGGCGGCGTGATCAACCCGGAACAGACCATCGCCGAAGTCTTCGGCTTGTACGAACAGCACGGCACGGCGGATTACATCGGCGAGCCGGTGTCGCAGATCGAGCACATGTCCCAGGCCGCACAGTTGGCCATGGCCGAAGGCTTCGATGATGAAGTGGTGCTGGCGGCGTTTTTCCACGATATCGGGCACTTGTGCGGCGAGGGCGGCGAAAACATGGGCGGCTATGGCGTGGTCAGTCATGAGCAGCTCGGCGCCGATTACTTGCGTCGTGCAGGCTTCAGCGAGCGCATGGCCAAACTGGTGGAGTATCACGTGCAAGCCAAGCGCTACCTGACCTTCAGCCAGCCGGGTTATTACGCCCGCCTGAGCGAAGCCAGCCGCCGTACGCTCGGGTACCAGGGCGGTGTAATGACTCAGGAAGAGGCGCAGGCGTTTGAACAAGATCCGCTCTGCGAGATCAGCCTGCGCATGCGTCATTGGGACGAGCAGGCCAAGGCAATGCACGTGCCGGTGCTCGACCTCGAGGTGCTCAAGGCCAAGGCGCGGCAGGTGCTGGCGGCTTAGGTTTCGTCGAGGCGCCGGGCCAGAGCTTCGACCTGTTCCTGGCGCTCAGCCTGGCTGAGCCTAGGGTGAGGGTTGAGCGACGACCACTGCGGGTGGGCGCGGGCTTTGTGCAATGCATCCGGCAACTTGCCCTCGCGCCAGGTCTTGTCCTGGGGCGTGTCGACCTTGATGCTGTGCATCGCCGCATGGCCGCGCAGGTCCAGGGCCTTGAGCAACTGGCGTTGGCGCAGAGCGAGCAGGCGCAATACGCTGTCGTCCACGGTCAGCTCGCGCTGGCCTTTGATCTTGCCCAGCAGCCGGCTGCCATAGCTGCGTGCGGTTTGCAGCGCGCCACCGGCAATGGCGCCGGCCAGGGCGGCGGCGCCCAAGGTCAGGCCGCCGACCAACAGATCCACACCGGCACCCGCCGCTGCGCCTGCGGCGATCCCGCCACCGACGCGCACGCCGAGTTGCTTTAGAGTTTCCGGGTTGAACAGGTCGTCGCCCCAGCGCCCGTCCAGCAGCGGCAAGTCACTGGCGGCGGCATCCTGCGGGCGGAAGCCGAACAGCTTGAGCAGCGCTTCCACACACTTTTGTTCGCGTTGGCGCACGGCTTTGCGCAGGTCGCCGATGGCGTGTTGTTCATCTTCGCTGACCACGCTACGGCGGCAGGCGGCGCAGTCGATCAGCAGTTCGGCGATCAGCCGGGCGGCGCTTTGCTGGCGGGCCTGGCGCTGCGCCTCTTGATCCAGGATCAGTCGCTCCAATTGCGGCCGTGCGTTTTCCAGCAGCAGGGCGAGGCTTTCATACAGGCGCCGCTCGCCGTCTTCCGGCGGTGCTACGCTGTCGAAGCGCACCAGCGCGTGCAGGCCAAGCCGGGCCAGGGCTTCGCGCCAGTCCGGCTCGCGGTGGTCGCTGCTGCTGACAAAGTTGAGCACCGGCAGCAACGGCTTGCCGCAACTGGCCAGCACTTGCAGCTCGTCGCGGTATTTGGCCAGTACCGGCTCGCGGGCGTCGATCACATACAGGCCGGCGTCGGAGGCCAGCAGTTGGCGCAGCACCTTGGCTTCCTGTTCGAAACGCTGGCGCGCTTCGCTGCCTTCCAGGAACCGCGCCAGGCGGGCCGGGCCGTCGAGGCGTTCGCCGGGGCGATCCAGGCGCTCCAGGTAATCGAGCAGGGCGATGGCGTCTTCCAGGCCGGGGGTGTCGTACAGCTCCAGCAGGGCTTCGCCGTCCACCGACAAGCGTGCGCCTTCAACATGCCGTGTGGTACTGGGACGATGGGACACTTCGCCGAAGCCCACATCTCGCGTAAGGGTGCGCAGCAGCGACGTCTTGCCGACATTGGTGTGGCCGACCACGGCGAGTTTCAGGGGCTTAGTCATGACCGGTCTCCAGCCAGTTCAGCGGTGCGCAGTCGGCAAAGGGCAATTCAAGCTGTTGCAGCGCGGTGTGCCAGTCGCCCAGGCGCTCGGCGTCGAGGGCCTGGCCGGGCGGCGCTTGTAGCAGCCACACGCGGGTGGCGGTGGCGCTGCGGGCGAGTTCGGCGATCAGCGCCAGGCTGCCGCGATCCGGCGAGCGGCGCGGGTCGCAGGCGATGGCCAGACGTGCGGGCGGGAAGCGCGTGAGTTGTTCCAGCAGTTTGTTGCGCGATTCGCGGCTGTCGAGGATCCCGGCGTTCTTCACGTTGTGCGGCAGTTTGGGCGGCCAGGGGCGCTGGTCGTCCAGTTCGATGGCCACCAGCAGCGCGCCGTCGCTTTGCAGTTCGCTGACGCCGCCGCTGACGTGATGCAGTTGTTCGGGGGCGGCATCGTTGACCCCGAGGCGCTCGCTGCTCGGCATCAGACGTTCGCGCAATTGGCTGTAGCCGGGCAGGTTGAGGTCCAGGCGCAGCGCGGCGCGCCCACGTTTCCAGCGCCACAGGCAGAGCAGGGCAAGGATCAAGCGGGGCAACAGGCCATAGACCAGCAGCACGCCCACCAGCCATGCGGCCCAGGCCTGGCGGGCGCTTTCGATATTCAGCGCGGAATCGCCGCTGGCGCGGATCATCTCGACGGTCGGCACATTGAAGCCCAGCAGGGCGGGCAGGGCGCCGAGGGCCTGGGTGACGGCGACGAAGGTGTCGGCGCCGAGAATGGTGGTTTCCCACACGAAGCCGTAGCGGCGGGTGGCGAGTAGTGTCAGCAGAATCACCAGGGCGCTGAGCAACGCCAGCAACCACAGGCTATTGACCAGCACACCTACGGCCCAGCGATTGAGTTTCTGGCGTTGCAGCAATAGCAGCAGTGCGGGCGCCAGCTGCGCAGCCTTCGCGTCACGGGCGAGTTTTTCGCTGAGCCATAACCACAGTCGCCCCAGGCTGGCGCTGTGTTCACCGGCAAACAGCAGGCCCAAGGCCCAACTGATCAGCAGGATCAGGTTCAAACCGAGCAAGCTGCCCAAGGCCCAGAACACATTCACCGGGACCAGACCGTTGCCCAGCGCGGCAAAGGCCAGGCCCGCACCGCTGATCACCGCGACGACCGCCAGCAGCACCAGCGCCAGACGTGCGCCTTGCAACCAGCGGGTGAGGGCGGTCGTGAGCCCATCGCGCTCGGCCAGGTGCAGGGCGCGGTGCTGGATGCGCGTCGGCAGGTCGCCACCGGCGGTGCGGGCCAGGCGGCTGGCTTCCAGGTCTTCCAGAGGGCCGGCGTGTTCTTCGCGCAGGCGCACGGTTTCTGTCAGCCAGAGTGTGTGCAAAGGAGTCACGCGTTGTCCTGTCGTGTTTGTGAGCCTGGAGCATAACCCCTGGCTCGGGGCTCTGGTATTCTCGTCGCCATGAAAAAAACTCTCCCTTTAAGCCTGATCGCAGCCCTCGGTGAAAACCGTGTGATCGGCGTCGACAACAGCATGCC
This sequence comes from Pseudomonas sp. NFPP24, assembly GCF_900112095.1. Taxonomy (NCBI): domain Bacteria; kingdom Pseudomonadati; phylum Pseudomonadota; class Gammaproteobacteria; order Pseudomonadales; family Pseudomonadaceae; genus Pseudomonas; species Pseudomonas sp. NFPP24. The sequence goes on from NZ_FOKD01000001.1 coordinate 502,260, forward strand.
CTGGCATTTGCCGGGGGATTTCAAATATTTCAAGGCCACCACGCTCGGCAAGCCGATCATCATGGGGCGCAAGACCTGGGACTCCCTGGGCCGACCGTTGCCGGGGCGCTTGAACATCGTGGTCAGCCGTCAGACCGATCTGGCGCTGGAAGGTGCGGAAGTTTTTCCGTCTCTGGAGGCCGCGGTGGAGCGCGCTGAGGAATGGGCAACGGCGCAAGGCGTTGACGAGCTGATGCTGATCGGCGGCGCGCAGTTGTATGCGCAGGGGCTGGAGCAGGCGGATCGCCTGTATTTGACGCGGGTGGCGTTGAGCCCGGAGGGGGATGCCTGGTTTCCGGAGTTTGATCGGGGCCAGTGGAAGTTGGTTTCCAATCTGGAGAATCCAGCTGAAGGTGATAAGCCTGCTTACAACTTTGAAGTCTGGGAAAAAGCCTAAAAGCATCGGGGGCAAGCCCCCTCCCACATCTTGACCTTCAAGTGTGGGAGGGGGCTTGCCCCCGATTGCTATCTATCAGGCTTGCGCTAATTCCGCATGCTCATCGGCATTCAACAGCGCCTTATCCGTCTGCCCCATGACCTGGCTGGTGATCGCACCGGCCGTCATCGAGCCATTTACGTTCAGCGCCGTACGGCCCATGTCGATCAGTGGCTCTACGGAAATCAGCAGCGCCACCAGTGACACCGGCAAGCCCATGGCCGGCAGCACGATCAGGGCGGCGAAGGTCGCGCCGCCGCCCACGCCGGCCACACCGGCCGAGCTCAAGGTCACAATCGCCACCAGGGTCGCGATCCACAGCGGGTCCAGCGGGTTGATGCCCACGGTCGGCGCGACCATCACCGCCAACATCGCCGGGTAGAGGCCGGCGCAACCGTTCTGGCCGATGGTCGCGCCGAACGAGGCGGCAAACCCAGCGATGGATTGCGGGATGCCCAGGCGACGGGTCTGCGCTTCAATGCTCAGCGGGATCGCCGCCGCGCTGGAGCGGCTGGTGAAGGCAAAGGTCAGCACCGGCCACACCTTGCGGAAGAAGCGCAGCGGGTTGATCCCGGCCAGGGACAGCAGCAGGCCGTGCACCACGAACATCAGTCCCAGGGCCAGGTACGACACCACCACGAAACTGCCGAGCTTGATGATGTCTTGCAGGTTGGAGCCGGCGACCACTTTGGTCATCAGCGCCAATACGCCATACGGCGTCAGCTTCATCACCAGGCGCACCAGGCGCATCACCCAGGCTTGCAGGGTGTCGATGGCGTTGAGGACTTTCTGGCCCTTTTCCACGTCATCCTTGAGCAGTTGCAGTGCGGCAACCCCCAGGAATGCGGCGAAAATCACCACGCTGATGATCGAGGTCGGCTTGGCCCGGGCCAGGTCGGCGAACGGGTTGGCCGGCACGAACGACAGCAGCAGTTGCGGGATATTCAGGTCGGCGACCTTGCCCGCGTAATCGCTCTGGATCACTTGCAGGCGCGCCATTTCCTGGGTGCCGGCCACCAGGCCTTCGGCGGTGAGGCCGAACAGGTTGGTCAGGGCGATGCCGATCAGCGCCGCAATCGCGGTGGTGAACAGCAGTGTGCCGATGGTCAGGAAGCTGATCTTGCCCAGGGACGAGGCGTTGTGCAGGCGTGCCACGGCGCTGAGGATCGACGCGAATACCAGCGGGATCACGATCATTTGCAGCAGTTGCACATAACCGTTGCCGACCAGGTCGAACCAGCCGATGGAGGCCTTGAGTACCGGGTTGCCGTCACCGTAGACCGTGTGCAGCACGGTGCCGAACACCACGCCGAGTACAAGGGCAAACAGCACCTTCTTGGCGAGGCTCCAGTTTGTGCGACGGGTTTGTGCCAGGCCCAGCAGCAGGGCCACGAACACCAGTAAGTTGAGAATCAGGGGCAGATTCATTGAAGCTCCGTTGAGAAGGCAGCCAATCGCGCGAGCCTGCGATTGCGAACCGGAAAGCCTAACAGCTTGAAATATATTGATTTAATACCGATATGGAATGGTGACTGTCGTTTTTGGAATAAGCCCTTGACGCTCAGGCACATGTCCTTGGCGCGTTCACGACGCAAGCGGTCGTGCTCGGGCGATAACTGTCACAGGGATTTGTTAGCGTCGATGTTTTTCACTCAGGGAGAAACGCATATGAAGCTCGCTTCGAGATTGTTTGCCGCCGCACTGTGCTTGGGCCTTGCCGGGCCAACCATGGCCGCTACCGAGTTGAAACACTGGCCGGCCCCGGCCGCCGAGCAACTGAACAAAATGATCGCCGCCAACGCCAACAAGGGCAATTTCGCGGTGTTCGACATGGACAACACCAGCTACCGCTACGACCTCGAAGAGTCCCTGCTGCCCTACATGGAAAACAAGGGCCTGATTACCCGCGACAGCCTTGATCCGTCGCTCAAGCTTATGCCGTTCAAAGACACTGCCGACCATAAGGAAAGTCTGTTCAGCTACTACTATCGCCTCTGCGAAGTGGACGACATGGTCTGCTACCCGTGGGTTGCCCAGGTGTTCTCGGGGTTCACCCTCAAGGAACTCAAAGTGCAGGTCGATGAGCTGATGGCCTCCGGCAAGCCCGTGCCCGTCACTTATTTCGAAGGCGACGCCGTTAAGAAGTCCGAGGTGCAACCGCCGAAAGTCTTCACCGGCCAGGCCGAGCTATACAACAAGCTGATGGAAAACGGCATTGAGGTATATGTGATGACCGCCGCTTCCGAAGAGCTGGTGCGCATGGTCGCCGCCGATCCGAAGTACGGCTACAACGTCAAGCCCGAGAACGTCATCGGCGTGACCACCTTGCTCAAGGACCGCAAGACCGGCGAGCTGACCACCGCGCGCAAACAGATCACCGCCGGCAAGTATGACGAAAAGGCCAACCTGGGCCTGGAACTCACGCCCTACCTGTGGACCCCGGCGACCTGGATGGCCGGCAAGCACGCGGCGATCCTCACCTACATCGACGAATGGAAAAAGCCGGTACTGGTGGGTGGCGACACCCCGACCAGCGATGGCTACATGCTGTTTCACGACGTGGACGTGGCCAAGGGTGGTATCCACCTGTGGATCAACCGCAAGGACAAATACATGACCCAGTTGAACGGCATGATCGCCAAGCACGCGGCGGCGCAGGCCAAGGAAGGGTTGCCGGTGACGGCGGACAAGAACTGGGTGATCGTCAAGCCTGACGAAATCCAGTAACACCGCGCCGCTTGTTATCGGGGGCAAGCCCCCTCCCACAGTTGACCGAGTTCCAACATGAGAATGCAGTCAGTGTGGGAGGGGGCTTGCCCCCGATAGCTATCTGATTGACAGGCCAAAAGCCACAGCAAAAATAGATATCAATTGCGAACCAATCTCATCATCTGCTAGCGTGCGCACTTCCTGAACCCTCCGTTCTTCTCAAGGTAGTGCTGTGTCCTCCTGGAATTCGCAGATAGCGCGCCTGTTCGCGGAGCAGAAGAAAGCCCTCGAAGCCTTCGTCACCCGCCGCACCGGCAGCGCCCAGGTGGCCGCCGACCTGACCCAGGAATCGTTCCTGCGCCTGGCACGTCTGGACTCCGGCGAGAAGATCGACAACCTGCCAGCCTTCCTCTTCACCATCGCCAGCAACCTGGTGCGCGATCACCAGCGCCAGGCCATCCGCCGTGAGCGCCTGGATGCCGGCGAGCCCAGCGAAGAACTGCCGTGCGGCAACCCCGGTGCCGACGAACAACTGGCCGCCTACCAGCAGAAGCAACTGATGCAGGACGCAATCCTGGCGTTGCCCGCAGCGACTCGGCAGATCTTCCTGCTCTATCATGTCGACGAACTTTCCTATCGCGAGATTGGCGAACGCCTGTCGATCAGCCCGCGCAGCGTGGAATACCAACTGCGCCGCGCCTTGATTGAATGCCGTGCCTACATCAAGACGCGGCTCGCCTGCGACACACAAGGACGTCGGTCATGACTGCGTTACCCACTGCCGACGCGTTGTTCGAAGAAGCGTCCGCCTGGTACTTCCGCTTGCAGGCCGAGGACGTGACCCCGGCCGAGATGGACGCTTTTGCCGCCTGGCTCGGGCAGGGCCAGCCCCAGGACGACGCGTGGCAGGAAGTGCAGGCGATGCTCGGCGGTTTGCGTGAACCGGCACGGCTGATCCGCCGCGCCGAGCAGGTCGCGTGGCGCAAACCCGCGCGGCGTTGGGCTTATGCCGCTGCCGTGCTGCTGGCGGTTGGGTTGACCGTGCAGAACACGCCCTGGCTCGACCGCCTGCGCGCGGACTACGCCACCGGCACCGGCGAAACGCGCACAGTCGAGTTGGCGGACGGCTCCCAGTTGCAGCTCAATACCGACAGCGCCGTTCAGGTACGCATGAGCAGCGGTGAGCGTCAGATTCGTCTGTTGCGCGGGGAAGGTTTTTTCAGCGTGACCAAAGACCCGGCGCGGCCCTTCGTGGTGCAGTCCGGCGAGGGCTGGGTGACGGTGGTCGGCACCCAGTTCAGCGTGGCAAGGCGGGATGCGCAGACGCGGGTGCAAGTGGCGCAGGGCAAGGTGCAGGTCAGCGCGGGCGCCGGTGAGCCGGTCTACCTGGAGCCGGGACGGGCCGTGGAATATCAGGGCCAGCACCTTGCCGAGGCCCACGGTTTCGATGCGGCCAGCGGTTTCGCCTGGCGCCAGCGACAACTGGTGTTCCGCCAACAACCGCTGTCGGAAGTGGTCAGCGAGTTGAACCGCTACTGGCCTGGCAAGACCCTGGTGCTGGGCGATGCGCTGCGCAATCGCGTGGTGTCCGGCGTGTTCGAGATCGACAAACCGGAAGCCGTGATCAAGGCGCTGGAATACACCCTCAACCTGCGCGCTGAGCACTACACCCCGTATTTACTGGTGTTGCGCGAAGGCAAAGCCTCTTAGCGGCAACTTTTGCAAAATATTTTCAGGGTTTCCCCGCAAGCCATCGTCCTTGATCACTGAGGCGTAAATAGTAAGCACTCTCAAGTAGTGCGGCGCCGATCACAGACTTTTTTGCACCGGGGAGCACCATCCATGGCACACCGATTCGCCGCGCGGCCCTTGCTGGCACTGGCTATTTCCATGGCCTGCGGCACTGCGCCGCTGTATCTGCAGGCCGCCGAAACCACCCAGGCCCAGACTTATCGATTCGATATTCCGGGGCAAAGCCTGGACGGTGCGCTGGCGGCATTTTCGGCAGTGACACGGGTGCAGGTACTGGTGAATGGTGAGTTGACCCAGGGTGTGGTGTCACCGGGGGTGAAGGGCAACCTGGGGCAGCGTGAAGCCTTGGGGCAACTGCTCGGCGGCACGGGGTTGAGTGCGGCGTTTATCAATGCCGATACCGTTACCCTGGAAAAGCGTGTGGACGCCGGTGGCGCCCTCGAAGTCGGCGCCACCACCATCAGCGCCGAGCGCCTGGGCGTCACCACCGAAGGCACCGGCTCCTACACCACGGGTGCCGTGACCATCGGCAAGGGCGAGCAGAAACTCAAGGACATCCCGCAGTCGGTCAGCGTCATGACCCGCAAGCAGATGGACGACCAGAACACCACGAAGCTCTCCGACGTGGTCAAGCGCACGCCCGGCCTGACGGCGACCAAATCTCCTGGCCCTGGCATGTTCATCTTCTCCCGTGGTTTCGAAGTCGGCACGCTGCAATACGACGGCGTGGGAATCCCGCGTAACACCTATACGCTGGGCAGCTACCTCACGGAAAACATGGCGATCTATGACCGCGTCGAAACCCTGCGCGGCCCGGCGGCCTTGCTGCAAGGCGCGAATAGCCCCGGCGGCACCATGAATCTGGTGCGCAAGCGTGGCCAGCAGGCACCGACAGTGACCATCACCGCCAAGGCCGGCTCGTGGGACCACTACGGCACCCAAGTCGATGCCGGTGGCCCGCTCAACCCGGAAGGCACCTTGCGCGGCCGGTTTGTGGCGGATTACGACACCACCAACTCCTTCGTCGACTACGCGGGCGGCTGGAATCAGACCGTCTATGGCGCCGTCGACTACGACTTCACGCCAGACACCACCGTGGGCGTCGGCATCAGCAACCAGAAAGGCCACTCACGCCCCAACTTCATGTCGCTGCCCCGCTACGCCAATGGCAGTGATATCGGCCTGCCGCGCTCGACCTTTGTCGGCGCCAGCTGGAACCGTGCCGTCAACAACCAGACCCAGGTGTTCGCCGACCTGGAGCATCGTTTCAACGATGACTGGAAGGTGAAGGCCGCGCTGGTGGCGATGGACGAACACAACGACGCGACCTACCAGGCGACGTGGGATACTGTCCCCAACCCCGGCGACACGGGCAATGTGCGCTACATCGACTGGGTGACCGACTTCAATACCAAAAGTCGCGGCGCGGATGTGTATGTCAACGGCAAGTTCGACGGCCTGGGTTTCCAACAGGAAATGGTTCTGGGCGCCAACTATTCCAAACTCACCACCGACGACCAGTGGGCGCGGGCGGCAACGAATGGCGCGGATATTTTCAACATCGACCATAACCGTGTGCAGCGCGACAAATACCAGTTGTTCCAGGCGGGGAACGCCTCGAAGAGCTGGTATGACATCCGTCAGAAAGGCATCTATGGCACCTGGCGCGTCAAGGTGCTGGACCCGCTCACGCTGATCCTCGGCGCGCGCACCAGTTGGTATGAGTACTCCTATATTGGCCAGAACGGCCGCCAGGGCGTGTACGGCGCTGCCGAGGAAAGCACCACGCAAACCTCCGGCAAGGTCACGCCGTATGCAGGCCTGGTCTATGCCCTGAACGATCAATGGTCGGCCTACGCCAGCTACGCCGATGCGTTCGAGCCGCAAACCAACCTGACCACCTCGGGATCTCTGCTCAAGCCTATCGAGGGCAAGAACTACGAGCTGGGCATCAAGGGTGAACTGGCCGATGGCCGCCTCAACACTTCATTCGCGATCTTCCGCTACGACCAGGAAAATCGTGGCGTCCAGGACCTGCAAGGGCCGATGAACTGTAATGGCTGGTACTGCTCGGTGGCCTCGGGCAAGGTCCGCAGCCAGGGTTTTGAAGCCACATTGGGCGGTGAAGTGCTGCCGGGTCTGCAACTGGTCTCCAGCTACACGTACAACACCACCAAGTTCCTCAAGGACGACACCTACGAAGGCAAGGTCTTCAGCACCTGGACGCCCAAGCACCTGCTCAAGGTGTGGGGCGATTACCAGTTGCCGGGGGACTGGCAGAAGGTCAGCGTCGGCGCTGGCGTAACGGCGCAAAGCAGCACCGTCGCCTACGATCGCACCTTCAGCGTGCCGGGCAATGCACTGTGGGATTCGCGGGTGGCCTACAAGATCAACCAGGAATTCACCGTCGCGGCGAACCTGAACAATATGTTCGACAAGAAGTACTACATCCCGGCGTACAACGCGAACTGGGGCAGTAACTACTATGGCGACCCGCGCAATGTGATGTTCACCATGACCTACACCCCACAGTTCTGAGTGCAACCGGAATAAAAATGCCCCGCACGTGGCGGGGCATTTTCATGGGATCAAACAACCCACGCTATCGCGCGTCACTTCACCGATTTCAAATGCCAGTTCCATTGCGCAACCAACGCGTTCTCACCCAATTTGATGAACAGCCCATAGTCGCTCAGGTAGGCTGCCTGGTAAGTCCAACCTTTCATCTGAACGCAGTCGAGTACCTTTGCTTGCCCCTTCAGGTCCGGGGTCAGGGTGGCGGCCGGGATTTCCCGAGCGACCTTGCAGGTCACGGTTCTTGGCTCGCTGTTCTCCGGCGAAGGACTGCCATCGGGGTTGATGGATTTTGACCACGTTTGGGTGTAGCTCACCTCACTGGCGAGGGGCAAGTTACGCCAATCGCCTTGAAAGCTCAGGCCAACCAAGAGGCGTGTCTTCACCTTGTCAGTGCCTGTTTTGCGGTCGAGACCTTGGCTGTCCAGATCAAACAGGCCTTGGAAGGTCAGCTCCTGGTTAAAGCCAAGTGCCGAGTCGCGTGTTTGTACCAGCGTCTGACCCGATGCTTTGTCGACACTGATGAATGTCTGCTTGGTCTGGTCGCCCACGCGGGTGTTGTTGAAGAGCACGGCGTCATAGTCGTAGGCCAGCTCGCTCAGGGTGCGGGTTGGCGCAGGCAGGCCGAGCGCTCGGATGGCCGCCAGTACGGCTGGGTTGGCATTGGTTGCGCTGGCAGCGGGTGGCAATGCCTGGCGCGCCTTGAAAGCGGGTAACCGGGCCAGCTCCACCGGCGCCTGGCACAGAGCCTCGAAGAGCTGGGCATGTTCGCCGGAAGCTTGATCCAAGGCTTGCGGCTTGAATTGTCGACGGATTTCGCCGTTGATCATCTGGCGCGTTTCATCGAGGTTGAACTGGCTCATCAACGTAATGGTGCGTTGTGTGCAATCCAGGGTCAGCCGCTCCTGCCGTTGAGTAAACAACGATGCGGTCTTGGCGACCTGATAGTGCAGGTAATCCTCTGCGGCCCAGACGGATATCTGACTGCCTTGCTGCTGCACGCTGTTACGGTCGATCAGCAGCCAGCCCTGATCGGCAGAGGTTTGCAGCACCCGCCAGTCGGGCACGGGGCGTGCCTTGCATACGCTCTGCAATTGAGCGCTTTGCTGCAGTTGTTGGGCCTGTGCCGCTGGCAGGTCGACGCCTGTTGCCGGTGAGGGAGTAAAAGCCCGCAGGCCCGTGCGCGTGGGGTAGAACATCCTTCCAGGACCTTGTGTGCAGTAGGCGTCGAACTGCACAGAGATCGGGTTTTGCTGCAAGTCGACGGAGTACGCGACTCTGTCGCCGTTGCGCAGGATGGTGTAGTCGAGCGCCGGCAGTGTCATGGCTTCGTTGAAGAGTGCAAGGCCTGGGTCCACCTGAGGCTTTTGCAGCGAGCTGCAACCGGCCAACGCCAATAGGGAAAGCGCCCATGCAGCTGGGCGTAGAGCGGTAAAGCGGGCATCCATGCGGGTAAGTTCCTTGAGAATACAGTTGCGCCTGTTATCGGCCGGCGTATGAAAAACTACAGCGTCAGAACGCCAGGCAAAAAAATGCCCCGCACGTGACGGGGCATTTTTATGGGCGCAGCTTACAGACCGTCAAGCATCGCCTTGTTACGCACAGCACCCTTGTCGGCACTGGTGGCCAGCAGGGCGTAAGCCTTCAATGCGGTAGTCACTTTGCGTGGACGCTTCTCCACTGGCTTCCACCCCTTCTTGTCCTGCTCAACCCGGCGCGCGGCCAGTTCTTCATCGCTGATCAACAGGTTGATCGAACGGTTCGGAATGTCGATCAGCACCTTGTCACCATCCTGCACCAGGCCAATTGCGCCACCGGCAGCGGCTTCCGGCGAAGCGTGGCCGATGGACAGGCCCGAAGTACCGCCGGAGAAGCGGCCGTCGGTCAGCAAGGCGCAGGCTTTGCCCAGGCCCTTGGATTTCAGGTAGGACGTCGGGTACAGCATCTCCTGCATGCCCGGGCCGCCTTTCGGGCCTTCGTAGCGGATGATCACGATGTCGCCTTCCTTCACTTCGTCGGCGAGGATGCCGCGCACGGCGCTGTCCTGGCTTTCGAAGATCTTCGCGTTGCCTTCGAACACATGGATCGACTCATCCACACCGGCGGTTTTCACCACGCAGCCATCCAGGGCGATGTTGCCGTACAACACGGCCAAACCGCCTTCTTTCGAGTAGGCGTGCTCGACACTGCGGATGCAGCCGTTTTCACGGTCGTCGTCGAGGGTGTCCCAACGGGTCGACTGGCTGAACGCGGTTTGCGTCGGGATACCGGCCGGGCCAGCCTTGAAGAAGGTGTGCACGGCTTCGTCGTCAGTCTGGGTGATGTCCCACTTGGCGATGCCTTCGGCGATGGATGGACTGTGCACGGTCGGCAGATCGGTGTGCAGCAGGCCGCCACGAGCCAGCGAACCGAGGATCGAGAAGATTCCGCCGGCGCGGTGCACGTCTTCCATATGGTACTTCTGGATGTTCGGCGCGACCTTGCACAGTTGCGGCACGTGACGGGACAGGCGGTCGATGTCGCGCAGGTCGAAATCGATCTCGGCTTCCTGGGCCGCGGCCAGCAAGTGCAGGATGGTATTGGTGGAACCGCCCATGGCGATGTCCAGGGTCATGGCGTTCTCGAACGCCTTGAAGTTGGCGATGTTACGCGGCAATACCGACTCATCGTTCTCGCCGTAGTAACGCTTGCACAGCTCGACGATGGTGCGGCCGGCCTGCAGGAACAGCTGCTCGCGGTCGCTGTGGGTGGCCAGCGTCGAGCCGTTGCCCGGCAAGGCCAGGCCCAGGGCTTCCACCAGGCAGTTCATCGAGTTGGCGGTGAACATGCCGGAGCACGAGCCGCAGGTTGGGCAAGCACTGCGCTCGTATTCCGCGACCTTCTCGTCAGAAGCGCTGGAATCGGCGGCGATGACCATGGCGTCGACCAGGTCGAGGCCGTGGGAGGCGAGTTTGGTCTTGCCGGCTTCCATCGGGCCGCCGGAGACGAAGATCACCGGGATGTTCAGGCGCAGGGCGGCCATCAGCATGCCAGGGGTGATCTTGTCGCAGTTCGAGATGCAGACGATGGCGTCGGCGCAGTGAGCGTTGACCATGTATTCCACGGAGTCGGCGATGATCTCGCGGCTCGGCAGGGAATACAGCATGCCGTCATGGCCCATGGCGATGCCGTCATCCACGGCGATGGTGTTGAATTCCTTGGCGACGCCACCGGCGCGTTCGATCTCGCGGGCGACCAGTTGGCCCAGGTCCTTGAGATGGACGTGGCCGGGTACGAACTGGGTGAACGAGTTGGCAATCGCGATGATCGGCTTCTTGAAGTCGTCATCTTTCATCCCCGTGGCACGCCATAGTGCGCGCGCGCCGGCCATGTTGCGGCCGTGGGTGGATGTTTTCGAGCGGTAATCTGGCATGGAGCACTCCGGGCGGCTAATCGGTATCAAAAGGGAGTGAGCTTCTATTGACGTCTGGAACACCCGAAAAATGGCCGTGTGTCCGGAAGTTGCCACTCGCGTCGCGGGATCGCCGCTTGCTTGGGCCTCGAGCTCATAAACCCGCCGGGGGATGACTGGCGATGAATAGGCCGATTCTACACCGCTGGCGGCGGGAGGGAATGACCGAAACCGTGAAGATAGCGGCTACGGGACGTGCGGGTGACGCCGCGCCCATGCGTTCAGGGCCAGGGCGACGGCGCTCAGCATCAGAAAGCACAGACCCAGCGCGGTACTCAGATGGTGGGTAAAGGTGCTGATGAATGCACTGATAAGACCACCGGCAATGAATAGCACTGCCGCCACCGCTGAGGCCGCCGTCCCTGCATTGTCCGGAAACAAGCTCATGGCCTTGGAATTGGAAATGGGGCGGGTGATGGTCGTGCCTGCTGTGCAGAGCAGCATGGGCACCAGCACGGTCGGGGTTGATAAGCCGAACTGATAGGCGAGGACCAGCATGACGATGCCCGAGATCGCGATCAGCACCAGCCCGGTGGCCATCTGGGTCGCGGCCGGTAGTCGCTTGTGCAACAAGCCCGCACTGACACCGCCCAGTACATAAGCGGCGCCGTAGAGGAGCAGGGTCAACGAGTATTCGTGGGGCGTCAGCTGCAACTGGTCCATGAAAATCAGCGGTGACACAACGATGAACGAGAAATGACAGGCGAAGGTAATCGCGGAGATCGTGGCATAGCTGGCGAAGTGCCGGCTGGCGAAGACCTTGGTGTAGGCCTTGAACATGCTTTGGCGGCTTGGTGCCGCTTGAGGCAAGCCGCCATGGAGTAGCCGGTGAGCCATGATCAGGGTGGCTGCACAGAGCGCTATAAACAGATAGAAGCTGGCTTGCCACCCCCCGTGCAGTTGCAGCCACGCGCCCAGCAGCGGGGAAACCGAAATGAAAATTCCCCCGGCCGTAGCCATGGCGATCCGCAACCGCTCTTGTTCTCTGCCGAAGAAAAGGTCCTGCACCAACGCTTGGGACAGTATGAAACCGCCGCAACCCATGGCCTGGATGACGCGAAAGAACAGGAATTGGGCGGTCGTGCTGGCGGTTAAACACCCGGCCGCACCCATGATTGCGACGAGCATGCTGGCCAGTAGCAGCTTCTTGCGGCCGATCCTGTCGGACAGCGGGCCGATCAACAGCATGGCGCAGGAAAAGCCAATGGCGAACAGGCTGACCGAGCGGGCGACCTGGGTGGTGGAGGTGGAGAAGTGTTCCGCCAGGGCGGGAAAGGAAGGCAGCACGACGTCAAGCGGGAAGACGCCCAGCAGGGTCATGGTCATCAGCCAGAAAACAATGAAAGGTTTTTCAGCCTGTGTGATTGCCGTCGACATGGGCGAGCCTCGATTCCGTGAGGGAGTCGAGGATCGAGTCTGAGTAGAGGAAAGTCAAAGCCTGGTTTTGAGCGAAACTTCCTGAAAGCCTGTAGGAACCCGGAGGCCCCTACAGGCCAGCGGCATCAGCTATTCGGCAACAACCGGCACGTAATGCTCTTGATATACCGCGTCTCGGCAATCGCCGGATGCACCGGATGATCCGGACCCTGGCCACCACGTTCGAGCATCTGGATATTACGGTCCAGGTGACGGGCGCTGGTCAGCAGGATGTTTTGCAGGTCATCTTCCGGCAAGTGCATGGAGCACGACGCGCTGACCAGGATGCCGTCCTTGCTGAGCAGGCGCATGGCTTGCTCGTTGAGGCGGCGGTAGGCGCCTTCGCCGTTTTTCATGTCTTTCTTGCGTTTGATGAAGGCCGGTGGATCGGCGACGATCACATCGAAGCGTTCTTCGCTGGCTTTCAGTTCTTTCAAGGCTTCAAACACGTCGCCTTCGATGCAGGTCATCTTCTCGGCAAAGCCGTTCAGCGCGGCGTTGCGCTCCACGCCGTCGAGGGCGAAGGCGGAGGCGTCGACGCAGAACACTTCACTGGCGCCGAAGGCCGCAGCCTGCACGCCCCAGCCACCGATGTAGCTGTACAGGTCCAGCACGCGCTTGCCCTTGGCATACGGGGCCAGGCGGGCGCGGTTCATGCGGTGGTCGTAGAACCAGCCGGTTTTCTGGCCCTGGATTACCGGGGCTTCGAACTTCACGCCGTTTTCTTCCAGCGCTACCCACTCCGGCACCAGGCCGAACACGGTTTCGACGTAGCGGTTGAGGCCTTCGGCATCGCGCGCGGCGGAGTCGTTCTTGAACAGGATGCCGCTTGGCTTGAGCACTTGGGTCAAGGCAGCGATCACGTCTTCTTTATGGGCTTCCATGGTCGCCGAGGCGATCTGCACCACCAGGATGTCGCCGAAACGGTCGACCACCAGGCCCGGCAACAGGTCGGAGTCGCCGTAGACCAGGCGGTAGAACGGCTTGTCGAACAGGCGGTCACGCAGGGACAGGGCGACGTTCAGGCGGTGCACCAGCAGCGACTTGTCCAGCGGCAACTTGATGTCGCGCGACAGCAGGCGGGCGCAGATCAGGTTGTTCGGGCTCATGGCCACGATGCCCAGGGTCTTGCCGCCGGCCGCTTCGAGGATGGCCTGGTCACCCGCCTGGAAACCGTGGAGTGGGGTGGCGGCCACGTCGATTTCGTTGCTGTAGACCCACAGGTGGCCGTTGCGCAAACGACGATCGGCGTTGGCTTTGAGACGCAGGCTTGGCAGGGACATGACGTCGCTCCGGAAAAAAGAGCGGGAGTATACCTGTTGCGGCGCGGTTCATGTGGGCATGGGCTTGCCCGCGATGCAGGCGGCGCGGTGTATCTGACGTACGGCGGTGATGCCATCGGGAGCAAGCCCCCTCCCACATTTAGTCCGGTTTCAATCGGGCATTTGGGTGTCGGTCAGGTTTGCTTAGAGGTTAGAATCCCCGTCTAGCCCAGAGTATGTACTTATGTCCCAAGAGCTTTCCGCCGAACAGATCCAACAGGCCCTGCAGGGCATCAGCGTGCCGCCCCAGCCGCAAATCATGGTGGATTTGCAGATGGAGCAATACATGCCCGATCCGGACCTGGAAGTGATCGCGCGGCTGATCTCCCAGGACCCGGGCCTGTCGGGCGCACTGCTGAAGATCGTCAACTCGTCGTATTACGGCCTGAGCAACAAGATCGCGTCGATCCAGCGCGCAGTGAACCTGTTGGGCAGTCGTTCGATCATCAACCTGATCAACGCGTTGTCGATCAAGGGCGAGATGAGCGACGACACCATCGTCACCCTCAACCGCTTCTGGGACACCGCCCAGGATGTGGCCATGACCTGCCTCACCCTGGCCAAGCGCACCGGCGCCCAGGCGGTGGACGAGGCCTATGCCCTGGGTCTGTTCCATGACTGTGGCGTGCCGCTGATGCTCAAGCGCTTCCCCAACTACATGGCGGTGCTGGAGCAGGCGTATGCCAATGCCGGCCCCGATTGCCGCGTGGTCGACACCGAGAACAACGCGTTCAACACCAACCATGCCGTGGTCGGCTACTACACCGCCAAATCCTGGCGCCTGCCGCAGCATGTGACCGACGCCATCGCCAACCACCACAACGCCTTGGCGATCTTCAGCGATGAGTCGTCGCGCACTCCGCAGCTCAAGAACCTGCTGGCGATCCTGAAAATGGCCGAGCATATCTGCTCGTCCTACCGTGTACTGGGCAGCCAGACGGTGGACCATGAATGGAATACCATCGGCCACCTGGTGCTGGACTACGTGGGGCTGTCGGACTACGACTTCGAGAGTATGAAATTGTCGATCCGCGAACTGGGCGCCCACTGATCCTTCCTTAAAGAGGCACCTATGCCCGAGTTACCAGAAGTCGAAACCACCCGGCGCGGGATTGCGCCGCACCTGGAAGGCCAGCGGGTCAGCCGCGTGGTGGTGCGCGAACGGCGCCTGCGCTGGCCGATCCCGGAAGACCTCGATGTGCGCCTGTCCGGGCAGCGCATCGTGCTGGTGGAGCGGCGGGCCAAGTACCTGTTGATCAATGCCGAAGTGGGCACCTTGATCAGCCACCTCGGCATGTCGGGCAACCTGCGTCTGGTAGAGGCCGGCATGCCGGCGGCCAAGCATGAACATGTGGATATCGAGCTCGAATCCGGCCTGGCCCTGCGCTACACCGATCCTCGGCGTTTTGGCGCGATGCTCTGGAGCCAGGACCCGCACAACCATGAACTGCTGATCCGACTGGGGCCGGAGCCGCTGACCGACCTGTTTGACGGCGAGCGTCTGTTCCAGCTGTCCCGTGGGCGGTCGATGGCGGTGAAGCCGTTCATCATGGACAACGCGGTGGTGGTGGGTGTGGGCAATATCTACGCGACGGAAGCGCTGTTTGCGGCGGGGATCGATCCGCGTCGTGAGGCGGGTGGTATTTCGCGAGCGCGTTATTTGAAGCTGGCGATCGAGATCAAGCGCGTGCTGGCGGCGGCCATCGAGCGTGGCGGCACCACGCTGCGCGACTTTATCGGCGGCGACGGGCAGCCGGGGTATTTCCAGCAGGAACTGTTCGTCTATGGCCGGGGCGGCGAGGCGTGCAAGGCCTGCGGCAGCGAATTGCGCAATGTGGTGCTGGGACAGCGGGCGAGTGTGTTTTGCCCTAAGTGCCAGAGCTGATTGATGGGTGATTGCTGATATTGCCATCGGGGGCAAGCCCCCTCCCACAGTGAAAGTGTTCGCAATCCAAATGTGGGAGGGGGCTTGCCCCCGATGAGGTCATGACAGGCGCTAAAGGTGGGTCAGGCCTTACCGGTAATCTTGCGGTACTTCTCCATCAGTTGCTCTTGCGTCTCTGGATGGGCTTCATCCAGCGGGATGCAATCCACCGGGCACACTTGCTGGCACTGAGGCTCGTCGTAGTGGCCGACGCACTGGGTGCACAGGTTGGGGTCGATCACGTAGATCTCTTCGCCTTGGGAAATCGCGGCGTTCGGGCACTCAGGTTCGCAGACGTCGCAGTTGATGCAATCGTCGGTGATGATCAGGGACATGGAAACTCCTGCCAGGGCCGTCCGCCAAGGCATCTGAAAACTAATGCGCGCAATTGTGCCGCATTGGCGCCCGCAGTGCGAGCAGGCGCCGATTGGGGGCTTATTTCTTGAAGCGCAGGGTCAGTGCATCCGCCACGGCCGGGTGCACGAACTTGGTGATATCTCCGCCCAAAGCGGCAATTTCACGGACCAACGTCGAGGAAATGAACGAATAGCGTTCCGACGGTGTGAGGAACAGGCTTTCCACGTCCGGCGCCAGTTGGCGGTTCATGTTGGCCAACTGGAACTCGTACTCGAAGTCCGACACTGCACGCAGGCCGCGCAGGAACACATTGGCGTTCTGCTCTTTGGCGAAATGCGCCAACAGTGTGGAAAAGCCCACGACTTCCACATTGGGCAGGTGTTTGGTGACCTCACGCGCCAACTCCACACGCTGTTCCAGGGGAAACAGCGGGTTTTTCTTGGGGCTGGCCGCGACCGCGATGATCACATGGTCGAACAAGCGTGAGGCACGTTCGACCAGATCGCCATGGCCTTTGGTAATCGGGTCGAAGGTACCTGGGTACAACACTCGGTTCATCGCGTCGTCCTGGCGGAGTCCGTTGGGGAACCGGATGGTATCGCAGCCGTCCCGGTCGGGAAAGTCAACTTATGCAGAAGAAAGCACTATAGACACGGCGAATACCGTGTTTTTTCACGCTGTTTTCAGACGTTCGGCCAAGGCTGTCGCCAGTTGGGCGGTCAAACCGTACACCGATAATTGTGGGTTGGCCCCAATGCTGGTGGGGAATAGAGAGCCATCGTGGATCGACAGGTTGCGCAACTGATGATGGCGCCCCAGGCTGTCGGCCACTGCATTTTTCGGGTCTTCGCCCATGGCGCAACCGCCCATCACATGGGCGCTGCCCAGGCAGGTGCGATGCAGTTCCAGATTGAGGCCTTCAATCAGCGTGCGCGCTTCGCCCAGGGTTTTTACGTAGCGGGCATCGTGATGCAGCGGCTTGACCGACTTGGCGCCCGCCGCGAACTGGATCTCGGCCATGCTGTGGAAGGCACGACGCAAGCCATTCCAGGCGTAGTCCGACACCTGGTAGTCGAGCACCGGCGTGCCATCGCCACGTAGCTCCACGCTGCCGCCCGGGCTGTCGGGGTGGAAGCCGTCGCGCAGCAGCGCCAGCATCGCGTGGGTGTTGGGCAATTGGCTCATGTCCAGGGCGTTCTGGGTGCCGTAACCGCCGAGCAGGGTGCTGGCCAGCGCCGGGTGCAAGGGCGGCGCCTCCAGCTTGTACGACATTTTCCCCGTGGTGCCGTCCTGCCACTGGAAATGGTCGGAATAGATCGACTGCGGCGCGCCGTAGAACGGGTTGATCACCTCGTCGAACAGCCCGGCGGAGAAGTTCACCAAGTGCAGGAATGTGCGTTTGCCCAGCCGCGAGTGCGGGTCGGGCGCGTCCGAGCGCATCAGCAGCGCGGGGCTGTTGATGCCGCCGCCCGAGAGCACGTAATGTTTGGCCTTCACCGTGATCTTGCGTCCGGTAGGCGCCACGCAACGCTCGTCCATCGCCATACATTCCAGGCTACTGATGGTGTCGCCGCTGTATTTGAGGCGCTCGGCGCGGGCCAGGTACAACAGCTCGCCGCCTTTTTCCAGGGTGGACGGGATGGTGGTCACCAGCATCGATTGCTTGGCGTTGACCGGGCAGCCCATCCCGCAATAGCCCAGGTTGAAGCAGCCGCGCACATTGCGCGGGATCACATGCCAGCTGTAACCGAGCTTTTCGCAGCCTTTGCGGATCACATCGTTGTTGGGGTTGGGTGGCAGGGCCCAGGGCGCGATGCCCAGGCGTTGTTCCATCTTTTCGAACCAGGGCGCCATTTCGGCGCTGCTGTGGCCCTTTACGGCGTACTCGCTGGCCCAGTGAGCGAGGGTGGCGTCCGGGGTGCGGAAGCTGGATGTCCAGTTGATCAGCGTAGTGCCGCCCACGGCCCGGCCCTGCAGGATGGTGATAGCGCCGTCCTTGCTCATGCGACCGATGCCCTCCTGGTACAGGCTGGTGTAGGCCTCGTCCTCCAGTAGCTTGAAGTCGCTGCTGGTCTTGAGCGGGCCTTCTTCGATCAGCAGCACCTTGTAGCCGGCGGCACTGAGGACTTCGGCAGTGGTGCCGCCGCCGGCACCGCTGCCGATGATCACCAC
The DNA here is from genome assembly GCF_900112095.1 of Pseudomonas sp. NFPP24. Lineage (NCBI taxonomy): Bacteria > Pseudomonadati > Pseudomonadota > Gammaproteobacteria > Pseudomonadales > Pseudomonadaceae > Pseudomonas > Pseudomonas sp. NFPP24. The sequence goes on from NZ_FOKD01000001.1 coordinate 520,412, forward strand.
ATCGGCTTCCAGGGTCAGGTCGTTATCGAGGGTGGCGCCATTGTGGGTTTTCCAGCCACGGGCCATGCCGTCGCGGAACAGGTCGGGTACGGGCATCAGGGTCGTCTCTTGTTTTTATGGGAGGGCGGCGAATCAAATCTTCGGCGGACCGGGGTAACCGCAATGCGCCCAGGACGCCGGCTGGAAATACCAGGCCATGATCACCAGCTTGAGCAGCGAGCCCTGGCCCATGCGCAGCAGGTTCAGGTAGCTGTTTTCCCAACGGTGCAGGAAGTTGCGGATCTGCTCGCCGCTGGCGTTTTCCCAACTGCCCCAGATTCCGGTCAACGGTCCACGGGTGACGCCCATGCCCAATACGTCGAACAGTTGCTGGGTAAGCTTGAACATCTCCGGCGACAGGTGTTGCAGGCTGAAGTCGAGCTTCTTGAGGGTGTCTTCAATCCCGCTGGCAACTTCCTGGGCGCTGGCCACGCCTTCGAGCAGCACCGGGATGACCGCGCGCAGGAACGGCAAGTCACTGCTGCGCAGCATGGCAAAACCGCTGGCCGGCGTGCTGCTGGAGCAACCGCTGAGGCTGGCGCCCAACCCGGCGGTAGCCAGGAAGGCGCTGGCGCACAGGCCAATCTTCAAGACGCCGCGCCGCGACAGCACGGGTGAATCAGTCAGGCTAGGGTTCATTGTTATTGTTATCCCGTGGGTGGCGGTTTCAGCGAACGAACAGCTTCTGGATCAACGTCTGGATGGCTTTGCCGTAGGGCGGGTAGATCAGCTTCGCCGCGTTAAGGCGCTGTTTCACCAGCACCCCCTTGGCTTTGCTGAACGTCAGGAAGCCTTCATGCCCGTGATAGTGGCCCATACCCGACGGGCCGATGCCGCCAAAGGGCATATCGTCCTGGGCCACATGCAGCAGCGTGTCGTTCAGGCACACGCCGCCGGAATGGGTTTCGTGGAGCACGCGGTCCTGCTCGCGCTTGTTGTAACCGAAGTAGTACAGGGCCAGTGGGCGAGGACGTTGGTTGATGTAGGCAAAGGCCTGGTCGATACCGCGATACGGCACGATCGGCAGCACCGGGCCGAAGATCTCGTCCTGCATCACGGTCATGTCATCGCTGACATTCAGCAACAGGCTGTGGGCCATGCGCCGCGCCTGGCCCTGGTCATACAGCGGGATCAGGGTGGCGCCCTTGTCGGTGGCGTCCTTGACGTAGGCATTCAGCCGGGCCAGTTGTCGTTCGTTGATGATGGCGGTGTAGTCCGGGTTGTCGGCCAGGGTCGGATAAAATCCGCGAACGGCCTGGGTGTAGGCCTCGACGAAGCCGTCGACGCGGTCTTCCGGCACCAATACATAGTCGGGCGCGACACAGGTTTGGCCGGCGTTCAACGCCTTGCCGAAGGCGATGCGTTCGGCGGCGTCCTTGAGTGGTACATCCGCAGACACGATGGCCGGCGACTTGCCGCCCAACTCGAGGGTGACCGGTGTGAGGTGTTCGGCCGCCGCACGCATCACATGCTTGCCGATGCTGGTGGCGCCGGTGAACAGCAGATGGTCGAAGGGCAGCTTGGAAAACGCCATGCCCACCTCGGCTTCGCCCAGCACTACGCACACCAGGTCTTCGGGGAAGATTTTCGCCAGCAGCACCTTGAGCAACTCGCCAGTGGCGGGGGTGGACTCACTGAGCTTGAGCATCACCCGGTTGCCCGCCGCCAACGCGCCGACCAGCGGACCAATGGCCAGGTACAGCGGGTAATTCCAGGGCACGATCACGCCAACTACGCCCAACGGTTGATAGATGACTTTGGCCGAGGCCGGTTGGAAGGCAATGCCTACAGCTCGCCGGGATGGTTTCATCCAACCCTTGAGGTGTTTGCTGGCATAGTGAATGCCATGCAGGCTGGGCATCAGTTCGGCAAACAGGGTTTCGTCGGCACTGCGGTGGCTGAAGTCCTGGCTGATCGCGTTGATCAGTGCCTGGCGCTCGTCGCTGAGCAGGTCGCGCAGGGCCTTGAGCCATTGCTGGCGCTGCGCGGCCGATGGCATCGGGTTGGCGGCGTAGGCACGACGCTGGGTGTCGAACAGGCGCTGGAGTGAGTCCAGTGCCTGGGAATCTTGCAGGTAGGCAACGTTGGCAGACATGGCGGCGTTCCCGATTGTTATAGGTCTGCCTGGATTTTTAGAGTCATTACTCTAAATTGTCAAATAACATTGCAGCAACATCCGGTTTTATCCGTGCAAGGATAGGCCGTAAGATGCCTTATCACGTGTACAGAAGCTGATCCCCTATGGCACCACGAGTAAAGACCAGCGAGCGCATTGTGCAAACCAGCCTGGAGCTTTTTAACCAGCAGGGCGAGCGCAGTGTGAGCACCAACCACATTGCCGCCCACATGGAAATTTCGCCGGGCAACCTGTACTACCACTTCCCCAACAAGCAGGCGATCATCGCCGTGCTGTTTCGTGAATACGAAGCCCTGGTGGACAGTTTCCTGCGCCCACCCCAAGGCCGCGCCGTCACCGTCGAAGACAAGCGCTTCTACCTGCAGGCCGTGCTGGCCGGTATGTGGCGCTACCGTTTCCTGCACCGCGACCTCGAACACCTTCTGGAAAGCGACCCGGAACTGGCCACCGGCTACCGGCGCTTTTCCCAGCGCTGCCTGACCCAGGGCGGCGCCATTTACCAAGGGTTTGTCGACGCTGGCATCCTCAATATGGACCCGGTGCAAACCGAAGCCTTGACCCTCAATGCCTGGATCATCCTCACCTCCTGGGTGCGCTTTCTGTGCACCACCAATGAAAACTCCGCCCACCTGAGCGCCGAGGCGATCAAGCGCGGGGTGTATCAGGTGCTGGTGCTGGAGGCGGGGTTTGTCACGCCCCAGGCGAAGGAGGCCGTGGATGGGTTGTTCAAAGAATTTTACGTGCCGTTGAATCAGGCATTGGAAGAAGTGAAGTAGGACCTTTCCCGAATCTGTTCATAGGAGTCCGTCATGCCGCTTGCCCAACTGATCAGCCCCCAGCAATTGGCCGAGCGCCAGAAGGCCGGCGGGTTGGTGATCCTCGATTGCCGTTTTGCCCTGGAAGACCCTGACTACGGGCTCTGCAGCTATGCCGAAGGGCATATCGAGGGCGCGCAGTACGCTGACCTGGAACGCCACCTCAGTGGGCCGGTGATCAAGGGCGTGACCGGTCGCCATCCGTTGCCGGCCGCAGATACCTTCGCCGAGCAATTGCGTGCCTGGGGGATCAACGCCGACACCGATATCGTGCTGTATGACGACGGCCCCGGTGCCTATGCCGCACGGGCCTGGTGGTTGTTGGCGTGGCTGGGCAAGCGCGATGGCGTGTTTATTCTGGATGGTGGCCTCAAGGCCTGGCATGCGGCGGGTTTCCCGCTGAGCCTGGACGCGCCGGTGGTTGAGCCGGGCGCCTTCGTTGGTGCGCCAGATAATCGCCTGGTGCTGGATGCCGAACACCTGCAAAAACGCCTGGGCCAACCCGGCCTGACCTTGCTCGACGCCCGTGCACAGCCGCGCTTTCGCGGTGAAGTCGAGCCGATCGACCCGGTGGCCGGGCACATCCCTGGGGCGCAGTGCGCGGCGTTCAACGAAAACCTGGGGGCTGACGGCCGCTTCCTGCCGGCAGACCAACTCAAGCAACGCTTCGCCGCCCAACTGCAAGGTCGCTCGCCGGATGAACTGGTGGCGTACTGCGGTTCAGGGGTGACGGCGTGCCACAATCTGTTTGCCCTGAGCCTGGCCGGTTACCCGTTGGGCAAGTTGTATGCAGGGTCGTGGAGCGAGTGGATCACCGATCCGGCACGGGCCATCGCTACCGGCGACTGAGCAACCAGGCCGGAATACGGCGCTCCAGGTAATAACCGGGGCGCTTCAGTGTTCCATCGACAAAACCGACATGCCCGCCCTTGGCCAGCAATTCGAATTCGGTGCAGTCCGACAGCTCACTGGCCTCGGGCAGGCTGTGGGCAAACACAAACGGGTCATCGGCGGCCTGGATGATCAGGGTCGGCGTGCGGATATCGCCCAGATAATAGCGACTGGAGGCGCGGCGGTAATAGTCCTCGGCGTTCAGGAAACCGTGCAGCGGCGCGGTGACCCGGCCGTCGAAGTCCCAGAACGTGCGCATCTTGTCCAATGAACCCAGGGCCTCAAGCGTCTTCAACCCCTCCGCACGACCATCCTCTAGAAAGCGCCGTTGCTTGACGCGGATATAGGCCAGCATTTCCCGCATGAAATGCTTCTGATAAACCCGCGAGAATCCCAGGCCGATGCGATCCGCGCACTGGTCCAGGCGAAACGGCACCGATACCGCCGCCGCGCCTTGCAGCCCTGATGCTTCGCCGGTTTCGCCCAAATGCTTGAGCAGCACATTGCCGCCCAGTGAATAACCCACCGCATACAGCGGCGCCAGCGGTCGCTTGGCGCGCAGATGGGCAATCGCCGCGGCCAGGTCTTCGCTGGCGCCGGAGTGATAGCTGCGCGCCAACAGGTTTGGTTCGCCCGAGCAGCCACGCCAATTCAGCGCCGCGCTGGCCCAGCCTTGCGCAGCCAGGGCTTTTTGCAGACCGGCCACGTAGGGCGAATTGGAGGAACCGGTCAACCCATGCAGCACCAGCACCAACGGTGCTTGCGCGTCATGGGGGCCATGCCAATCGAGGTCGAGGAAGTCGCCGTCTTCCAGCCACAGGCGTTCGCGTTGGCGTTCGATGTGGGTGGTAGGGCGCCACAGCGGCCCCCACAGTGTTTGCAGGTGGGGGTTGCCGAGGCCGAAGGCGGGGGTGAACAGGTCGGAAGAAGGGGTCATGACACGCTCTGCTGCGGATGCATTTAACTGTGGCGAGCGGGCTTGCCCCGCGTTGGGCTGCGAAGCGGCCCCAAAACCAGTAATGATGTTCTAACTGAGCAATCGCGGTGTTCTTGGTGGGGCTGCTGCGCAGCCCAACGCGGGGCAAGCCCGCTCGCCACAAACAGAGGTCAGGCGGCGCTGCGTTGCCACAACGCGTAATACACCCGTCCGGACTTCTGTTCCCGGTGCAGGCGCCAGGTGGCCGGCAAGCCCAGGGTAGAAGGGGCGGTCTCGCTTTCAGTGTAGATCCACGAATCCGCTGCCAGCCATTGGCGATCTTCCAGCAATGCGCACACGGTTGGCAGCAAGTTCTGGTTGAACGGCGGGTCGAGGAACACCACGTCGAACTCGCTGGCCGGCTGGGTTTCCAGGTAGCGCAGGGCGTCGGCGGTTTGCACCTGGCCGGTGGTGCAGCGCAGGGTGCCCAGGTGTTCCTTGAGGCTGGACACCGCCACATTGCTGGCGTCCAGCGCCTGACCCAGGGCGGCGCCACGGGACAGCGCCTCCAGGAACAGCGCACCACTGCCAGCGAACGGGTCCAATACCTTGGCGCCTGCAATGTATGGAGCCAGCCAGTTGAACAGGGTTTCACGCACGCGGTCAGGCGTCGGGCGCAGGCCTACGACGTCGGGGAAGCTCAGCTTGCGGCTGCGCCATTCGCCGCCAATGATGCGCAGCTGGCCCACACCGTTATGCACGTTGTGGACAGGTTTTTTCGGGCGAGATGAACTGGCCATTAATGCTCCGGAACCCCGAGCGGCTGCTCGGCGGGTTTATCAGTGGGGGGCGGTAGTGGCTTTTGCGCAATCGTCGGGCCGGCGGTCACGATGACCATCTTGTCGGCGCTCAAGTGTTTATTCATTGCAGCCTTGACCTGCTCTACGGTCAGGGCCTGGGATTGTTTCATGAAATCTGCCAGATAGGTCAGCGGCAGGTCGTAGAAACCCATCGCGCCCAACTGCCCGACGATATCGGCGTTGCTGGCGGTCGACAGCGGGAAACTGCCGGCCAGCTCGCGCTTGGCGTCATCCAGTTCTTTTTGCGTCGGGCCGGTCTTGAGGTAGTCGGCCACCACGTCCTCGACCAGGCGCAGGGTGCCGCCGCTCATTTCGGCGCGGGTCTGCAGATTGATCATGAACGGGCCACGCACCTGCATCGGCGAGAAACCGGAGTACACGCCGTAGGTCAAACCACGTTTTTCACGCACTTCGCTCATCAAGCGAGTGCCGAAACCGCCACCGCCGAGGATCTGGTTACCCAGGGACAAGGCTGCGTAGTCCGGGTCGGCACGGTCGATGCCCAGTTGCGCGAACAGCAAGTGCGTCTGTTTGGACGGGAACTCGATACGAGTCAGGCCCGGTTTGGGTTCGGTCGGCTGAGCAATTTTTGGCAGCGCCGGGCCCTTGGGCAGCGATGCAGAAACCTTGGCCGTCATGGCTTCGGCTTCGGCGCGGGTCAGATCGCCCACTACCGCAATCACCGCGTTGCCTGCTGCGTAAGCCTTGGCGTGGAACGCCTGCAACTGCGCGATGGTGATCTTTGGCACGCTCTCGGGCGTGCCTTCGCTCGGGTGCGCGTAAGGGTGATCGCCGTACAGGCGCTTGAACAGTTCAAGGCTGGCCAGCTTGCCGGGGTTCTGCTTCTGGTACTCGAAGCCGGCGAGGATCTGGTTCTTGATCCGGGCCAGGGAGTCGGCCGGGAAGGTCGGTTTGCCGATCACCTGGTCAAACAGGCTCAGGGCGGCGTCGCGTTTGCTACTGTCGCTGAGGCTGCGCAGGGACACCAGCGCCATGTCGCGGTATGCACCATTGCCAAAGTCCGCGCCCAGACCTTCGAAATCACGGGCGATCTGGCTCACATCCTTGCCCGGTACGCCTTCGTTGAGCATGGCGTTGGTCATCAGCGCCAGGCCGGGTACGTTGCCGTCCTGGCTGCTGCCGGCGGCGAACAGGATGCGCATGTCAAACATCGGCAGTTCATGGGCTTCGACGAACAGCACCTTGGTGCCTTCGGCGGTGGTCCAGGTCTGTACGTCGAGCTTGCGGTTGGTCGGCGCCTTGTCGTCCAGTTCCGCCAGGGATTGCAGCTTGCTGCTCGATTGGGCTTTTTCCAGTGCCTGGCTGGCGACGGACTCGCTCGGACGCAGGAAATACACGGCGCTCGCCGCAATCAGGGTGACGACGATCAGGCCGGGGAAGATCAGGCGGCTGCTTTTGCGATCACTCATGAGCGGTCTCCTCAGGCAAAACATGGGCGACGCTCAGACGTTCGCGGGTGAAGTAGGTGCGCGCGGCTTTCTGGATATCTTCCGGGGTCACGCTTTGCAGGTCGGCGAGCTCCGTGTCCATCAGTTTCCAGGACAGGCCGACAGTCTCCAGGGAGCCAATGGCCGTGGCCTGGCTGGTGATGGAATCACGCTGGTAGACCAGGCCGGCAATGACCTGGGCGCGGATGCGTTCCAGTTCTTCGGCGGTCGGCGGCTTGGCCTTCAACTCTTCCAGCAGGCGCCACAGGCCGGCTTCTGCCTGGGCGACGGTTTTCTTCTTCTGTTGATTCGGCGTGGCGCTCAGCATGAACAGGGTATCGCCACGGGTGTAGGCGTCGTAGTTGGTGGACGCAGCGGAAACCAGCTCTTCACCACGCTCCAACTGTTCGGAGATGCGGGCGCTGTAGCCGCCGTCCAGCAAGGCCGAGATCAGGCGCAGGGCCTGTACCGAACGTTTGTCTTCGGCGGTGGCCAGGCCTGGCACGTTGAAGCCCAGCATTACGCTCGGTAGTTGGGTTTTCACATGCAGCGTCAGCAGGCGCTCGCCGGGCTCGGCCAGTTCCATCGGGATCTTGGCCGGTGGTACGTCACGCTTGGGGATCGGGCCGAAGTAGCGCTGGGCCAGGTTTTTGACCTCGTCCGGGGTGACGTCGCCGACCACCACCAGGGTGGCATTGTTCGGGACATACCAGGATTGGTACCAGTGGCGCAGCTCTTCGACTTTCATGCGGTCCAGGTCGGCCATCCAGCCGATGGTCGGCGTGTGGTAGCCGCTTGCCGGGAATGCCATGGCCTTGAAGCGCTCGTAGGCCTTGGACATCGGGTTGTCGTCGGTGCGCAGGCGGCGCTCTTCCTTGATCACCTCGATCTCGCGGCTGAACTCGTCGGCCGGCAGGCGCAGGCTGGCCATGCGGTCGGCTTCCAGCTCGAAGGCGACGCCCAGGCGGTCGCGGGCCAGCACCTGGTAGTAAGCGGTGTAGTCATCGCTGGTGAAGGCGTTCTCTTCGGCGCCCAGGTCGCGCAGGATCAGCGAGGCTTCGCCGGGGCCGACCTTGGCGCTGCCCTTGAACATCATGTGTTCCAGGGCGTGGGACAAACCGGTCTGGCCCGGGGTTTCGTAGCTCGAACCGACCTTGTACCAGACCTGGGAAACCACCACCGGGGCGCGATGATCTTCGCGCACGACCACCTTGAGGCCGTTGTCCAGGGTGAATTCATGGGTGGGTTGTGGGTCGGCAGCCAAGGCTGAAAGAGGCAGACAAACTGTGCTGAACAGCAGGCCTGCGGCGCGGCGGGCTAGAGCATTCATTCGTTTTTAAACCTGTTGGGCTGCCCGCTTGGTCTTAGCGTCGGCGGGCGAGGAGGTGCTAGGATACTGATCCGACTGAGGGACGGCCACTGCGGCCGTCTTGTTGAGGCCCTATTTTGGCCTTCAAAATGTTGCGCATGAACGAGCTGGCTAAAAAACAGTCTGTTACGCATCGAATTTTATTTACCGGCGCGCCCCTTGGCGCGTCGCTACCTTGAGATAGCCGTCTCCATGTTTGGTTCCAACGACGACAAGAAGACCCCAGCCGCGGCTGGCGAGAAGAAAGGCCTGTTCGGATGGCTGCGCAAAAAACCGCAGGAAACCGTCGACGAACACCCGCCGGTTCAACCTGAACCTATCCCTGAGCCAACAGTAGAAGCCGAACCGGTTGCCGAAACCCCGGCGCCGGTGGTATTGCCGATGGCCGAGCCGGTGTTGCAGCCGGTCGTCGAGGCTGTCCCGGAACCCGAGCCGGAACCCGAGCACAAACCGTGGCTGGAACTGCCGGTGGCTGAAGAGCCCGTGGCGCTGGTCGAAGATGTGCAGGCTGAGCACATCGCCCCGCCGATTCCGGCTGTGGCCGAGGTGGCAGTGCCTGCTGTTGTCGAGCCGGAGCCCGTCGTCGCACCTGTCGAAACCAGCAAGACCGGCTTCTTCGCCCGTCTCAAGCAAGGCCTGAGCAAGACCAGCGCCAGCATTGGCGAAGGCATGGCCAGCCTGTTCCTGGGCAAGAAGGTCATCGATGACGAACTGCTGGAAGACATCGAAACCCGCCTGCTCACCGCCGACGTGGGCGTCGAAGCCACTGCCGTGATCATCCAGAGCCTCACCCAGAAGGTCGCGCGCAAACAGCTGACCGACGCCGACGCGTTGTACAAATCCCTGCAGGCCGAGCTGGCCGCGATGCTCAAGCCGGTGGAAGCGCCGCTGGTGATCACCCCGAAAAAACCTTTCGTGATCCTGGTGGTGGGCGTCAACGGCGCCGGCAAGACCACCACTATCGGCAAGCTGGCCAAGAAGCTGCAGTCCGAAGGCAAGAAAGTCATGCTGGCAGCCGGCGATACCTTCCGTGCCGCCGCGGTTGAACAACTGCAGGTGTGGGGCGAGCGCAACAAGATCCCGGTCATCGCCCAGCACACCGGTGCCGATTCCGCCTCGGTGATCTTCGATGCCGTGCAAGCCGCCAAGGCCCGTAACATCGACGTGCTGATCGCCGATACCGCCGGTCGCCTGCACACCAAAGACAATTTGATGGAAGAGCTGAAAAAGGTTCGCCGTGTGATCGGCAAGCTCGACGCAGACGCGCCGCACGAGGTTCTGCTGGTACTGGACGCTGGCACCGGCCAGAACGCCATCAGCCAGGCCAAGCAATTCAACCAGACGGTACAACTGACCGGCCTGGCATTGACTAAGCTCGACGGCACGGCCAAGGGCGGCGTGATCTTCGCCCTGGCCAAGCAGTTCGGGTTGCCGATTCGTTATATCGGCGTCGGTGAAGGCATCGACGACCTGCGCACCTTTGAAGCCGAACCCTTTGTACAGGCACTGTTTGCCGAGCGGGAGCGTTCATGATTCGATTCGAACAGGTCGGTAAACGCTATGCGAACGGGCATGTCGGCTTGCATGAGCTGAGCTTTCGAGTGCGTCGCGGCGAGTTTCTATTTGTAACCGGTCACTCCGGCGCAGGCAAAAGTACGTTGTTGCGCCTGCTGCTGGCCATGGAGCGTCCGACCACCGGTAAGTTGCTGTTGGCGGGCCAGGACCTGGCCACCATCAGTAACGCGCAGATTCCGTTCCTGCGCCGCCAGATCGGCGTGGTGTTCCAGAATCACCAGTTGCTGTTCGATCGCACCGTGTTCAACAACGTGGCGCTGCCGTTGCAGATCCTCGGGCTGTCCAAGGCCGAGATCGTCAAGCGCGTGGACTCGGCCCTGGAGCGCGTGGCGCTGTCGGACAAGACCGATCTCTACCCTGGCGACCTGTCCACCGGCCAGCAACAGCGCGTCGGTATCGCTCGCGCTATCGTCCACCGCCCGGCCCTGCTGCTGGCGGACGAACCCACCGGTAACCTCGACCCGCGCCTGGCGGCCGAGATCATGGGCGTATTCGAAGACATCAACCGCCTGGGCACCAGCGTGCTGATCGCCAGTCACGACCTGGCACTGATCGCGCGCATGCGCCATCGCATGCTCACTCTGCAACGTGGCCGCCTGATCGGTGACGGGGAGGCCGGCGTATGAGTGCAACACGCAGCCCTAAAGTCTCCGAACGCGTGGCGCCGAAACCGGCCGACCCGCAACCGCCGAAGAAAAAACACGACCACGATGACGACGGCCCGGACTTCAGCACCTTGCTGCGCGCCTGGATCGAAAGCCATCGCGCCAGCCTGGTCGACAGCCTGCGCCGCCTGGGCAAGCAGCCGATCGGCAGCTTTTTCACCTGCCTGGTGATGGCAGTAGCCCTGAGCCTGCCGATGGGCCTGTCGCTCCTGCTTAATAATGTGGAGCGCCTGGGCGGTTCCTGGCAGCGCGCAGCGCAGATTTCGCTGTACCTGAATATCGACGCCAGTGCCAAAGATGGCGAAGCGTTACGCGACGACATCAAGAACATCTCCGGCGTGGCGGATGCCGAGTACATCAGTCGCGATCAGGCACTGGAAGAGTTCCAGCAACAATCCGGCCTGGGCGAGGCGCTCAAGGAGCTGCCACAGAACCCGCTGCCGGGCGTGGTCCTGGTGACGCCGAACGAGGTGGACAAGCCGGCGCTGGAAGCCCTGCGACAAAAACTCGCAGAGATGCCCAAGGTGCAACAGGCGCAACTTGATCTAGTCTGGGTAGAGCGCCTGGCCGCGATCCTCAAGCTGGGCGACCGCTTTGTGTTCGGTCTGACAGTGCTGTTGGTGTCTGCATTACTTTTGGTGATAGGTAATACCATTCGTCTTCATATTGAAAACCGTCGCACCGAGATAGAAGTGATTAAACTGGTCGGCGGCACGGACAGCTATGTGCGTCGGCCTTTTCTGTACATGGGCGCGCTTTATGGCTTTGGTGCCGGGATTTTGTCCTGGGGCGTGCTGGCTTTTGGCCTGGACTGGCTGAACGACGCGGTTGTCGGGCTTGCCGGACTCTACGGCAGTGATTTCGCCCTGGCTGGCGTGCCGGTAGCCGATGGTCTGAGTCTCTTGCTTGGCGCGGTATTGTTGGGGTATATCGGTGCTTGGATTGCGGTCGCTCGTCATTTACGTGAGCTGGCACCGAAGTAGTTAATGTCAGATTAATGTGGTTTCGTTTGTATTGACCGTATTGGTGGTTTAGGGAACTTGTCCTACGGTTCCCGGTCAATTTTCGCAGTGCTTCACTGCACGAGTTATGTGAGTCGGAGGTTTTTTCGTATGACCACTTCTTTGCAACCTGCTTATGCCTTGGTCCCGGGTGCGAACCTGGAAGCCTATGTGCACACGGTCAACAGCATTCCGTTGCTGACGCCCGAGCAGGAGCGTGAACTGGCCGAGAGTCTCTACTATGAGCAGGATTTGGGGGCGGCTCGGCAGATGGTGCTCGCCCACCTGCGTTTTGTCGTACATATCGCCCGTAGCTATAGCGGCTACGGCCTGGCTCAGGCTGACCTGATCCAGGAAGGCAACGTCGGCCTGATGAAGGCTGTAAAGCGCTTCAACCCCGAGATGGGTGTGCGCCTGGTATCGTTTGCCGTGCACTGGATCAAGGCGGAAATCCACGAGTTCATCCTGCGCAACTGGCGCATCGTGAAAGTCGCGACCACCAAGGCCCAGCGCAAACTGTTCTTCAACCTGCGCAGCCAGAAAAAACGCCTGGCGTGGCTGAACAACGAGGAAGTCCACCGCGTGGCCGAAAGCCTTGGTGTGGAACCGCGTGAAGTGCGCGAGATGGAAAGCCGCCTGACCGGCCACGACATGGCCTTCGACCCCGCTGCTGAAGCGGACGACGACAGTGCCTTCCAATCGCCGGCCAACTACCTGGAAGACCACCGTTACGACCCGGCGCGTCAGCTGGAGGATGCGGATTGGAGCGACAACTCCAACCACAACCTGCACGAAGCGCTGGAAGTGCTGGACGACCGCAGCCGTGACATCCTCTACCAGCGCTGGCTGGCAGAAGAAAAAGCCACGCTGCACGACCTGGCGCAGAAGTACAACGTGTCGGCCGAGCGGATTCGTCAGCTTGAGAAAAGCGCGATGAACAAGCTGAAACTGTCCATCGCAGCCTAAAAATATGGGAGGGGCGGTGCGACGATTCGACTTGCCCCCCGATAGCAGAGTGTCAGTCAACATCAAGGTGACTGGTCCATCGCTATCGGGGGCAAGCCCCCTCCCACATTTGTTTTTGTTGTGTCAGTCGGACCAGGGCGCCTTGCGGGAGTTGTTCAGTTCGACCAGGTAACCGTCTCCACCCAACTGACTCATCTGCTGACGAATCCAAGCCGCGCGCCTTGCCACATACGCCGTCGGATGGCTGGCACTCCACACCCGTGGATTGGGCAAAACAGCCGCCAGATAGCTGGCCTGCTGCCGCGATAACCCCTTGGCACTCACCCCAAAGTGATGCCGCGCCGCCGCTTCCGCGCCAAACACGCCTTCGTCCCACTCCACGCTATTGAGGTACACCTCAAGAATCCGCTGCTTGGGCCACAACACCTCGATCAACCCGGTAAACCAGGCTTCCAGGCCTTTGCGCAAATAGCTGCGGCCGGCCCACAGGAACAGGTTCTTCGACACCTGCTGGCTCAACGTACTGGCACCGCGAATCGAGCCGCCGCGCTCGTTGTGCAGGATTGCCGCCTGGATCGCACCGAAATCAAAGCCCCAATGCTGCGGGAAGCGCTGGTCTTCACCGGCCATCACCGCCACTTTGAGGTCATCGGAGATCTCGTCCCACGGTACCCAGGTGCGCTGCAGGTCAATGGGTTCGCCGTCGAACCAGGATTCGACCTTGCGCTCCACCATCAGCGCGGTGAAGGGCGGCGGGACGACACGAAACAGCAGCACCAGCAGCACACTGCCGATGGCAAACCATTTGACGACGTTGAGAAAGCGTTTGAAGAGGAGACGCAGCATAGAGATGGCTTGGCCGAACCCGTTGAGCGGGCCATTATACAGACCCGGCCCTTTGAGTCTGACTGGAGTTCCTCATGCTGCGTGGCTTTCTGATGTTGGCTGCCTTTTTCGGCTTCACCGGTGTCGCCCTTGGGGCCTTCGCCGCCCACGGCCTGAAAAACCGCCTGAGCGCCGAGTACCTCGCAATTTTCCACACCGGCGTGACCTACCAACTGGTGCACACCCTGGCGCTGTTCGGCGTGGCGCTGCTGGCGGCGCATATCCCTGGCCGGTTGGTCAGCTGGGCGGGCATCTCGTTTACCGTTGGCATCCTGCTGTTCTCCGGCAGCCTGTATGTGCTGACCCTGACCGGCATCAGCAAGCTTGGGATCATCACGCCGTTTGGCGGCCTGGCCTTCCTGCTTGGCTGGTTCTTCCTGGGCCTGGCGGCGTGGCGCTTGCAGGCAGCCTGACCAAGGGACTTGGGCCGGCAACCTCAATCGGGCTAGAATGCCGACCCCTAAAAACGATGGCGGCCCGTGGCATGCGCATTCAGTTGAACGGCGAATCCTTTGAACTGCCCGACGGTGAAACCGTTGCGGCCCTGCTGACCCGACTGGACCTGACCGGGCGGCGCGTCGCAGTGGAACTCAACCTGGATATCGTCCCGCGTAGCCTGCACGCCGAGACCGCACTCGCCGAAGGCGACCAGGTCGAAGTGGTCCACGCCATCGGCGGCGGCTGATCGCGCAGTTTCCTGAATTCTGCAGAACCTCACCCCATTCCGAGGATTTCCCATGAGCATCGTTCGTAGCGACAAGCCTTTCGTCCTGGCCGGGCGTACCTACCAGTCCCGCCTGCTGGTCGGCACCGGCAAGTACCGCGACATGGAAGAAACCCGCCTGGCCATCGAAGCCTCGGGCGCCGAGATCGTCACCTTCGCCGTGCGCCGCACCAACCTCGGCCAGATCGAAGGCGAGCCGAACCTGCTTGAAGTGCTGTCGCCGGACCGCTACACCTTCCTGCCGAACACCGCCGGTTGCTACGATGCCATCGAGGCCGTGCGCACCTGCCGCCTGGCCCGTGAGCTGCTCGACGGCCACAACCTGGTGAAGCTGGAAGTGCTGGCCGACCAGAAAACCCTGTTCCCCAACGTGATCGAAACCCTCAAGGCCGCCGAAACCCTGGTCAAGGAAGGTTTCGACGTGATGGTCTACACCAGCGATGACCCGATCATCGCGCGCCAACTGGCGGAAATCGGCTGCATCGCGGTGATGCCACTGGCCGGCCTGATCGGTTCCGGCCTGGGTATCTGCAATCCGTACAACCTGCAGATCATCCTCGAAGAAGCCAAGATCCCGGTGTTGGTGGATGCAGGCGTGGGCACGGCCTCCGACGCAACCATCGCCATGGAACTGGGCTGTGACGCGGTGCTGATGAACTCGGCCATCGCCCACGCCCAGCAACCGATCCTGATGGCCGAAGCCATGAACCACGCCATCGTCGCGGGCCGCCTGGCCTACCTCGCCGGCCGCATGCCGAAAAAACTCTACGCCAGCGCCTCCTCGCCGCTGGATGGTCTGATCAAGTAAGAGCCATTGATGACTGAATCAAACGAAACGCCGAACACCCTGGAAGCAGGCGACGAGTCCAAGCACCGCCGCATCAAGAGTTTTGTGATGCGCGCCGGTCGCATGACCGAAGGCCAGCAAAAGGGCCTGGAGCAAGGCACGCCGCTGTTCGTGTTGCCATTGGCCGACGCGCCGGTGGACTACGACCAGGTGTTCGGCCGTTCGGCCCCGCGTTCCCTGGAAATCGGCTTCGGCATGGGCCACTCCCTGCTGGAAATGGCCGCCGCTGCGCCGGACCAGGACTTCATTGGCGTGGAAGTCCACCGCCCAGGTGTCGGCGCGCTGCTCAACGGCGTGTTGACCCAAGGCCTGACGAACCTGCGGGTCTATGACTGCGACGCGATCGAAGTGCTCAACCGCTGCATCGCCGACAACAGCCTAGACCGCCTGATGCTGTTCTTCCCGGACCCATGGCACAAAGCCCGTCACCACAAGCGCCGCATCGTCCAGGCCTCCTTCGCGGAACTGGTACGCACCAAGCTGAAAGTGGGCGGCATCCTGCACATGGCCACCGACTGGGAGCCCTACGCGGAGTACATGCTGGAGGTGATGAACGTCGCCCCCGGCTACCGCAACCTGGCTGAAGACGGCAAATGCGTGCCACGCCCGGCCGAGCGGCCGATCACCAAGTTCGAGCGTCGTGGTGAGCGGCTGGGGCACGGGGTGTGGGATCTGAAGTTCGAGAAGCTGGCGTAACTCCCCATTAGCTTGAAATGCAATTCAATGTGGGAGGGGGCTTGCCCCCGATAGCGGTGGATCAGTCAGCTTATCTGTAGCTGACCCACTGCAATCGGGGGCAAGCCCCCTCCCACATTTGTTTTCGCAGTGTGCCTTGGATCAGCGGCGGTCTGCGACTACACCAATCAGTACCAGCACCACAATCAACACCGGCGCCAGGCTGTAGTTATTGAACTGGCTCAACCCCCGCACAATCCACGGCGTGGCATAGATCAGCGCCGCGCCGCTGCCGATCATGCACACCAGCGCCATCAACGGCACGCGCAACGCACCCGCGATGCTGCCCAGGCGTGCTTCGATCCAGCCCTTGATATCGGCGCCGAACAGCACCAGCAGGCAGCCCACGAGGGCCAGGGAGATTTCCGACAGGTTGCTGCGGCTCCAGCGGGATACGGTGGCGAGCAGGTCGAGTACCAAATCCATTCGATTTCCTTAAGAGCGTCAGCTCAAAAACTTCTGCAACAGATCATTGAGAAAGAGTTGCCCGCGGTCGGTCGCCGCCAGGCGTGACGGTTCGACCTGCATTAAGCCACTTTGTTCTGCCTCGCGGCGGCCTTCATCGAGGCTCGCCAGATCCAGACCGGTACGCTCGGCGTAGAGCCTGGCATCGACCCCTTCGGTGAGGCGCAGGGCGTTCATCAGGAACTCGAATGGCAACTCTTCGTTGGTCAGCTCCTTCGCGCCGGCCTGGAAGCTTTTGGCCGGGTTGAGGTAGTCCTTCGGTGCACGGGTCTTCCAGGTGCGTACGATGCGCCCGTCCGGATGGCTGAGCTTGCCGTGGGCGCCGGCACCGATGCCGATGAAGTCACCGAAGCTCCAGTAATTGAGGTTATGCCGCGCCGGGCGACCTGGTTGGGCATAGGCCGATACTTCATATTGCGCGTAGCCGTGTTCGGCAAGCAACGCCTGGCCGGCTTCCTGGATGTCCCACAGGGTGTCGTCTTCCGGCAGTGCAGGCGGCTGGTTCCAGAACACGGTGTTGGGTTCCAGGGTCAGCTGGTACCAGGACAAGTGCGTCGGCTTCAGCGCGATGGCCTGGCGCAAGTCGCTCAAGGCATCGTCCAGGGACTGATCGGGCAGCCCGTGCATCAAGTCCAGATTGAAGTTATCGAACCCGGCCTGGCGCGCCATGCCAGCGGCACGTACGGCTTCGTCGCCATTGTGGATGCGGCCCAGGGCCTCAAGCTTTTCCTGCTGGAAGCTCTGGATACCGATGGACAGGCGATTGATCCCCAGCTTGCGATAGGCCACGAACTTTTCTTGCTCGAACGTCCCGGGGTTGGCTTCCAGGGTGATCTCGATATCGCCGGCAAACGGGATGCGGGCTTCCACGCCCTTGAGCAACCGCCCCAACGCTGCGGCGCTGAACAGGCTGGGCGTGCCGCCGCCGAAGAAGATCGAACTGAGTTCGCGGCCATGCACTGCGTGCAGGTCCTGATCGAGGTCGGCCAACAGGGCGTCCACATACTCCTCTTCCGGCAGCACTTTACTGGCGGTGTGGGAGTTGAAGTCGCAATAAGGGCATTTGCGCACGCACCACGGGATATGGATGTACAGCGCCAGGGGCGGCAGCACAGGCAAGGCCGCCCGAGGTGTTTGCGCGCCGCCGTGGATCAGCGGCTGCGCAGAGGTGTTCAGGGTCATTTCAGGCTCAGGCGTTGGCGCAGCAAATCCATTGCGCGGGCACGGTGGCTGATCTGGTTCTTGTCGGCCGGGCTCAGTTCGGCACTGGAAACGTTACGTTCCGGCACCCAGAACAACGGGTCATAGCCAAACCCATGCTCGCCGCTGGCCGCATGCAGGATGCGCCCGTGCCACAGGCCTTCGCACAGGATCGGCAGCGGGTCATCGGCATGCCGTACCAGGGCCAGCACGCAGACGAACTGTGCGCCGCGCTCGGCGTCCGGTACGTCCTTGAGCGCGTCCAGCAGCTTGGCGTTGTTGGCGGCATCGCCCTTGCCGTCGGCGTAGCGTGCCGAATAAATGCCCGGTGCGCCGCCGAGGAAATCGACGGCCAGCCCCGAGTCATCCGCCAGCGCCGGCAGGCCGGAGATGCGTGCGGCGTTGCGTGCCTTGAGGATAGCGTTCTCGACGAACGACAGGCCGGTCTCTTCCGGTTCCACCTGGCTGAACTCGCCAATCGAGCGCAACTGCACGGAGTCGCCGAGCATGGCTTGCAGTTCTTTGAGTTTGCCGGCGTTATGGCTGGCCAGTACGAGTTGGGTGAGGTTCATTATTCCGCCGGAAACAGTTCCTGGTTGAACTGGAAGCTATGGGCTTTGCCGCCGGTTTCAACGTTGATGGTAAACGTCTTGTATTCGCGCTGCGTCACGGAGTAGGGCGCCAGGTAATTGATGCCGCCTTTCTCGTTGATCTGCTTGAACGTCAGGACTTCACTCTTGCCGCCCAAGTCCTTGATGGTGCCGGTCACTTGCGCGGCCACCGGGGTCACGCCCTTGATCACCGTCACGTTGATCAAGCCCTTTTCCTTGCTGCGCACCACGCCGACGGCCTGGGCGGTTTCCGGTTGCAGGAAGCTGGAGGTGAACGTGTTGTAGTGGACGGTGATATCGCCGAAGTCTTTCTTGCGATTGGCATCGATAGCGTCGGCGGCCAGGGCGCTGGCGCCCAGGCACGCGGTCAATAGAAATACAGCCAGGCGTTTCATGAGCGTCCCTCTTGAAGATGATTAGACGGCAATCTTGTGGTCCGTCAGGCCAGGACTGCTGACCCTGTAAATACCGATTTCGCCCAACAGATTGGGCCATAGTTTACTTGCCCAGCCGTGACGATGCTGTTGATCGACGGCAAGGCGGTTGATCACCTTGGCTTCACGCTCACTGCACAGGGCTTCGAAGTCTTCGAAGGTGCAGAAATGGATGTTCGGCGTGTTGTACCAGGTGTACGGCAGAAAGTCCGACACCGGCATGCGGCCCTTGGTGGCCAGGTACCAGCGGCAGCGCCAGTGCCCGAAGTTGGGGAAGGTGATGATGCACTGGCGGCCTACGCGCAGCATTTCGTCGAGGATGCGGTCCGGGTAGTGCACCGCCTGGAGGGCCTGGGTCATCACCACGATGTCGAAGCTGTTGCTGGCAAAGTTGCCCAGGCCCTTGTCCAGGTCCTGCTCGATCACGTTGATGCCCTTGGCCACGCACTGGGCGATGTTGTCCGGGTCGTTTTCCAGGCCGTAGCCGGTGACTTGCTTGTTGTCGCGCAGCCAGCTCAGCAGTTCGCCATCGCCGCAGCCCAGGTCGAGCACGCGGCTGCCGGCGGGGATCCAGTCTTGGATGATTTCCAGGTCGGCTCTCATGGCGTTCTCACACAGTAATCCGGTTCATGTAATTGCCGAACGCCTGCAAGTAACGCGGGATCGGGATCAGGAAGGCGTCGTGGCCTTGCGGTGCATCGATCTCCAGGTAGCAGACGTCCTTGCGTGCAGCCATCAGCGCGTCCACCAGCTCGCGGGAGCGGGCCGGCGAGAAGCGCCAGTCGGTGGTGAAGGACATCACGCAGAACTTGGCCGTGGCGCCTTCGAAGGTTTTCGCCAGGTCGTCGTCGTGGTTGGCGGCCGGGTCGAAGTAGTCCAGCGCCTTGGTCATCAGCAGGTAGGTGTTGGCGTCGAAACGCCCCGAGAACTCCTCGCCCTGGTAGCGCAGGTAGCTTTCCACCTGGAACTCGACGCTGTGGAAGTCGTAGTTGAGCTTCTCGCTCTTGAGGCCACGGCCGAATTTCTCGCCCATGGAGTCATCGGACAGGTAGGTGATATGCCCGACCATCCGCGCCAGCATCAGGCCGCGCTTGGGAATCACGCCGGCTTCCTGGAACGAACCACCGTGGAACTCCGGGTCGGTGAGGATGGCCTGGCGCGCCACTTCGTTGAAGGCGATGTTCTGCGCCGACAGCTTGGGGGCCGAGGCGATTGCCAGGCAATGGCGCACGCGGTCCGGGTAGGTGATGGTCCATTGCAGCGCCTGCATGCCGCCCAGGCTGCCGCCGATCACTGCCGCCCACTGGTTGATACCCAGCAGGTCGGCGAGGCGCGCCTGGCTGTGCACCCAGTCTTCCACGGTGAGCACCGGGAAGTCGGCGCCGAACGGCTTGCCGGTTTCCGGATTGAGGCTGCTGGGGCCGGTGGAACCGTTGCAGCCGCCCAGGTTGTTCAGGCTGACCACAAAGAACTTGTTGGTGTCGATGGGCTTGCCGGGGCCGATGCAACTGTCCCACCAGCCGGGCTTGCGATCCTCGGCAGAGTGGAAACCGGCCGCGTGGTGATGGCCGGACAAGGCGTGGCAGATCAGCACGGCGTTGCTCGCCGTGGCGTTCAGTTGGCCATAGGTTTCATAGATCAGGTCGTAGGCAGGCAGCGAACGGCCACAGGCCAGGGCCAGCGGTTCGCTGAAGTGCGCCACTTGGGGCACGACCAGTCCAACAGAATCGGGGGGAAAGGCAGCTGGCATCGACCCTGCTCTCGTTTAAATGAGGCGTAAGTCTAAAGACCGCTGCACCTAGCGGCAAGCAATGGCCTGAGCGGTTTGAAATGTGGGAGGGGGCTTGCCCCTCTCACATTTGCTTTGCGTCAGATCAGCAGGCGCAAAATCTCCGGCATCCCGGTCATGGCCGCCAGGTTGTTGATCACCAGCATGTCCAGCAACTTGAGCACCATGAACGCCAGGATCGGCGAGATATCCAGGCCGCCGAGGTTCGGCAGCAGGCGGCGGAATGGCGCCAGGGCCGGCTCGCAGATCTGGTTCACCAGCTCGGCGCCAGGGTTGTGGCTACCGGGGGCGACCCAGGACAGGATCACGCTGATGATCAGGGCGAAGAAGAAGATCTTCAGGAACAGCGCGGTCACGCCGATGATGGCCCAGATCAGCAACTGTACGAAATTGCCGGTGGTGCCGTAGGTCAGCAACAGGGTCAGCGCCATCAAGGCCAGCTGCACCAGGATTGCCAGCACCAGCGACGACATGTCCAGGCCGAACAGGCTCGGGATGATCCGGCGCAATGGCTTGAGCAGCGGCTGGGTGGCCTTGACGATGAACTGGCAGAGCGGGTTGTAGAAGTTCGCACGCACCAGTTGCAGCACGAAGCGCATCAGGACGATCAGCAGGTACAGGCTGCCGAGGGTTTGCAGCACGTAGACGGCTGCGGTGTTCAAACCAATCATGTTGGCTCCTTATTTGCCCAGTTGTTCGGCGAGTTCCGCCGAGCGGCGCGCAGCGGCACCCAGTGCTTTTTCCACCAGGGCTTCAAAGCCCCCGGCCTGGAACGACTCGATGGCCGCCTGTGTGGTGCCGCCCGGCGAGGTCACGCGGCGGCGCAGCTCGGCGGCGTCCACATCGCTGGACACCGCCATGCGCGCAGCACCCAGGGCGGTCTGCTCGGCCAGTTGTTCGGCAATGTCCTTGGACAGGCCCAGCTTCACGCCGGCGGCGGTCATGGCTTCGATCAGCAGGAAGAAATACGCCGGGCCGCTGCCGGATACGGCGGTGACCGCGTCCAGTTGCTGCTCCTGTTCCAGCCACAGCGCGACGCCCACGGCGGACAGCAGTTCTTGCGCCTGGTCGCGTTGTTCGGCGCTCACTTGGGCGGTGGCGTACAAGCCGCTCACGCCCTGGCTGACCAGGGCTGGCGTGTTGGGCATGCAGCGCACGATCGGCTGTGCGCCGAGCCAGGTGTTCATGCTGGCGCAGGTGATGCCGGCCGCAATCGACACCACCAGCTGATGCGGCTGCAGGCTTGGGCGCAGGCTTTCGCACACCGCCTTCATGGCCTGCGGCTTCACTGCCAGCACGATCACTTCGACGCCCTGGATGGCCTCGGCGTTGTCGGCGAAGGTTTCAATACCGTGCTCGGCGCTGACGCGGGCACGGGTGTCTGCGCCCGGGTCGCTGGCGCGGATCTGCGCGGCATCCAGGCCCTTGGCCCGCAGGCCACCGATCAGGCTGGCCGCCATGTTACCGGCGCCGATAAAGGCTATACGCGTGTCTTTCATGACAGGTCCTTAGCTAAATGGAAGTCAGCCATTTCATGGCTGGCCGTAGTCGCGGGCGCCAAACAGGGCGGTACCGATCCGCACCCAGGTGGCGCCTTGGGCAATGGCCGACTCAAGGTCGTGGCTCATGCCCATGGAAAGTGTGTCCAGCGGCAGGTTCAAACTGGCTTGCAGCTCGCGCACGGTGGCGAAGGCTGCATCTTGCGCGGCGCGCTCTTCGGTCGGCTCGGGGATTGCCATCAGGCCACGCAGCTTCAGGCGCGGCAGGGCGCTGATAGCGTTGGCCAGGGCTGGCAGGTCGGCGGGTGTACAGCCGGACTTGCTGGCTTCGCCGCTGACGTTGACCTGGATGCAGATGTTCAGCGGTGGCAGGTCGGCCGGGCGTTGTTCGGACAAGCGTTGAGCGATTTTCAAGCGGTCCACGGAATGCACCCAAGCGAAGTTCTCGGCGATAGCGCGCGTCTTGTTCGATTGAATGGGGCCGATGAAGTGCCAACTCAAGGGCAGGTCGGTTAATTCGGCCTGTTTGCCCAGGGCTTCCTGCAGATAGTTCTCGCCAAAATCGTGCATCCCGGCGGCATAGGCTTCGCGCACGGCTTGCGCGGGTTTGGTCTTGCTCACGGCCAGCAGGTGGATGCTGCTTGCGTCACGTTGCACGGCGTCGGCTGCGGCGCGGATGCGCTGGCTAACCTGGCCGATGTTGTCTGCTATCGTCGACATTCAAGATGCGCCCGTGGATATGGAGTCCGCGGCATTCTACTGGAAATGGAAAGCCCTATGGATATCACTGAATTACTCACGGCCAGCGTGCGCCGTGGCGCCTCCGACCTGCATTTGTCCGCCGGACTGGCGCCGATGCTGCGGGTGGATGGGGAGGTCTGGCCGCTGGACGGGCCGGTGCTTTCACCCCCGCAAGTGGCCGACTTGTTGAGCCCATTGCTCAATCAGCACCAACAAAAGGATTTCGAAACATCTCTTGAAACGGATTTTGCCTTCGAACTGCCCGGTGTGGCGCGCTTCCGCGCCAACGTGTTCCGGCAGGAGCGGGGCATGGGCGCGGTGTTTCGCGCCGTACCGTCCGAGGTCCAGAGCCTGGAGCGCCTCGGCCTGGGGGAAGTGTTCCAGCGTATCGCCCAGCTGCCGCGCGGCCTGGTGCTGGTGACCGGCCCTACCGGCTCGGGCAAGTCCACTACCCTGGCGGCGATGATCGACTTTCTCAATCAGCATCGACGCCAGCACATCCTCACCCTTGAAGACCCTATCGAGTTTATCCACAAGCCGAACATGGCATTGATCAACCAACGCCAGGTGCACCGCGACACCCATAGCTTTTCGGTTGCCCTGCGCTCGGCGCTCAGGGAAGACCCGGACGTGATCCTGGTGGGTGAACTGCGCGACCTGGAAACCATCCGCCTGGCCCTGACGGCGGCTGAGACCGGGCACCTGGTATTCGGCACCTTGCATACCTCGTCGGCGGCAAAGACCGTGGATCGGCTGGTGGATGTGTTTCCGGCGGGGGAAAAGGCCATGGTCCGCTCGATGCTGTCGGAGTCGTTGCAGGCAGTAGTGTCCCAGGTGCTGGTGAAGAAGATCGGCGGGGGGCGGGTGGCGGCCCATGAAATCATGTTGGGTACGCCGGCTATTCGCAATCTGATCCGTGAGGACAAGGTGGCGCAGATGGTCTCGGCGATCCAGACGGGTGGGGCGCTGGGGATGAAGACGTTGGATATGAGCTTGAAGACGTTGGTCGGGGAGGGGGTGATCAGTCGGGAAGAGGCGCAGCAGAAGGCGAGGGTGCCTGGGGAAATATGAAGGTCCAAATGTGGCAGGGGCTTGCCCCCGATAGCAGTGGATCAGTTAGCTTATTTGTAGCTGATCCACGGTAATCGGGGGCAAGCCCCCTCCCACATTGTTCACCCACCGCACTCCAGCCTGGAATCAGCGCTGGACCACCCGCAGGTTGTTCTGCTCTTTGGGCAATACCCGCTTGGCAATCACGTAGTTCTTGTCCCAGAACGGTTTCTTCAGCGTGTCGATGCTGACCGCTTTGCCACGGCGTGGTGCGTGGATGAAACGGTCGTTGCCCAGGTAGATGGCAACGTGGTTCACCTGGCGGCTCTTCAATTTGAAGAACAGCAGGTCACCCGGTTTCAAGTCCTTGCGATCAACCTTCTGCCCGTGGCCGGCGGCCATGGCGTTGGAGGTGCGCGGCAAATCCACGGCGGCTACGTCGTTAAACGCATATTTCACCAAGCCGCTGCAGTCGAACCCTTTACTTGGGCTGCTGCCGCCCCAACGATAAGGAGTACCGAGCACGTTGACGGCACGGCTGAGCACGGTGCTGCTCTGCCTGGTGTTGACGCCTACCAGGCCGGCCGTTGCCTTGCCGTGGGCCTTGCTCAGTTGAGTCGGGCGGTTGACGGTCAGCTTGACCGACTTGGCGGTGCTTGGCGTGCTGTGGACTTTAGGGGTGAAACCGTTAACGTTGGGAAGTCGTTGCTCACGATTGGTGGCGTGGGCGGCCAGTGGCATTAATAGGCAAATGGTTAGCCATGTCTTGAAAAATGGTCGCATTAGGCGTGGCTCTTATGGGTTTGCGCGCAACTTTATAACAGCTTTTTGTGTCGTTCTCAGGCCGTTTGTCGACTGAACCTTGACGTCAAAATCAGGAAAAACGCGACGATTCGCCGCAATTGTCCTACACAAGTCAGGTGGCATAAGGCTTTCAGGGCAGGGAAGATACCATTTGCCGTACGTCGGGCGCCCGTAAAAAAGTCACAAAGAAAATGAAAAAATTTATCTATCGAGGCAAAAGAGGTACGCGATGAACACCTATCAGCAGATTGGCGAGCAGCAAGACACCCACAGCAAGGTCATCGGTTACCTGCTGTGGATTTTCGGTTTTACCGGGGCGCATCGCTTCTATTACGGCAAGCCGGTGACCGGAACGATCTGGTTTTTCACCTTTGGCTTGCTGGGTATCGGCTGGCTGATCGACCTGTTCCTGATCCCGGCCATGGACCGTGAAGCGGACCTGAGGTTTACCGCCGGACCCATCGAATACAACGTGGCCTGGATCCTGTTGGCGTTTCTCGGGGTATTTGGCGTGCACCGCATGTACCAGGGCAAATGGATCACCGGCCTGATCTACCTGCTGACCGGCGGTTTGTTCCTGGTTGGGGTGCTGTATGACTTCTGGACGTTGAATACGCAGATATCGATCCGCAATGCCGAGCGCAACAGCGGCCGCTGATCTTTAACTTCTGGTGGAGATCAACATGTGGGAGGGGGCTTGCCCCCGATAGCGGTGGATCAGTCAGCTTATCGGTAGCTGACCCACTGCAATCGGGGGCAAGCCCCGTCCCACATTGATCATGCCCACATTAGAGGTGGGATTTTTCAGGCCGGGTAGCTGATGCGGCCATCCACCAGGGTGTAACGCACCG
The DNA here is from genome assembly GCF_900112095.1 of Pseudomonas sp. NFPP24. Lineage (NCBI taxonomy): Bacteria > Pseudomonadati > Pseudomonadota > Gammaproteobacteria > Pseudomonadales > Pseudomonadaceae > Pseudomonas > Pseudomonas sp. NFPP24. The sequence continues at coordinate 545,729 of NZ_FOKD01000001.1, forward strand.
TCGCCGGCAGGCTATGGCCGATGAACGGGCAGTTTTCACCTTTGGATAGCCATTGCTCCCCCGCAATCGTGGAACTGGCCGGATCAAAAAGCACCAGGTCCGCCGCCGAACCCACCGCCAACTTGCCCGCTGGCAGGCGCAAGGCCTCGGCCGGGCCGCTGCTCAGGCGTGCCAACAATGTCGGCAAGTCCAGCAACCCATCTTCTACCAACGTCATCGCCAGAGGCAGCAACAGTTCGACACTGCTGATGCCCGGCTCTGTCGCGCCAAACGGTGCCAGCTTGGCATCCCTCTCATGGGGCTGGTGATGGCTGGAAATCGCCGAGACCACACCGGATTTCACCGCCGCGCGCAAACCGTCGCGGTCAGCCAGGGTACGCAGTGGCGGTTGCACGTGGTACAGGCTGGAGAAGTCGATCAGCGCTTCGTCCGTCAGGATCAGCTGATAAAGCGCCACATCCGCTGTCACCGGCAATCCACGGGCCTGGGCCTGGGCGATCAGGGCCACGCCCCGCGCACTGGTCAACTGGCTGAAGTGCGCACGCACGCCGCTTTGTTCCACCAGCAGCAGGTCACGGGCCAGGGCCACGGTCTCGGCGGTTTCCGGGATGCCCGGCAGGCCGAGGAAGCTGGCCACGGCGCCTTCATGGGCCAGGCCGCCTTCGGCCAGGTCACGGTCCTGGGAATGGAAGATCACTGTAAGGTCGAAAGTCGCCGCGTATTCCAGGGCACGTAACAGCGTGCGGGTACTGCGAAAGCTATCCAGGCCGTTGCCGAAGGCCACGCAACCGGCGTCGCGCAGGGCGATCAGTTCGGCGAGTTGTTCGCCTTCCAGGCCTTTGCTCAAGGCGCCGATAGGGAACACTTTGCAGTTGCCGGCTTCACGGGCGCGGTCGAGGATCAGCTCGGTCACGGCCGAGGTGTCCAGCACCGGCCTGGTGTGCGGTGGGCAGCACAGGCTGGTTACCCCACCGGCTGCGGCAGCGCGGGTTTCGCTGGTGATATTGCCCTTGCGGCTGTAGCCCGGCTCGCGCAGGGCGACGTTCAGGTCAACCAGGCCAGGCGCGGCCACCAGGCCTTTGGCGTCGATCGTCTCGCTGGCGCTGAAGCCTGCGGGCGCGGCGCCAATGGCGATGAGCTTGCCGGCGTCCAGATGCAGATCGGTAACTTGATCCAGGCCACTGGCCGGATCGATGACGCGGGCGCCGAGGATGCTGAGCTTCACTGGGCGTTCTCCTGCTCGAATTGACGTTGCGCGGTTTGCCCGCTCATGGCCATGGACAGCACGGCCATGCGTACGGCGATGCCGTAGGTCACCTGGTTGAGGATCACCGACTGCGGACCGTCGGCCACCGCCGACTCAATCTCCACGCCACGGTTGATCGGGCCCGGGTGCATCACGATGGCATCCGGCTTGGCGCCGGCCAGGCGTGCGGTGGTCAGGCCAAACAAACGGTAGAACTCGCCTTCGCTCGGTAGCAGGCCACCGGCCATGCGCTCGCGTTGCAGGCGCAGCATGATCACCACGTCCACGTCCTTGAGGCCTGCGGCCATGTCGGTGTAGACCTTCACGCCGTACTGTTCGATACCGATGGGCAACAGGGTTTTCGGCGCAATCACGCGGATATCCGGGCAACCCAGGGCTTTGAGGGCCAGCATGTTCGAGCGCGCGACCCGCGAATGCAGGATGTCGCCGACGATGGCCACCGAGAGATTCTCAAAGCTGCCTTTGTGCCGACGAATGGTGAGCATGTCGAGCATGCCCTGGGTCGGGTGGGCGTGGCGGCCGTCACCGCCGTTGATGATCGCCACCTGCGGGCACACGTGTTCGGCGATGAAGTGCGCGGCGCCGGAGTCGCCGTGGCGTACCACGAACATGTCGGCGGCCATCGCTTCCAGGTTGCGCAGGGTGTCGAGCAGGGTTTCACCCTTGCTTGCCGACGAGGTGGACACGTTCAGGGTGATTACATCGGCCGACAGCCGCTGGGCGGCCAGTTCAAAGGTGGTGCGGGTGCGGGTGGAGTTCTCGAAGAACACGTTGCAGATGGTTTTGCCGCGCAACAGCGGGACCTTCTTCACCGCCCGGCCACCGACTTCGAGGAACGAGTCGGCGGTGTCGAGGATTTCGGTGAGCAGTTCGCGGGGCAAACCGTCGAGCGACAAGAAGTGTCGCAACTGGCCCTGAGCATTGAGCTGCAGCGGGCGCTTGGCATCTAGAGGCGTCATCGCGGGGACTCTTTACAAGGCGGTTTAAAGGGCGAGGTCTTGCAGTTCGAGTACGAGCGGCGTGGGACCGAGCAATTTTACCCGTTGATGGGCTTCTAGCGACAGGGTGGCGCCGACCACATCCGGGCTGATCGGCAATTCGCCGGCGTCCAGGTCCAGCAGGCACACCAGGGTCACGCTGGCCGGGCGGCCATAGTCGAACAGTTCGTTCATGGCGGCACGGATGGTGCGACCGCTCATCAGCACGTCGTCGATCAGCACCAGGTGCTGGCCTTCGATCTCGAAAGGCAGGGCCGACGGACGCACTTGTGGGTGCAGGCCGTTCTGGCTGAAATCGTCGCGGTAAAAGGAGACGTCCAGGGTGCCCAGGGGCGAATCGCTGCCCAGTGCTTCCAACAACGCCTGGGCCACCCACACACCGCCGGTGCGAATACCGATGAAGCGCGGCTCGCTGATGTTGCGGTGTTGCAGATGGGCCGTGAGGCTGGTGGCCATCTGGCTGATCAGTTCGGCGGGGTTCGGCAGGCTCATGCAGGCTCCTTCAGGACCTTGGCGCAGGCAAGGTCCGGGCTCAAACGTAAAAAGACGCGGCAAGCCGCGTCTGTCAGGATTCAAATAAAGCGGTGTTTTCATCCAGCCAACCCTGCAACAGCAGGGCGGCGGCGATGGCGTCTACCGGGTTGTCGCGGTAGCTGCCTTTCTGCCCGCCACGGTCGCGTCGCTCGCCTTTGGCTTCAAAGGTGGTGAGGCGTTCGTCGTGGGTATAGAAGGGCAGGTTGTAGCGGCCATTGAGGCGGCGGGCGAATTTTTCGGCACGCAGGCACATGTCGCTGGGGGTGCCGTCCATGTTCAGGGGCAGGCCGACCACGACCGCGTCGGGCTTCCACTCTTTGATGAGGGCTTCAACCTGGTTCCAGTCCGGCACGCCGTTCTGGGCTTTCAAGGTGCACAGCTCACGGGCCTGGCCGGTGATCACCTGGCCTACGGCTACGCCGATCTGTTTGGTGCCGTAGTCAAACCCGAGGATCAGACGCAAAGCCATCAGGCGTGTCCCGCCTGGCTGGTCAGCAGGTTGAGGTTGATCCCCAGCGTCGCCGCAGCTGCGTCCAGGCGCAGTTCACTGGCGGTGTTGAACAGGATGTCGGCGTCGAACGGGCAGGTCAGCCAGGCATTGCTGGCCAGTTCGGCTTCCAATTGGCCGGCTTCCCACCCCGCGTAACCGAGGGTGATCACGCTTTGCTCAGGCCCCACGCCGTCGGCGATGGCGAACAACACGTCCTGGGAAGTGGACAGCGATACGCCGTCCAGATCGACCGTGGCCTGGAACTTCGGCCCGCTCGGGTGCAGTACAAACCCACGATCAGTCTGCACCGGCCCGCCGATGTAAATCGGCACGCCCTGGCACCGGGCCGGCGGGTCAAGCTCGGGGCGCAGTTGCTCAAGGATATCCGCCAGGTTCAGCTCTTGCGGGCGGTTGACCACCAACCCCATGGCACCATTGGCCGTGTGCTCGACGATGTAGGTCAAGGTCTGCGCAAAGTTCGGGTCGGCCATATGGGGCATGGCGATCAGGAATTGATGCTTGAGGTAGGTCGGGCTGACGTTTTTCATGTTCGATAGTGTGGCGGTGGAGGGGCGAACTGACAAGCTGGTGATGTGCCACAGCTGGTAATTGTCATCAATTGCTCGACAGCCGATCACCCTTGGCAAACTTCCAGGTGCGGATGATTTCCAGGCGGTCGACGTCGTTCAAATCGCCGCTGAACGGCGCAAAGGGCGCGGCCAGGCGCACGATGCGCTGGGCGGCCTGGTCCAGCAACGGCTGGCCGGACGACTCGAGCACCTGCACTTCATAGAGCGTGCCGTCGCGGTTGATTGACACCAATAGTCGCAAATTTCCGTAAATCTGCTGGCGTCGGGCTTCCTCAGGGTAATTGAGGTTACCGATACGCTCGACCTTCTTGCGCCACTCGTCTTTGTACCAGGCGCCTTTGTCGCGCATGGTCGATGCGGCGTTCAGCCGATAGATGCGCGGGCGCTTGGCGTACAGCTGCTGTTCGTTGGCCAGTTCGGCTTCGAGGCTGGAAATTTCGTCGGACAGGGTCGAACTGTCGAAAGTCGGTGCCGGTTTTACAGGCTCGGGCGTGGGTTCGGTCTTGGTTTTTTCGCGCTGGGCCGGGGCTTTCTGCGGTTTGGGTGCGATGGTGGTCACGGCGGGCTTGGGCGCTGCCTGCTTGACCTCCGGCTTGGGCGCCGGTGGTGGGGTGACTTTGTTGACCTTGTTGTCCTGGAACGGCGCCACTTCGGTGGTCTTCGGCACGGCTTTCTTGTCGAGGGTGCCGCTGCCTTGCTGGTTGTCCTGGGCGAGAAAGTCAGCCTTCTCGGGCTTCTTTTCGCTCTTGAACGTGGCGAGGGTGATTTCCAGGGTCTGGGTGATTTGCTTGGGTTCGACCATGGTGAAACCCACGCCGAGGATCAGGGCCAAGTGAATCAACGCTGCCAGGAACAGGGTAAATCCGAGCCGATCAGCCGGGCGCACGCCGCTGTGGGAGAGTTCGGGGGGTAGCTCGGACGGGAGTGTCATGACAAAAAACCAACATCGCGCGTTTCACAGGTGGGGCATGATAGCGCAATGTTGGTGCGTGTCCGGCTGTTCTATATCACTTGGCTTGCAGCTTGCGCTCAATGGCGGCCATCAACATTTCGCCGATGTTCGTGCCAAATGCGTTGTCGATCTCGCGAATGCAGGTGGGGCTGGTGACGTTGATTTCGGTGAGGTTCTCGCCGATGACGTCCAGTCCCACGAACAGCAGGCCTTTTTCGCGCAGGGTCGGGCCAACCTGGGCGGCAATCCAGCGGTCCTTGTCCGATAGAGGGCGGGCTTCGCCACGACCACCGGCCGCCAGGTTGCCACGGGTCTCGCCGGCGGCCGGGATGCGCGCCAGGCAGTAGTCCACCGGCTCGCCGTCAATCATCAGGATGCGCTTGTCGCCGTCCTTGATCGCCGGCAGATAGGCCTGGCCCATGATCTGCTGGGTGCCCAGGGCGGTCAGGGTTTCCAGGATCACCGACAGGTTCGGGTCGCCGGCGCGGTGGCGGAAGATCGAGGTGCCGCCCATGCCGTCCAGCGGCTTGAGGATCACATCACCATGCTTGGCAGCGAACTCGCGCAGCACATCGGCGCGGCGGCTGACCACGGTCGGTGGTGTGCACTGTGGGAACAGGGTGGCGAACAGCTTTTCGTTGCAGTCGCGCAGGCTCTGCGGCTTGTTGACGATCAGCACGCCGGCGCGCTCGGCCTGCTCCAGCAGGTAGGTGGAGTAGACGAATTCCATGTCGAACGGCGGGTCCTTGCGCATCAGGATCACGTCCAGGTCGCTCAGTGGGCTGTCGATTTCGTCTTGCAGCTCGAACCACTTCTCAGGGTTGGCAAACACCTGCAGCGGGCGCATGCGTGCGCGGGCCTCGCCGTCACCCTGGTAAAGATCGCGCTGCTCCATATAGAACAAGGTCCAGCCGCGGGCCTGGGCGGCCAGGAGCATGGCCAGCGAGCTGTCCTTTTTATAGGAAATGCTGGCGATAGGGTCCATGACAATGCCGACGCGAACGCTCATGGGGGATTTCCTCTAGCAAATTAGGGCGCATAAAAGTGGCGTCAGAGTGGCGCTGCGGCTGTTGTGGGTCAAGGAAAAACCACCTGGCCGGTTGCTCGATAGATTGCGCCCGGAGACTGTGCTAAAAAGACTGCCACGGCGCAGCAGCCCTTGAATTCCAAGGCTTGCGGCGCTCATCCTGTGCAACATCAGGCAGTACACACCGAAAACCGATTCGCTGTGGCGATGGCAGAGCAGATATGGAACAGCATTCCAACGCCTTGAGAGTGATGGTGATCGACGATTCGAAGACGATCCGCCGCACCGCCGAGACCTTGTTGAAGAACACGGGGTGCGATGTCATCACGGCCATCGACGGTTTCGATGCCCTGGCCCGGATTGTGGATCATCACCCGCACATTATTTTTGTCGACATCATGATGCCGCGCCTGGATGGCTATCAGACCTGCGCGCTGGTGAAGAACAACCCGGCGTTCAAGTCGATCCCGGTGATCATGCTGTCGTCCAAGGACGGCTTGTTCGACAAGGCCAAGGGGCGCATCGTGGGTGTCGATCAGTTTTTGACCAAGCCTTTCAGCAAGGAAGAACTGCTGGGCGCGATCAAGGCCTACGTGCCAGGGTTCGCCGTAGTAGAACAAGCACACTGACGCCGCCTCACAAGGGCCGGCGTCCACCTATGTAGTGGGGAAAACCATGGCACGTGTTCTGATCGTCGACGATTCGCCGACTGAAATGTACAAACTGACCGGCATGCTGGAAAAGCATGGCCATCAGGTCCTCAAGGCTGAAAACGGTGCGGATGGCGTGGCCCTGGCCCGCCAGGAAAAACCCGACGCCGTCCTGATGGACATCGTGATGCCGGGCCTCAATGGCTTCCAGGCCACCCGCCAGCTGTCCAAGGAGCCGGAAACCAACGGCATCCCGATCATCATCATCACCACCAAGGACCAGGAAACCGACAAGATCTGGGGCGCACGCCAGGGCGCCAAGGACTACCTGACCAAACCGGTGGATGAAGAAACCCTGATCGCCACCCTGAACAAGGTGCTGGCCGGCTGACGGTTCGCCATCATGACCGAGTCGCAAACCGCCTTTGAGCTGCTGCTGGACATCGACCGCCGCTGTCGCCTGTTGGCCGCCGACCTGCCGTCCCAGGAAACCCGTCTGCAACGCTGGAGCGGGATCGGCTTTCGCCTGGGGCAGCACTGGTATGTGGCGCCCATGGGCGAAGTTGCCGAAGTCCTGCATGAACCGCGCTGCACGCTGATGCCCGGGGTCAAGGCCTGGGTCAAGGGTGTGGCTAACCTGCGTGGGCGCTTGTTGCCGGTGATGGACCTGGGCGGGTTCCTCGGCCTCGAGCTGTCCAAGGCACGCAAACAGCGGCGCGTACTGGTGGTGGAATTCAACGATTTGTTTGTCGGGCTGCTGGTGGACGAGGTGGTGGGAATGCAGCATTTCGCACAAGACGCACTGCTGGCGAGTGCCGCCCCCGGCGCGCCGTTTATCCAGGGACGTTTCGAGGGCAGCCCGCAGTGGCAGGTCTTCAGCCCCTTCGCCCTGGCCCAGGCCCCAGGCTTCATGGATGTTGCCGCATGACCACCGTTACCCCGCCAAAACCTCAGGCCGCGTCGCGCAGTCGTTCCCAGATCATTGTGCTGTTCATTGCACTGATCGTGTTCATCATGTTGCTGTTTGCCAACTTTGCGTACCTCAACACCCAGTCCACCTATGACAAGCAGTACATCGGCCACGCCGGTGAGTTGCGCGTGCTGTCCCAGCGCATTGCCAAGAACGCCACCGAAGCCGCCGCCGGCAAGGCTGCTGCGTTCAAGTTGCTGGGCGATGCGCGCAACGACTTCGCCCAGCGCTGGGGCTACCTGAAAAAAGGTGATCCGGAAACCGGCCTGCCGGCTGCGCCCAGTGCGGTACGTGCCGAAATGCGTGCGGTGCAGACCGACTGGGAAGCGCTGCTGAAAAACACCGACGCGATTCTCGCCAGTGAGCAGACCGTGCTGTCCTTGCACCAGGTTGCGGCGACCCTGGCGGAAACCGTTCCGCAGTTGCAGGTGGAGTCGGAAAAGGTCGTCGACATCCTCCTGCAACGCGGTGCCCCGGCCAGCCAGGTCGCCCTGGCCCAGCGCCAGTCGTTGCTGGCCGAGCGGATCCTGGGGGCGGTGAACACCGTACTGGCCGGCGACGAAACCGCCGTGCAGGCCGCCGACGCCTTTGGCCGCGATGCCAACCGTTTCGGCCAGGTGCTCAACGGCATGCTCCAGGGCAACCCCGGCCTGCGCATCACCCAGGTCGAAGACCGCGATGCCCGCGCGCGGCTGGCGGAAATCGCCGAGCTGTTCGAGTTTGTCTCCGGCTCGGTGGATGAAATTCTCGAAACCTCGCCGCAACTGTTCCAGGTGCGCGCTTCGGCGAGCAACATCTTCAACCTGTCACAAACCCTGCTCGATGAAGCCTCGCACCTGGCCACCGGTTTCGAAAACCTGGCCAGTGGCCGCAGTTTCGACACCATCGGCGGCTATGTACTGGGCCTGCTGGCGCTGACCTCGATCATCCTGATCGGCCTGGTGATGGTGCGCGAGACCAACCGCCAACTGCATGAAACCGCCGAGAAGAACGAGCGCAACCAGAACGCGATCATGCGCCTGCTGGATGAAATCGAAGACCTGGCCGACGGCGACCTCACCGTGACGGCCTCGGTGACCGAAGACTTCACCGGCACCATCGCCGACTCCATCAACTATTCCGTCGACCAGCTGCGCGATCTGGTTGCTACCATCAACCTCACCGCCGGGCAAGTCGCCGGTGCGGTGCAGGACACCCAGGCCACTGCCATGCACCTGGCCCAGGCCTCGGAGCACCAGGCCCAGCAGATCGCCGAAGCGTCCACGGCGATCAACCAGATGGCCCAGTCCATCGACCAGGTGTCAGCCAACGCCGCCGAATCGTCGGCGGTGGCGGAGCGCTCGGTGGAAATTGCCAACAAGGGCAACGAGGTGGTGCACAACACCATCCACGGCATGGACAACATTCGCGAACAGATCCAGGACACCGCCAAGCGCATCAAGCGCCTGGGCGAGTCGTCCCAGGAAATTGGCGATATCGTCAGCCTGATCGACGATATTGCCGAGCAGACCAACATCCTCGCCCTCAACGCAGCGATCCAGGCGAGCATGGCCGGGGACGCCGGGCGCGGCTTTGCAGTGGTGGCCGATGAAGTGCAACGCCTGGCCGAGCGTTCGTCGGCGGCGACGCGGCAGATTGAAACCCTGGTGCGGGCGATCCAGGCCGACACCAACGAAGCGGTCATTTCCATGGAGCAGACCACCACCGAAGTGGTGCGCGGCGCACGGTTGGCCCAGGATGCCGGGGTGGCGCTGGAAGAGATCGAAGGCGTGTCGAAAACCCTCGCAGCGTTGATCCAGAGCATCTCCAACGCGGCGCAGCAGCAGACGAGTTCGGCGGGGCAGATCTCCCTGACCATGAACGTGATCCAGCAGATCACCACCCAGACCTCTTCGGGCTCCACGGCCACCGCAGAAAGCATCGGCAACCTGGCGAAAATGGCCAGCCAGCTGCGCCGGTCGGTGTCGGGGTTCACCTTGCCAGCGGCTAAACAGGCTGATGATTGAAATGCAGTACACATGTGGGAGGGGGCTTGCCCCCGATAGCAGTGGGTCAGTCACCCAATCTTTGACTGATGCACCGCCATCGGAGGCAAGCCCCCTCCCACATGTGATCTCTATCTGTCTTGATATCTCGCACCACCAGCAACCCATGAATTCCAAGCGGAGCAGTTATGGTTGATCGGCACGACTACGTGGCCCTCGAATGGGTCAAGGGCGACATTGCCGAAACCCTGAAACAGGCCCGTTCGGCGCTCGATGCGTACGTCGAAACCTCAGACGGCGATGCCATCGGCGAGTGCCTGGCGTGTGTCCATCAAGTGCATGGCGCGCTGCAAATGGTCGAGTTCTATGGCGCAGCCCTGCTGGCCGAGGAAATCGAAGAGCTGGCGCAGGCCCTGCAAGCCGACCGCGTGAGCCAGCGCGACGAAAGCATCCGCCTGCTGCAACAGGCCCTCAACCAATTGCCGCTGTACCTGGACCGTGTGCACAGCGCCCGCCGCGACTTGCCGCTGGTGGTGTTGCCATTGCTCAACGACCTGCGCAGCGCGCGTGGTGAAAGCCTGCTGTCGGAGACCAGCCTGTTCAGCCCGCAACTGCTGACCATCGCGCCGCTGCCTGATGAGGCCCTGGCCCAACGTGCCGTGCCCGACCTGAAAGAACAACTGCGCCAGTGGCACCAACTGCTGCAACAGGCCTTGGCCGGGTTGCTGCGCGAAGACCATGGCCCCAGCAACCTGGAAGACATGGCGCGGGTGTTCGCGCGCCTCGAAGCCTTGTGCCAGGGCGCGCCGTTGTTGCCATTGTGGCAAGTCACCTCGGCGCTGGTCGAAGGCATGCTCACCGGCGTGATCGCCAACAGTCCGGCGCTGCGCAGCCTGCTCAAGGCCAGCGACAGACAGCTCAAGCGCCTGCTGGCCCAGGGCATCGGCGGGATCAATCAGGCAGCGCCGGATGAACTGCTCAAAAGCCTGTTGTTTTACGTCGCCAAGGTCACTCGGCCGACGCCGCGCATGCAAAGCCTCAAGGAACGCTACGGCCTGGATGAGGCCTTGCCCGACAGCGCGGTGGTCGACGCCGAGCGCGCGCGCCTGGCCGGGCCGGACCGCAACGCCATGGGCTCGGTGCTGGGCGCGTTGTGCGAAGAGCTGGTGCGGGTCAAGGAGCGCCTCGACTTGTTCGTACGCAGCGACCGCCAGCACACCAGCGACCTGGATGCGCTGCTCGCACCGCTGCGGCAGATCGCCGACACCCTGGCGGTGCTGGGTTTCGGCCAGCCGCGCAAGGTCATCATCGATCAACTCGCCGTGGTACTGAGCCTGGCCCAAGGCCAGCGCGAGCCTAACGACGCTGTGCTGATGGACGTCGCCGGCGCCTTGCTCTACGTCGAAGCCACACTGGCCGGCATGGTCGGCACCGTCGAGCCGGAAAGCCGCGAAGAAAGCCGCCTGCCCACCACCGATCTGACCCAGATCCACCAATTGGTGATCCGCGAATCCTGCCAGTGCCTCAAGCAAGCCAAGGAACTGGTGATCGACTGCATTGAAGCCGACTGGGATCGCCAGCGCCTGGAGTCCCTACCCGAGCTGCTGAGCCAGGTGCGTGGCGCCCTGGCGATGATCCCTTTGCCCCGTGCGGCGAGCCTGATGCGCGGATGCACGGATTACGTCGACGAACAGTTGATGGGCAGTGATGCGCCACCGTCCGAGATGCAATTGGCGCATTTCGCCGACGTGATCAGCAGCCTGGAGTATTACCTCGAGCGCATGCTCCAGGACCCCGATGCCGCAGGTGAGCGCGTGCTGGAGTTGGCCACTCAAGGCTTGGCGGCGCTGGGTTACCTGCCCGTCGAGAAACCCTGGCGCCAGGCGTTGGTTGCACCCGATGCCACACTGCCGGCCGAGCTTGCGCCGAGCCAATCGCAGTACGACGCCCTGGCCAGTCCGACGTCGCGCCTCAACCCGCCGGCCCTGCAACGCCCCGGCAGCCTGTTGCCGCCGCCCGCCGACGAGGAGCCCATCGACGACGAACTGCGCGAAGTTTTCCTCGAAGAGACCGACGAAGTCCTCGAGGTGCTGCACCGTCATCTGCCCAACAGCGTGGACAAAACCGCCCAGGGCGAAATGCGCCGCGCTTTCCACACCCTCAAGGGCAGCGGCCGCATGGTGCGCGCCCTGGTCTTGGCCGAGCTGGCCTGGGCCGTGGAAAACCTGCTCAACCGTGTGCTGGAGCGCAGCGTGGTGCTCGGCCCCGAGGTGCAGCAGGTGCTGGATGAAGCGGTGGCCCTGTTGCCGGAATTGATTGCTGACTTTGCCATCGACGGCCAGCGCCAACGTGATGAAGTCGACGCCCTGGCCGCCCGCGCGCACGCCTTGGCCAGCGGTACACAAGTAGCGGCCGCCGAACCCCATGACCCGATGTTGCTGGAGATTTTCCGCAACGAAGCCCAGAGCCACCTGGACAGCCTCAACCACTTCCTGCAACAGGCCGCCGAGCATGTGCCGCTGCAAGTCAGCGATGAGCTGCAACGCGCCCTGCACACCCTCAAGGGCAGCGCCTACATGGCCGGCGTGCTGCCTATCGCCGAACTGGCGCGCCCGCTGGACCACCTGACCCGCGAGTACAAGGCCCACCGTCTGCCGCTGGACCTGGATGAAGTGGAGTTGCTGCTGGAAGCCGAAGGTCTGTTCCAGCGTGGGCTGCGCGACCTGGACAGTGATCCCTTGGCGCCGATCAACGGTGCAGAGGGCCTGATCAAGCGCACCCAAAGCCTGTTGGATCAGCAGCTTGAAGCGCTGCTCGACGTGCGCATCAAGCGCGATCCGCAGCTGATCGCCAACTTTCTGGCCCAAGGCATGGACATCCTGCTCGACGCCGAAAGCCTGCTGCGCCGCTGGCAGCAGCACCCCGGCGAGCGCCAGGAGCTGACTGCGCTGCTGGATGAACTGACCACCCTGGGCGAGGGAGCGCATGATGCGGATCTGCACGCCATCGACGAACTCTGCGAAGCCCTGCTCGACCTCTATGGCGCGGTGGAGGAGAGCAGCCTGGCGGTGAGCGAGCGGTTCTTCCACGAGGCCGAGCAGGCCCATGAAGCGCTGATCAGCATGCTTGACCAACTGGCCGCCGGCCAGGAAATCAGCCCGGCGCCGGCCCGTGTCGAGGCCTTGCGCGAGTTGCTCGATGAAGCCCTCGACCCGTCCGCCACCGGCTTGATCAAACGCGATGGCAGCCAAGTGCTGAGCATTGCCGAACTGGGCGCCGCCACCCAGCAGTTGGATCACGAAATCACGATGGACGACGAGATCGTCGAGATCTTTCTTGAAGAAGCCGTGGACATCCTCGACAGCGCCGGCCAGTCGCTCAAGCGCTGGTTGCTGGAACCTGACAACGCCGCGCCGTTGTCGTCGTTGCAGCGCGACCTGCACACCCTCAAGGGCGGTGCACGCATGGCCGAGATCGGCCCGATTGGCGACCTGGCCCATGAGTTGGAATGCCTGTACGAAGGGTTGGTGGACCGTCGCTACAGTTACTCCACCGAGCTCTCCCAGGTGCTGATGGCCAGCCATGAGCATCTGGCCTTGCAGCTTGAAGAGCTCCAGCATCACCAACCCTTGAGTGACAACGCCGAGTTGATCGCCAAGGTGCGGGCGTTGCGCCAAGGCAACGCGCCTGCCGCATCCGCCGCTGCGCCAGCAGCGTCGGGCGCCGACCCGGAATTGCTGGATATCTTCCTCGAAGAGGCGGCCGACATTCTCGACAGTTCCAGTGCAGCGCTGTCGCGCTGGCAGGCCGAGCCCGGCAACCGCCAGGAAGTGGAAACCCTGTTGCGCGACCTGCACACCCTCAAGGGCGGCGCGCGCATGGTCGAGATCACCCCCATTGGCGACCTGGCTCACGAACTGGAATTCCTCTACGAAGGCCTGTCTGCCGGCTTGCTCGCGCCGTCGTCTGAGCTGTTCGCGTTGCTGCAGGGCTGCCACGACCGCCTGGCGCAGATGATCGATGCCGTGGCGGACGGCTTGCCGGTCGGCTCGGTGGACAAGCTCATCGAGCGCATCAAAAGCCTGGTGCACCCAAACCAGGAGCCGGTGACGCCGGTGGCGTTGCCCGCAGGCAAGGCGGAGGCCGTGGTGGACCCGGCTGCCGACATGGTGAAGATCTCCGCCGAGCTGCTGGATGATCTGGTCAACCTGGCCGGTGAAACGTCGATTTTCCGTGGCCGTATCGAGCAGCAGGTCAACGACGCACGCATCGTCCTCACGGAAGTGGAAACCACTCTCTCACGCATGCGCGACCAGCTGCGGCGTCTCGACACCGAAACCCAGGGCCGCCTCCTCAGCCGCCAGCAGGCCGAGGCCGAGCGCCTGGGCTACGAAGAATTCGACCCGCTGGAGATGGACCGCCATTCGCAGTTGCAGCAACTGTCCCGTGCGCTGTCCGAATCGGCCTCCGACCTGCTCGACCTCAAGGACACCCTTGAACGCCGCAACGAGGACGCTCATGGCCTGTTGCAACAACAGGCACGCATCAATACCGAGTTGCAGGAAGGCCTGATGCGCACGCGCATGGTGCCGTTCGAACGCATGCTGCCACGCCTCAAGCGCATCGTTCGGCAGGTGGCGGGCGAGTTGGGCAAGGACGTGGAATTCATCGTCGGCAACGCCGAAGGCGAGATGGACCGCAATGTGCTGGAACGCATGGCGGCGCCCCTGGAACACATGTTGCGCAATGCCGTCGACCACGGCCTGGAGTCCCGCGATGCGCGACTGCTGGCCGGTAAGCCGGAGAAAGGCCGCATCACCCTGGACCTGACCCACGAAGGCGGCGATATCGTCTTCGATATGCGCGACGATGGCGCCGGCGTGCCGCTGGAAGCCGTGCGGCGCAAGGCGATCAAGCGTGGCCTGCTCGGGGCGCATCAAGAGATGAGCGACCGCGACGTGTTGCAGTTCATCCTGCAGCCGGGGTTCTCCACGGCTGAAAAGATCACGCAGATTTCCGGGCGCGGCGTGGGCATGGACGTGGTGCATGAAGAGGTTCGCCAGCTCGGCGGCTCGATGGTCATTGACTCGACCCCGGGCGAGGGTGTGCATTTCCGCATTCGTTTGCCGTTCACTGTATCGGTCAACCGTGCACTCATGGTGCAGTGCGCGGACGATCAATACGCGATCCCGCTCAACACCATCGAGGGCCTGGTGCGGGTGCTGCCCCATGAACTGGCCGGGCATTACCAGCAAGACCCGCCGTATTATGAATACGCCGGCCAGCGTTACGAACTGTTCTACCTGGGCGACCTGCTGCACACCGTCAGCCGCCCCAAACTGCTGGGCCAGTATCAACCGGTGCCGGTACTGCTGGTGCAGTGCAATGAACGGCACGTGGCCATCCATGTGGACGCCATGGCCGGCACGCGGGAGATTGTGGTCAAGGGCCTGGGGCCGCAGTTTGCCGGTGTGCAGGGCTTGTCTGGCGCGACGATCCTGGGCGATGGTCGCGTGGTGCTGATCATTGACCTGCTGGCGCATATCCGTGCGCGGCAACCCGCGCTGCCGGCCCAGCCGGTCGACGCGCCACTGATCCTCAACGACCCGCTGAAAAAGCGCCCGTTGCTGGTGCTGGTGGTGGATGACTCGGTTACCGTGCGCAAGGTCACCAGCCGCCTGCTGGAGCGCAACGGCATGAACGTGCTCACCGCGAAAGACGGCATCGACGCGCTGGCAGTGCTGGAAGAACATACACCGGACCTGATGCTGCTCGACATCGAAATGCCGCGCATGGACGGCTTCGAAGTCGCCACCCAAGTGCGCAACGACCCCCGGCTGATGCGCCTGCCGATCATCATGATCACCTCGCGCACCGGCCAGAAACACCGCGACCGCGCCATGGCCATCGGCGTCAACGACTACCTCGGCAAGCCGTACCAGGAATCGGTGCTGCTCGAAAGCATCGCCTACTGGAGCAAGTCCCATGCTTGACCACCGCACCAGCCAACTCACCGGCCTGCTGCTGCCCCTGGCCGATCGCCACCTGGTGCTGCCCAACGTCGCCATCGCCGAGCTGATCGACTTCCAGCGCGGCGAACCGGCCAGCGACGCGCCGCCGTGGTACTTGCGACAAGTGACCTGGCGCGACCGGCAGATCCCGCTGATCAGCTTCGAAGCGGTGTGCGGTGAAGCCAGTGTGACCGGCGAACGCTCGCGGATCGTGGTGCTGAATGCGCTGGGTGGGCGGCCGACGTTGAAGTTTATTGCGCTGGTGATCCAGGGGATTCCACGGTCGTACAAGCTCGACAGTGAGTTGAGCTACGTGGATGTGCCGCTGTGCCCGCTGGAGCTGGCGGCGGTGCAGGTGGGCGAGCATGTGGCTAAGGTGCCGGATTTGCTTGGGCTGGAGGCACTGCTGGTAGAGTCCGGCCTGGCCTGATCCCTCATTCTCAATCCCAGTGAATATCAAAATGTGGGAGGGGGCTTGCCCCCGATGGCTGACTGTCAGTTGATACTTCTATACCTGACCCACCGCAATCGGGGGCAAGCTCTGTCTTACATTTGATCCTCTGTGTTTGACAGGCCGTCGCGACCCAAACCGCCCAAAAATGTCGGAACTGAATGTTATTTGTGTAAGTAATTTCTTTAACTGGATTGGGCCGGTTTTCTGGCCTGAGTGGGATGCCAGGTTCGGCGCTTCCCTTTGCCAGTAAGGACACGCAAATGGCTGTGCCGTTAATGCCTCCCGGTGTTTCCAATGTTTGAAAATATGGCGATTGCCAAGTGCAAGCGCATCCATCTCAGGCCGGGTTCGGCGTTTGCCTATTCTTGGTTTTATTCGCAGGTCAGAGCTGCAGGGCCGTGGAACTACAAGAAGCAAGGGCGTCAATACGAGGCTTTTGGTAATTTCAATTACGGTGCCACGGGCACGGTGTTAGGCATTCCCGATCATGTGTTACTGCGGGCTGCAGGAGTTGCTCAAACCATCGCCAAAACCACCCTGCCGGATTTTGGCTCATGGTGGGGAGATGATCCTTTTGGTGATGACCCGCGAGATCAATATTGGATAAGGAGAGGTATCGAGTATGCGATTTCACAAGGCTACTGAAGGCCTCATACCGATCCTGCGTAACTGCCTGCTGGTGGGCTGCCTGATTTATATCGCAGGCAGTTGGTTACTATCACCCGGAACACCGGATTTGGACGAAGTGGTGTTGAAGCATTCCTTGGGCAACGGCTCCTCGATCTATGGCGCGCGGGATGGCCAAGGCGGTGCAACGGTGGGCTTTTCATACCGCTACTACGTGCATAGGAACTTGAGTAACGATCGGGAAATACTCACCACATTGGTGTCGGCGCATCCTTTTCTGAAAACCAAGGAACCCAATGTTCAAGTGAGTGAGCATGAGGGCGTGCTTACATTGGATATTCAGGGGCGAGTGTACGAGTACAACAGCTATGCCCTCGAAGGTCTTGGCCCGATCAAGGTGGTGATGGGGCTGTGATGGACTGGGCTTCGGATTTTTCCTGCAAGATTTTGGGCTGTGCATGAACTTGTCGGGCGCGGACAGCGCGCCTAGTCTTCGTCCCGTCATCGCAAAAAACGGTGACACGGACGTGCAAGTCCGGTTACATGTCGGCGCACAAACGCCCATAGCCATTCAACGGGCGTTTTTTATGCCTGCTGTACTCGTTATGGCGGCTGTGCGTGGGAGATCCCTCGGGGTCTGCCGGGGTCCGATATGCCCGGTCTTGCACACCTGCGCACAGCTGCCACCTTAATTCGCGTGCAAGCGGAAGAGGGCAGTCTCCATCACATATCGGAGTTGTAGATCATGATCAAACCCACCCCCAATCCGCCCCTCTTCACCGTAAACCCTCACCAAGACACCGAAACCCTGCTGGTCAACGCCAGCGAAACCCTGTCTTCCCTCAACGCACTCACTTGCAACCTCGCCTTCGACCTGGACACCTCCCAGCGCGCAATCATGCTCGGCATCCAGCAAATGGCGGAGTTGGGGCAATTGCTGGTGGATCGTGCCCTGGAACAGATTTCCCCTTATCCAGCCGCTTAAAACTTGATCGTTCCCAAAAAGGGACCTATCGTTCCCTTTTTGGGACTCTTTGGCCGCTGCCATGCAAACCTTGCCGCTCAGCACCGCGCTCTTCACCGCTACCCAGCAAAAAGTGCTGGGTCTACTTTTCGGCAAGCCCGACCAAAGCTTCTTTACCAATGAAATTGCACGCTGGGCCCAGGTTGGCAAGGGTAGCCTTACGCGTGAACTGGAACGTTTGCAGTTGGCAGGCATCTTGAGTATGACGCGCCAGGGCAACCAGACCCATTACCAAGCAAATCCTCAATGCCCGATCTACTCGGAATTGTTAGCCATCGTGCGCAAGACCCTGAGCCTGGACGAGCCCTTGCGTAATGCACTGGCATCTTTCGCCGAGCAGATAACCTGGGCCTTTGTCTACGGTTCCATCGCCAAGGGCGAAGCACACTCATCCAGTGACATAGATCTCATGTTGATCGGCGAAAGCCTCAACTACAGTGAAGTCATGGAGCAGCTCATGCCGCTGGAAGAGCAGCTGGGCCGCACCATCAACCCGACGCTTTACACCCCTGAAGACTGGATCGGCAAATGGAATGCGGGGAACAGTTTTGTGCAGCGGGTCGTGCAGCAGGACAAGATCAATCTGATTGGGGGCAACCCCCTGGAATCCACGGATGGACAGCAAGGTAAACCTGGAGAATCTGCAACGTAGCGGCGGTTTGAAGGCTGAGCCGCCGGATCGCAAAGAGTGTGATGGGCTGATGCGTTCAGCCAGGGATCGGCTGAGGGATGCCGGCAACCCACAGTTATCATTCGCCAGTCGTTTCGACCTGGCTTACAACGCGGCTCATGCTATCGCCCTCACGGCCTTGCGCTTGCAGGGGTATCGCTCGGACAAACGCTATCTGGTGTTTCAATGCCTGGTTCACACCACAGGTGCCGGCAAGGTGCAGGTGAGGTTGTTGGCGCTGTGTCATGAGCGTCGGAACCTGGCGGAGTACGAAGGGTATATGGATGAGGACGAGCCGCTCTTAGCCCAGTTGATTGACAGCACGACCACGTTGCAGGGAAACGTGGAGGGCCTGTTGGCTGGATATCAGTGGGCATGACTCGATCAAAAATGTAGGAGAGGCGTCCTGGTGAATTGTGACGGGGTGCGGATCACTTGTTCCTTTCCCATCGTAAAGATCCCCACCCCACTGCCGATAGCCAAGGAAGTTTTTCGACAGAAGTATCGACGCAATGTGGCTTTTGGATGGGTTTGCCTGGCTGTACGACCTCAACCGGTTTACCGGCACGCTTCTGATGTGGTTTGGCGTGCTGGTGCTCACGGCAGCGGTGACCATGAACGTGCAGTCCAATCGTGGGAAGCTGTGGGGGTTCATGATTACCACCGCAGGCGCGGTGTTTATCCTGGTGTACCTCGAAAGCCTCAAGCTGGTCGGCGCCGATAAGGCTATCAAAGGCGTGGTGAGCAACTTTGTGGTCATGACCCTGGGCGGTCTTGGCTCGGGCCTGCTGGCGGTGGCGATAACCCAAGGACCCACCCCTGAAGAAGACAAACAGGCTCGAGGGTTTATCCGTGATCGTCTGCTGGACGCGCTTGAATACGCCTTTGTGTACGTCGCGATTTGCGCGTTCACCGTGTTCGCGGTGTGCTTGCCACTCAACCTGCTGGGCTGGCCTCCCGTCGACGAGCACGACTTGCTGAGCCTGCTGATGGTGTGCCTGGGTGCCCTGCTGGGTTACGCGATAACCTCCCGTCCCAATCGCTTGAGAAACTGGGAGCAACTGGGCGGCTGTGCGCTGGTGGCGCTGCTCTTGCTGCTGTCGCCGGTTTACGCCCAGGCGCTGTCGGGCCTGTGGGAGTGGAGTTGGGCGGCTGTGTTGGGGCTGCACGGTTTTGCCGCGTTGGCGTTGTTAAGAACCATATGGTTCCACCGCAGCGAATGGCAAAGCACCTGAACGCTCGTGTTCATTGAGCCATCATTAATCCAGGCGTAACAGTCCAGCGCTCAGCTTGATTGATGGCCCCCTCAATCACTCCTAAGGTAAGCCCCACGACAGCAAACCCGTGGAGCGACCATGACAACAACAATCACCCCCGACTCACGCTGGACGCGGCGGCGCGACGAGAAGCAGCGGCGGCTCGGGCTGGTCAGGCAATACGCAGACGGTGCGGTGCTGCCCAGCGACAGGATCGTCGAGGCGCTTGAGGCGCTGATCCTCCCCGGCGACCGCGTGGTGCTGGAAGGCAACAACCAGAAACAGGCTGATTTCCTCTCGCGCTCCCTGGCCAAGGCCGACCCGGCCAAGCTCCACGATTTGCACATGATCATGCCCAGTGTCGGCCGCTCCGAGCACCTGGACCTGTTTGAAAAAGGCATCGCCCGCAAGCTGGACTTTTCCTTCGCCGGCACCCAATCCCTGCGCATCAGCCAGTTGCTCGAAGACGGCCTGCTGGAAATCGGCGCGATCCACACCTACATCGAACTCTATGCGCGGCTGGTGGTGGACCTGATCCCCAACGTGGTGCTCTCCGCCGGTTTCATGGCCGACCGCGCCGGCAACATCTACACCGGCGCCAGCACCGAAGACACTCCGGCGCTGATCGAGCCAGCTGCGTTCAGCGATGGCATCGTCATCGTGCAAGTCAACCAGTTGGTGGACGACGTTACCGACTTGCCCCGCGTCGACATCCCCGCGAGCTGGGTGGACTTTGTGGTGGTGGCCGACAAGCCGTTCTATATCGAGCCACTGTTTACCCGCGATCCCCGCCACATCAAGCCGGTGCATGTGTTGATGGCGATGATGGCGATCCGTGGCATCTACGAAAAACACAACGTGCAGTCCCTCAACCACGGCATCGGTTTCAACACCGCCGCCATCGAGCTGATCCTGCCGACCTACGGCGAATCCCTCGGCCTCAAGGGCAAGATCTGCCGCAACTGGACCCTCAACCCGCACCCCACGCTGATCCCCGCCATCGAAAGCGGCTGGGTGGAAAGCGTGCATTGCTTTGGCACCGAACTGGGCATGGAAAACTACATCGCCGCCCGCCCGGATGTGTTCTTCACCGGTCGCGACGGCTCGATGCGTTCCAACCGCATGTTCTGCCAGCTCGCCGGCCAATACGCGGTGGACCTGTTTATCGGCGCCACCCTGCAAGTCGACGGCGACGGCCATTCCTCCACCGTGACCCGTGGCCGACTCGCCGGTTTTGGTGGTGCGCCGAACATGGGCCATGACCCACGCGGTCGCCGCCATGGCACACCCGCATGGCTGGACATGCGCCACGACGATGCGCCCGAAGCCTTGCTGGAGCGCGGCAAAAAACTCGTGGTGCAAATGGTCGAGACCTTCCAGGAAGGCGGCAAACCCACCTTCGTCGACACCCTCGACGCCGTGGAAGTCGCACGCAAAAGCGGCATGCCCCTGGCGCCGATCATGATCTACGGTGATGACGTCACCCACCTGCTCACCGAAGAAGGCATCGCGTACCTGTACAAGGCGCGCTCCCTCGAAGAGCGCCAGGCGATGATCGCCGCTGTCGCGGGCGTCACGGCCATCGGCATGCGTCACAACCCCAAGGACACCGCACGCATGCGCCGCGAAGGCCTGATCGCCTTGCCCGAAGACCTGGGGATTCGCCGCACCGACGCCACCCGCGAGTTGTTGGCCGCCAAGAGTGTCGCCGACCTGGTGGACTGGTCTGGCGGCCTGTACAACCCGCCCGCCAAATTCAGGAGCTGGTAAATGCGCGCCCTCAAACTGCATGAACTCAGCCTTGCGGATCGCCTGGCTGACATGGCCGTCGATGCGCTGATCGATGAAGCCGACCTGTCGCCCAAACCCGCCCTGGTGGATAGGCGTGGCAACGGCGCCCATAGCGATTTGCACTTGGGCCTGATGCACGCTTCGGCGTTGTCGCTGTGGCCGATGTTCAAGGAAATGGCCGAGGCCGCGATTGAGATCGGTGAAGTCGGTTTGCCCCTGCGTGAAGCCCTCGGGCGTCTTGGCCGTGACGGTGAGCAGGCAATGCTGACCACCACCAACGGCGTGAACACCCATCGTGGCGCGATCTGGGCACTCGGGTTGCTCACCGCCGCCGCCGCGCTGCAACCACGCGCCGTGACGCTGACTGCCGCCAGACTGGCCCTGCTCCACGACCGTTTCGCCCCACAACCCATGAGCCATGGTGCCCAGGTTGCCCAACGCTACGGCGCACGCGGTGCCCGTGAAGAAGCGCAGCTCGGCTTCCCGTCCGTGGTGCAACGTGGCCTGCCGCAACTGCGTAAAAGCCGCCTGCACCATGCCGGTGAACAGAACGCTCGCCTGGACGCCTTGCTCGCGATCATGACCGAGCTGGCCGACACTTGCGTGCTCTACCGCGCCGGCACCGAAGGCCTTCAGGCCATGCAGCACGGTGCCCAAGCCGTGCTGGACGCTGGCGGCAGCGCAACCCTGGCCGGTCGCCGCCAACTGCATGAGCTGGACCAGCAACTGCTGGCCCTGAATGCCTCCCCCGGCGGCGCCGCCGACCTGTTGGCCGCCTGCCTGTTTATCGACCGCCTCGACGGAGCGTTGTGATGGAAACCTTATCCTTTGAATTCCCCGCCGGGCAGCCGCCAAAAGGCCGTGCGCTGGTGGGTTGCGTCGGCTCGGGCGACCTGGAAGTGCTGCTGGAACCGGGCACGCCGGGCACCCTGACCATCCAGGTGCAGACTTCGGTGAACGGCGCCGAACAACGCTGGCAACATCTGTTCGAGAGGATGTTCCAGGAGCAGACGCCACCGGCCTTGAACATCGATATTCACGACTTCGGTGCCACCCCTGGCGTGGTGCGCCTGCGCCTGGAGCAGGGTTTCGAGGAGGTCGGCCATGACTGACTTGCTCGCCAGACACAGCTTCGTCGAGCTGGGCGCTCGGCAGCGCGCCAAGGCTTTGCTGGACGTTGGCTCTTACCGCGAATTGATCGACCCGTTCCAGCGTGTCATGTCGCCGTGGCTCAGCCGCCAGGGTGTGGTGCCCCAGGCCGATGACGGTGTGGTGATCGCCAAGGGCAGCCTCGGCGGGAAACCGGTGGTGATTGCCGCCATCGAAGGCAACTTCCAGGGCGGCAGCCTTGGCGAAGTGGGCGGTGCGAAAATCGCCGGCGCATTGGAACTGGCGGCCGAAGACAATCGCAAGGGCATCCCGACCCGCGCTGTGTTGTTGCTGGAGACTGGTGGCGTGCGCTTGCAGGAGGCCAACCTGGGCCTGGCGGCGATTGCGGATATCCATGCGGCGATTGTCGACCTGCGTCAGTACCAGCCGGTGATCGGCGTGGTGGCGGGCAGTGTCGGTTGCTTTGGCGGCATGTCCATCGCGGCCGGGTTGTGCAGTTACCTGGTGGTCACTCGAGAAGCACGCCTTGGCTTGAATGGCCCGCAAGTGATCGAACAGGAAGCGGGGCTTGAAGAGTACGACTCCCGCGACCGGCCCTTCATCTGGAGCCTTACCGGCGGCGAGCAACGCTTCAACAGTGGCTTGGCCGACCGTTACGTGGCGGACGATGTGGCCGAGATTCAACAGACTGTGAGTGCGCTGCTGCAACAAGGCCTGCCCGCCCGACAACGCAGCCGCCAATCCGAATATTACCTGGCGCGCCTGGCCGAACTGGACGCTACGCCGCAGATCGACCCGGCGACGGTGCGCGCGCTGTATCAAGGAGAACGCTCATGAGAGGTTTGCAGTGGTTCAACGTATTGAGCGCCGGCGCCACGCCTGTCGAGGGTTTGCCGAACTCCGTGAAAGTGGCCGACGGCCTGCTGGGCGAACAAGCCGTACGCTTTATCGCCGTGGTCACCGACGCCCAAAACCGTTTCCCCCGCGCACGCAATGGCGAAGTCGGTTTGCTGGAAGGTTGGGGGTTGGCGAAGGCTGTCGATGAAGCCATCGCCCGTGGCGACAAGCGCCCAATCATCGCCATTGTCGACGTGCCCAGCCAAGCCTACGGCCGGCGCGAAGAAGCCCTCGGCATCCACCAGGCGCTGGCGGCCGCCGCCGACAGCTACGCTCGCGCACGGCTGGCCGGGCACCCGGTGATCGCGCTGCTGGTGGGCAAGGCCATGTCCGGCGCGTTCCTCGCCCACGGTTACCAGGCCAACCGCCTGATCGCCCTGCGCGACCCCGGCGTGATGGTGCACGCCATGGGCAAGGCTTCGGCGGCGCGGGTGACCCTGCGCAGCGTTGAAGAGCTGGAAGCCCTGGCCGCCAGCGTGCCGCCGATGGCCTATGACATTGACAGCTATGCCAGCCTCGGTCTGTTGTGGGAGACCTTGACGGTCAGCCAGGTCGAACAGCCTACGGCGCAGGATGTTGCGCGGGTCAACGACTGCTTGGTAAGTGCGATCAAGGATGTCGGCAACACCGACTTGAGCAGCCGCCTCGGCGCTGCCAACCGCGCCGCCTCCAGCCACGTGCGCCAACTGCTGCGGGAGCAATGGTGAACGCCCACGACCTGCTCTGGGGCATGACCCCGGCGCATCTGCCCGCTGACGCGCCGGCGTGGGCGAAGGATGCGGTTGGCACGGTAGTCGTGCGTCGCGCCATCGTCGCGCCTGGCTTTGTCGCGGTGGGCGTGCGTGGGGGGTTGCGCGAGCAGCGGTTTGCCGCGTTGATGCCGAAGGCAGCCGTACAGCGGAGGGTCGCGCCGGAAGC
Organism: Pseudomonas sp. NFPP24; assembly: GCF_900112095.1. Taxonomy (NCBI): domain Bacteria; kingdom Pseudomonadati; phylum Pseudomonadota; class Gammaproteobacteria; order Pseudomonadales; family Pseudomonadaceae; genus Pseudomonas; species Pseudomonas sp. NFPP24. Next base: position 569,950 of record NZ_FOKD01000001.1, read on the forward strand.
GTTGCGCGATGTGGTGTCGACAAGGGATCTACCGGCATTGCAGGCCCTCGATCAACTGCGGCCCGTGCTGGCGCCATTGAGTTGGGGCGTCACGGGCAGCGCAGGTTTTGAGTTGGCAACGGGCATTGAAGCCCTGCATGCCCAGAGCGACCTGGACCTGATTCTGCGCACGCCCGAGCCGCTGGATCGCAACGATGCACGCGACCTGCTGGCCACTTTGGATGAAGTTACGTGTGCCGTGGACCTGCAACTGCAGACACCTTTCGGCGCCGTCGCCTTGCGCGAATGGGCCGGTCCATCGCGGCGGGTGCTGTTGAAAACCGCCAACGGTGCGCATTTGGTCATTGATCCCTGGCAGGCCGTGGCATGAGCAGCCTTCTGGTGTTCCCAGGGCAGGGCGCCCAGCGCCCGGGCATGCTCCAGGCGGTGCCGGCGGACGTGCTGGAGCAGGCCAGCGATGCCTTGGGTGAAGACGTTCGCACCTTGGATTCGGCCGAGGCCCTGGCCAGTACCCGCGCTGTACAACTCTGCCTGCTGATCGCCGGCGTCGCCCATGCCCGCCAGCTGCAACACACCCCGGATTACGTTGCAGGCCTGTCCATCGGTGCTTACCCGGCAGCGGTGATCGCTGGTGCCCTGGACTTCAGCGATGCAATCAAGCTGGTCAGCCTGCGCGGTGAGCTGATGCAAAACGCTTATCCACAGGGCTACGGCATGACCGCGATCATCGGCCCCGAGTTATCCACCGTCGAAAACCTGCTGGCCGAAATCCACAGCCCTGAAACCCCGGTGTATCTGGCCAATATCAATGCCGATAATCAGACCGTCATCGCCGGCAGCGACCAGGCCATGAAATGCGTCGCCGACCGCGTCAAGGGCAACGGCATCGCCAAGCGCCTGGCTGTCAGCGTGCCCTCCCATTGCGCATTGTTGGACCAACCGGCACAGGCCCTGGCCCAAGCCTTCGGTACGCTCAAGACGCCGCGCATCACCTACCTGAGCAGCACCCGCGCACGGCCCATTCACACCCCCGAGCAACTGCGCGACGACCTGGCCTTCAACATGTGCCGCGTCGTCGACTGGCGCGGCACCGTGCAAAGCGCCTACGAGCGCGGCGTGCGCCTGCAAATCGAACTGCCACCGGGCGCCGTGCTCACCGGCCTGTCACGCCGGGTGTTTGAACAAGGTACGGTGATCGCCTTTGAGGGCGCACGCCTGGACACCTTGCAGGCCCTGCTGCAAGAGGAGGAGCGCCGCCACCGATAGAGCACTACCCAAGGCTTTCGAAGCACAACAACAACAATTTCGATCGAGCACTTTGAGGACAACAACAATGATTATCTACGGTGTGGCATTACTGGCGATTTGCACGCTCGCGGGCGTGATCATGGGCGACATGCTCGGCGTGTTGCTGGGTGTCAAATCCAACGTGGGCGGGGTGGGGATCGCGATGATCCTGTTGATCTGCGCCCGCCTGTGGATGCAAAAACGTGGCGGCATGACCAAGGACTGCGAAATGGGCGTGGGATTCTGGGGTGCCATGTACATCCCGGTGGTCGTGGCGATGGCTGCGCAACAGAACGTCGTCACCGCCTTGCACGGCGGCCCGGTAGCGGTGCTGGCGGCGATCGGTTCGGTGGTGGTGTGTGGTTGCACGATTGCCCTGATCAGCCGCACGCACAAGGGCGAACCGTTGCCCGATGAAGAGCCGCTGATTGCTCCAGTGGGAGGTCGCTGATATGTGGGATCTCATCGAAAAAGGCCTGGAACACAACGGCCTGATCACCGCGTTTGCCTTCGTGGGTGTGGTCATGTGGCTCTCCGTGGTGCTGTCCAGGCGCCTGACCTTCGGGCGCATTCATGGCTCGGCGATTGCCATCGTTATCGGCCTGGTATTGGCCTGGGTCGGTGGCACGATTACCGGCGGTCAGAAAGGCCTGGCGGACCTGGCGCTGTTCTCCGGCATCGGCCTGATGGGCGGCGCGATGCTGCGCGACTTTGCCATCGTCGCCACGGCGTTCGAGGTGCAAGCCACCGAGGCGCGCAAGGCCGGGATGATTGGCGTGATCGCGCTGCTGCTGGGGACGATCCTGCCGTTCATCGTAGGCGCGAGCATGGCTTGGGCGTTTGGTTATCGCGATGCGATCAGCATGACCACCATTGGCGCAGGGGCTGTGACCTACATCGTCGGCCCGGTGACCGGCGCAGCGATTGGCGCGACCTCGGATGTGATGGCGCTGTCGATTGCCACCGGCTTGATCAAGGCGATCCTGGTCATGGTCGGTACGCCGGTCGCGGCGCGCTGGATGGGCTTGGACAACCCGCGTTCGGCGATGGTGTTTGGTGGGTTGGCCGGCACCGTCAGCGGTGTGACGGCGGGGCTGGCGGCGACGGATCGGCGGCTGGTGCCGTATGGCGCGCTGACGGCGACGTTCCACACCGGGCTGGGCTGCCTGCTTGGGCCTTCGTTGCTGTATTTCATTGTGCGCGGCCTGGTTGGGTAAGGGGTCTATCAGGGCCTCATCGGGGGCAAGCCCCTCCCACATTTGAACTGCGAACACATTCAAGTGTGGGAGGGGGCTTGCCCCCGATGGCTGTGTGTCAGGCTGACACTTGGCGATTGGCATACATCCGACACTCCGCCAACAACGCCAGCAGGTTCGGGTCCCTTTCCTTGGCCTTCAGGAACACCACCCCGATATGCTGCTGCAACCGATACCTGGGTTGCAGCGGTATGAGCTTCACGCGGTTCTCATACACCGCCGCGATCCGTCCCGGCAGCAGCGCATAACCCACGCCCGAGCTGACCATGCTCAGCAGCGTGAAGATATCATTGACCTGCATCGCCACCTTCGGCTCGAACCCAGCCTGCTTGAACACACGGTTGCCATCCTGGTGCGTGGCGAAGCCTTGGGTGAGGGTGATGAAGGTCGCGTCGCGCACGTCGGCGAGGTCGATTTCTTGCTCGCGGTCGAAGGGTGAGTCGGCCGGGGTGGCGAGGAAGATGTCGTCGGAAAACAGCGCGATCTGTTCGCAGTCGGGGTCGTTGGCGTGCTCATCCAGGGAGATGAGGATCGCGTCTACTTCCATGTTCTTGAGCTTGTAGAGCAGGTCGAAGTTTGAACCCAGGATCAGGTCGATATTGAGCTCGCTGCGGCGGATCTTCAGGCCCATGATCAATTGCGGCACGGTCTTCACCGTCAGCGAATACAGCGAGCCCAGTTTGAAGCGTTCGGCGGAGAACCCGGCGGCTTCGCGGGTCAGGCGTACGCTGTCGACCACGTCGGCCACCAGTTTCTGTGCACGCTCTTCCAATACGTAGGCGCTTTCCAGCGGCGTGAGGTTGCGCCCTTCGTGTTTGAACAGCGGGCAGCGCAGGGCGTTTTCCAGGGAGTGGATGGCGCGGTGTACGCTCACATTGCTGGTTTGCAGCTCGGCGGCGGCGCGGGTCAGGTTGCCGGTGCGCATGAACGCCAGGAAGATTTCCAGTTTCTTGAGGGTGAATTCTTCGTCGATCAGCATGGCCGTGGCTCTTGTTCGAATGCCGTCGATTGTGCCCGCAAAACCGTTCGGCGTCGCCGGAACGTCATAAGCCGCTTGCACTCTTATGCGCAAGGCTGGACGCTTGCCAGCCAGTCCTAACGGTTACAGGAGGCCAGTGACAGATGTACCACGGGGAACGATTCAACGCCTGGAGCCATTTGCTCGGTGCAGTCGCGGCGTGTATTGGCGCCGTGTGGATGTTGGTGGTGGCGAGCCTGGACGGCAGCCCCTGGAAGATCGTCAGCGTGGCGATCTATGGCTTTACCTTGATGGTGCTGTACAGCGCGTCCACCGTGTACCACAGCGTGCAGGGGCGGCGAAAAGAGATCATGCAGAAGGTCGATCACTTTTCGATCTACCTGTTGATCGCCGGCAGCTACACGCCATTTTGCCTGGTGACCCTGCGCGGGCCGTGGGGCTGGACGCTGTTCGGGATTGTGTGGGGGCTGGCGGTGATCGGGATTTTGCAGGAGATCAAGCCGCGCTCGGAGGCGCGCATCCTGTCGATCGTGATCTATGCGGTGATGGGCTGGATCGTGCTGGTGGCGGTCAAGCCGTTGCTGGCAGCATTGGGGATCGCCGGGTTTATCTGGCTGGCCTCGGGCGGGGTGTTGTACACCGTCGGCATTATCTTTTTTGCCTTGGAGGATCGCCTGCGGCATTCCCATGGCATCTGGCATTTGTTTGTGATCGGCGGCAGCCTCCTGCATTTTGTGGCGATCATGCATTACGTCTTATAGCCGCTCCAGAAGCTCCCTGGCACGGTGGCCAAAAATCTCCAGCAGATTGGCCAACATATGCGGCGGCGCCTCGTCGGCGCGGGTCAGGGCGTACAGGGTGATTGGCAGCGGCGGGGTCAGGGGGCGGATGCAGGTAGTGGTTGTCGACGCGCCCAGCGCGGTGAAGGGGTCGATCACCGTCAGACCTGCGCCGGATTCCACCATGGCGCGGGCCAGGGAATAGGTTTGCACCGAGATCGTCACCCTGGGCGGTGGGTCGACGTTTTCCAGGTAGCTGTCGAGCTTCGCCGCCAATGGGTCGGCGCTGGAGAGGCCGATCAGCGGTGCGCCTGCCAGGTCAGCCAACGGCAAGGGCTGGCTCAGTTCGGCTGGCGGCCAATAGCCTTTGGACGCCAATGCCACCAGCACACCGCCCGCCAGCACCTGCGTGGTCAACCCCGGATGGCCGGAAAAGTTGAGCGTCAGCGCCAGGTCAATCTCACGCATCAGCAGCTTCTGCACCAGCTCGCGGCTATGGTCGCTGGACAGCTCGCAGGTCATGTCCGGGTAATCGTTTTTCCACTGCAGAATCGCCGGCGGCAGCAGCGACAGCGCCAGCGCCGGGATCGCGCCGATGCGCACACTCTGGCCCGGTTCTCGGCGCAAGGCCTTGGCCAGGCGCCGCACACCCTGCAGGCTATCGGTGACTTTCTCCACTTCGCTTTCCAGCGCCAGGGCTTCCGGGGTGGGCAGCAACTTGCCGCGTACCCGCAGGAAGAGGGGGAAGCCCAACTGCAATTCGGCGTGTTGCAACACTTTGGTCACCGCCGGTTGCGAGACATGCAGCAATTGCGCGGCGGCGCTGACCGAACCGGTCTGGCGAATGGCCTGGAAGATTTCGATATGACGCAAGCGCATGGCAAGTCCATAACCTTTGTTTATAGGTGACCCATCTTTATTCATTGTCGGTGGCCTGTCACCTGCTCTTAGGCTTGAGGCCTCTTGATTCAACGGTGGGCGGCAAAGATGGTGTGCATCATTGGCGGTGGGGTGATTGGTCTGGCCAGCGCATACGCGTTGGTGCGTGCAGGTCATGAGGTGACGGTGATCGATGCACGCGAGACCCTGGGCAGTGAGACCAGCTTCGCCAACGGCGGGCAATTATCCTATCGCTACGTGGCACCCCTGGCCGATGCTGGCGTGCCGCTGCAAGCCATTGGCTGGTTGCTGCGTGGTGACTCGCCGCTGAAGCTGCGCCCGCGCCTCGACCCCCGGCAATGGCGCTGGATGGCGGCGTTCCTGGGTGCCTGCCGTGGCTCGGTGAATAAGCGCAATGCCGCGCACCTGTTGCGCCTGGCCTGCCTGAGCCAGGACACCTTGCAGCAGTGGCGCGAGCACGACCACCTGGACGGTTTCGACTGGCGGCGCAACGGCAAGCTAGTGACCTTTCGCAATGCCAGCTCCTTTGAGCATGCCCGCGGCAAGGTCACCGATATCCTGCAACAGCAGGTGCTGTCGGCCGCTGATTGCGCTCGCCTGGAGCCGGCGCTGGCGGGCGGTGGATTTGTCGGCGGGATCTATACACCCAATGAAGAGGTCGCCGATTGTCATGCCTTCTGCCAGCGATTGGCGGCGCGGCTGGAGGCATCGGGGCGTTGCACCTTCTTGTTGGGGCGCAAGGTCACCGGGATCCGCCATGCCGAGGGCGCGGTGCAGGCCATCGAGATCGATGATGAAGTGATGCCGGTCGAACACCTGGTGCTGGCGGCGGGGTATCGCAGCGCCGAGTTGGGCGTGTCGCTGCCGCTGTACCCGCTCAAGGGCTACAGCCTCAGCGTGCCGATTGGCGCTCGGCACCAGGCGCCGAACGTGAGCATCACCGACTATGACCGCAAGATGGTCTACGCACGTATCGGCGAACAACTGCGGGTCGCCGCCATGGTCGATATCGTCGGTTTCGACGCCCGCCTCGAACCCAAACGCCTGGCGCTGATGAAACGCCAGGCCGTGCAGACGTTTCCGCTGGCGGGGGATTACGCCCACGCAGTGGAATGGGCCGGCATGCGCCCGGCCACCCCGACCGGTGTGCCGCTGATTGGCGCGGGTGTCTACCGCAACCTGTGGCTGAACCTGGGTCACGGCGCACTCGGCTTCACCCTGGCCTGTGGCAGCGGCCAGTTACTGGCCGAGTTGATCGGCCGGCGAACGCCTTCCATTGATATGCAGGGCCTTACGCCTCGCGCTGCGTAAAGACTCACAAACCGAAAACCAACGGAGAATAACAATGAAAAAGATCCTGTTGACCGGCTGCACCCTGGGGCTTTTGCTGGCCGCGCAGGCCCATGCCAATCAAACGCCGCTGGACGGTACGCTGGGCAAGATTGCCGACGCCAAGACCATCACCTTGGGCTATCGCGATGCGTCGGTACCGTTTTCCTACGTGGGGGATAACAGTGGCAAACCCATGGGCTATTCGGTGGAGTTGGCGAACAAGATCGTCGAGCGCATCCAACAGAAAATCGGGGTGGCCAAGCTCACTGTGAAGTACAACCTGGTGACGTCCCAGACCCGTATCCCGCTGGTGCAGAACGGTACCGTCGACCTGGAGTGTGGCTCCACCGGGGTGACCGCCGAGCGCCAGAAGCAAGTAGCGTTCTCCTACGGGTTTATCTATGTGAAGGGGCAGTTGCTCACGGCAAAAGACAGTGGCATCCAAGGCTTTGCGGACCTTGCAGGCAAGAACGTGGTGACCACGGCCGGCACCACCAACGAGCGTTTCCTCAAGAGCTACAACGCCGAGCACAAGGCCAATATGTTCGTGATCAGCGCCAAGGACCATGGCGAAGCCTTCAAGATGCTTGAGACCGGCCGCGCGGCGGCGTTCTACATGGACGACGCGTTGCTCTACGGCGAACGCGCCAAGGCCAAGGACCCGCACAACTGGGTGGTGGTGGGCGAGGAGCAATCGCGGGAAATCTACAGCTGCATGGTGCGCAAGGACGACCCGCAGTTCCTGGCGGTGGTCAACGAGACGCTCGCAGACCTGTACCGCAGCGGCGAGATCAATGGGATTTACCAGCGCTGGTTCGAACAGCCGATTCCACCCAAGGGCCTGAACCTGGAGTTCCCGATGACCAGCGAGTTGAAGGCGATCATTGCCCAGCCGATCAGCGATCCGGTGGAGTAACCCCTAGAAGTCGCCCCACAACTGCTGGGCGACGGCCAGCGCCACCACCGGCGCCGTCTCGGTACGCAACACCCGCGGGCCGAGGCGGGCGGCGTGGTAGCCGGCGCCTTGGGCGGTATCGACTTCATGGTCGGTCAACCCGCCCTCGGGGCCGATCAGAAAGGCCAGGCTGGCAGGCTTTGCATGGCTGATCATCGGCTCGGCCACCGGGTGCAGCACCAGCTTCAACTGCGCCTCGGTCTGCTTCAACCAGTCTGCCAGCAGCAGCGGCGGGTGGATCGCCGGCACCGTCGAACGCCCGCATTGTTCACAGGCGCTGATCGCCACCTGGCGCCAGTGCAGCAAGCGTTTGTCGGCACGCTCGTCCTTGAGGCGTACTTCGCAACGCTCGCTGAAAATCGGCGTAATCGCGTTGACGCCCAGTTCGGTGGCTTTCTGGATCGCCCAGTCCATACGCTCGCCCCGTGACAGGCCCTGGCCGAGGTGGATATGCAGCGGTGATTCGGCCTGGCCTGCGAAGCACTCTGTCAGTTGCACAGTGACGCGTTTCTTGCCGACTTCCAGCAGCGTGCCCAGGAACTCCTGGCCGGAGCCGTCGAACAATTGCACGGCATCGCCTTCGCCCATGCGCAGCACGCGGCTGATGTAGTGCGCCTGGGCTTCGGGCAGTTCGTGGTCGCCGATGCTCAGCGGGGTGTCGGTGAAAAAGCGGGACAGTCTCATTTCTGTTCTCTGAAAAAGGAGTGCGGGCAATCAGCCCGGATCACGGAAGCCTGGGTGGAAGTCTTTTGGCACCGCCACACTGACTGTGCTGTTGGTGGCGATATCGATGCCTTCGCTGGCGACCTCGGCAAGGAAGTCGATCTGCTCCGGGGTAATCACATAGGGCGGCAGGAAGTACACCACACTGCCCAGCGGCCGCAACAGCGCACCGCGCTCCAGGGCGTGCTCGAATACCTTCAAGCCACGGCGTTCCTGCCACGGGTAGGCGGTCTTGGTGGCTTTGTCCTGGACCATCTCGATGGCCAGCACCATGCCGGTCTGGCGTACTTCCGAGACGTGAGGGTGGTCCACCAGGTGCGCAGTGGCAGTGGCCATGCGCTGGGCCAGGGCCTTGTTGTTCTCGATGACGTTGTCTTCTTCAAAGATATCCAGCGTTGCCAGTGCCGCCGCACACGCCAGCGGGTTGCCGGTGTAGCTGTGGGAGTGCAGGAAGGCGCGCAGGGTGGGGTAGTCGTCGTAGAACGCGCTGTACACGTCTTCGGTGGTGACCACGGCTGCCAGCGGTAGGTAGCCGCCGGTGAGCGCCTTGGACAGGCACAGGAAATCCGGGCGGATACCGGCTTGCTCGCAGGCGAACATGCTGCCGGTACGGCCGAAGCCAACAGCGATTTCGTCGTGGATCAGGTGCACGCCGTAACGGTCGCAGGCTTCGCGCAATAGCTTGAGGTAAACCGGGTGGTACATGCGCATGCCACCGGCGCCCTGGATCAGCGGTTCGATAATCACAGCGGCCACGGTGTCGTGGTGCTCGGCGAGGGTCTGTTCCATCACCCGGGCCATCGTGCGCGAGTGGTCTTCCCAGCTCACGCCTTCGGGGCGCAGGTAACAGTCCGGGCTTGGTACTTTGATGGTGTCGAGCAACAGCGCCTTGTAGGTCTCGGTAAACAGCGGCACGTCGCCCACCGACATCGCGGCGATGGTTTCGCCGTGGTAGCTGTTGGTCAGGGTGACGAAGCGCTTCTTGTTCGGCAGGCCGCGGTTGAGCCAATAGTGGAAGCTCATTTTCAGCGCGACTTCGATGCACGACGAGCCGTTGTCGGCATAGAAGCACCGGGTCAGGCCTTCGGGCGTCATCGCCACCAGACGCTCGGACAGCTCGATCACCGGCTGGTGGCTGAAACCGGCGAGGATCACGTGTTCCAGTTGATCGACCTGGTCCTTGATGCGCTGGTTGATGCGCGGGTTGGCGTGGCCGAACACGTTGACCCACCAGGAGCTGACGGCGTCGAGGTAGCGCTTGCCTTCGAAGTCTTCCAGCCATACGCCTTCACCGCGCTTGATCGGGATCAGCGGCAGTTGCTGGTGGTCTTTCATCTGGGTGCAGGGATGCCACAGCACGGCAAGGTCGCGTTGCATCCACTGGTTGTTCAAGCCCATCGGTGATCTCCTCGAAGCGGTCCTGCGGCCGGCGCAGGTGAAACAATCGCGCAAGCCTATGCAATGGGCGGCTGTGTCACAAGCCATTACCGGTGAATTCGCAGTAAACGCGAGACGGTCTGTCACGTTTCTAAGGAATAGTCCTTAATCCATTGTTAACGTACTGTGCATAACCTCTTGATCGTATTTCTCGATATTTCAAAGCGAAATTTTCGGCTTTAATTCGATAGGTAAATCGCTAGTCTTGGGCACAGTTCTTACGGGATTAAGTACATGCAGCTACGCAATTCACCGGCCCGCTATGGTTGGGTCAGCATGGTTTTGCACTGGGGCGTGGCCCTGGTGGTGTTTGGCTTGTTCGCCCTGGGCCTGTGGATGGTCGGCCTCGACTACTACAGCGCCTGGCGCAAAGAAGCGCCGGACCTGCACAAGAGCATTGGCATCACGCTGTTCGCCATCATGCTGGTGCGTATCGTCTGGCGCCTGGTGAGCCCGCCGCCGCCACCGTTGGCCAGTTACAGCCGCATGACCCGTATCGGCGCGGCCTTTGGTCACGCCTTCCTTTATCTCGGGCTGTTTGCCGTGATGATCGCCGGTTACCTGATTTCCACCGCAGACGGTGTCGGTATCCCGGTGTTTGGTCTGTTTGAGATTCCTGCCGTGGTTTCCGGGCTACCGGACCAGGCAGACACCGCCGGCGTGGTGCACTTGTACCTGGCCTGGGTGTTGGTGGTCTTCGCCGGCTTGCACGGCGTGGCTGCATTGAAACACCACTTTATCGATCGTGATGCGACCCTCACGCGAATGCTGGGGCGCAAAGCCTGATGTTCAACCTCGACTCACAAGGAATAGAAAGCATGTTGAAAAAGACCCTCGCTGCTCTGGCAATCGGTACTGCCCTGCTGTCCGCAGGCCAGGTGATGGCTGCTGACTACAAGATCGACAAAGAAGGCCAGCACGCCTTCATCGACTGGAAAATCAGCCACCTGGGCTACAGCTACATTCACGGTACCTTCAAGGACTGGGACGGCACCTTCAGCTGGGATGCCGCCAAGCCAGAGGCCAGCAAAATCGCGGTCGATGTGAAGACCGCCAGCCTGTGGTCCAACCACGCAGAGCGTGACAAGCACATCGCCAGCAAAGACTTCCTGGACGTTGCCAAGTTTGCCGACGCCAAGTTTGTGTCCACCGCAGTCAAGCCCACTGGCGAAAAAACCGCTGACGTAACCGGCGACCTGACCTTACACGGCGTAACCAAGCCTGTGACCTTCAAGGCCACTTTCAACGGTGAAGGCAAGGATCCATGGGGCGGCGAACGTGCCGGCTTCAACGCCAAGACCACCGTCAACCTGAACGACTTCGGTATCAAAGGCCCAGGCCCGTCCTCGCAGACAGTGGACCTGGACATCTCGCTGGAAGGTGTCAAGCAGAAGTAATTTCTGCCTGCACAAAAAAAGCCCCGCATCGAAAGATGCGGGGCTTTTTTATGGGGCTTGTAAAACTCAGCGATTGCGTGTCAGCAGCGCTGGCTTCTCACCACGAGGACGGCCTGGCAACTGATCCAGTTGCTCCGGTGTCGGGAAGCGATCTACTTTCGACTCCTTGTGGATGATCTTCGGCGCCGGGCCACCGCGCGGGTTCTGCACAGCCGGTTCGGACAAGCGAGGCTGGTCGTCACGGGCCGGGCGGCGATTGTTGTTGCGCGAGTCTTCGCGACGGGCCTGGCCGTCACGGGGTGCGCCATTGCGCGGGCCATTGCGCTTGGCAGGCGGCGTACCGGTGGTACCGCCGCTGCTGTTGCGAGGGCCATTCTGACGGCCGCCCTGTGGCTGGCCGCCACGTGGAGCGCCTGCACCCGCGCCCTGCGCCGGAGCACCAGGGCGACGGCCACGGCCTTGGGCCGGTTTGGCCTGGGGCACGTAGTCAACGCGGTTACCGAAGTTATCCACATCGTCGTCGAGGAACTCGTCCGGAGCACGGTCGGCAGCAGCGCGTGGCGGTTGGCTCGGCTGGCGCTGTTCGCGGGCCGGGGTGCCTTCGCGGGGTTTCTGCTCACGGGCCGGGCGTTCGCCACGGCCGCTGGTGGCGGATTTTTCCTTGCCCTTGTCCTTGCCCTTGTCGCGACGACCACCGCCACCCCCGCCGCCGTTCGGGCCATCGCCCTTCGGACCGCGTGGGTTGCGCGGGTTGCGCACGTCCGGGCGCTCGCGCGCTTCTGGCTTTTCGGCCTCCACGGCGCTGGCATCGAAGCCCATCAGGTCGCCATCGGCGATTTTCTGCTTGGTCATGCGCTCGATGCTTTTCAGCAGTTTTTCTTCGTCCGGCGCGACCAGGGAGATGGCCTCGCCCGAACGACCGGCACGGCCGGTACGGCCGATACGGTGTACGTAGTCTTCATCGACGTTCGGCAGCTCGAAGTTGACCACGTGCGGCAGTTGGTCGATATCCAGGCCGCGAGCGGCGATATCGGTGGCCACCAGGATGCGCACCGAGCCGGCCTTGAAATCAGCCAGGGCCTTGGTGCGCGCGTTCTGGCTCTTGTTGCCGTGGATGGCGACGGCGGTGAGGCCGTGCTTGTCCAGGTACTCGGCCAGGCGGTTGGCGCCGTGCTTGGTGCGGGTGAACACCAGCACCTGTTCCCAGGCGCCTGCGGTGATCAGGTGCGCCAGCAGCGCACGCTTGTGGCTGGCGGCCAGGCGGAAGACGCGTTGCTCGATACGCTCGACCGTGGTGTTCGGCGGCGTGACTTCGATGCGCTCCGGGTTGTGCAGCAGCTTGCCGGCCAGGGCGGTGATGTCCTGGGAGAACGTGGCCGAGAACAGCAGGTTCTGGCGTTTGGCTGGCAGGCGGGCGAGGACCTTTTTCACGTCATGGACAAAGCCCATGTCGAGCATGCGATCGGCTTCGTCCAGCACGAGGATTTCCACGTGGGACAAGTCGACGCTGCCTTGGCCGCACAGGTCGAGCAAACGACCGGGGCAGGCCACCAGCACGTCGACGCCACGGGACATGGCCTGAACCTGTGGGTTCATGCCGACGCCGCCGAAGATGCAGGCGCTGACGAACTTCAGGTCGCGGGCATACAGCTTGAAGCTGTCATGCACCTGGGCGGCGAGTTCGCGGGTTGGGGTCAGGACCAGTACGCGCGGTTGGCGTGGGCCGTGACGCTGGGATTTGTCCGGGTGACCGTTGGGGAACAACCGCTCCAGAATCGGGAGGGCGAAACCGCCGGTTTTACCAGTACCTGTCTGAGCCGCAACCATCAGGTCGCGACCTTGCAACACGGCGGGAATGGCCCGCTGTTGCACCGGAGTAGGCTCGGTATAGCCCGCTGCCTCGATGGCGCGGACTAAAGCCTCGGAGAGACCGAGGGAAGCAAAGGACATGAGTAATCCTGTTTTAGTTAGGGCTTGGCCCAAAGGGATAATCTTGCCGGGCGTGAATGGCGCTTAGGGGAGCGCAACCCCGTCCGGTCCTGCTGCGTCTGGCGGGCACTCCACCGGCTCGCGCGGGCTGAAAGCTGCGCTGTAGCGGGGTTGGGTGCCTTTTTCAAGACCTCAGCGGCCGGGCGTGAGCCTGGCGGAAAGGCCGGAGTATAACAGAGCAATCACTGTGCGCTGCTTTCCTGCTGCTCAACGGTGCGTTCAGAGGCCGTAATGGCCTGGATTCCACCATATTTGGCACTCAAGGCGCTATAGGCCGGCTCTTGCTTGAAGCGTTTGAGCTCGGTGGCAAAGCGCTGTACCAGGAGGTCCATGCCTGCGCCACGGCGTACCGCGAGAAATTGCTGCTGGCGACTGACCACGGCCGGCGCCTGGCTGACCTTGCCTTCCAGGCCCAGCGCCTTGATCACATGCTGGCCCACTCGACGGTCGGTGATCACCAGGTCGATGCGTCCCAGCATCAATTTGCCGAAGTTGGCCTCATGGCTCGGTGCCGGTTCACGATTGAACAGGGGGGAGTCGCTGAACGCCGCGCCGTACAGGTAGCCTGGCGACGTGCCGACGGTCAGGCCGCTCAGGTCTTCGAGGTTGTGCACGGGGTGGGGACGCTCATTGGCGTAGAACAGCGTGAACTCCACTTCGGACAACGGCTCACTGGGGTATAGCAGCAAGGCGTCGCGCTCATGGCTGTGGAAAATATCCAAAGCGCCATCGGCATGGCCTTGGTCCAGCATGGCCAGGCAGCGCTTCCAGGGCAGGAACTGCCATTCCACATCTACGCCCAGGCGCTGGAACACAATCACCGTGGTTTCATAATCCAGCCCCCGCATGCTGCCCTGGTCCTCATACACGTAGGGCGCCCAGGGCTCGGTGACAATGCGCAGTTTCTCGCCATAAGCGGCGAGGCTCAGGCAAGTGAAGAGGGCGGCAGTCAACAACTTCAGAATGACGGGCATGCCCTGAGGTTACGACGCTCCCGCACTAAAGAGAAGCTCTGGCACGCGCATCTGCGGGCGGGGCTATTTGCCCGGTGAGGCCATCAAGTGTTCGTAGATCGCTGCCCGCCGCTCGCCGAGGATCAGGCGTACCACGGGGTTGGCAAACCAGTGCTCCAACTGATGAGTGTCGATCGGGCGCTTCTGGCGTTCTTCCAGGTTCTGCCGGGCCTTGTCCCACCAAACCGGGCCACACGCCTGGTCGAACTCGTTCTCATGCTCGTAGCAGCCGTAGAGAATTTCACGGATGAATTGCTGCTGGTGCTTGGGCAGCACCAGCGTGATCAGCTTGTACAGAAGGCGCTGCAGGCGGGGAGGGCGTGGCAGGTGCGAGGACACCTTGCGAGTGTCGGCCAACGCCAGTGCGCTGGTGGGCGCGGCCGCATGCTTGGCGATCCAGGCCTTGACCTTGGCGCGAAACAGCTGCTTGCGACTCCAGTAGTGGTGGATCAGGTCCGGGCATTCGCGCACGTTGACGGTGCGATAGGCGGCGATCGACAGGCAGAACTCTTCGAGGGTGTACGCGCCTTGGGCATAGGGGAACAGTTCGTCCATCAAGGCGATGGAGCGGTCGAGGATGTGCGCATCCTGTTGCGTCAGGCCCATGACCCCGGAGTTGAGCGTCATCATGTCATCGTCGGCCACGCCCATGTCCAGCAGGCGCTGGCGCAAGGCGGTGTAGAGAATGCTCTCGTGGTTGTCGCCGTACTTGCTGTAGAAGGCATTGCACAGCAGGGTGCCGGGTTGCACGCGCTCGAACAGGTCCATCGGTGAGTGATGGAAGAAGGTATCGGTGTCGATCAGCATGGCCACCGGCGATTCTTCCAGCACTTGGCGCAATACCACATGCTTGGTACGGAAGTGATAGCCGTGGGGTTCGCTCCAGCGTTTGCGGGTAGCTTCGTCCAGCGGGCGTACGCGTACCGGCAAAAGGCGATAGGGCTCGGGGTTGTCGCTGAATACCTGGATATCCACGGCGGCTTCCGGGGTTGCCTGCAGGAAAGCCAGCGCACTGGCGATGCTGAACACCGCTTCCTGGTGGTAGGTCTCGGAGCCGAAGACCAGGTAGACCAGTTGTGGGCGGGACGGCGTGGGCACTGTATTCATGGACTGCTGGGTTCCGTGGGCATGTAAAACGACAAAGGCCCTCGTAGACGAGGGCCTTGGCACTGCCGGGCAACCTTCAGCGTGGCAGCTTGAGGTTGTTCCAGATTGCAAGGCTTGGTTCAGCCTGGTTCAGGGTATAGAAGTGCAACCCTGGCGCGCCACCTTGCAACAATTCTTCACACATTGTGCTGATGACCTGTTCGCCGAACGCCTGGATGCTCTTGACGTCGTCGCCATAGGCTTCCAGTTGTTTGCGCACCCAGCGTGGGATCTCGGCGCCGCAGGCATCGGAGAAACGCGCCAGTTTGCTGTAGTTGGTGATCGGCATGATGCCTGGCACGATCGGGATGTTCACGCCCATGGTTCGTACACGCTCGACGAAGTAGAAGTAGCTGTCGGCGTTGAAGAAATACTGGGTGATTGCGCTGTCGGCGCCGGCGTTGGCCTTGCGCACGAAGTTCTGCAGGTCGTCTTCGAAATTGCGTGCTTGTGGATGCATCTCCGGGTAAGCCGCGACTTCGATATGGAAATGGTCGCCGGTTTCTTCACGGATGAAGCTCACTAGGTCATTGGCGTAGCGCAGCTCGCCGCTGGCCATGCCCATGCCGGACGGCAGGTCACCGCGCAGGGCGACGATGCGCTTGATACCAGCAGCTTTGTACTGGGTCAGCAGGCCGCGCAGGTCGGCCTTGCTGTCGCCCACGCATGACAAATGCGGAGCGGCGGGAACTTTGACCTGGCTTTCCAGCTGCAACACGGTGTTGATCGTGCGGTCACGGGTCGAGCCGCCAGCGCCGTAGGTGCAGGAGAAGAAGTCCGGGTTGTAGCTGGCCAACTGCGTGGCAGTCGCCATCAGTTTTTCATGCCCAGCATCGGTCTTGGTCGGGAAGAACTCGAAGCTGTAGCGACGGTCTTGGGACATGGTAATAACCCTTTGAAACTCAGATACCGGAAGTCATGCACCGATTTAATGTGGGAGGGGGCTAGCCCCCGATGAGGGTGTGTCAGTCGACATATCTGTTAACTGGCATTTCGTTATCGGGGGCACGTCGAATCGTCGCAGCGCCCCTCCCACATTAAAGGCCCGCCCTCACAAGGAGAGCGGGTGGTAAGCAAATCAGTAGCGATAAGCGTGCGGCTTGAACGGACCTTCGACGGTCACGCCGATGTAGTCAGCCTGGGTCTTGGTCAGTTGAGTTACCACGCCGCCGAAGCCGCGGACCATTTCCAGGGCCACTTCTTCGTCGAGTTTCTTCGGCAGTACTTCCACGGTCAGGCGCTCGGCTTTCTGGGCAGGCGACAGGTCGGCGTACTTCTGGCCGAACAGGAAGATCTGGGCCAGTACCTGGTTGGCGAACGAGCCATCCATGATGCGGCTTGGGTGGCCAGTGGCGTTGCCCAAGTTAACCAGGCGGCCTTCAGCCAGCAGGATCAGGTAGTCGTCGTTCTGTGGGTCGAAATCACCCGCGCCGGTACGGTGAACCTTGTGCACCTGAGGCTTCACTTCTTCCCATGCCCAGTTCTTGCGCATGAAAGCGGTGTCGATCTCATTGTCGAAGTGACCGATGTTGCAGACCACGGCACGTTTTTTCAGGGCGGCGAGCATGTTGGCGTCGCAGACATTCACGTTACCGGTGGTGGTGACGATCAGGTCGATCTTGCCCAGCAGGGCCTTGTCGACGCTGGCGGCGGTGCCGTCGTTGACGCCGTCGATGAACGGCGAAACCACTTCAAAACCGTCCATGCAGGCTTGCATGGCGCAGATCGGGTCGACTTCGGAAACCTTGACGATCATGCCTTCCTGACGCAGGGACTGGGACGAACCCTTGCCCACGTCGCCGTAGCCGATCACCAGGGCTTGCTTGCCCGACAGCAGGTGGTCGGTGCCGCGCTTGATGGCATCGTTCAGGCTATGACGGCAGCCGTACTTGTTGTCGTTCTTGCTCTTGGTCACCGAGTCGTTGACGTTGATGGCCGGGATTTTCAGCTCGCCCTTGGCCAGCATGTCCAGCAGGCGGTGCACGCCGGTGGTGGTTTCTTCGGTCACGCCGTGGACGCGGTCGAGGATCTGCGGGTACTTCTTGTGCAGCAGCTCGGTCAGGTCGCCGCCGTCGTCGAGGATCATGTTGGCATCCCAAGGCGCGCCATCTTTGAGGATGGTTTGCTCCAGGCACCACTCGTACTCTTCTTCGGTCTCGCCTTTCCAGGCGAACACCGGGATACCGGCAGCAGCGATTGCGGCAGCGGCCTGGTCTTGAGTCGAGAAGATGTTGCAGGACGACCAGCGCACTTCGGCACCCAGGGCAACCAGGGTTTCGATCAGCACGGCAGTCTGGATAGTCATGTGGATGCAGCCGAGGATCTTCGCGCCCTTGAGCGGCTGCTCAGCGGCGTACTTGCGACGCAGACCCATCAGGGCAGGCATTTCGGATTCGGCGATAAAGGTTTCGCGACGGCCCCAGGCAGCGAGGGACATGTCGGCGACTTTGTAGTCGTTGAAATCTGCAGGCGTGTTGACAGCGCTCATGAAGAGCCTCCATTCGTAGTGTGCGAATGGGCGCCGTTGAGCGTTTAGTATCAGGCCAGGTGGACCAGGCCGGACAACGCCCCATCCGAGCCTGACAGGTTGAACCTGCTGCAGCGCCCCTCGGACAGGTGGCGGGAGAACGGTATCAACCGAAGATAACCGTTTTGAAGCGGGGGCGATTATAGCCGTGTGCGCCAGACTTCCCAAGCCTTTCTGTCGGCCATATGAAGATCGCTCATGGGGTTGATAGGCAATGGCGCGTAGAGCTTGGGGCGGGCGTCTGCCATGATGTTGCCCATCATTGGGCAACACGCTTTGGAGTGAACATGAACTTCCACACCCGCAAATGGGTAAAACCCGAAGACCTCAACCCCAACGGCACCCTGTTCGGCGGCAGCCTGCTGCGCTGGATCGACGAAGAAGCGGCCATCTACGCCATTGTTCAACTGGGCAACCAACGCGTCGTCACCAAGTACATCTCCGAAATCAACTTCGTCAGTGCCTCGCGCCAGGGCGACATCATCGAACTGGGCATCACCGCCACTGCGTTCGGTCGCACCTCCATCACCCTGACCTGTGAAGTGCGCAACAAGATCACCCGCAGTAGCATTCTTACCGTGGAAAAAATGGTTTTCGTCAACCTTGGTGAAGATGGCCTGCCAGCGCCTCATGGCCGCACTGAGATCAGGTATGTGAAGGATCAGTTCAAGGACGACATTCCTCCACTGTAATCGCGGCCCGGGTCGATTTGCTTTACCAAATCATTCCGGATGGACCTGTCCCGGCTCTCGCGTCACTCAGGATGACATCCTGTAGAGAATGGCGCGTATGAATATGAAAGTGTCCAGCTCGCATTTCACTGCTCAGTCTCAGCCGCCGGAGAATGTAGAAAAGAATATAAAGACATCGCTGGTCAAAGACGTGGGCGAGCGCAAAGTGAGCCTTGAGCGATTCAGCGATGGCCGGGTGGAAGTGGTTTCGTCACCGCCGCCGCTTACGCATCTGGTATTGAGTGGGGGTGGGGCCAAGGGCATTGCTTTCCCGGGCATGGCCCAGGCACTTGAAAACCACAAAGCACTGGCGGGCGTCAAAGTGATCTCCGCGTCCTCCGTGGGCGCGATTTCTGCTGTGTTGCTGGCCAGTGGCATGGATGCCAGGACCTTTGAAAACCTGTCGAACAGACTCAACCTGCCTGAATTGCTGAACAGCAAGAATTCTTTTATGGCAAAGCTACAGAATGCCAGTACTGAAATTGGAAAACTGGCAGGGCGCTTGCCAGGTACGGCGGGAAATATCGCGCAGTTATTGTTCACCCTGATACCGCGCCTGCAAACCGAAGCGCAGGCCCTGAAAGACCTGATCGGCAATGAGGCGCGCAAGTCGCTGCTGGCGAAGGTCGCCGGGACCCGGCGGGTAGACCGGCCCGCTGGCGTCATGAAGATTGCAGACCGGCTCAGTGCCGGGAAAGGACCGACGTTTCGCGACATTGAGGTGTTGAGTCGTCACATTGCTGCGGTCAAGCAGCTCAACATCACGGGAACCGGTCTGTTCGATGGCCGACCGCAGTTGGTGGTGTTCAATGCGAGCACCACACCGGACATGGACATTGCCCAGGTGGCTCTTATATCTGGCTCATTACCTGGGTTGTTCAAAAGCCCGATAGAGCGGGGCCATGCCTTTCAGGAGCACGCTGAGCAAACGGCATTTCTGGATGGTGGACTGCTGGTCAACACGCCGTCTTCTGCGGTGATTGATCCGCCTTTTCCAGAAAGCCCTCTGAGCAAGAGCGAGTCACTGGTCGTCAGGTTCGAGTCCGAAAACCCGGAGCCTGCCAAGGCAGGCAGCGTTGTGAGCGGCTTGCTCGATAGGATCATTGGTGTCCCGCATGCGGCTGCCTGGGGGTATCAGGAAGACAAGCTCAAGGCACAAGCGGATCAGACCGTCGTATTACCGCTGAAATCAGAAAAGGGCGACTTCCGTGGCGTGTTCGGTGGCACGGTCAATTTCACCATGACCGACGATCAGAAGAAGCATCTGCAAACGTCGGCGCGTACGGCGGTAAGTGCGCACCTGGAAAAGCGTGCGGCGTTGCGTGAGCGTTACCAATTCCAGTCATTGGACGACGCGGTGTTGGCCATGGACGACAAAATGCTGGCGAGCGTTGAGAGTTATCTGGAGAAGGATCCCGCCGCCAAGGATGTGCTGATGTTTCGCAAGAGCGCACAGCAAGCAATGCAGGAACTGGAGGCCGCCATTACCGAAGCCAATCAGGCCAGTGACAAGCTGACGGTGACTCCCAGGTTGGCGGCTGCGTTGCGTAACCTGGATGCGCTGGCACGTCGTCCCGAGCGTGTCGAGTGGTTGGGACGGCGTCTCAACGCAGCCGGAAGGCCTAATTTTCAGCAGCTTCTGCAAGTGATGAACAGACAGCCTCCTGGCAACGAAGTGGCGATGTCGAAGGTCATGACGAACGCGGTTGTGCAGATGAACAGGCGTGATCTGGCGGTAAAGGCCGAAAATTTCACGCGGGAAGTCATTTACCCGTCGCTCTATCGGCCTGGCCAGCCGCAGGCCAATATCGAATTGCTGCGGCGTGCCGCCCGTGACTTGGCGGATGCCACGACGCCACAGGCGTTCAACAACGTGCGCGACGGCATCGTCAAATACTACAAGGCGCGTAGTAAACCCTGGAGTACCCCGATCCGCTCTACCACTGTAGAAGCCGCCATTGCCTGGCGCATACCAGTTAAATCGTCAGGCCACTGAACAGCCATCGTCGGGCCGTGTCGTAGCTACAGGTACCCCTCGGACTCTGGTAAATCATGGCCACCCAAACAGACGGCAAGACCCCCAACCTGTCGCAGGAAGAGCAGCAGGACGTGGACAAGAACCAGCCGCCTCGCGCGGCGGTGCTGCACGAAATCATCCGCACCCAGGGCGACCAGGAGCTCGAGCGCAGCGTCGCCGCCCTATGGTGGTCGGCGCTGGCTGCCGGCCTGACCATGGGGCTGTCGCTGATGGCCATGGGGCTGCTCAACTCGCGTCTGCCGGAGGGCGAAGCCTTCAAGGTGATCGCCAGCTTCGGTTACTGCGCGGGCTTCCTGGCGGTGATCCTCGCGCGCCAACAGTTGTTCACCGAAAACACCCTGACGGCCGTGCTGCCGGTGATGAGCAAGCCCACCCTGGGCAACGCCGGGCGCCTGCTGCGGTTATGGTCGGTGGTGCTGGTGGGTAACCTGTGCGGCACCTTGCTAGTGGCGTACGTGATGCTGCACCTGCCGATCTTCGATACCAGGACCGACATGGCCTTCCTTGAGATCGGGCGCAAGATCATGGAGAACGACCCCGGCCAGATGTTCGCCAAGGGCATCGTTTCCGGCTGGATGATCGCCACCATGGTATGGATGATCCCGTCCATGGAGAGCGCCAAGATGTGGATCATTATCTTGATCACCTACCTCATGGCATTGGGCGACTTCACTCATATCGTTGTCGGCTCGGCGGAGGTGTCGTACCTGGTGTTTGCCGGCGAGTTGCCGTGGAGTGACTTCTGGCTGGTGTTTGCCGGGCCGACCCTGGCGGGCAATATCATTGGCGGCAGCTTTATCTTTGCGTTGATCAGTCATGCGCAGATTCGCAGCGAAAGCAGCCTGCCGGGCAAAAAAGCTGCGGACCCGAGGCATCCGCAGCGGATCAACAAGGATCAGTGAGTGTCAGGCGCGGCCTGGGGCTCGTCCCGGGTTACGCGCTTGACCAGCTTGCCGATGCTCAAGCCCTGCAACAGGATCGACGACAGCACCACGATGTAGGTGATGCTCAGCAGCAAATCGCGCTCCGGGCCCAGTGGCAAGGCCAATGCCAGCGCCACTGAAACCCCACCGCGCAAACCACCCCAGGTCAGGATGCGGATGGTCCCGCGTGGCACCGTGCGCCAGCGGCGCAGCAACAGAATGGCCGGAGCGACCGTCAGCAGGCGCGACAGCAGGATCGCCACGGCCAGCAGGCTGGCGGCGAACACGTGCAGCCAGTTGAACGGCAACAGCAACAGTTCCATGCCGATCAGTGCAAACAGCAGGGCGTTGAGCATGTCATCGAGCAGCTCCCAGAAGCCGTCGAGGTAGCGACGGGTCATGTCGTTCATTGCCAGCTTGCGCCCCAGGTTGCCGATGATCAGGCCGGCGACCACCATCGCGATCGGTGCCGAGACGTGCAGTTCGGTGGCCATTGCCGAGCCGCCGATGACCAGAGCCAGGGTCAGCATCACTTCGATCTGGTGCTGCTCGATACTCTTGATCATCAGGTAAACGAGGTAGCCGATCAGGCCACCGAACACCACGCCGCCGATGGCCTCATGGGCAAACAGCATGGCGGTAGCGCCCACGGTGGGCGTCTCGCCCAACTGTGCGATCCCCAGCAGTACGGTAAACACCACGACTGCCGTGCCGTCATTGAACAGCGACTCGCCGACGATGGTGGTTTTCAGGGGTTTGGAGGCATTGGCGGTACGCAGTACGCCCAGCACCGCAATCGGGTCGGTGGGGGAAATCAGTGCACCGAACAGCAGGCAGTAGAGGAAGCTCAGATGCCAGCCAAACAAGGCAAAGATGTAATACGCCAGGCTGCCGATCACTACGGTGGCGATCAGCACGCCGAAGGTCGCCAGCAGGCCGATGGGCCAGCGGTAGCTGCGCAGGTCGTTCAGGTTGACGTGCAAGGCGCCGGCGAACAGCAGGAACGAGAGCATCCAGTTCATCAACAAATCGCCGAAGTCGATCTGGCCGATCAGTTGCTGGATGCGTTCCTCAAGACCGGGGTAGCCGAGAAAACTCAAGCCTTGCAGGATCAGTGAAAACACTAGCGCCGTGACCATCACGCCGATGGTGGGTGGCAGGCCGATAAAGCGAAAGTTCACGTAGGTGAGCAGGGTGGTGAGGCAAATGAAGGCGGCGACAAGTTCAAGCATCCGGGGTCCTTGGAAGATGGGGAGAGAGCGTTGATGGGGGATGGACCGCAACAGCGGCACGATGTTGCAGGGGTGGGGACAAATCACCGATAGAACCTTTCCGGACGTGGCGGTTCATAGCGGTGTGTGCGGTTTTACAGGTTTAGTGCTAAAACTCTAATTTCTGTTTAAAACTTAAAACAAAATTAAAAAAGGAATCAGTGATGACGGTGGCCTTCTGGTGTGTGTTGATCGCAATTTTCCTGCCTTATCTGTGTACAGGCGTGGCCAAGTTCAGTGGTGGTAAGTTCGGGCCACGGCAGAACCACGACCCCCGGACGTTCCTGGACACCCTCGAAGGGTTTGCCAAGCGTGCGCATAGTGCGCAGCTCAACAGCTTTGAAGTCACGCCAGCGTTTGCGGCTGCAGTGATCATCGCGCACCTGGCCGGTACGGCCGAATTGGTGACCATCAATGTGCTGGCTGTGCTGTTTATCACCAGCCGCCTGCTGTACATCATCTGTTACCTGGCGGACTGGGCGATGCTGCGTTCGCTGGTGTGGTTTGTGGGGATGGCGTTGATTGCGAGTTTCTTCTTTGTCTCGATCTGACGGTTGAAGCCGATTCCTTGGGTGTGGGCTTGTTGTGGTAAGCGCGCTTGCCACAACAAGCCTGCCCACTGGCAAGCCCGCTCACCCCAATGAACCAAGTTGGACAGACCGCTTTCACGTCCCGCTAGGTGCATCCGGTACATGCGGCAGTGCTGCGCCCTTGGGCCACAGCATCCAGATCTGCCCCTGCTGTTTCATGTTGCCCGCCAATTCTCCCGCTGCGTCGCCGGTGCCCCAGAACAGGTCCGCGCGCACTTCGCCCGTGATCGCACCGCCGGTGTCCTGGGCGGCGACGGGCCTTGTGATAGGTGAACCGTCCGGTTTGGAAGTCGATAGCCACAGCAGGCTGCCCAGTGGAATCACCTTGCGATCCACCGCCACACTGTAGCCTGCGGTCAACGGCACGTTCAGCGAACCGCGCGGGCCTTCGTTACTGTCGGGGCGGGCGCTGAAGAAGACGTAGCTGGGGTTGCTCGCCAGCAGTTCCGGGATGCGCTGCGGGTTGGCCTTGGCCCAGGCGCTGATGGCGCCCATGGTCACATCTTCTTTCTTCAACTGCCCTTGCTCCACCAACCAGCGGCCGATGGGGCGATAGGGGTAGCCATTCTGGTCACCATAACCGACGCGCAGTTGGCGCCCTCCGGCCAGTTGGATCCGGCCTGAGCCCTGGATTTGCAGGAATTGCAGGTCCATCGGGTCAGTCAGCCAGGCAATCGGTTTGGCCGTGGAGCCCTGGCCATTGATGGCGCTGGCGTCGTCGTAGGGCTTGAGTACGCGACCTTCCAGGCGACCGCGCAGGCGTTTGCCCTTGAGTTCGGGGTAGATGCTTTCCAGGTTAACGATGATCAGGTCGTCCGGTACGCCATACACCGGCACATTGGCTTTGGCGGTTTTGGTCAGGCTGCCGGGGTAGACCGGCTCGTAGTAACCGGTGATCAAGCCGTTCGGGGTGTTGTCGGCCGAACGCAGGCCGAACACATCCAGGCGCTCCTTGAGAAACCCGCGCACGGCCACGGCATTGGCGGGCACCGTAGCGGCGGCTGCGCAGGTCGCGCCCCAGATCGGGTCGGCCTTGAGGCGTTGGCAGGCGCTGCGCCAGGATTCGAAACCGGCCAGCAAATCGTTGTCGGATACTGCGGGTAGCGCTTCCCACGGCGCGCTGACATAGGTCGCGACGGCGTGAGGCTTGGAAGTTTCATCTTTGGCTGCTTCTTTACCCGCATCGCAGCCGGCCAGCAGCACGATTATCGGCAGAGCCCACGCCAGGCGGCGGCTCCAGGGTTTCGACATGACATACATACAAACACTTCCTGAAGCGATTGCCCGCGCTGTAACACCTTCGGGCAACCCTTATTATTAATAGGGCTATTGGTCTTTGTGGGTGGGGCGAGGATACTGGCCGCCGTTTCCCGTGACCTCGAAGCCACCATGACTTTTAAACGACTGACTGTTGTACTGCTGGCCTGCCTGGCCCTGTCCGCCTGCGGCGGTGTTGATCCGAATTCGCCGCTGGGCCAGCGCAAGGCAATCTTCAAACAGATGCTCAAGACCGGCGAAGACCTGGGCGGCATGTTGCGCGGGCGCATCCCGTTCGACGGCGCCAAGTTTGCCGAGGGTGCGGTCAAGCTCGACGCCTTGTCCCATGAGCCTTGGAAACATTTCCCAAGCGTGCGCGAAGAAGATAACACCAGCGCCAAGGACGATGTCTGGCAGAAACAGGCGCAATTCCAGCAACTGGCCCGCAACCTTGAAGCGGCCACCGGCGAATTGGTGACCGCCAGCCAGGTGCAGCCCTACAAGGCCAGTAACCTGGGGCCGGCCGTGCAGAAAGTCGAAGATGCCTGCAGCGCCTGCCATAAACAGTTCCGGGACCACTGACCGGTTTTACTGGTCGAGTTCTTCCACCGCGTCCTGCAATTCCTTGCGGGACTCGGCGAGCTTGTCCTTACGCTTGTTGATCTTGTCCGCGTCGCCTTTTTTCATGGCCTTGTCGAGGTCGGCCTGACGGCGGCTGACTTCGTGCTTGGCGTCGAGTACCTTGTTTTCACGCTCCTTCTTCAGGGACGCGTCGGTGCAGTTGGCGGTGACTTCACTCAGGGCTTTTTCCAGGCCGGCTTGTTGCGCGCTGTTGCCGTGGGCCTTGGCTTGTTCGATCTGGGTGCTGATGGCTTGGCGTTTGGCGGCGCAGCCGGTGAGGGGAGCGGCTTGTTCAGCGGCCAGCAACGGTGTGGTCATGAAGCTTGCGACGGTCAGCAAGGCAAAAGGGATTAGAAATTTCATGTGGGGCTCCAAAGTCGCAATCTGATGGCGAGGGGCAGCGGGGTTCAAAACCCGTCTATCCCCGCCATGCGTAATGTTTCAGCCAAGGCCTGTACATGCGGGTCGCGAAAAAAAGCGCTCAATTGCGCTGCGCGGCCCGGGCCGATGCCATCAATGTTCAGCCAGGCCTGGGTGTCTCTGGCGACCAGCGTCTGCCAGTCGCCCTCCAGGTTGTTACGTGCCGCAGGCGGTACACCCAGGGCCTTGAGCCATTGTGCAAAGGGCCGCTGCCGAGCGCTGTGAAGGCTTTCGAGTAGGCGTTCGCGGCTGCGATCACCGAAGCCATCAATGTTAGCAAGCTCTGCCGCGTCCAGGGTTAACCAATCGAGAAAGCCTGCGATTAGACCGGCCTGGATCAATACGTTCCAGGTTTCACGACCTACGTGTGGCAACGCGAGGCCCTGGTTGCCGCTGAGCCAGGTAAGGCGTGCCAGTAATTGTTCCTCGCAATCGGGGTCCAGTTGCCAGCAGCTCAGCGCATGGAATTTGGCAGGGTTGGGCACTGGCAGGTCCACCCTGGTGGTATTGCGCAAAATGACCGCGTCCAACCGAGGAATAACCTGGCCCGCCAGGCTGACCGCGACCTGGTCGCCAGGTCGGATATCCAACGCTTGCCAGCGTACCAATGAGCCGACACTTACCCGGCTGATTTTCCGGTCGTCCAAGCGTACCGGCTCCAGTTCCAGCATAGGGGTGATGCGTCCGGTGCGTCCGACCTTGAACTCAACGTTGCGCACCAGTGCCAACGCCTTGGCCGCTGGGTACTTCCAGGCGACTGCCCAATACGGCGCATTAACCTGCCAGCGTTCGGCGGGTGCGCGCTGCGCCTGGTGCAGCACCACGCCATCGCTGGCGAACGGCAATGGATGGTTGTACCAATAGGTGCGCCAATGCGAGGCATCGGTGATGTTTCGAATGGGATGGCTGTAGCGTTGGCTATCGGTGAAGCCCCAGCGTGCCAGTGTGGCGAGGCGTTCGGTAAATGTCGCCGGCCCTTTCGGCCAAGCCCAGACGAACAGGCCAATGCCTGCGGCGTCGCTGTCGCTCAATTGCTTGCGGTTCATCAACCCGGCTACCTTGCTGCGGGCATTGAGCCCGCCATTTGCCGACTGCACATGGTCGCCGAGGTGCCAATAGAGTTCGCCTTGCAATACGAGATCAATGGGCTCGGGCAACTGCTGGACTATGCCGGGGATTTTGCGCGCTGAGGCAGACCAGTCGTGACCCCTTGCTCCATCGCCGCGGCTGATGACTTGGCTCAGGCGCCCCTTGCGATACACCAGGGTCACCGCCACACCGTCCACCTTCGGTTGAATCCAGACATCCTCGCGGTTGACCAGCCAGGCAGCGACTGCCTGTTCATCCAGCAGTTTCTCCATGCCGGTATGGGCAACGGGATGCGGCCGGGTACCGCGTGCGCTCGCCAGTGGGTTGTCGGGCGTCAAAGGGGTGTCGGGGAAACACTGGCGCCAGTGGGCCAGTCGCTGGCGGGCCTGGTCGTAGAGCTCATCGCTCACAGGGGATTGGCCGAGCCGGTGGTAGCTGTCATCCCACTGGCGGAGTTGTTCGGCCAGGGTGCTGACCTGTGCCCGAGCATCGTCGGGGCAATCTTCGGCCCACAGGCTGAACGATAAAATACTGAGTAAAAGGGCTATCGGTAGGCGCATCATGAGCATCCTTGCTCGAAAAGGGTGCCCAGCCTAATGGAACCCTGCGGCCACAAAAAAGCCCCGACAGCGCGGGGCTTTTTACCGGGTGTTTCTGTTTACTTGAACAGGCCGCCCAGGGCTTTCACCGCGTCAGGTTTATCAGCCTTGGCTTCCTGTGTTTGTTGCTTGGCATCGGCTTTGGCCTGCGCTTCGGAAAGTTTGTCACAGCCTTTGTTGATCTGGTCTTGAGCGGCTTTGAAGGCCTTCACTTTCAAGGTGTCCTTCTGGGCTTCGGCTGCATCGATCCTGGTTTGCAGGTCTGCGGCTTGCTTCTGGCAGTCGCCGGAATTGCCGCCACCGAGCTGCGAGCTCAGGGCACCGCTCAGTGCGCTCAGGTCGGCGGCGTGGACCGGCAGGGCGAACAGGCTGAGCAGAAGGGCGGCAGGGGCGAGCGTGGAGATGCGCATGAAAAACCTCAATGTTCGATTGCCTGCGCGCTTGGAACTCCCGGGCTGGCGCAGGGCAATATCCAAATAAGGTGAGAGGCCCGAGAGGGCGCGGATTCTAGAGGGCCATCATTGGGCCTGCAAGCTTTGGATCCAAAAAGTGTGAGGGGGGTTGCGCAAAGTGCGATGCAATAAAAAGCCCCGCCAGGCGAACCTGGCGGGGCTTTTGTGCACCTTGAGCGTTTACAGGCCGGCGGCGGTACGCAGGTCGTTGGCGCGGTCGGTTTTTTCCCAGGTGAAGGTGGTGAAGGTGTCGTCGCCGACAGTCCTCTGCGCAGGGGTACGGCCGAAGTGGCCGTACGCTGCGGTTTCCTGGTACATCGGGTGCAGCAGGTCGAGCATGGTGGTGATCGCGTAAGGGCGCAGGTCGAAGACCTCACGCACCAGCTTGACGATCTTATCGTCGCTGATCTTGCCGGTGCCGAAGGTATTCAGCGAGATCGACGTAGGCTGGGCCACGCCGATAGCGTAGGAAACCTGGATCTCGCAGCGCTCGGCCAGGCCGGCCGCGACGATATTCTTCGCCACGTAACGACCCGCGTAGGCTGCCGAGCGGTCAACCTTGGACGGGTCTTTACCCGAGAACGCGCCGCCGCCGTGACGGGCCATGCCGCCGTAGCTGTCGACGATGATCTTGCGACCGGTCAGGCCGCAGTCGCCTACCGGGCCACCGATGATGAACTGGCCTGTCGGGTTGATGTGGAACTGGGTGTCCTTGCTCAGCAGTTCGGCCGGCAGCACGTGCTTGACGATCAGCTCCATCACGCCTTCGCGCAGGTCGGCGTAGGACACGTCAGGGTTGTGCTGGGTCGACAGTACAACCGCGTCGATACCCACGACCTTGCCGCCTTCGTAACGGCAGGTCACCTGGGACTTGGCGTCAGGGCGCAGCCACGGCAGCAGGCCGGATTTGCGGGCTTCTGCCTGACGCTGCACAAGCTGGTGCGAGAAGGTGATCGGTGCTGGCATCAACACGTCGGTTTCGTTGCTGGCGTAGCCGAACATCAGGCCCTGGTCGCCGGCGCCCTGGTCTTCCGGCTTGGCGCGGTCTACACCCTGGTTGATGTCCGGGGACTGCTTGCCGATGATGTTCATCACGCCGCAGGTCGCACCGTCGAAGCCGACGTCGGAACTGTTGTAGCCGATGTCGGTGATCACATCACGAACCAGCTGCTCCAGGTCAACCCAGGCGGTGGTGGTCACTTCGCCAGCGATGATCGCTACACCGGTTTTCACCAGGGTCTCGCACGCCACACGGGCGAACTTGTCTTCAGCAATGATGGCGTCCAGCACCGCATCAGAAATCTGGTCGGCGATTTTGTCCGGATGCCCTTCAGACACGGACTCGGAGGTGAAAAGGGAGTATTCGCTCATCTCGATGTTTTCCTGATATTTACCGATGGTGAGTGTCGCCAGCCGGCCGCTGAAAATGGCGGACCTGGATCTGGAAACCATTGCGTAAACCTACATAGAGGCTATCCCCGGGAACGAGTCCCGCAGCGGTGGCCCAACGGGCCAGTTCATCCTGTTCAAAACCCAACCAGAGATCACCGCAGGCCTCCCTGGCCCAATTCTGGTTGTGGCTGCATAAATCCGTAACCAGCAGGCTACCGCCGGGGTGCAGCAGCCCGGCCATTTGCTTGAGGGCCTCGGCGGGGGCGGCGAAATGGTGCAAGACCATATTCAGCACCACGCAGTCGGCCTTGATTGTCGTGCTGCTCAGTGCGTCGGCCAGTTGCAGGCGGACATTGCCCAGCGACTCGCGCTCGCAGAGCTGGCGTGCCAGGTCGAGCATCGCCGGGCTGTTGTCCAGCGCCGTGACCTGGTGAAACCGCCGCGCCAGTTCCGGCAGGAAACCGCCATCGCCCGGTCCGACTTCCAGCGCTGTGGCCTCGTCGCTGAAGCTCAGCTTGTCCAGCAGCGCCAGTACGCTGTCGCGGTATTGAGCCAGGCCAGCGATCAGGTCCTGCTGGGCGCGAAACTTCTCTGCTACCCGCGCGAAAAAGTCCTGGCTGGCGGCGGCGCGCTGCCCGTGGACCTGGCCGATGCGCGATTGCACATCAAACGGCAGGCTCAGGTTGTCCACCTCTTCGAGCAGCGCGGTGTGCAGCTTGCCGCCCAGCAGTTCGGTGTGGGGCAGGGCGCGCCGATAGAAAATCGCATTGCCTTCACGGCGGGTCGCCACCAGCTCGGCCTGGGCCAATACCTTCAGGTGATGGCTCATGCCGGACTGACCGATGGCGAAGATCTGCGCCAGCTCCAGTACGCCAAAGGAGTCGTTGGCCAGTGCGCGCAACACGTTCAGACGCAACGGGTCGCCAGCGGCCTTGCACAAGGCTGCCAGTTCATCGCCGTCGTCGGGGCGCAGTGAGGGCATGGGTATATTCATAAGGCCAGCAGTCTAGTGACGGGTGGGCATCCCCGCAAGGCCAATATCAAAAAGTTTTGATATTGGTCGATAAGTGGCGGTTATAAGCAGTCGCTATAACCTTTAGGCGAAAAGCTTGAAGGGTTCTGCAAGGTATTGACGCCCAAAGCACAGGAAAAACCTCCTCAAGTGACTATCTGTCATTGCCCGCAGGCGGTGGCTGAGGGAAAATGCCGGTCCTTTTTTCCGTTTCTTTTATATTCAAACCTCAGGAGATCAGCGATGCCCAGCCGTCGTGAGCGTGCCAACGCCATTCGTGCCCTCAGCATGGATGCCGTGCAAAAAGCCAACAGCGGCCATCCCGGTGCCCCGATGGGCATGGCGGATATCGCCGAAGTACTTTGGCGTGACTACCTGAAACACAACCCGAGCAACCCGTCGTTCGCCGACCGTGACCGCTTCGTGCTGTCCAACGGCCATGGCTCGATGCTGATCTACTCGCTGCTGCACCTGACCGGCTACGACGTCACCATCGACGACCTCAAGAGCTTCCGCCAGCTGCACAGTCGCACCCCGGGCCACCCGGAATTCGGCTACACCCCAGGCGTCGAGACCACCACCGGTCCCCTGGGCCAAGGCCTGGCCAACGCCGTAGGCTTCGCGCTGGCTGAAAAAGTCCTGGGCGCGCAGTTCAACCGCCCTGGCCACGACATCGTCGACCACCACACCTACGTATTCCTGGGTGATGGCTGCATGATGGAAGGCATTTCCCATGAAGTCGCGTCCCTGGCCGGCACCCTGGGCCTGGGCAAGTTGATTGCCTTCTACGACGACAACGGCATCTCCATCGACGGCGAAGTCGAAGGCTGGTTCACCGACGACACCCCGAAGCGTTTCGAAGCCTATAACTGGCAGGTGATCCGCAATGTCGACGGTCACGATCCGGAAGAGATCAAGACCGCCATCGATACCGCCCGCAAGAGCGCGCAGCCGACCCTGATCTGCTGCAAGACCACCATTGGCTTCGGTTCGCCGAACAAGCAGGGTAAAGAAGACTGCCACGGCGCCCCACTGGGTGACGCGGAAATCGCCCTGACCCGTGAGGCCCTGAAGTGGAACCACGGCCCGTTCGAAATCCCGGCTGACATCTACGCTGAGTGGAACGCCAAGGAAAAAGGCCTGGCCACCGAAGCCGAGTGGGACCAGCGCTTCGCGGCCTACTCCGCCGAGTTCCCTGAGCTGGCCAACGAGCTGGTGCGTCGTCTGGCCGGCGACCTGCCTGCCGACTTCTCGGAAAAAGCCTCGGCCTACATCGCCGAAGTCGCGGCCAAGGGCGAGACCATCGCCAGCCGCAAAGCCAGCCAGAACACCCTGAACGCCTTCGGTCCGTTGCTGCCAGAGATCCTCGGCGGTTCGGCTGACCTGGCCGGTTCCAACCTGACCCTGTGGAAAGGCTGCAAAGGTGTCTCGGCGGAAGACGCCAGCGGCAACTACATGTACTACGGCGTGCGTGAGTTCGGCATGAGCGCCATCATGAACGGCGTGTCGCTGCACGGCGGCCTGGTGCCTTACGGCGCGACCTTCCTGATGTTCATGGAATACGCCCGCAACGCCGTACGCATGGCTGCGCTGATGAAGAAACGCGTGATCCACGTGTACACCCATGACTCCATCGGCCTGGGCGAAGACGGCCCGACGCACCAGCCGGTCGAGCAACTGACCAGCCTGCGTACCACACCGAACCTGGATTGCTGGCGCCCAGCCGACGCGGTGGAATCCGCCGTGGCCTGGAAGCACGCCATCGAGCGCAAGGACGGCCCATCGGCGCTGATCTTCTCGCGTCAGAACTTGCAGCACCAGGTGCGTACCGACGCGCAGATCGCCGACATCAGCCGTGGCGGCTACGTGCTCAAGGACTGCATCGGCGAGCCGGAACTGATCCTGATCTCCACCGGTTCCGAAGTGGGCCTGACCGTGCAGGCGTACGACAAGCTGACCGCCCAGGGCCGCAACGTGCGCGTGGTGTCGATGCCTTGCACCAGCGTGTTCGAAGCCCAGGACGCCGGCTACAAGCAGTCGGTATTGCCGTTGCAGGTCAGCGCGCGTATCGCCATCGAAGCGGCTCACGCCGACTACTGGTACAAGTACGTGGGCCTGGAAGGCCGCGTGATCGGCATGACCACCTACGGTGAGTCGGCGCCGGCGCCAGCGTTGTTCGAAGAGTTCGGCTTCACCCTGGAAAACATCCTGGGCCAGGCTGAAGAGCTGCTGGAAGACTAAGTCAGTCTGCGTTGTCTGTACTGGCGCCATCGCGGGCAAGCCCGCTCCTACATTTGGATCGCGGTCTAATGTGGGAGCGGGCTTGCCCGCGATAGCGATGGTGCTTTCAACACCGAACTCACCTTGATCGAGAACCCCATGCCTCAACCGCGTCCCTACAAAGTTGCACTCAACGGCTACGGCCGCATTGGTCGTTGCGTCTTGCGTGCTCTGTTCGAGCGAGGGGCGGCGGCCGGGTTTGAAATTGTTGCAATCAACGACCTGGCTGACATGGCCAGCATCGAATACCTGACACGCTTTGACTCCACCCACGGCCGCTTCCCCGGCGAAGTGCGGGTCGAGAGCGACTGTCTGCATATTAATGGCACCTGCGTGCAGGTGTTGCGCAGTGCCACCCCCGAAGGCATCGACTGGAAAGCATTGGGCGTCGACCTGGTGCTGGAATGTTCCGGTGTCTACCACACCCGTGCCGACGGCCAGCGTTTTCTCGACGCCGGCGCGCCACGTGTGCTGTTCTCCCAGCCGATGGCCAGCGAGGCGGACGTCGACGCTACCATCGTCTATGGCATCAACCAGGATTGCCTGACCGGCGATGAGCGGCTGGTGTCCAACGCCTCCTGTACCACCAACTGCAGCGTGCCGCTGTTGCGCTTGCTGGATCAGGCGATCGGCCTGGACTATGTGTCGATCACCACGATTCACTCGGCGATGAACGACCAGCCGGTAATCGACGCCTATCACCACGAGGACCTACGCCGTACGCGCTCTGCGTTCCAGTCTGTGATTCCGGTGTCCACCGGCCTGGCCCGTGGGATCGAGCGACTGCTGCCGGAACTTGCCGGGCGAATCCAGGCCAAAGCCGTACGGGTGCCGACGGTGAACGTGTCCTGCCTGGACATCACCATGCAGACCGTCAGTGATACTGACGCGACGGAGGTCAACCGGATCCTGCGCGATGCCGCCACCAGCGGCCCGCTCAAAGGCTTGCTGGCCTACACCGAGTTGCCCCACGCCAGTTGTGATTTCAACCATGACCCGCATTCGGCGATTGTCGATGCCAGCCAGACCCGCGTTTCCGGCCCGAGGCTGGTGAACATCCTGGCCTGGTTCGACAACGAATGGGGTTTTGCCAACCGAATGCTGGATGTTGCGGAACATTATCTGCACATCGCCTCTAAACAACCTCATCAACAGTAATTCAGGAACTGCGACCCATGACCGTGTTGAAGATGACCGACCTCGATCTGCAAGGTAA
The DNA here is from genome assembly GCF_900112095.1 of Pseudomonas sp. NFPP24. Taxonomy (NCBI): domain Bacteria; kingdom Pseudomonadati; phylum Pseudomonadota; class Gammaproteobacteria; order Pseudomonadales; family Pseudomonadaceae; genus Pseudomonas; species Pseudomonas sp. NFPP24. The sequence continues at coordinate 603,561 of NZ_FOKD01000001.1, forward strand.
GCGCGTACTGATCCGCGAAGACCTCAACGTCCCAGTCAAGGACGGTGTAGTCACCAGCGATGCGCGAATCCTGGCTTCGCTGCCGACCATCAAGCTGGCCCTGGAAAAAGGCGCGGCCGTGATGGTCTGCTCCCACCTGGGTCGCCCGACCGAAGGTGAGTTCTCCGCCGAAAACAGCCTCAAGCCTGTGGCCGACTACCTGAGCAAAGCCCTGGGCCGCGACGTGCCGCTGGTGGCTGACTACCTGGGTGGTGTGGACGTGAAGGCCGGCGACATCGTGCTGTTCGAAAACGTGCGCTTCAACAAGGGCGAGAAAAAGAACAGTGATGAACTGGCCCAGCAATATGCGGCACTGTGCGACGTGTTCGTGATGGACGCCTTCGGCACCGCCCACCGCGCCGAAGGTTCCACCCACGGCGTAGCCAAATACGCCAAGGTCGCTGCGGCTGGCCCACTGTTGGCCGCTGAACTGGACGCACTGGGCAAGGCCCTGGGCGCGCCGGCCCAACCTATGGCGGCCATCGTCGCTGGTTCCAAGGTGTCGACCAAGCTGGACGTGCTCAACAGCCTGAGCCAGATCTGCAACCAGCTGATCGTCGGCGGCGGCATTGCCAACACCTTCCTGGCGGCCGCCGGTCACCCGGTAGGCAAGTCCCTCTACGAGCCAGACCTGCTCGACACGGCCCGTGCCATCGCCGCCAAAGTCAGCGTTCCGCTGCCGGTGGACGTGGTAGTGGCCAAGGAATTCGCCGAAAGCGCCGAAGCCACCGTCAAGCTGATCGCTGACGTGGCCGCCGACGACATGATCCTGGATATCGGCCCGCAAACAGCGGCCAACTTCGCTCAATTGCTGAAAGCTTCGCAGACCATCCTGTGGAACGGCCCGGTTGGTGTGTTTGAATTCGACCAGTTCGGCAACGGCACCAAAGTGCTGGCCAACGCCATTGCCGAAAGCTCGGCCTTCTCCATCGCTGGTGGCGGCGACACGTTGGCGGCGATCGATAAATATGGCGTTGCTGAGCAGATCTCCTACATTTCTACCGGTGGCGGTGCGTTCCTCGAATTCGTCGAGGGCAAGGTACTGCCGGCCGTTGAAGTGCTGGAAACCCGAGCCAAAGGCTGAGGCTCGTGATCCGGAAAAGGAGTATTCCCATGATCAAATCGTTGGCATTGGTGATCGCAGCGGGCCTGTTGGCCGGCTGCGGCAGCACGCCGAACGCGAAGTCTGCGGCAGATGAACCTGCCTCCGGGCAGAAAAAGAGCTGCTACCAGGCCGACTGGCAAGCCGAAACCATGCCGGTGATCAACAAGCGCATCGGCAATGAACGGCTGGAGAAATACGACTCCGCGCCCAACGGTCAGGAACAGGGTTGCCCTTGACGGGTCTGATCAACTAACCGACAGCAGCGGCGGCCATGGTCGCCCTGTGAGGATTGGCAATGAAAGGCGTTTTCGCCCTGGCAGCCCTGGCCTTGTTGGCCGGCTGCAGCATGAACATGTTCAACGGCAAGGCCGAAACGGCCGACAAGTGGACCACCTGGACCTGCGACAGCAAGGCCGAGGTCAACTGGCGCTTTGCCAACCCGGCTAAATCCGAGGTGGATGTACGCCTCGGCGGTTCCGACCAGGTCTACCGCCTCAAACAGGACGTTGCCGCCTCGGGCGTACTGTATGCCAACGACCAATTGGCGTTTCACACAAAAGGTGAGGAAGGCCTGGTTTACTGGGTTGCCACCGATGATTTGATTGGGCGCGGCTGCAAAGCGCAGTAAGACCACGATCTCAAGACAAATGAGGTCCAAATGTGGGAGGGGGCTTGCCCCCGATAGCAGTCTGTCAGTGATGAGTCATTTGACTGATCCACCGCGATCGGGGGCAAGCCCCCTCCCACATTAGATTCGGTTCCAAATTGGGTTCTGAGTCAGCAATAACGATTCAGCAAGTCAGGCATGCAAACCCTGACCTGCAATAACTTGAATAGCAGCCGCCGCTACGGCAGGCTTGCACGATTAACGACCCTCGACCGGGAGAGACAACACAATGGCACTTATCAGCATGCGTCAAATGCTGGACCACGCAGCCGAGTTCGGCTACGGCGTCCCAGCCTTTAACGTCAACAACCTTGAGCAGATGCGCGCCATCATGGAAGCCGCTGACAAGACCGACTCCCCCGTGATCGTCCAGGCTTCGGCCGGAGCCCGCAAATACGCCGGCGCGCCGTTCCTGCGTCACCTGATCCTCGCCGCAATCGAAGAATTCCCGCATATCCCGGTGTGCATGCACCAGGACCACGGTACCAGCCCTGACGTGTGCCAGCGCTCCATCCAACTGGGCTTCAGCTCGGTGATGATGGACGGCTCCCTCGGCGAAGACGGCAAGACCCCGACCGACTACGAATACAACGTGCGCGTCACGCAGCAAACCGTAGCCATGGCCCACGCCTGCGGCGTGTCTGTTGAAGGCGAACTGGGCTGCCTGGGTTCCCTGGAAACCGGCATGGCCGGCGAAGAAGACGGCATCGGTGCCGAAGGCGTGCTGGATCACAGCCAAATGCTGACCGATCCGGAAGAAGCCGCCGACTTCGTGAAAAAGACCCAAGTCGACGCCCTGGCCATCGCCATCGGCACCAGCCACGGCGCCTACAAGTTCACCAAGCCACCTACTGGCGACGTGCTGGCCATCGACCGCATCAAGGAAATCCACAAGCGCATCCCCAACACCCACCTGGTGATGCACGGTTCTTCCTCGGTGCCGCAAGAGTGGCTGGCGATCATCAACCAGTACGGCGGTGACATCAAAGAAACCTACGGCGTGCCGGTTGAAGAAATCGTCGAAGGCATCAAGTACGGCGTGCGCAAGGTCAACATCGATACCGACCTGCGTCTGGCGTCCACCGGTGCGATGCGTCGCCTGATGGCCACCAACCCGAGCGAGTTCGACCCACGTAAGTTCTTCGGTGCGACCGTGACCGCGATGCGTGATGTGTGTATCGCTCGCTACGAGGCCTTCGGTACTGCCGGCAATGCTTCGAAGATCAAGCCGATCTCGTTGGAAGCGATGTATCAGCGGTATTTGAAAGGTGAGTTGAACGCTAAGGTGAACTAAGCCAATAGCGCCAAAAAAACCCGCAGAAATGCGGGTTTCTTATAGGTGTAAAGTATTTTCTAAGGGCAGTGAACAGTTTTTCATCGTGGGTAACGCAATAGTTTTTCAGGTATTGGATAAGCCATCTTAGTAATTACTCTAGTTATACAACTGTAAATCTCAGGTTCTGTCCGATCTCCGTATATGTTTGAGATGCATTTTCAAGCTCCCAGTAAACATCATAGACTCCTGGGTTTGGAAGGTAGCAGGGTATTTCCTTCTCAAAATGTTCGCGTTTATTGTTGATGTAAATTTGTAGCAGCGCGGCAGTAAGAGTTATTTGTTCCAGAAACATCGTAGGAAGACCTGCGGACGGCACAGGGTAGCAGTAATAAGTCAGCACATCGCCTATCCTGGTGTTGTTGCTCAAAAAGTGCGACAAGACGAGATACCTGAAGGGCCTGGTGACAACTGGCATGTTTTGGGGCGGCGTCGCAAAAGAACCAGGTGGGGTGGCATTGTATATTTTTGGTTGCGACCCGGCGCCAAACCCCGAGACGGCAGGTTGGTTAATGGTGGCTATCGTTGGCATGTGTTTAACTCCTGAATGGGTACATGAGTCGGACGCACATGATTTTATGAGATGTGCGCTAGGGTGCGCACTGCAAGAAATACTATTTTTTTATGCTGTTTTGCTATAGGGGTAAGACGATCGTCGAAGTTCGTTATATCCAAGTAATCATTCCCCCGCCGTAGCGGGGGATGATTGAAGTAATCTTACTCGTGATCAATATCCAACTTGGCAAACGTCACCCGCGCCCCTTCCTTGCTGTCGCCACTGTTGTCCTGCACATACGCTCCCGCCTTGAAATACAACGGCTTGGCGCCCCACGCCGCGCCGATGCGTTCGTTCCACTCGCCGTCCGCCGCATACACACTGAGCAGCCCAGCCTTGTTGAGGTTGATCACATAGGTGAAGGTTTTTTCCAGCGGCACATTAGATGCCACGGTGATCACCCGGCCTTCATCTTCATCCGGGCGCATGCGCACCTTGGCGACGATGTTGCCGGTCTGGGTCTTCTCCTTGAATTGATACTCCAGCTTGATCAGTGGTTTCTGGCTGTCATAGGCGTGAATCTGCCCGATCACGATTTTGCCGGAGGACGGCACTTGATTGACGGCCAGAGTGGCACGCAGGAAGTTGTCCGCATCCGGATAGGTCCAGTTGCGCAGGCGGCCATCGGCGTAGGTCTCGCGCAATTCACTGCGCGGGTAAATGGCGTTTTCGGTACGGGTGCCGGTGACCGGGGTCCAGAATTGGACGTTGCTGCCTTCGGCCTGGAAATATTGGTCGTTGAAGCCGCTCATCAATCTGGGGGTTTCGATGGTCGCGGGTGGAGAGCCGACAGGGATGCTGAGGTTCCAGGTGGATAGGTCGATCATGGCGTAGGCCTTTTTACAGAGGGGTGTAGGCTATGGCCCTTGGGCCAGACAGGTTCTTTATAGGTGGTGTTAACCGTCTTGTTAAATCATTGCTGGCAACTTATTGGCGCCAAAGGAATGCCAAAAAGCCATGTTTCCCGTGGTTCGTGGCTTGTAGCGATTGACCGTTAGTCGGCTTCCTGAACTTTGGCGCAATGATGGCACTGAGGTTACTTCTGCTTTTTCTGAACCGGGGCTAGAGTGAGGCCTCAGTGTTTGTCCGGGTTTTCTGTCAGAAATGACCGGAGTAGTCCTAAGGAAGAGACGTAGCATGGAATGCGCTCCACACCACGGCGATGGTCATTCGGTTCTTCTTGTGGTCGATGACTACCCAGAGAACCTGCTCAGCATGCGAGCGCTGTTACAGCGTGAAGACTGGCATGTGGTGACCGCCGCGTCCGGTGTGGAAGCCCTCGAGAAGTTGCTCAAGCACGAAGTCGACCTGGTGCTGCTGGATGTGAAGATGCCCGGCATGGACGGCTTCGAGGTGGCGCGCCTGATGCGTGGCAGCCAGCGCACGCGCATGACCCCGATCATTTTCCTCACCGCCAATGCCCAGTCGCCCGCCGCAGTACTCGAAGGCTATGCCAGTGGCGCCATCGATTACCTGTTCAAACCGTTCGACCCGCATATCCTCAAACCCAAGGTCCAGGCGTTGCTGGAGCATCAGCGCAATCGCCGGGCCTTGCAGCGCCTGACTCATGAGCTGGAGTCCGCACGGGCGTTCAATGCCTCGGTGTTGGACAACGCCGCCGAAGGCATTCTGGTGGTGGGCGAGGGCAGTGTGATCGAGTATGCCAACCCGGCCATTTCGCGACTGCTGAACGCTACCATGGCCGAGTTGCGAGGCGAGAGTTTCCTGAGCTTCCTGCAAAAACCCCATGTGCCGGCCTGGCTGGGGTTCGAGATGTACCTCGCTTACCGCCAGGGCCAGACCTGGCGCTTGCACGATGCGATCCTGCGTACCAGCCGCGGCCAGCAGGTGCCGGTGGCGTTGTCGTGTGCGCCGCTGCCGGCCGAACAGAAGGCCATGGTGGTGACCGTGCTGGACATGTCCGAAGTGCGTCACCTGCATCAACAATTGGAGTTCCAGGCAGTCACCGACCCGCTGACCGGGCTGTTGAACCGGCGCGGGTTTTACCAGGCGGCCGAGAACATTTTGCTGCGCAGCGAGCGCAACGAGCAGTCTCTGGTGCTGCTGTACCTGGACCTTGATGGCTTCAAGCGGGTCAATGATTCTCTCGGCCATGACGCCGGCGACCGGGTGCTGCGCTGGGTGTCGGAGCAGTTGCAGGGTTGCCTGCGTTCCTACGACATTCTCGGGCGCATGGGCGGCGATGAGTTCACCGCGCTGCTGGAACTGGAGTTCCCCGAGCAGGCGGCGAAGATTGCGGAAAAACTGATCGAACGGGTGTCTATCTGCCAGCAGGTTGACGGTTTGGATGTGATGCTCGGTGTCAGTATCGGTATCGCCACGTTCCCGGATTGCGGTTCGGACGTTAACGGCCTGTTGCGCGCGGCGGACATCGCCATGTACGAAGCCAAGCGCGCAGGTCGTCAGCAATATCGCTATTACGACCAGGAAATGAACGGCCGCGCCCGTTCGCGCCTGATGCTGGAAGACGGCGTGCGCACGGCGATTCAAAACAAGGAGTTCACCCTGGTGTACCAGCCCCAGGTGGCGTTGGCGGACGGACGTGTGCGCGGCGTGGAAGCGCTACTGCGCTGGCAGCACCCCAGTGTCGGTGATGTGCCGCCCGGTCTGTTTTTGCCGTTGCTGGAAGAAGCCCGGCTGATCAGCCAACTCAGCACCTGGATTTACCAGCAGGTCGGCGGCCAGCTCCAGGCCTGGCACGCCGGCTTGGATGATGAACTGGTGTTGAGCGTGAGCCTGAGCAGCAGTCAGTTCAACATGCCCAACCTGGCGAGCCAACTGCAGCAGGTGCTTGAGCGACATGGGCTGCAGGGGCGGCAACTGGAAGTGGAAATCAGTGAAGACTGCCTGATGAGCAACCTTGAAGAGTCGATCAAGCAGCTCAAGTTGCTGCGCCAGATCGGCGTGCGCACCGCCCTGGATGACTTTGGCTTGGGCAACTGTTCCCTGGCGCATCTGCGCGACCTGGCCTTCGACACCCTCAAGCTCGACCCGCAATTGGTCGCTCGCCTGCCAGGCTCAGCGCGGGATGAGGTGATGGCGCGCAGCATTATCGAGCTGTGCGGGCATTTTGATGTAGTGGTGGTGGCTGAGGGGGTGGAAACCCAGGAGCAGGCCCAATGGCTGAAGGCCAATGGCTGCCCTTTCATTCAGGGGCCGATGGCGGCGCAGCCGTTGGTGGCTGAGGAAGTGGCACACTGGTGCCACGCTCGCCTGCGCTGAATTCGTTACACTGGCGCCTATCCGAATCTGTTGCAGACCCCATGACCGCGCTGAAATACCTCCAGGCCTATCCCGCCGCCCTTCAGGAACAAGTGCGCCAACTGATCGCCAAGGACCAGTTGGGTGCCTACCTGGAGCAACGTTACCCCGAACGCCACGCGGTGCAGAGCGACAAGGCCCTGTACGCCTACGCCCTGGCCTTGAAGCAGGAACATCTGCGCAATGCGCCGGCCATCGACAAGGTGCTGTTCGATAATCGCCTGGACCTGACTCATCGCGCCCTAGGCCTGCACACCACCATCTCGCGGGTACAGGGCGGCAATCTGAAATCGAAGAAAGAGATCCGCATTGCTGCGCTGTTCAAGGAGGCCGCGCCGCAGTTCCTGCGCATGATCGTGGTGCACGAACTGGCACACTTCAAGGAGTCGGACCACAACAAGGCGTTCTACAAACTCTGCGAGTACATGATGCCGGGCTACCATCAGGTGGAATTCGACCTGCGGGTGTACCTCACGTACCGCGACCTGCTGGGCAAACCCTGACCGCACAAGGCAACCGACCATGGATGTGAGCAAGACCAAGAGCAGCTTCTACCGCCGCCTGTACGTGGCCTACCTGATCGACAGCGGCCAGGCCAGCAGCGTCCCGGCCCTGACCGACGCCACCGGCATGCCCCGGCGTACGGCGCAGGACACCATTGCGGCGTTGGCCGACCTGGACATTGTGTGTGAGTTCGAGCAGGAAGACGGTGCCCGCAACCATGCCGGGCACTATCGGATTCGCAGCTGGGGCGCGATTGATCGGCGCTGGATCGAGGCGAACCTCGGCCAGATCAAGCAGGTGCTGGGTTATCCCTAGTCCTTTCGCATGCCGATGTGTGGAATATCATCCTCAAGGTACTCCTCACCTGCCACGACAAAACCATACCGCCCGTAGTACCCCTGCAAATGCGCCTGGGCTGACAGGAATATCGGTGTCTCGGGCCACGTATCGGCAATCTGCTTGAGCGTCTCTTCCATCATCCGATGGCCCAGCCCGGTGCCGCGCGCCACCGGCGCTACGATCACGCGGCCGATCACCACGTCGCCGCCCTGGGATTCCGGGTCCAGCAGGCGCAGGTACGCCACCAGTTGGTCGTCCTGCCACGCCATCAGGTGGTGGGTGTCGCCCGATAAATCCTGCCCATCGAGATCCTGGTACACACATTTCTGCTCGACAACAAACACCTCGTTGCGCAAGCGCAGGATCGCGTAAAGCTGCTCCTTGCCCAGGTCATCGTGGTGTTTGCACACCCATTCAACGGTCATGGCCAGTTCTCTTATCAATGTCTGTTGCGGATAGTAAGCGCAGCGGGCAACGCTGTCTAAATCAACTATTTTTGTGAGTGAAATCAATTTGCCATCATTGAGTGCGTTCGGCGCCGGTTTCTTTGTGTAATCTGAGCTACTGTTAGAACCTCGGGCCGCGCCTGAGCCAAGGCCACCGCCTGCCTGCCAAGGACTTTGAGCATGCCGCGATTCTCTCGTGCCGTTGCTTTGATTGGAGTGTTGCTGCTGGCCCAGCCGGCATTCGCGCAGCGCCTGCGTCTGGTGGCAGATGCCTGGCCGCCTTTTACCGATTCCACCTTGATCAACGGCGGGCTGGCCACCGATATCGTCAGTACCGCCCTGGCCCGTGCGGGTTATGCCAGTGACTTCGAGCAAGTGCCCTGGGCCCGTGCGCTGATGGGGGTGGGCGACGGCCGTTATGACGTGCTGATCAACGCCTGGTACGACGATGCCCGTACGAAACTGGGCCAGTTCTCAGGTGAATACCTGCTCAACCGTGTGCGCTTTATCAAGCGCCGCGACGATCCCATCGAATTCCAGAACCTTGCGCAATTGCACGACTATCCCATCGCCGTGGTGCGTGGCTATGCCTATTCGGCGGCGTTCGATGGGGATGCGCAGTTGCAGAAAGTCCCGGTGCACAACTTCGCCATGGCCGTGCGCATGCTCGCGGCGCAGCGGGTGCGGCTGACGCTGGAGGATGAGTATGTGGCGCGCTATTACCTGTCGCGCGAGTCGGCGCGGGTGCGCAATGCGGTGGAGTTTTTGCCCCAGCCGCTGAGCGAAAACAGCCTGCATATCCTGGTCAGCCTGAAGAACCCGGAGCATGAGCAGATCGTGGCCGGGTTTGATCGGGAGATTGCCAAGATGAAGGCTGACGGTAGCTATGAGCGGTTGATGAAGCAGCACGGTATGTAGCGGGCGCCTCTTGTGGCAAGCCCGCTCGCCACAGGTCAGGCCGCGCTGGTGTCCTTGATCAAATGCGCCGCCAAGGTGCGCAACGGCCCCAGTTGCCGGCAAATCAACGCCAACTGCGTCTGCACCAACCGCTGCCCTTCATCGATCTCATCCGGCATCTGCTCCAGGTCCGCCGCCAGCGCTTCTTCGGCATCGCTCTGGATCGCGATCGGCTGCTTGTTGGCCAACCCCGTGGCGATCTCATCGATGCTCGCCGCCAGGGTCTGGCCGGCGCCATCGATCAGATGCTCACGCACCTCGGCCGGCAATTGGGTTTCACGGTGCGCGCCCAGCCCTGACAAATAACTGAGCAAAGTGTGCGACAACACCAGGAACCGAAAACCCACGTCCGCTTCCTTACGGAAGTGCCCCGGTTCCATCAGCATGTTCGCCAGGGTGGTGGACAGCGCCGCATCGGCGTTGTGCGCGTTGCGTCGGGCCAGGCGGTAGGCCAGGTCGTCGCTCTTGCCTGCGGCGTACTGCTGCATGATCTGGCGCAGGTAGATGCTGTTGCAGGTCAGGGTATTGGCCAGCACTTTGTTCAAGCGGCGACCTTGCCAGTCCGGCAGGAACAGGAACACCGCGAGGCCGGCGATCAGGCTGCCGAGCAAGGTATCGAACAGGCGTGGCAGGAATAGTCCGTAGCCATCGCCGACCTGGTTGAAGCAGAACAACACCATCAAGGTGATGGCGGCGGTGGCCAGGGTGTAGCGGGTGGTGCGGTTGATAAAGAACACCAGGCCGGCAGCAATGGCGAACATCGATTGCACCAGGGGGCTCGGGAACAAGTCGAACAGTGCCCAGGCCACGGTCAGGCCGATGGCCGTGCCGATGATCCGCTGGCCGAGCTTGCGCCGCGTGGCGCCATAGTTCGGCTGGCACACAAACAGCGTGGTGAGGATGATCCAGTAGCCCTGGGACGCGTGGATCGCATGCAGCATGCCGTAGCCGACGGTCAGCGCCAGGGACAGGCGCAACGCGTGGCGGAACAGCAGTGACGTCGGCGTCATCTGCGTGCGCAGGCGCGTCCACATTTCCTTAAGGTTGCGCGGGGCGCGGTCGAGCAGGTTGCTGTCGGTGGCGTCCGCCAGGCTGTCGGGGTTGCTGGCGTCGCCGAGCAGGCGGTCCAGGGTCGACAGGTTGGCCGCCAGGGCGCGCAACGAACGCAGCAGGCCGCGCCAGGCTGGGTTGCTCTGGATGCGCAGGTGCTCCAGGGACGCGTTGAGGTCGCCCAGGGCTTCGGCGAAGCTGTCGTCATAGATGAACGGTTGGCGCATCTGGATCGATTCGGCCAGGGTCTGGCAGGCCTTGCCCTGCTGGCGCAGCAGGCGCTGGCAACGGAAGAGTACGTCGCTGTGGAAGAAGGCCTCGGCCAGGGCGTTGTATGGGTAGTGCGACGAGCTGGCGCGTTCGTGGATGTCCTGGGCCAGGAAGTACAGCTTCAGGTAACGGCTGACTTTCGAACCGGGTCGACCATTGCCCACGCGATGCAGGATGATTTCCTTCGCCGCATTCAGCGCCGCCACCACGCGACCGTTCTGCTGGGCCAGTTCCAGGCGCCGCGCTTCCACGTCCAACTGGCGGATTGGCTCGAACAACGATGACTTGAGCTTGAGGTACCGTCCAAGCTCACGGAACAACCGCGCCAGGCTCTGTTGCACCGGCTGGTTGGAAAACAGCGCCTGCCACAGCACCGACAGCGCGCCATACCAGGCTGCACCGGCCACCAACAGCAGCGGTTCATGCCAGAAATCGCTGACGGCGCCGCCGCGCTGGTCCACGCCGATCATGGTGTATACCGACAGAATCAACGTTGCCGAAGCAATCGCCCCATAGCGCTCGCCCAAGGCGCCGAGCATGGTCAGGCAGAAGGTGGCCAGGGCCAGTGAGACCGCGAAGATCAAGGGATAAGGGAACAGCAACTCTACCGACAGCGCGGCGATGCTGAAACACACCAGCGTCACCGCCAGGGCGTTGAGGCGGCCCTGCCAACTGTCATCGGTCTCGGCCAGGGCGCTGGCGATGATCCCCAGGAACAACGGGATCAGCAGTGCCATTTCATCCTGATACCAGCACAGCGCCATGCTGCCGGTGAGGGCAATGAATACCCGAATGCTGTAGCTGAATTTATCCAGTGCCCACAGGCGCCGCAGGGACTGCTTGAACGAGGTCGATGACATGAAGTCTGGAGTCTTCCGGGACGATGCCGCTAAATTGAGCTATCAAGGACGCCACGGCAAGCGTGGCGATCACATCCAACAGCAAAATTTATTCCATGTGGGAGGGGGCTTGCCCCCGATAGCGGTAGATCAGTCACAGTCGTACTGATTGACACACTGCCATCGGGGGCAAGCCCCTTCCCACATTTGACCGATTACACTCTTCAGGCGTACTGCGCCGCCGCGTAACCCGAAGCCCAGGCCCACTGGAAGTTGAAGCCGCCCAGGTGACCGGTCACATCCAGCACTTCACCGATAAAGTACAGGCCGGGGCTTTTCAGCGATTCCATGGTCTTGGACGACACTTCCCGTGTGTCCACACCACCCAATGTGACTTCCGCCGTGCGATAACCCTCGGTGCCCGCCGGCACCAATTGCCAGTTGCCGAGTTTTTGCGCGATGTCGGCAATTTCGGCATGGGTGTATTGCTTTATCGGCTTGGACACGAACCATGTCTCGGCCAACAGGTTGGCCATCTTCTTGGTGAAGATCTCGCCCAGCAGGGTTTTCAACTCGCTGTTGGGGCGCTCGACTTGTTGCTGTTGCAGCCAGGTGTGAGCGTCGTGGTCGGGCAGCAGGTTGATTTCAACCGTGTCGCCGGATTCCCAGTAAGAAGAAATCTGCAGAATCGCCGGCCCGCTGAGGCCACGGTGGGTAAACAGGATGTTCTCGCGAAAGCTCTGGCCGTTGCAGCTGACCAGGCAATCCACCGACGTCCCCGACAACTCGCCACACAAATCCTTGAGCTGGTCGGTGATGGTGAACGGCACCAGCCCGGCGCGGGTCGGCAGCAGTTCGTGGCCGAACTGTCTGGCTACCTGGTAACCAAAACCGGTCGCGCCCAGGGTCGGGATCGACAGGCCGCCGGTGGCGATTACCAGGGATTCACAGCGCAACTCGCCCAAGGTGGTCTGCAACTGATAGCCGCTGTCCAGCTTGGCAATCTCCTGGACCGACGTGTCCAGGTGCAGGCTCACGCCGACCTGGATGCACTCATCGAGCAGCATGCCGAGGATGTCGCTGGATTTGTTATCGCAGAACAACTGGCCGAGTTTTTTCTCGTGGTACGGCACGCCGTGCTTGGCCACCAGCCCGATGAAGTCCCACTGGGTGTAGCGGGCCAGGGCGGACTTGCAGAAGTGTTCGTTGTGCGACAGGAAGTTGGCCGGCTCGGTGTACAGGTTGGTGAAGTTGCAGCGGCCACCACCGGACATCAGGATCTTCTTGCCGGCCTTGTTCGCATGGTCGACCAACATCACCTTGCGCCCACGCCCGGCGGCGGTCAGCGCGCACATCAAGCCTGCGGCGCCGGCGCCAATGATCACAACTTCGGTCGAGCGCACAGCAATGTCCTCATACAAGTTCTGATTTGGAATACAGTCAAATGTGGGAGGGGGCTTGCCCCCTCCCACATTGGATCTCCATTGAAGCGGAGAGCCCGTTACAGGATGCGCACGCGCAACGAACGGCCTTTGATCTTGCCGTCATTCAAGCGCTGCAAGGCCTGCTTGGCGATCCCGCGTTCCACGGCCACGAAGGCCTGGAAGTCAAAGATCGCGATCTTGCCGACCTGGGCACCCGGGATGCCAGCTTCACCGGTCAACGCGCCGAGGATGTCGCCTGGACGAACCTTGTCTTTACGGCCTGCAGCGATGCACAAGGTGCTCATCTGCGGCAGCAACGGACCACCGCTTTGCGGCTTGAGGTTGTCCAGTTGGTCCCAGTTCAGTGGCGATTTCTGCAACTGCTCGATGGCCTGGGCGCGGTGCGCTTCGGACGGAGCGACCAGGCTGATGGCGATGCCGGTCTCACCGGCGCGACCGGTACGGCCGACGCGGTGGATGTGGATTTCCGAATCGCGGGCCAGTTCGACGTTGATCACCATGTCCAGCGAGTCGATGTCCAGGCCACGGGCTGCAACGTCAGTGGCAACCAGCACCGAGGTGCTGCGGTTGGCGAACATCGCCAGCACCTGGTCGCGGTCGCGCTGTTCCAGGTCGCCATGCAGGCCAACGGCGGAAATGCCCTTGGAGGTCAGGTGATCCACGGTTTCCTGTACTTGCTGCTTGGTGAAGCAGAAGGCCACGCAGGAGGCAGGGCGGAAATGCGCCAGCACCTTGGTCACGGCGTCCATGCGTTCTTCCGGTGAGATCTCGTAGAAACGCTGCTCGATCTGGTCATCGGAGTGGAACGCTTCGGCTTTGACTTGCTGCGGCGCGCGCATGAACTTTGAGGCCAGCTGCTTGATGCTCACCGGGTAGGTGGCGGAGAACAGCAGGGTCTGGCGGCGCGGCGGGGTCTTGCTGATGATGTCTTCGATGGCGTCGTAGAAGCCCATGTCGAGCATGCGGTCGGCTTCATCGAGGATCAGCGTGTTGAGGCCGTCCAGCACCAGCGAACCCTTGCGCAAGTGCTGCTGGATGCGGCCCGGTGTGCCGACGATGACGTGGGCGCCGTGCTCCAGGGAAGCGATCTGCGGGCCGAGGGACACGCCGCCGCACAGGGTCAGCACCTTGATGTTGTCTTCGGCACGGGCCAGGCGGCGGATTTCCTTGGCGACCTGGTCGGCCAGCTCACGGGTCGGGCACATGACCAGGGCCTGGCAGCCGAAGTAGCGCGGGTTGATCGGGTTCAACAGGCCGATGCCGAAGGCGGCGGTCTTGCCGCTGCCGGTCTTGGCCTGGGCAATCAGGTCCAGCCCCTTGAGGATCACCGGCAAGCTTTGCGCCTGGATCTGCGTCATCTCGACATAACCCAGCGAGTCGAGGTTAGCCAGCATGGCGGCGGACAGGGGCAAAGTATTAAAAGCGGTGGCGATGGTAGTCACGGGACTGGCTCTGCAAAACAAAATGTCGCGCAGTGTACCAGTCCCGTGGGAATTTCCCTGCAAGTTCTAGACGAGAAGCCTGTTAATGCTCGATGTCGTGCTCGCGGCTGACTACTCGTTTGCCATCGGTTGGCGACAACTGCAGGAAGATCGCCGCCGCCAGCATCGCCATGATGCCCACTGTCAGAAAGGTCAGTTGGAACGCTCCGAGTACGCTTTCCACCCCATCATTACCTGTTTCGGCGGTGAACCCGCCGAGCAGCGCACCCGCGCAGGCCACGCCGAGGCTGAGGGACAACTGCGCCACCACTGACAGCAAACTGTTGCCGCTGCTGGCCTGGGCGTCGTCGAGGTCGATCAGGGTGACGGTGTTCATCGCGGTAAATTGCAGGGAATTGATCGCCCCGAGTACCGCCAGCATGCACAACAGCAGCGGGTAGGGCGTGTGCTCGCTGACCAGGCCCATGCTCGCCAGCATGATGCCCAGCGCCAGCGTGTTGCCGGTGAGCACGATGCGGTAGCCGAGGCGTTCGATCAGGGGGCGGGCGATGGACTTGGCAAACATCGCCGCCGCCGCCAGGGGCAGCATGCTCATACCGGCTTCGGACGGTGAGTAACCCAGCGCGACCTGCAACAGCAACGGCACCAGAAACGGCAACGCACCGCTGCCCAGCCGCGCAAACAGGTTGCCGAGGATGCCGATAGCAAAGGTGCGGGTCTTGAACAGCACCGGCGAAAACAGTGGGTTGTCGATATGCCCGGCGCGCAGCCAATACGCCGCCAGGCACGCCAGCCCGCCGAACAGCAGCAACATCACCCGCAGGTGCGGCAGGTGCAGTTCGCCCAGGCCTTCCATGGCGATGGTGATCAAAACCATTGCCGCGCCAAACAAGAGGAACCCGACGCCATCAAAGCGCGTGCGTTCGCTGCCGCGCAGATCGGGGATGAGTTTCCACACGGCGTAACAGCCGACCATACCCACCGGCAGGTTGATCAGGAAGATCCAGTGCCAGGTCAGGTATTGCACCATCCAGCCACCCATGGTCGGGCCGAGTAGCGGGCCGAGCAGGCCGGGAATGGTAATGAAGCCCATGATGCGCACCAGTTCGGAGCGGGGGTAAGCACGCAGCACCACCAAGCGGCCGACCGGCAACATCAGCGCGCCGCCCAGGCCCTGGATCACCCGGGCGCCCACCAGCATGGTCAGGCTGCTGGACAAGGCGCACAGCAGCGAACCGATGCTGAACAGCATGATCGCGCCAAAGAAGATTTTCTTGGTGCCGAAGCGGTCGGCGATCCAGCCCGAAGCCGGGATCAGCAAGGCAACGGTGAGCATGTAGGCGATCACCACCCCTTGCATGCGCAGCGGGTTTTCAGCGAGGTCCCGGGCCATGGCCGGCAACGCCGTGTTGAGGATCGTCCCGTCCAGCGACTGCATGAAGAAGGCAATCGCGACCACCCAGGGGAGCCAGCGGGCGGTCTTGGCATCGAGCGGGACGCGATTGGGCATAGAGAACCTTTTTGTTAGCTGGCTATGTGTCGGCGATTATGCGCCAACCGGGGTGCTTTTTCCCACCAGGAAATCCAGCAGTTCACGGTGTACCGCTGCGGCGGCTTCATTGGATTCGAGGTCGAGCAAGTGGCCAGTGTGTTCGGCCACGGCAAAGCTGCTGCGCCCTACGTACTGCTTGAACAATTGCGCTTCGGCGGCGGGGGTGTATTCGTCGAGTGCGCCGTTGAGGAAGTGCACCGGTGTTTCAATCTGCTTGAGTGTCGGCAGGTAGTTGCCGTCGCCCAAGGCCAATACCTGATGGATGTGAAAACGCGCCTGGCGGTATTCGGTGGTGGCCATGCTCGACAAGTGCCGGTGGTTGTTGCGCTTGAGGCGGGGCGACAGGTACTTGCCCACGGTCTCGTTGAGCAAGTGGCCGACCGCGGACTTGTCATCGGCCTCGATCAGCACGCGCACGCGCTCCACATAATCGAGCATGGCCTGGTTGAGGCTGGGCGCCAGGGCCATCACCACCGAGCTTTCGATGGACGGCGGGTTATGGGCCAGGGTCAGCAACGTCGAGATGCCGCCCCAGGAGGCCGACACCAGGTGGTTGACCTGGAAGCGCTCGACCAGGGCGCGCAGCATCTGCACCTCGTCTTCCTTGGTGACCAGGTCCAGTTCGGCGTTGTGTTCCCTGGAATAGCCGGAGAACGGCAGGTCGAACAGCAGCACATTGAAATGCCCGGCCAGGCATTTGCTGGTGCGGGCGAAGGAACGCGTGGTGGACAGCGCGCCGTTGACCATCAGGACGGTCTTTTTTTCCGAATCGTTTCCTAGCTGCTCAACATGAACGTTGTAGTGTTTGAACAGCTTCTCTATGACAAAACTTCCATGGTTCATGTCAACGCTCCAGCTTGCCCTTCCCGGGCAAGGCCATGCTCTCGTGGGTGGGGTGGCGGGGTGCCACTAACCCTTATAACGAGGAATCTGGAGGTGAACAACAGGCCGAATGGCCAAAGTGTGGAGAAGGGAAGCTTCGCTACGGCGCAGGTAAATCCCCTGTAGGAGCCGGCAAGCCGGCGCCTACGAAGGATGGGGTTTACAGGGTGAGGGTCAGGCGTTTGACCAGGGCACCCGGCAACAGGTTGGAAGCGGTGTTGCGCTGGCTGTAGGTGCTGGCCGAGAGCAGCAATTCCCGCTCAGCGGTCAGGGCTTCCAGCTGCGAGCCGAGCAGGTTGTACACGCTGTCATCAAAGCGCATGGTGCTGACCGGTGCCTTGATCTCGCCGTCTTCCACCCAGAACGTGGCGAAGCGTGTCATGCCGGTCAGGCGCGCCGCCGGCAGGTCCGAGTAGTTCAAATACCACAGGTTGCTGATGTACAGCCCGGTGCCCAATTGCTTGAGGATATCGGCCTGGGCCAGGCCGCCGGCGGCCATCTGCAAGGCGCTGGGGGATTCGTCGCTGCTGGCGCCGTTGGTGCTCAGGCCGTATTCGGCGGCGCTGCGCGAGTTGACCAACTGGCCTTCGCCTTTGCCCGCGCTGATCAGTGTCACGTCACTGCGCGGATAGCCTTCGGTGGAAAACGCCTGGCTCAGGGAGCCGCTGATCTGTTCGTCCACGGTCACCAGCGGGCTCAGGGATTGTTCACCGGCATACAGCTTTTGCAGCGAACTGCCTTTGCTGGCAATGGCCTGGGCGGAAAAACCACCCCAGGTGATGAGGCTGATGATCTCTTCCAGCGCCGCCGGGGCGAGGTAGGCGCGGTACTGCCCGGGTGCCAGCTTGTGCAGCGGGCGGCCAAGGAATTCCAGTTGCTCGCGGGCTTGCTGGAAGCGCGCGGCGAACTCGGCGCTGTTCCAGGTGTGCCCGGCATAGCTGGCCTTGACCGCTTCACCATTGGCGTGGAACAGGCTGAAGTCGAAGTTGAAGCTGTTGGCGCGGTGCCAGCCGAACGCGCCGTCCGAGCTGGCAAAGCCACGGCTGATCGGGCCGGCAGCGTAGAAACCGACCAGATCAACACCTTCAGCAGCCTGGCTGATGTCTTCCAACACCCGGGCCAGGTCCGGCAGCGATCGCGTTTGTTCGTTGCTGCTTTGCCAGGCATTGTGGTTGAGCAGCAGGTACGGGTCCTTGGGTAGCAACGGCAAGGTGTCGCGCAGTTGTTGCAGGCCGTCGGCCAGGCGTTGGCGGTCCAGCCCCGCTTCGCCGGACAAGGTGATGCCCAGGTCGGCATGGCGGCCATCGTTGATCAGTTTCAGGGTGAGGCTGGCTTGTTGCACCTGGCCGGCCTGGCGCACCTTGGCGTGGTTGAAGCGTACGAATTCGGAGGCTTCATCCGCATAGCCGAGGTGGAATTGTTCGTTGTCGGTGATGGCCTGCTTGAGCCACTCCACCAGTGCCTTGAAATTGTTCATCAGGCATCTCCCCCAAATACATCGACATCACTGAATACGCAGGCCGGCGACGCATGGCCGACGCGAATCACCTGGTTGGGCTCGCCTTTGCCGCAGTTCGGTGTACCCAGCACCTTGAACGTACTGGCATCGCCGACGGCGCTGAGATTGCGCCAGAAGTTCGCGGAAATGGCCCGGTAGTTGGGGTTTTTCACCACGCCTTTCAACTCGCCATTTTCGATCAGTTGGCCCCATTCGCAGCCGAACTGGAATTTATTGCGCGCATCGTCGATGGACCACGAGCGGTTGGTCGACATCAGGATGCCGTTTTCGATGCCGCCGATCAGTTGCGCGAGGCTCTTGTCGCCTGCTTCGATATTCAAGTTGGCCATGCGATCGATGGGCGCGCGGTTCCAACTGCTGGCCCGGCTGTTGGCCACGCCTGGCATGCCTGCACGGAATTGCGACAGCGCTCCACCGAGGGGCTTGAGCAGCAGCCCCTCACGGATCAGGAATTGCTTGCTGGCTTTGGTGCCTTCGTCATCGTGGCCGTAGCTGGCCAGTTGTTCGGGAATGTCCGGGTCGAAGGTCACGTTCAGCAGCGGGGAGCCGTATTTCAGGTGGCCGAAGTCGCTGGCCTTCACAAAGCTGGTGCCGGCGTAATTGCGCTCGTCGCCGAGGATGCGGTCCAGTTCCAGGGGGTGGCCGATGGATTCGTGGATCTGCAGGATCATCTGGTCGGGCATCAGCAGCAGGTCACGCGGACCGTTGGGCGTGTTCGGCGCGGCCAGCAGTTGCAGGGCCTCATCGGCGATGCGCGGCGCGGCGCCGACCAGGCCGAAGCGGCTGATCACGTCGAACCCGCCTTGCTGGCCGAAGTTGCTGCCGCCGAGGGTGCGGGTCTGGCTGTCATCACCGTCGTAGGCGGTGACGTTGACGCCGGGGAATACAAAGCGCTGGGCCTGGCGCAACTGGGCACCGGCATTGTTCAGGTAGATCTGCTCGACGTGGGTCAGGCCCAGGCTGACTTCCCAGCTCACCAGGCGCTCGTCCTTGGGCACGGAGGCCGACTCGCTGCCGAGCAACTGGTAGCAATCGCTCAGGGACGGGAAGGGCTGTTGAAGCTCGGGCGACAGGTAATCGGCGACGTCACTGGAGACGTGTTGCGCGCGCAGGTCGAGCAAGGCGTGGGGGCTGATCAGGCGGGCTTGTTGTTCGGCACGCTCAAGGGCGGCTTGCAGGCCGGCGAGGGAAATGTCGTTGGTCGCGGCGTAGGCTTCCACACCGTTGAGACGCACGGTGAGCATGGCGCCCTCGTCGTGGCTCAGGTGGGGCGGTTCGGCGACGTTCTTGCGTACGGCCAGGTATTGGCCGGATTCGCGTACGTAGCGCAGCGAGAAGAATTCGGCGCGGGTGCGCAGGGCACTGAAGTGCTGTCTGAGTGTGGCGTGGTGGTCGAACATGGGGCCTTCCTTGTGGGCGGCTCGTCGCGGGCAGGCAGACAGAGTAGCTGATCAAGGAGGGGTTTTGCAGTGACTGGTCGGGCCTCTTCGGGGGCAAGCCCCCTCCCACACTTGATCGGGTTCACACGGTCAAAAATGTGGGAGGGGGCTTGCCCCCGATGGGAATACCGCGGTGTATCCGTTACTGCGCGGTAGGGCCCACTTCACGCAGCGGCTTGCCACGTACCGGCGCGTCGCCTGCCACGTAGTAGTCGGCGGTGCTGCGTGGCAATGGCTTGCGGCCACGGATCTTGTCGGCGATTTTCTCGGCGATCATGATCGTTGGCGCGTTCAGGTTGCCGGTGGTGATGATCGGCATGATCGACGCATCGACTACACGCAGACCCTGCATGCCATGCACGCGGCCTTCGCCATCGACTACTGCCATTTCGTCGGTGCCCATCTTGCACGAGCAGGACGGGTGGAACGCCGTTTCGGCGTGCTCACGGATGAACTTGTCCAATTGCTCATCGGTTTGCACATCGATACCCGGGCTGATTTCGCGGCCACGGTAGGGGTCCAGCGCCGGCTGCTGCATGATTTCACGGGTCAGGCGGATGCCGTCGCGAAATTCCTGCCAGTCCTGCTCGGTGGCCATGTAGTTGAAGAGGATGCTCGGGTAGTCCCGTGGGTTCTTCGACTTCAACTGGATGCGGCCACGGCTCGGCGAGCGCATGGAGCCCATGTGCGCCTGGAAGCCGTGCTCTTTCACACCGTTGCTGCCGTTGTAGTTAATCGCCACCGGCAGGAAGTGGTACTGGATGTTCGGCCATTCGAATTCTTCACGGGTGCGGATGAACCCGCCCGCTTCGAATTGGTTGCTGGCGCCGATGCCGGTACCGTTGAACAGCCACTCGGCACCAATGGCCGGCTGGTTGTACCAGAGCAGCGACGGGTACAGCGACACGGGCTGGGTGCAGGCGTATTGCAGGTACAGCTCAAGGTGGTCCTGCAGGTTTTCACCGACGCCTGGCAGGTCGTGGACCACCGGGATGTCGAGGCTTTCCAGCAGTTTGGCCGGGCCGACACCGGAGCGTTGCAGCAATTGCGGCGAAGCGATTGCGCCGCTGCACACCAGCACTTCCTTACGGGCGCGGGCTTCGACGCGCTCTTCGGCGGCGCCGATCAGGTAACGCACGCCAACCGCACGTTTGCCTTCGAACAACACTTTGTCGGTGAGGGCGTGGGTGACGATGGTCAGTGTGGAACGCTTCTTGGCGGTGTCCAGGTAACCGCGTGCGGTGCTGGCGCGACGGCCTTTAGGCGTGACGGTACGGTCCATCGGGCCGAAGCCTTCCTGCTGGTAGCCGTTCAAGTCTTCGGTACGCGGGTAACCGGCCTGCACGCCGGCTTCGACCATCGCGTGGAACAGTGGGTTGTTGCCAGGCTTGGGCGTGGTCACGCTGACCGGGCCATCGCCGCCGTGCCAGTCGTTGGGGCCGATATCGCGGGTTTCGGCCTTGCGGAAGTACGGCAGGCAGTCGAGGTAGGTCCAGTCTTCCAGGCCCGGCAGCTTCGCCCAGTTGTCGTAGTCCATGGCGTTGCCACGGATGTAGCACATGCCGTTGATCAGCGAGGAACCACCCAGGCCCTTGCCGCGCCCGCATTCCATCCGGCGGCCGTCCATGTGCGGCTCTGGATCGGTTTCGTAGGCCCAGTTGTAGCGGCGGCCTTGCAGTGGGAACGCCAGGGCGGCTGGCATTTGCGTGCGGAAGTCGAAACGGTAGTCGGGACCACCGGCTTCCAGCAGCAGGACGGTGACGCCTTCGTCTTCGGTCAGACGGGTCGCCAGGGTGTTACCGGCGGAGCCGGCACCCACAATGATGTAGTCGTATTCTTGGGACATTGGATGCACCCTCTTTGATGTGTGGTCAGGTCGGGCCTCATCGGGGGCAAGCCCCCTCCCACATTTTTGAATGTATTCGCAAATCAAAGTGTGGGAGGAGGCTTGCCTCCGATGGCGGCCTCAGGCAATACATGGCCCGGGTCTTAGAACACCGAGGCGTAGTCGCCCAGCTCAACCTGTACCGATTTGATGCGGGTGAAGTTGTTCAGCGAGCTGATGCCGTTCTCACGGCCCACACCCGATTGCTTGTAGCCACCGACCGGCATCTTCGCGTCGGATTCGCCCCAGGCGTTGATCCAGCAGATACCCGCTTCCAATTGGTGAATCACGCGGTGAGCGCGGTTCAGGTCTTTGGTCACCAGGCCAGCGGCCAGGCCGAAGTCGGTGTCGTTGGCGCGGCGGATCACTTCTTCTTCGGTCTCGTAGGTGAGGATGCTCATCACTG
Source organism: Pseudomonas sp. NFPP24 (assembly GCF_900112095.1). Lineage (NCBI taxonomy): Bacteria > Pseudomonadati > Pseudomonadota > Gammaproteobacteria > Pseudomonadales > Pseudomonadaceae > Pseudomonas > Pseudomonas sp. NFPP24. The sequence continues at coordinate 625,518 of NZ_FOKD01000001.1, forward strand.
GGCCGAAGATTTCTTCACGGACGATGGTCATTTCGTCGGTGCAGTCGGTGAACACGGTCGGGGCCACGTAGGCGCCTTTGGCGAAGTCGCCGTCGGTCAGGCGGTCGCCACCGCACAGTACGCGTGCGCCTTCTTCCTTGCCTTTGGCGATGTAGCCCAGCACGCTTTCCATGTGGGCGAAGCTGACCAGCGGGCCGAAGTTGGTGTTGTCGTCCTGCGGGTCGCCGACGCGGATGCGCGCAACACGCTCGACGATCTTGGCTTCGAATGCCGCTTGCAGGTGCTTGGGTACGAACACGCGAGTGCCGTTGGTGCAGACCTGGCCGGAGCTGTAGAAGTTGGCCATCATCGCGATGTCGGCGGCGCGATCCAGGTCGGCGTCTTCGAACACGATCAATGGCGACTTGCCGCCCAGTTCCATGGTCACTTCCTTGAGCGAGGAGCTCGACGCGCTCGCCATGACTTTCTTGCCGGTGTCGGTGCCGCCGGTGAACGAGACTTTCTCGATGCGAGGGTGCTCGGTCAGCCAGGTGCCGACTTCACGGCCGCTGCCGGTCAGCACGTTGAACACGCCCGCCGGAACGCCGGCTTCGGTGTAGATCTCGGCCAGTTTCAGCGTGGTCAGCGAGGTGACTTCGCTTGGCTTGAAGATCATCGCGTTGCCGGCGGCCAGGGCCGGTGCGGATTTCCACAGGGCGATCTGGATCGGGTAGTTCCACGCGCCGATACCGGCAACCACGCCCAGCGGCTCGCGGCGGGTGTAGACGAACGAGGTGTCGCGCAGCGGAATCTGCTCGCCTTCGATGGCCGGCACCAGGCCTGCGTAGTATTCCAGCACGTCGGCGCCAGTGACGATGTCGACGTACTTGGTTTCGGAGAAGGCTTTACCGGTGTCCAGGGTTTCCAGGGCTGCCAGCTCGTCGTTGCGCTCGCGCAGGATGTCGACGGCACGACGCAGGATGCGCGAGCGCTCCATGGCGGTCATCGCGGCCCAGATTTTCTGGCCTTTCTCGGCGCTGACCACGGCACGTTCAACGTCTTCTTTCGTCGCGCGTTGCACTTGGGCGAGAACTTCACCGTTAGCCGGGTTGATGGCTTCGAAGGTGGCATCGCTGCCAGCGTCGCTGTAGCCGCCGTCAATGTAGAGTTTTTGCAGTTCGAAACGGGCCATAAAGTCCTCGCAAGTGCATAAGTGGTTGGCGTTGACTGCCGTACCGTAAGCCGGTGCGGCAGCGTTCAGGGGTTGAGCGTTTATGTGTGCTCTAACTCACCTGCTTGGCCAATTGGAAATCCATGTATTCGTAAGCGATCCGTTGCGCCTGCGCCGTGTCGAAAGCGTCTCCCGACAGGGCGCCGCGCAACCACAAACCGTCGATCAGGGCCGCCAGGCCTCGGGCTGCTTTGCGTGCGTGCGGCAGCGGCAGCACTCGGCGGAACTGGCAGCACAGGTTGGAATACAGACGTTGATCGTTGATCCGCTGCAACCTGTGCAATGACGGGTGGTGCATGCTGGTGGCCCAGAAGGCCAGCCAGGTTTTCATTGCCGGTCCGTTGACCTGGCTGGCGTCGAAGTTGCCCTCGATGATCACCTGAAGGTGCGCCCGTGGGCTGTCGTCCGTCAGCGCCTGCCGGCGCTCATGGACGTTGTCGATCAGCGCGTTCATCAAGTAGCGCATCGTCGCTGCAATAAGGCCGTTCTTGTCCTTGAAGTAGTGACTGATGATGCCGTTCGAGACGCCGGCCAAACGGGCGATCAGCGCAATGCTGGCATCTCCCATTCCGACCTGATCGATGGCCGTCAACGTGGCTTCGATCAACTGCTGGCGGCGTATGGGTTGCATACCGACCTTGGGCATGTAGCACCTCTCCTTAGGCCTGCGGCGGGCGATAAACGTCCGTCGGCTTGATGGCCAGTCTATTTTGTTTTGATTGAACGTTCAATCAACAAAGAATAAGATCTGCGACAAATGGTCGCGTCCTACAGGTATTTCCCACCTGCAGGCGCGACATCCGGCACCTGGTTAAACCCCCGAAACGTCCCTGGGCACTGCGCCCGTGGGGGACAGGGATTTAAGGGGTGTCTTTATAACACCCGTCCGTCGACTGCCGAAAAATCGATGTCCCGGGATAACCGTTGCCTTGTGTTTCTCTCTCGCACTGCCCGGAGCATCTGCGCCATGAGTTCTGCCTCTCTTATAAAAACCCCACCGGAAAAGGTGCGGGTCAACGGTTGGGTGTTCTACACCTCCACCGCGCTGATTCTGTTGTTGACTGCCATTCTGATCATCGCCCCGCAGGAGGCCGGGCGCATGCTCGGTGTTGCCCAGGCGTGGCTTTCGAAAAGCTTCGGCTGGTACTACATGGTGGTCATCGCCGCCTACCTGGTGTTTGTGGTGGGCCTGGCGTTTTCGTCCTACGGCAAGTTGAAACTGGGCAGCAAGGACGACACCCCGGACTTCAGCTACGGCGCCTGGGCCGGCATGTTGTTCTCCTCGGGCATCGGCATCTCGCTGCTGTACTTTGGCGCCTCGGAGCCGCTGGACCATTACTTCAACCCGCCCGAAGGCGCAGCCGCCAGCAATGGCGCCGCACGCCAGGCGCTGCAACTGACCTTCCTGCACTGGGGCCTGCATGGCTGGGCGATCTATGCCCTGGTCGGCCTGGCCGTGGCGTACTTCGCGTATCGCCATAACCAGCCGCTGGCCCTGCGTTCGGCGCTGTACCCGCTGGTGGGCGAGCGTTGGGTGAAAGGCGCGGCCGGCCATGCGGTGGACGGTTTCGGTATGTTCGTGACCCTGCTGGGCCTGGTGACGAACCTGGGGATTGGTTCGATGCAGGTGTCGTCCGGGTTGGAAAACCTGTTCGGCATGCAGCACAGCAACACCAACCTGTTGATCGTGATCATCGTGATGAGCACCGTGGCAACCATTGCTGCCGTGTCGGGCGTGGAGAACGGCATCCGCCGCCTGTCCAACCTCAACATCGTGCTGTTCAGCGGCCTGTTGATCTTTGTGCTGTTGTTCGGCCCGACCCTGCATTTGCTCAACGGCCTGGTGCAGAACACCGGGGACTACCTCAACGGCATCATCCTGAAAACCTTCGACCTCTACGTGTACGAAGGCGACGCCGACAAGACCGAACGCTGGATGGGCCTGTGGACCCTGTTCTACTGGGCGTGGTGGATTTCCTGGGCGCCCTTCGTGGGCATGTTCATCGCGCGGATTTCCCGTGGTCGCACGGTGCGTGAACTGGTGGCCGGCGTGCTGCTGATTCCGCTGGGCTTTACCCTGGCGTGGCTGTCGATCTTCGGTAACTCGGCCCTGGACCTGGTGCTGAACCACGGTGCGGTGGAGTTGGGCAAGACGGCGCTGGAGCAGCCTTCCATGGCCATCTACCAGTTGCTGGAGCATTATCCTGCGTCGAAAATTGTTATCGGCGTGTCGATCTTTGTAGGCTTCGTGCTGTTCCTTACCCCGGCGGATTCGGGCGCGGTGATGATGGCCAACCTGTCGTGCAAAGGTGGCAACGTGGATGAAGATGCGCCGCACTGGCTGCGGATCTTCTGGTCGGCGGTGATCACCCTGGTGACCATCGGCCTGCTGTTTGCCGGCAACTTCGAAGCCATGCAAACCATGGTGGTGCTGGCGGGGCTGCCGTTCTCGGTGGTGCTGATCTTCTTTATGTTCGGCTTGCACAAGGCGATGCGCCAGGACGTGGCCATCGAACAGGAGCAGGCGCAATTGGCCGAGCGTGGTCGCCGTGGTTTCAGCGAGCGTCTGACGGCGCTGGACCTGCAACCGAGCCAAGGCACTGTGCAGCGTTTCATGGACAAGCATGTGACGCCGGCGTTGGAAGAGGCGGCGACGGCGTTGCGTGATCAGGGCTTGGAAGTGCAGACCCTGCTCGGTAAGTCCAAGCGTTGCATCGGTGTGCGCATCGAGATGGAAGAGGGCAACCCGTTTGTCTATGAAGTGAGCCTGGATGCCTACTCGTCGGCGCCGAGCGACCTGCCCGAGGAAGAGCGCACTCGCTACTACCGTGCCGAGGTGTACCTGCACAACGGACCTCAGGAATACGACCTGATGGGCTTCACCCAGGAACAGATCACCCGGGATGTGCTCGATCAGTTTGAAAGCCATCGGCAACTCCTTGGCCGGGTCTATAGCTGATAGTTGAAGATGGGTGGTGTCCTCACTGACACCACCTGTCTACTGTGCAGTGTCAGCCCAGGTTCTTGCCCAGCAGGGCGTGGTACAGCTCACTGTCTCCCAGAATCCCCACCACCTGGTTGTTGTCATGCAACACCAGCTTGTTGCCGGTGTGATAACGAATCTGCAACGCATCGCGCATGCCGATGTTCGAGTCCACCAGTGTCGGCAATCGACCCAAACCTTCCACCGCTTGCCCCGGCGCCCAGTTCTGCAGGTTCATCACCGCGCCGTTCTGGCGGGCGCCCTTGATGGTGTTGCCTTCGGCCAGGTCCAGCCACGAGTCGCCGCCCGGATCGAGGCATACCGAACCGTTCACGCGCTTGCAGTTGTCCAGGGTGCGCATCAGGCTGCGACCGCACAGCACGTTCAGCGGGTTGGTGTGGGCGACGAAGGTACGCACATAGTCGTCCGCCGGGTTCAGCACGATCTCTTCCGGCACGCTGTACTGGATGATCTTGCCGTCTTTCATGATTGCGATACGGCTGCCCAGCTTGAGCGCTTCGTCGAGGTCGTGGCTCACGAACACGATGGTTTTGCTCAGCTTGCGTTGCAGCTCCAGCAACTCGTCCTGCAGGCCTTGCCGGATCAGCGGGTCGAGGGCGGAGAAGGGTTCATCCATCAGCAGGATATCGGCGTCCATCGCCAACGCTCGGGCCAGGCCGACGCGCTGCTGCATGCCGCCGGAGAGTTCGTCCGGCTTCTTGTTGCGCCACTGGGTCAGGCCCACCAGTTCAAGCTTTTCATCCACCAGCTTGCGCCGGTCTTTCTCTGGGCGGCCCTGCATCTCCAGGCCGAAGCTGATGTTTTCGCGCACCGTCAGCCAGGGCATCAGGGCGAACTTCTGGAACACCATGGCGATGCGCTTGGTGCGCATCATTTTCAGCTCGGCGGGCGTGCAGGACGCGATGTCGATCTGGCGACCTTCATGCTCCACGAACAACTGGCCACGGCTCACGGTGTTGAGACCGTTGATGCAGCGCAGCAGGCTCGATTTGCCGGAGCCCGACAGGCCCATCAGCACGCAGATCTCACCTTTCTCGATATCCAGGCTGGCTTTTTCCACGCCGACAATCTGTCCGGTCTTTTTCAGGATCTCGTTACGGCTCATGCCCTGGTCCAGCAGCTTGAGCGCTTCGCGTGGGTCTTTGGAGAAGATCACGTCGACTTTGTCGAATCGGATAATGCTCATGCATCACCCCCTACTTTGGCGTCGGGTTGTTTGCAGATGCGGTCGAGCATGATGGCCAGCAGGACGATCGCCAGGCCCGCTTCAAAGCCCAGGGCGATGTCAGCGGTGTTGAGCGCGTTGACCACCGGCTTGCCGAGGCCGTCGGCGCCCACCAGGGCCGCGATCACCACCATCGACAACGACAGCATGATGCATTGGGTAATGCCGGCGGCAATGCTCGGCATGGCGTGGGGCAGTTCAATGCGCGAGAGCAACTGACGACGCGAGCAGCCAAAGGCCTTGCCGGCGTCCATCAACTCTTGCGGTACATCACGGATACCCAGGTAGGTCAGGCGGATCGGCGCGGCAATCGCGAACACCACCGTGGAAATCAGCCCAGGCACCACACCCAGCCCGAAGAGGGTCAGGGTAGGGATGAGGTAGACGAAGGTCGGTACGGTCTGCATCAGATCGAGCACCGGCCGCATCATGGTGTAGAACAACGGTTTGTGCGCGGCAACAATGCCCAGCGGCACACCGATGACCACGCAGACCAGGGTGGCGAACAGCACCTGCGCCAGGGTCTCCATGGTTTCCTGCCAGTAACCCAGGTTGAGGATCAGCAGGAAGGAGGCGATGACAAAAACAGTCAGTCCCCATTTACGTTGGATAAAGTGAGCCAGCAGCGCAATCAGACCGATCAATGCCAGCGGATTGAACCAGGTCAGCGCAAACGTCACGCCGTGGATCATCGTTTCCAGTGTCGATGCGATTGCGTCGAAATAGTTGGCGCCGTGTTGGGTCAACCATTCGACGAAGGCAGCGATGTACTGGCCTAGTGGGATTTTCTGTTCAGTCAGCATGGTAGTGAATGTCCACATGCGAAGAGGGAAAACATCCCGGGGCAGCGCACCGCCCCGGGGTCAGCGGCATTACTTGGAGAGGTAAGCTTTCACGGCCTCCAGGCCAGGTTTGCCATCAACGGTGGTGACACCGGCGAGCCAGGTGTCGAGTACTTGAGGGTTCTTCTTCAGCCAGGCTTTCGCCGCGGCGTCGGGTTTCATCTTGTCGTCCAGGACATTACCCATCAGGGTGCTTTCCATGTTCAGGGTGAACACCAGGTTCTTCAGCAACTGACCCACGTTGCTGCATTCCTGGGTGTAGCCCTTGCGGGTGTTGGTGTAGATGGTGGCCTGGCCGTAGTTGGGGCCGAAGGAATCATCACCCCCGGTCAGGTACTTCATCTTGAAGCGGGTATTCATCGGGTGCGGTTCCCAGCCGAGGAACACGATGGCCTGGTCGCGCTTGGTGGCGCGTTCGACCTGGGAGAGCATGCCGGCTTCGCTGGACTCGACGACTTTGAAACCGGCGGTTTTCAGGCCGAAGGCGTCTTTGTCGATCAGCGTCTGGATGGTGCGGTTGCCGTCGTTGCCCGGCTCGATGCCGTAGATCTTGCCGCCCAGCTCATCCTTGAATTTGGCGATATCGGCGAAGTCCTTCAGGCCTTTGTTGTACAGCGCTTCCGGGACCGCCAGGGTGTACTTGGCGTTCTCCAGGTTGGCGCGCACGGTTTCCACGGAGCCGGCATCGCGGTACTGCTTGATGTCGTTTTCCATGGTCGGCATCCAGTTGCCGAGGAAGATGTCCATGTTCTTGCCGTCGGCCAGGGACTTGTAGGTCACGGGCACCGAAATCATCGTGGTGCGTGGCTTGTAGCCCAGGCCCTTGAGGACTTCGCTGGTGGCGGCGGTGGTGACGGTGATATCGGTCCAGCCGACATCGGAGAAGTTGACGGTCTGGCATTGTGCCGGTTCTGCAGCGTGCGCCACGACTGGCAGACTCAGCATGGCGGCCAACAACAACGAGGGTGAAGCTTTCATGGGGCTAGACTCCTGTGTTTTTTCTGACGGCGTTCGCCGCGCTTTATAAGTGTTGCGGTTGGAGCGTGCGACAACAGCTCTGGCACGGTGCCTTGCAAACGAGTCGAGACTGATCATGTACCAGTGAAAATCTGACGCCTACAGGGGGCGTCGTATCCAGTACAGGGAGGGTCGTATCCAGTGTCGGTGACGTCGCTTACAGGTTTTTCCCAAGGCAAAACTGCAGTTTTTGCCCATCTGCACCGCTAAAAACGGCCAAAACCGGTGATCGCACAGGCGCGACGCTGGTGAGCATGGGTGCGTCGGTGTGAGACGCCGTGACGGCAAACAAAAGCTTGATGATGCCGCCATCTGGGCGATCTGAGCGTAGCAGCTCGTTGGTGTCCGGCCTGTTCACCTGCGGAGTTCCACGTTAATGGCTATCAGTGTTTTCGACCTGTTCAAGATCGGCATCGGGCCTTCGAGTTCTCATACCGTCGGCCCCATGCGCGCCGCGGCGTTGTTCGTTCAAGGGTTGCGTGAACGTGATCTGTTGGAACAAGTGCGGCGCGTCGACGTTCAGCTGTATGGCTCGCTGTCGGCCACCGGCATCGGCCATGGCAGCGACACCGCGACCATCATGGGCCTGATGGGCGAATGGCCGGACGCCATCGACCCGTCGCAGATCGGCCAACGCATCCACGCCCTGCGCGAGACCGACACCCTGCTGCTCGACGGGCGCTTGCCGGTGCCCTTTGTCTGGGCCAGGGACATGCGCCTGCTCGACGAAAACCTGCCGTTCCATCCCAACGCCATGACCCTGGTGGTGTCGGGTGACAACGGCGAGCTGCACCGCGACACCTACTATTCGGTGGGTGGCGGTTTCGTGGTGGATGAAGCCCAGGCGCAAAGCGGCGTGGCCGATATGGACCGCACCGAATTGCCTTACGACTTTTCCAGCGCGGTGGAGCTGTTGCAGCTGTGCAAGACCCACAACCTGCGCGTGGCCGAGTTGATGATGGCCAACGAGAAGGTCTGGCGCTCTGAAGATGAAATCCGCAGCGGCCTGATGAAACTCTGGCGCGCCATGCAGGATTGCGTGGAACAGGGTCTCAAGCACGAAGGCATCCTGCCCGGCGGCCTCAACGTGCGCCGGCGTGCCGCCAAGTTGCACCGCAGCCTGCAGGAGTTGAACAAGCCCAATGTGATTGGTTCGACCCTGAGTGCCATGGAATGGGTCAACCTGTTCGCCCTGGCGGTGAACGAAGAAAACGCCGCCGGTGGACGCATGGTCACGGCGCCCACCAACGGCGCTGCCGGGATCATCCCGGCGGTGCTGCATTACTTCATGAAATTCAGCGAAGAAGTCACCGAGGCCAATGTGGTCGACTACCTGCTCGGTGCGGCGGCGGTGGGCATTCTGTGCAAGAAGAACGCCTCGATCTCCGGCGCCGAAGTCGGCTGCCAGGGCGAAGTGGGCTCTGCCTGCGCCATGGCCGCCGCCGGGCTGGCCGAGATCCTCGGCGCCACGCCGGAGCAACTGTGCAATGCTGCCGAAATCGGCCTGGAACACAACCTGGGGCTGACCTGCGACCCGGTGGGCGGCTTGGTGCAGGTGCCGTGCATCGAGCGCAACGCAATCGCGGCGGTGAAGGCGATCAACGCGGCGCAAATGGCGCTGCGCGGCGACGGCCAGCACTTTATCTCTCTGGACCGGGTGATCCGCACCATGCGCGATACCGGGGCGGACATGCATGACAAGTACAAAGAGACATCGCGCGGTGGGTTGGCGGTCAGCGCGGTGGAGTGCTGAGACCGCGTTGCCTGCATCGGGGGCAAGCCCCCTCCCACATTTGGATTGGTGAACACAGTCAAAGGTGGGAGGGGGCTCGCCCCCGATAGCAATCATCCAGGCGCCGCTGCGCAAAAAGTGAACACCCCAACCAAAAGCGCCACCTTTTAGCGCGTCGCAAATAGATAAGTAGCTTGCGAACGATTTTCGACCTGACCACTGACCTCCCGCGCTTTGGGTGACAGACTTCTCCCACACCCGCAAAGCGCCTTCCCACAAGTGCTACCGATCTGCTCACACACCTTGCCCGGGCGTGTTCCTACGGCCAATTCCAGCCATAACCGTACGTGCGGCGCGGGCTTATTTAGACGCGTCATGAGGTCGTTTTTAGGAGTTATTGGACGGCCATTCAAATTTAGGCATGGCATTTGCTCTATCAATTCAAAGCCTCTCTCCTCGCCGGATGAAGAGCGCAATAACAAGAGCCTCGCCTGAGGCCATCACCTGCTTTGTGTGAGGAGATACCGCGATGACGTCGTTCAACTCCGGGGCCCAACCCCAGAACCGTGCGCCTCAATCCATCGGCTTTTTGCTGCTGGACAATTTCACGCTGATTTCCCTGGCCTCCGCAGTCGAACCGCTGCGCATGGCCAACCAGCTCTCCGGCCGCGAGCTGTATCGCTGGACGACCTTGAGCGTCGATGGAAACCAGGTGTGGGCCAGCGACGGTCTGCAAATCACTCCCGACGCTTCCATGCACAAAGCGCCCGCCCTGGACACCGTGATCGTGTGCGGGGGTGTGGGTATCCAGCGTACCGTGACCCGTGAACATGTGTCGTGGCTGCAAAGCCAGGCACGCCAATCGCGCCGCTTGGGCGCGGTATGCACTGGCAGTTGGGCCTTGGCTTGCGCCGGTCTGCTCGACGGTTTTGATTGCAGCGTGCATTGGGAATGCCTGGCTTCGATGCAGGAAGCCTTCCCCCGCGTGGCCATGAGCACACGCCTGTTTACCCTCGACCGCAACCGCTTCACCAGCTCGGGCGGCACCGCGCCGCTGGACATGATGCTGCACCTGATCAGCCGCGATCACGGTCGCGAACTGTCGGCCGCCATCTCCGAGATGTTTGTGTACGAACGCATCCGCAACGAGCAAGACCACCAGCGCGTGCCGCTCAAGCACATGCTCGGCACCAACCAGCCGAAGCTTCAGGAAATCGTCGCGCTGATGGAAGCCAACCTGGAAGAACCGATCGACCTGGATGAACTGGCGGTATACGTCGCCGTCTCACGTCGCCAGTTGGAGCGGTTGTTCCAGAAGTACCTGCATTGCTCGCCGTCGCGTTACTACCTCAAGCTGCGCTTGATCCGTGCACGGCAGTTGCTCAAGCAAACGCCGATGTCGATCATCGAAGTGGCGTCGGTGTGCGGGTTTGTGTCCACGCCGCACTTCTCCAAGTGCTACCGCGAATATTTCGGCATTCCGCCACGGGATGAACGCGTCGGCTCCAACACCACCCAACAGGTGGCGATGATGCCAATTCCACAGGCGCTGGTGTTGTCGCCGTTGTCGGGGCCGATGTCGGCGTTGAGTCAGGCGCGCAATGAGTCGACGTTTGCCAGCGTAAGGCTCTAGACCGAGGTTTCTGCATCGGGGGCAAGCCCCCTCCCACATTTGGATGGGTGAACACAGTCAAAGGTGGAAGGGGGCTTGCCCCCGATAGCAATCTATCAGGCGCCAGAGTTCTGCTTGAACTGCACCAGTGCCGGCAACAACTGCTTGTCGATTGCCTGGCGCACGGCCGGCAGAATCGTCGCACTGCCGGTGTACATCTGCTCCACCATGCCCTTGAGCGCCTTGGCCCGTGCCTCGCTTAAGCCGCGTACCGCGCACTCGCAGGCCTGCTCGGCAGTGGCGCCGCTGGACACTTCGAAACCCAGCGAGCGCAGTTGGCCCAGCAGGTCATCCTGGTCAATCAAATCCGCGTGCATCATGACGTTTATCCTGGTGAGGTGAACGGGGTCTGACTGGGATTCTGGTAGCCACCCAAGAGGGCGGCAAGCGCAGATTGTACGAATGCCTCAGATGGCTATGAGCATGTCGTTTTCGGGCCATTTACCGGCGGCGGTAATGGGCACACTGAGTACCAGCAAACAGCTTGAAGGTTTGGTCACCCTCGGGATGTCACGCTCACACAAGGCCCTCTGCCTCGATCCAGTCACGGCTGGATCGGGGTTTTTTTGTGGGGGCGGGCTTGCTCGCGAAGGGCGCGCCAGGGTCTACCGTTGCAACACCAGAATGCGCGAGAGCAACTCATCCCTATCGATATAACACCCTTGAAAATGCCGAGCCCCGGAAGCCGGGTCAAAAGCATGACGCGCATGCAACGTGCGGCGGTTATCGAAGCACCACAGCTCACCGGGGTTCAGGCGCTGCACCACACGAAAGCGATCTTCCCGCGTCATCGCGATAAAGCGCCGATAGGCGCGATACAGCAACGGCATCTGTTCCACACTCGTCTCAAACGGCCCGCGTAGAAAATTGGCCATGCGGATCTCCGCGATATCGCCCAAGGCATCCAGCGCAATGATCGGCGCCAACTGGCGGTAGTCGCTGTGACGGTCCTTGTTGCGAAACTCCACCGGGATGTCGCACAGAGCCAGGAACGCTTCGGGGTCTTCGGTACGCAGGGCGCAGGCGATGGCAAACCCATCGACAAAAATACTTTCGCCACCGTCGGCATCGTTCACCAGGCAATGCAAAAACTGCAGGCCCGGTTGCAGCTCCCGCGTGGGCAAGTCACTGTGCAACGGCAGGTTGAAGGCGGTGTAGGCATTGCTGTCGGCATCGGCCTTGGATTGCACGTTGAACAGCACGCCGAAGTTGCTCTCGCGGATGAATGAAATGCGCTTGGCGACCAGCGCCAGGGCGCCGGGCTCGGTGGGCACGCCGCGGATTTGCGTGAGGCCGCAGTCACGTAGCGCCAGCAGCCACTGCAACAATGCGTGGGGGTCTTGCATGACCGCTGAATAGTCGAACACCGGCAGTTGGAAGCGGCTGTCCCACAGCTGAGGTTTGGGCTTCGCCGCCCAGCGTTCGGCGCGGGACTCATCGTCGTAGGCATGCGCCCGCAGCCAGCCGGGGTCGTACTGGCTGCGGTGGCCGCCGCTCCATTGCACGCTCAACAAGCCTTGATCGATGCGTGCGTCGACAGCGCTGAGGTGCTCGTCCACATCGACAATCTCCAGCACCTGCTCGCGGGTCACGCTGTACACGCATTCCGCGCAGGGGCAGTTGTCCCGCAGCCACTGATGATGAAACGGGCTGACCCGCCCATCGGCCCATTGCACACGAATCTGATCATTTAGCACCCGCACCTGCGCAAGGTCGCAGATCTTCGGGTAGGTACGGAAATCGGCAACAGCGGCGGCGGTTTGCATGGGGTCTCCTTATGGTTTTTTGGGTGGCAGTCCAATCACTCGGCCGAGCAGGGCGGGGCGAGGCAGGTCAGCCTGCTGGGCGCTGATGGCAGTGAGTCTTTCCAACGTGGCATCGGTGAACGGCGCGGCATGCGGACCGGCCAGGTCAACATGCAACAGCATCTGTTCGTTGCCCGCAAGTTCCTTCTCATCCCCCACCAAGTGCAGGCTGTGATAGAGGTGCAGGCGCTTGGCGTCATGGGCGATCAGTTGGGTATGCACCTCCACGTCGGCGCCGAGTTTCACTTCGTGCAGGTAGTTCAGGTGCAGCTCCAGGGTGAACAGCGAATGGCCGCTGGCTTCGCGGTTTTCACTGTTCAGCCCGAGGATGTCCATCAGCGCGTCGGTGGCGTAGCTGAAGATCAGCAGGTAGAACGCGTCGCGCAGATGGCCGTTGTAGTCCACCCAGTCGGGGTGGACCTGGGTGGTGTAAGTGGTGAGTGCGGGCATGTCAGGGGTTCCGTTATTCAGCGAAGGTCATGCCGTGCCTGGCCTTGGTGGTTTTCACCGCTTCCAGCACCGCCAGCAGGCAATCATCACGATAGCGCTCCAGCGCTGAAATGCTGTGCTTGCCCAACTGGTCGCTGGTGCCGTCGACCACGTCGTCGATCAGCTTGTCGGTCAGTTCCGGCGCCGGCAGGTAGGTCCACGGCAATTGCAGTGCCGGGCCGAACTGCGCCATGAAGTGCCGCATGCCGGCATCGCCGCCCGCCAGGGTGTAGGTGAGGAACGTGCCCATGAACGACCAGCGCAGGCCGGCGCCAAAACGGATTGCGTCATCGATCTCGCCGGTGGTCGCCACGCCATCATTGACCAGGTGCAGTGCTTCACGCCACAACGCTTCGAGCAGGCGATCGGCGATGAACCCCGGGACTTCCTTGCGCACATGCAGCGGGCGCATGCCGAGGGATTCATACACCTTGATCGCGGCCTGGATGGCTTCTGGCGCGGTGTTCTTGCCGCCAACCACCTCCACCAGCGGCAACAGGTAAACCGGGTTGAACGGGTGGCCGACCACACAGCGTTCCGGGTGGGTCGAACCTTCGTAGAACTCACTCGGCAACAGGCCCGAGGTGCTTGAACCGATCAACGCATTCGGCTTGGCTGCCGCACTGATCTTGCTGTGCAGGTCCAGCTTCAGCTCCAGGCGTTCCGGGGCGCTTTCCTGGATGAAGTCGGCGTCTTTCACGCATTCTTCAATGGTGGCGACAAAGCGCAGGCGCTCTTGCGACGCACCCGGCGCCAGCCCTTGTTTCTCCAGGGCGCCCCAGGCGTTGGCGACGCGCTTGCGCAGCGCAGCTTCGGCACCGGGTGCCGGGTCCCAGGCGACCACATCCAGGCCATGGGCCAGGGCGCGGGACACCCAGCCGCTGCCGATGACACCGCTGCCGAGGGCGGCGAAGGTTTTGATTTCGGTGATAAAGCTCATGGCAAATTCCTATGGATTTCGGTGGTCCAGTGTGGGAGGGGGCTTGCCCCCGATAGCGGTGTGTCAGTCGATACATTCGGTACTGATGCACCGTAATCGGGGGCAAGCCCCCTCCCACATTTTTTGATTAGCGGCGTTTGGTGAGGCCCATTTTTATGCGTCCTTCGGCGGGGGTCATGACCCGTGCGCCGAGGCGGCTGAGGATTTCACTGGCCCGTTCCACCAACTGACCGTTGGTCGCAAGCACACCCTTGTCCAGCCACAGGTTGTCTTCCAGACCGACCCGCACGTTGCCGCCCAGCAGCACTGCTTGCGCCGCCATCGGCATTTGCATGCGGCCAATCCCAAAGCCGGCCCACACGGCGTCGGCGGGCAGGTTGTCGACCATGGCTTTCATGGTGGTGGTGTCGGCCGGGGCGCCCCACGGGATGCCCAGGCACAGTTGGAACAGCGGGTTGTCGAGCAGGCCTTCCTTGATCATCTGTTTGGCGAACCACAGGTGACCGGTGTCGAAGATCTCCAGCTCGGCCTTTACGCCCAGCTCCTGGATGCGTTTGGCACCCGCCCGCAGTTGGGCCGGGGTGGACACGTAAATGGTGTCGCCATCGCCGAAGTTCAGGGTGCCGCAGTCCAGGGTGCAGATTTCCGGCAGCAGTTCTTCGACGTGGGCCAAGCGGGTCAGCGGGCCGACCAGGTCGGTGTTGGGGCCGAATTCCATCGGGTTCTCGCCGCCACCGATCTCCAGGTCGCCGCCCATGCCGGCAGTGAGGTTGACGATGATGTCGATGTCGGCCTCGCGGATACGCTCCATTACTTCGCGATACAAGGCGACGTCACGGCTGAACTTGCCGGTGTGCGGGTCGCGCACGTGGCAGTGCACAACGGTCGCGCCCGCTTTGGCGGCTTCCACGGCGGCGGCGGCGATTTGTTTGGGGGTGACCGGCACGTGTGGGCTTTTGCTGGTCGTGTCGCCAGCACCGGTGAGTGCGCAGGTGATGATGACGTCGTGGTTCATGAGGCAGGTTCCTTACAAGCGGGCGTAGGGGTGCCGTGCGCAGCCGGGAGTGGCTGCGACACGGTGATTCGAATCAGGTTATTTGCTGGTCAATTGCAGGTTGGCCGCCGCCGGTTTGCCGTCGAAGGTGGTCACACCTTCCAGCCAGCGGGCCTGGTCTTGCGGGTGATCCTTGAGCCATTGCCTGGCGGACTCGATAGGGTCCTTGTGATCCAGCAGCGGCTGCATCATCCGGCTCTCGTCGGCGGCGGTGAAGGTCAGGTTGGTCAGCAGTTTGTGCACGTTGGGGCATTGTTCGGCGTAGTTCGGTGCGGTGACGCTCCACACGGTGGCCATGCCTTCGTTCGGCCCCAGGGCGTCGTCGCTGCCGGTGAGGTAGGTCATGGCGACGTTGACGTTCATCGGGTGCGGCGCCCAGCCGAAGAACACTACGGCTTCCTTGCGGCGCACGGCGCGGTCGACGGCGGCGAGCATGCCGGCTTCACTGGACTCGACCAGCTGGAATTTGCCGAGGCCGAACTGGTTCTTGGCGATCATCGCCTTGATCTGGGTGTTGGCGCCCGAGCCTGGCTCGATGCCGTAGATCTTGCCGCCCAGTTCTTTCTCGAACCTGGCGATGTCGGCAAAGGTTTTCAGGCCTTTGTCTGCCAGGTAGGTAGGCACGGCGAGGGTGGCACGGGCGTCTTCCAGGCTGGGCTTGTCGAGCACCTTGACTTGCTTGGCGTCGACGAACGGCGTGATGGTCTGGGTCATCAGCGGGTTCCAGTAGCCCAGGAACAGGTCCAGGCGCTGGTCGCGGATACCGGCGAAGATGATTTGCTGGGAGGCGCTGGTCTGTTTGGTCTTGTAGCCGAGGCCGTCGAGCAACACTTGGGTCATGGCGCTGGTGGCGATTACGTCGGTCCAGTTCACCACGCCCATGCGCACGTTCTGGCAGGATGCCGCGTCGGCAGCCAGTACGTTCGTGCTCAAGATGGCGCTGGCGCTGAGTGCGAGCACGCAGCGGCTGATCAGTCGGTTCATGGTGGATCCCTCGGCAGGTCGTTATTGTGGGGTCCGGCGTCTTTGTGCGCCGTGGGATCAAATTACGCAGCTTGAGGGCCGACAAAACGCACGGCGGCGACCAGCTCTTGCACTGCAGCGACCTGTGCTCTTGAATGGCTCGTTGAACTGGCGTATCACAGTGAGCACGCTGCCCGTCCTACGAGAGCGCACCATGTCCCAGGATTTCTACTTTCTGCTGATGCCGGGCTTCTCGGCCATCGGCTTTATCTCTGCGCTGGAACCGTTGCGGGTGGCCAACCGCTTTCGTGGCGAGCTTTACCGCTGGCATGTATTGAGTGCCGATGGCGGCGCGGTATTGGCGAGCAATGGCATGTCGGTCAACGCTGACGCCGCGCTGGAACCGTTGAAAAAGGGCGCGACGTTATTGGTGGTGGCGGGCTTCGAGCCGCTGCAGTTCGCCACGCCTGCGCTGGAGCACTGGCTACGGCGCCTTGACCATGATGGCGTGACCCTCGGCGCCATCGACACCGGCGCTTGTGTGCTCGCCGAAGCCGGGCTGCTCGACGGCCACCGCCTCACCCTGCACTGGGAAGCCATCGACGCGTTCAAGGAATCCTATCCGCACCTGATGGTCACCCAGGAACTGTTCGAAATCGACCGCCGTCGCATCACCTGCGCTGGCGGCACCGCTTCCATCGACCTGATGCTCGACTTGATTGCCCAGGCCCACGGCCCCGAACTGGCGATCCAGGTCTCCGAACAATTCGTGCTCGGCCGCATCCGCCCACGCAAAGACCACCAGCGCATGCAGATCGCCACGCGCTACGGCATCAACAACAAGAAACTGGTGCAGGTGATCGGCGAAATGGAGCAACACACCGAGCCGCCGCTGAGCACCTTGGCCCTGGCCGAGGCGATCAAAGTCACCCGGCGCCAGTTGGAGCGGCTGTTCCGCCTGCACTTGAACGACACCCCGAGCAATTTCTACTTAGGCCTGCGCCTGGAAAAAGCCCGACAGCTCTTACGCCAAAGCGGTATGAGCGTGTTGGAGGTAGGTATTGCGTGCGGGTTCGAGTCGCCGTCGTACTTCACCCGCAGTTATCGCGCGCGGTTTGCGAAGTGTCCGAGGGAGGATCGGCGACGGGAGGTGGTGTAATGGCCAATTATAGTAAATTATACTCGCGACTATAATTTATAGTCCTTTCCATAATTGAGTATAAAACCATGTCCAAGCACAGCGGCTTTGTATTCCGCCGCCCCACCCTGGCCAGCAGTATTGCTGACGGCCTGGTGGGCGCCGGCATTCAGGATTTCACCTCTGGCCTGTTTCTCGCGGCGCCGCGTCGTACGGGCAAAAGTACTTTTTTGCGTGAGGATCTGATCCCGGAGTGCCAGCTTCGGGGTTGGCTTACCGTGTATGTCGATCTGTGGGCCGACAAAGAGAAAGATCCCGCGGAGTTGATTGCCAGTGCTATTGCTGCCGCGCTGGTGCCCTATGAAAAGGGCATTCGCAAGCTGGCCAAGCACATTGGAATCGAGAAACTGAGCTTTCTGCGTACCCTGTCCTGGGACTTCAGCAAGCCTCAATTGCCGGTTGGCGCGACGTTGACCCAGGCCTTGGAGTTGCTCCACCGCGCAGCGGAAAAACCTGTCGTCCTGGTGATTGACGAGGCTCAGCACGCTTTGACCAGCGATTCAGGCATCAATGCGATGTTCGCGCTCAAGGCTGCCCGGGATCAGCTCAACCAAGGCCGTGACGAGGACGGCAGCGGTTTGCATCTGGTATTCACCGGCTCCAATCGCGACAAGCTGGCTCACTTGGTACTGGGTAAAAGCCAGCCGTTCTTCGGCTCCAGCATCACGCCGTTCCCGCTGCTGGGTAAAGAGTTCACCCAGGCCTACACCGCGCACCTCAACGCGCACCTGGCCAAGACCAACCAATTCAACGCCGCCGATATTGATGAAGCCTTTGAGCTGGTAGGCCGGCGCCCCGAGATGTTGCGCACGATCATCGGTGAAGTGGCGCTGGAGTTGGGCGAAGCCAGCAACCTCGGCCAGTTGCTGCACAGTCGTGCCGAACTGCTGCGTGCCGGTGTGTGGACCGAATTCGAAAGCGCCTGGAACAACCTCACCATCCCCCAGCGCGCCGTACTGCAAGTGATGGTGGAGCGCTCGCAAAACAACGAACCCTTCGCGCCGTTCACCGACAGCACCGTAACGGCGGTCAGCAAGGCGCTGGAGGACATGGGCAGCGACGTGGTGCCGGGCACCCAGACGATTCAGGCCTGTATCGATGCCCTGCGCGACAAGGAACTGGTGTGGAAGTCGAGCCGGGGAGGGTATGCCCTGGAGGACAAAACCTTCGGCGACTGGCTGCGCAACAAGCGCTGACATGTGGGAGGGGGCTTGCCCCCGATGACAGGCTGTCAGTTGATACAACTTCGGCTGACCCACCGCTATCGGGGGCAAGCCCCCTCCCACAGTAGATTAATGATGTGGCCTATTTCTTCAGCAGCGCCGAACACGCTGCTTTGTACGCTTCATGCTGGTATTTGTTCAGCGTCGCCGGCAGTTCGAAGTTGTGCTTCTTGTTCTGCGCATTAAGGGTCTGCGGCGACAGCAAGGTCACCTCAACCCCGTCCAGCAGCTGGAACACCCCTTCAATCTTGAACGTGGTCGGGCCACCGGCGAACTCGCCTTTCTTGCTGCGCTTCTTGATCGCGATACGCTCGATGGCGTTTTCCTGCACAAATGCCTTTACCTGTGCGGCGAAGGCTTTGACGTTGGCGGCCTCGTCGTCGTCTTCCAGGGCAATTTTCTTGGTCGCCAGGGCGACGTGGGTCAGCGTCTGGTTGTCCAGTGAGGCGACGGCGATGATGGCTTCGCTGCCTTTGATTTCGATGCCGCAAGTCTTCATGAATAGCCTTGGTTCAGAGTAAAAGTGGCGGAGATTGTCGCTTATTCCTGCCCAATCGACTCCAAAAACTCCGACCGCTCATCACTCATCCGCGCCAGGCAGTCGTTCTGTGCGATCGCGTAGGCCTTGGTGCCGGTCACCGCCGGAAAGGTGTCCACCGCGCAATCAGCGTCACGCAATTTTTCCCACTTTTGCTGGGCATCCTTCAGACGAGCGGTAATGTCCGCCAGCTTGGTCTTGTCGCTGCCGTAGGTCGACGCCATGCGTTCGAGCAGGCCCTGGTAGTTATCCTTGAGCAGCTGTTCAGCAGTGGTTTTGTTATAGGTGGCGCATTCCAGGGTTTGCTTGTCGTTTTCGATGCCGTCGCACGGCGTGCTGTCGGTGTCTTCAGCCGCGTGAACGCCGGTTGCGATGAGTGCCAAAGCCAGGAAAATCGATTTCATTGCGCCGTCTCATATCAGTTGATGCCCGAATTCTGGCTCAAGCGTAAGACAAAGAACAGCCGCGAGTCAGACCTCTCTTGGTAGCCTTTGTCGCGGATTGACGCTTTCGGCAATTCCCCTGTCGTTTTTGCACCCGGCTCTGTCGGCCCCTGGGCATATGCTGGCCCCAAAGCGCCGGCAGACGATTCGGCGCATGAATCGCCAATAAGGGGACGCCTGATGAGCCCAGCCGAATTGCACGCCGACAGCATCGTTATCGACGGGCTGATTATTGCCAAGTGGAACCGCGACCTGTTCGAGGACATGCGCAAAGGGGGGCTCACCGCCGCCAACTGCACGGTGTCGGTGTGGGAAGGGTTCCAGGCCACCATCAACAATATCGTGGCCAGCCAGACTTTGATCCGTGAGAACAGCGACCTGGTGATCCCGGTGAAAACCACTGCGGACATCCGCAAAGCCAAGGAACAGGGCAAGACCGGCATCATCTTCGGCTTCCAGAACGCCCATGCCTTCGAAGACCAACTCGGCTACGTCGAGATCTTCAAGCAGCTCGGCGTCGGTGTGGTGCAGATGTGCTACAACACCCAGAACCTGGTCGGCACCGGTTGCTACGAGCGCGACGGCGGCCTGTCGGGCTTCGGTCGCGAGATCGTCGCCGAGATGAACCGTGTCGGCATCATGTGCGACCTGTCCCACGTGGGCTCCAAGACGTCCGAAGAAGTCATCCTCGAATCGAAAAAGCCGGTGTGCTATTCCCACTGCCTGCCGTCGGGCCTTAAAGAACACCCGCGCAACAAGTCCGATGAAGAGCTGAAGTTCATCGCCGATCACGGGGGGTTTGTCGGTGTGACCATGTTCGCGCCGTTCCTGGCCAAGGGCATCGATTCGACCATCGACGACTACGCCGAAGCCATCGAATACACCATGAACATCGTCGGTGAAGACGCCATCGGCATTGGCACCGACTTCACCCAGGGCCATGGCCAGGATTTCTTCGAAATGCTGACCCATGACAAGGGCTACGCCCGCCGCCTGACCAACTTCGGCAAGATCATCAACCCGCTGGGCATCCGCACCGTGGGCGAGTTCCCCAACCTCACCGAGACCCTGCTCAAGCGCGGCCACCCTGAGCGCGTGGTGCGCAAGATCATGGGCGAGAACTGGGTCAACGTCCTCAAGGACGTCTGGGGCGAATAAGCCACCGCTAACGCATCTTCTCCCCGGCCATCCGCGCCGGGGCACTACACAAGAATTTTCTGGAGTTAAGTTTCCATGGCCAAGATCGCCCCGCAATTGCCTATCGAAGTCGACAGCGAAACCGGTGTCTGGACCTCCGACGCCCTGCCGATGCTGTACGTGCCACGCCATTTCTTCGTCAACAACCACATGGGCATCGAAGAAGTGCTGGGCGCCGAGGCCTATGCCGAGATCCTCTACAAGGCCGGCTACAAATCCGCCTGGCACTGGTGCGAGAAAGAAGCCGAATGCCACGGCCTGGAAGGCGTCGCGGTGTTCGAGCACTACATGAAGCGTCTGTCGCAACGTGGCTGGGGCCTGTTCAAGATCCAGGACATCGACCTCGACAAAGGCACCGCCAGCGTCAAGCTCGAACACTCGGCGTTTGTCTACGTGTACGGCAAGGTCGGGCGCAAGGTCGACTACATGTTCACCGGCTGGTTTGCCGGTGCCATGGACCAGATTCTTGAGGCCCGAGGCAGCAAGATCCGCACTGTGGCCGAACAAGTCTACGGAGGCTCCGAAGAGGGCCACGATGACGGCCTGTTCACCGTCAAGCCGTTGTAAGCCGAGGACCGTGCCATGGCTTTCGAAGCAATGTTCCAGCCGATCCAGATCGGCAAGCTGACCATCCGCAACCGCGTGCTCAGTACCGCCCACGCCGAGGTGTATGCCACCGATGGCGGGATGACCACTGACCGCTATGTGAAGTATTACGAAGAGAAAGCCAAGGGCGGTATCGGCCTGGCAATCTGCGGCGGTTCCTCGGTGGTGGCCATCGACAGCCCGCAGGAATGGTGGAGCTCGGTGAACCTGTCCACCGACCGCATCATCCCGCACTTCCAGAACCTGGCCGACGCCATGCACAAGCATGGCGCCAAGATCATGATCCAGATTACCCACATGGGCCGCCGCTCGCGTTGGGACGGCTTCAACTGGCCGACGCTCATGTCGCCGTCTGGCGTGCGTGAGCCGGTGCACCGCGCCACCTGCAAGACTATCGAACCGGAAGAAATCTGGCGTGTGATCGGCAACTACGCCCAGGCCGCACGCCGCGCCAAGGCCGGTGGCCTGGACGGGGTGGAATTGTCCGCCGTGCACCAGCACATGATCGATCAGTTCTGGAGCCCGCGGGTCAACAAGCGGACCGACGAGTGGGGCGGCACGTTTGAAGGGCGCATGAAGTTCGGCCTGGAAGTGCTGAAGGCCGTGCGTGCCGAGGTGGGTGACGACTTCTGCGTGGGCATGCGCCTGTGCGGTGACGAGTTCCACCCGGATGGTTTGTCCCACGAGGACATGAAGCAGATCGCCAAGTATTACGACGACACCGGCATGCTCGATTTCATCGGCGTGGTGGGTTCGGGTTGCGATACCCACAACACCCTGGCCAACGTTATCCCCAATATGAGTTATCCACCGGAGCCGTTTTTGCACCTGGCCGCAGGTATCAAGGAGGTGGTCAAGGTCCCGGTGCTGCACGCGCAGAACATCAAGGATCCGAACCAGGCCACGCGCATCCTGGAAGGCGGTTATGTGGACATGGTCGGCATGACCCGCGCGCACATTGCCGACCCGCACCTGATCGCCAAGATCAAGATGGGCCAGATCGACCAGATCAAGCAATGCGTCGGCGCCAACTATTGCATCGACCGCCAGTACCAGGGCCTGGATGTGTTGTGCATCCAGAACGCCGCGACGTCCCGTGAATACATGGGCGTGCCGCATATCATCGAGAAGTCCACCGGGCCGAAACGCAAAGTGGTGGTGGTGGGTGCCGGCCCGGCCGGGATGGAAGCTGCACGCGTGGCCGCCGAACGTGGCCATGATGTGACGCTGCTGGAGAAGAAAGAATTTATCGGTGGGCAGATCACCACCGCTTCGAAAGCGCCGCAGCGTGACCAGATTGCGGGTATCACCCGCTGGTTCCAACTGGAGCTGGCACGCTTGAAAGTCGACCTGCGTCTTGGCGTGGCGGCGGATGCCGACACCATCCTGGACCTGCGTCCGGACGTGGTGGTGCTGGCGGTGGGTGGGCATCCGAATGTGGAGCAGAACGAGCACTGGGGCGCCGCCGAAGGTTTGGTGGTGAGCAGTTGGGATGTGCTCGACGGCAAGGTAGCACCGGGCAAGAACGTGCTGGTGTACGACACCATCTGCGAATTCACCGGCATGTCGGTGGCGGATTTCCTCGCGGACAAAGGCAGCCAGGTCGAGATCGTCACCGACGACATCAAGCCGGGCGTGGCCATCGGCGGTACGTCGTTCCCGACCTACTACCGCAGCATGTACCCCAAGGAAGTGATCATGACCGGCGACATGATGCTGGAAAAGGTCTACCGCGAGGGCGACAAGCTGGTGGCGGTGCTGGAGAACGAATACACCGGCGCCAAAGAGGAGCGGGTGGTCGACCAGGTGGTGGTAGAGAACGGCGTGCGGCCGGACGAAGCCATCTATTACGCGCTCAAGGAAGGCTCGCGCAACAAGGGCCAGATCGACGTCGAAGCCTTGTTCGCGATCAAGCCGCAGCCGTGCCTGAGCGAGACGGGTGATGGGTACTTGCTGTTCCGCATCGGTGACTGTGTGGCGCAGCGTAATACCCACGCTGCGATCTATGACGCTCTGCGCCTGTGCAAGGATTTCTGAGCCAGCCTTGAACCAATGTGTACTCGGTCCAAATGTGGGAGGGGGCTTGCCCCCGATGGCGGAGTGTCAGTTGATACAGCTGTAGCTGACCCACTGCTATCGGGGGCAAGCCCCCTCCCACATTCAGCGCCAGTTTCACAGTAGACCTGTGCGGTCTGTGGGAGCTTCACCATGTTGAACACCTTGCTGCCTATTCTCTTGTTTACCGCCCTGGGCCTCGCCGTCCTCGGCGCCCTGCGCCGGGTGAACATGTGGCGCCGTGGCCGCGCGTCCAAAGTCGACCTGCTGGGCGGCCTGCTGGCCATGCCCAAGCGCTACATGGTCGACCTGCACCACGTGGTCGCCCGCGATAAATACATCGCCAATACCCACGTCGCCACCGCGCTGGGCTTTGTGCTGTCGGCCTTGCTGGCGATCCTGGTCCACGGTTTCGGCCTGCAAAGCCGTATCCTCGGTTACGCCTTACTGTTGGCCTCGGTGCTGATGTTTGTTGGCGCCACCTTCGTCTATCTGCGTCGGCGCAACCCGCCGTCGCGCCTGTCGAAAGGCCCGTGGATGCGCCTGCCGAAAAGCCTGATGGCGTTCTCGGTGAGCTTCTTTCTGGTGACGCTGCCGGTGGCTGGGATTCTGCCGGCGGACTTCGGCGGCTGGCTGCTCGCCGCATTGCTCAGCGTCGGTGTGTTGTGGGGCGTGTCCGAGATGTTCTTCGGCATGACCTGGGGCGGCCCGATGAAACACGCCTTCGCCGGTGCCCTGCACCTGGCCTGGCACCGCCGCGCCGAGCGTTTTGGCGGTGGCCGTTCCACCGGTTTGAAACCGCTGGACCTCAGTGACAAGACTGCGCCCCTGGGTGTGGAGAAACCCAAGGATTTCACCTGGAACCAACTGCTCGGTTTCGACGCCTGCGTGCAGTGCGGCAAGTGTGAAGCCGCGTGCCCGGCGTTCGCCGCCGGCCAGCCGCTGAACCCGAAAAAGCTGATCCAGGACATGGTCGTCGGCCTGGCCGGCGGCACCGATGCCAAGTTCGCCGGCAGCCCGTATCCGGGCAAAGCGGTGGGCGAGCACAGCGGCAACCCGCACCAGCCGATCGTCAACGGCCTGGTCGACGCCGAGACCCTGTGGTCGTGCACCACCTGCCGTGCCTGCGTGGAAGAGTGCCCGATGATGATCGAGCACGTGGACGCCATCGTCGACATGCGTCGCCACCTCACGTTGGAAAAAGGCGCCACGCCGAACAAGGGTGCCGAAGTCCTGGAAAACCTGATCGCCACCGACAACCCCGGTGGTTTCGCACCGGGCGGTCGCCTGAACTGGGCGGCGGACCTGAACCTGCCGCTGCTCAGCGAAAAAGGCAGTGCCGAGGTGCTGTTCTGGGTCGGCGACGGTGCCTTCGACATGCGTAACCAACGGACTTTGCGTGCCTTCGTCAAAGTGCTGAAAGCGGCCAAGGTCGACTTCGCCGTGCTCGGCCTGGAAGAACGCGACAGCGGTGATGTCGCCCGGCGCCTGGGTGATGAAGCGACCTTCCAGCTGCTGGCTTCGCGCAATATCCAGACCCTGGCCAAGTACAGCTTCAAGCGGATCGTCACCTGCGACCCCCACAGTTTCCATGTGCTGAAAAATGAATACGGCGCTTTCAACGGCAATTACCGGGTACAGCACCACAGCACCTTCATGGCCGAGTTGATCGGTGAGGGAGCGCTGAACCTGGGCCAGCACAAAGGCAACAGCGTGACCTATCACGACCCTTGTTACCTCGGCCGCTACAACGGCGAGTACGAGGCGCCACGCCAAGTGCTGCGTGCATTGGGGATTGAGGTCAAGGAAATGCAACGCTCGGGGTTCCGTTCACGCTGCTGCGGTGGCGGCGGCGGTGCGCCAATCACTGACATCCCCGGTAAGCAACGTATCCCGGACATGCGCATGGAAGACATCCGCGAAACTGGTGCCGAGCTGGTGGCGGTGGGTTGTCCACAGTGCACGGCGATGCTTGAGGGCGTTGTAGAACCAAGACCCTTGATCAAGGACATTGCCGAGCTGGTGGCCGACGCGCTGCTTGAAGACGCCGCGCCTGCCAAAGCCCCATTGAAGCGTGAACCTGCGGAGGTGCACTGATGAGCGACATTATCCGCCGCGACCCACGCGCCGAGTGGATCGCCCGCAACCGCCTGCACCCGCTGCATGCGGCGATGCAACCGGTGCAGCACAGTTGGATGGGGCCCAATGGCGTCATCCGCAAGAACGTGCACGGCGTCGGTTTTATCGGCCCCAATGGCATCAAGCGTATCGACCGCAGCGGCGCGCAGCAGGGCGGCTCGGCCAAGCGTACGGCGGCGGTAGAAGTGCAATTGCCGCTGCATCAGATTGCCGCCCCCGCGTTCTACATCAAC
Source organism: Pseudomonas sp. NFPP24 (assembly GCF_900112095.1). NCBI lineage: Bacteria > Pseudomonadati > Pseudomonadota > Gammaproteobacteria > Pseudomonadales > Pseudomonadaceae > Pseudomonas > Pseudomonas sp. NFPP24. The sequence continues at coordinate 651,103 of NZ_FOKD01000001.1, forward strand.
GTGGTACCGGACATGGTTGGCGGCCGCTTGAGCAGCCACGATCGCGACCTGCTTGGCCTGGCGCGACAACTGGCCGGCAGCGACGGCGCGGTGCTGGCGGTGGTGTTTGGTGAGCACAAGGAAAGTGCGTTTGCCACGGCGGGTGTCGACCGTTTGCTGGTGCTGGAGGGCCACGCATTCGACGGTTATTCACCGGAGCAACGCGTCCAGGGCCTGCGGGCTGTGGATAACCAGTTCAACCCGCGACACTGGCTGCTGCCGGACAGCCGCAGCGGCGGTGGCGAGTTGGGTCGACGCTTTGCCGCCAGCCTCAAGGAGCGCCCGGCCACGCGGGTGTGGCAGATCAAGGGCGACGAGTGCATCGGCCGCGCCGGTGCCGGCCAGGAAGACTTGGCCCGGCCACTGCCGCGCCTGGTCCTGGCGGCTGCCGAATGTGCCGATCCGGTCAGCGAAACCCGTCACGAAGTGCTGCCAGTGGAGTTATCCACAGCCCTGGCGCGCAGCCTGCCACGCATCGAAGACCTCGGCGCGGTGGCGGTGGACCCGGCGGCGATTCCCATGGCCGAAGCGGAATTCATTTTCTCCGGCGGCAACGGCGTGAAGGACTGGGCGCTGTTCCACCAGACCGCCGCCGCCCTGGGCGCCACCGAAGGCGCCTCGCGGGTGGCGGTGGACGATGGCTTCATGGCGCGTGATCGCCAGGTCGGTGCCAGCGGCACCTGGGTCACGGCGCGGGTCTACGTGGCCGTGGGTATTTCCGGTGCGATCCAGCACCTGCAAGGCATCGGCGCCTGCGACAAAGTGGTGGCGATCAACCTCGACCCGGGCTGCGACATGATCAAGCGGGCCGACCTGTCGGTGATCGGCGAAAGCGCCGCAATACTGCAAGCCTTGATCGCGGCGGTCGAAGCCTACCGCAATGGCGCCAAGCGCGATGCAGCATGAGGATACGACCATGACGACGAATGTAATCAGCCTGGTGTCCATCGGCGCCCACCCGACTTCCGGGCGCCCGCGCCGTGCCGAGCAGGATGCGCGAGCCGTGGAGCTGGGCCTGCAAATGGCTGGGGATAAGTTGCAGGTGCTGCACGCCGGCAACATCGCCGAACCGACCCTGCGCAGCTACCTGGGCATGGGCCTGCCGCAATTGCATGTGCTGGAGCAACCGGCGGGTAGCGATGCGTTGCCGGTGCTCAGCGAGTACCTGCGCGATGCGGGTGCCCAAGTGGTGCTCGCCGGCAGCCAGGCCGAAACCGGTGAAGGCTCGGGCATGCTGCCGTTCCTGCTGGCCGAGCAACTGGGTTGGCCGCTGATCGTGGGGCTGGCGCAGGTGGAGTCCATCGACGGCGGTGTGGCCCATGTGCTGCAAGCCTTGCCCCGTGGTCAGCGGCGGCGCTTGAAGGTGCGCCTGCCGTTCCTGGCGACGGTGGATAACGCTGCGCCCAAGCCACGGCAAAGCGCCTACGGCCCGGCGCAACGCGGTGAGTTGGCGCCCCATGAAGTCCAGATTGAAGAGGATGAGCTGTTCCATGCGGCGGTGTTGCAGCCGGCCAAGCCACGGCCCAAGCGTCTCAAGGTGATCAAGGCCAAGAGCGGCGCTGACCGGATGAAAGCCGCCACGGCCAAGGCCAGTGGTGGCGGTGGGCAAGTGCTCAAGGGTGTGAGCCCGGAAGAGGGCGCCCAGGCGATCCTCAAGCTATTGGTTGAGGAAGGTGTGGTTCGCTGAACGTGAACAGGGACTGTGTTTACCCACAATCCCTGTTGACCTGTCTGTGGATAACCTGTTCGCGGTTGTCCACACCCCTTATGAATCAAGCCCTAGAGTCCCATGTACGAAAAATAACCAAGCTAACTGAAGGTTTTTGATGGGGTTTTTCGCTGCGTCGGTGTATTTCGCTGAACCGACTTGCCCCCATAGTCTGTTGGTGCTTCTGTGGATAACGTGTTCGCTCTCGGCTGAGGACCTTATTAATAAAGGCCTGCATGGAGTTGATCAAAATCTGATCGATGTAAGCGGTTTCTCAGCTGAGACGCCTGAAAGCCTAGATTCGTGAAGCTTTGAGGTGGTTTTCCACAGCGTGATCGGAGTTGCCCCCAAAGTCTGTTGGTGCATCTGTGGATAAGGTGTTCGTGTACTGCTACAAGCCACGTAAATCATGGCTTTCAGTAGGTTGTTCAAAAAACGAACAAAGCCGGGCCAGACTCACTGGTTTGAATAAGTCACGGATTTTATTCACTTAATTTCAGGCTGGTGCGGCGCTTGTCCACAATTGCTGTGGGTGGCTCTGTGGATAAGTTGTTGGGCAAAGTCTGGAGGGCAGGGGAAACAAGGGGAAGCAGGGGGTTGAATGTTTTTTGCACAATTCAGCCCCCCGGACCAACGTGTCATTCGTGAGCGGCAACACCCTTGAGGTAGGGCGCCGGAGCGGCCCCAAGGTTGTGCAGCATGCGCTCGCTATACCAGTCCACGAAGTTCACCACGCCGAACTCATAGGTCTTGGAGTACGGGCCAGGCTGGTAAGCGGTGGAGTTGATCCCGCGCTGGTTCTCTTCGGCCAGGCGACGATCCTGGTCGTTGGTGGCGTCCCACACTTCGCGCATGCGTGCCACATCGTAGTCAACACCTTCCACGGCGTCTTTGTGCACCAGCCACTTGGTGGTGACCATGGTTTCCTGGGCGCTGATCGGCCACACAGTGAACACGATGATGTGGTCGCCCATGCAGTGGTTCCAGGAGTGGGGCAGGTGCAGGATGCGCATCGAGCCCAGGTCCGGGTTCTTGATGCGGCCCATGAGTTTGGCGCAGCCCTGCTTGCCGTCCATGGTCATCGACACGGTGCCTTTGAGCAGCGGCATGCGCACGATACGGTTACGCAAGCCGAAGCTGGCGTGGGCGTAAGGGATCTTCTCGGCATCCCAGGCGGCGGCGGAGGCGGCTACATGGTCCTTGAACGCCTGGTCGGCGCGCGGATCGGTGACGTCGTCCCATTCCAGCAGGGTTTTCAGCAGTTCCGGGTGCGACGCGTTGCAGTGGTAGCACTCGCGGTTGTTTTCCAGCACCAGCTTCCAGTTGGCTTTTTCCATCAAGGTGGTTTGCACCGCCACCTTGGTGTTCTCCATGTCGTAGGGTTCCATGTAGTGGTTCAGCGTCGACAGGAAGTCGTCGATGGCCGGCGGGTTCTCCGCCAGGCTGATGAAGATGTAGCCGCCGGCGGTCTTCACGTTCACTGGCTTGAGGCCGTACTGCTTCATGTCAAAGTCGGCGCCCATCTCGGTGCCGGCGAACAGCAGGCGGCCGTCCAGCTCGTAGGTCCACTGGTGGTAGTGGCACACGAGTTTGGCGACCTTGCCCTTGTCGCTGGTGCACAAGCGCGAGCCACGGTGGCGGCACACGTTGTGGAACGCGTGCACCACGCCTTCGGCGCCACGGATCACGATGATCGGGTTCTTGCCCACTTGCAGGGTCAGGTAATTGCCCTTGGTGGGGATCTCGCAGGTCATGCCTGCGATCAACCACTCTTTCTGGAAGATCTCCTGCATGTCGATATCAAACAGCCGCTCATCAGAGTAGAACGGCTGTGGCAGCGAGAAAGTGCGCTCGCGCTCTTGCAGCATCTGCGCGGTGGCCTTGCGTGCGGGTTCCAGCGGATCGCCCAAGCTTAAGGTTGCGGTGACGTCCATCGTGTGTGTCCTCATGGCCATTCTGTGTGGCCGGCGAATAGTGGCTACGGTTGTACTACGCAAGGCATAAAGAAAGCGTCGTTGTTGGGAGCGAGTGTGGGGCCGCGCAACGTCAGAACCTTATCCATGGGCGACATGGCCCAATCTGTTCCCGACGCGCAACCCTAGGTCGTTGGGGGCTGGTCGCGATAAGTATGTGAATGTCGCAGATAGGTAAATGGGCGGTTCCGGCGTTACGCAGAATCGCCACCATAAGGCCGACGTCGGCGGTGGAGAACAACATGTCCAATAATTTCCTGAATCCGGTAACCACCCAGACCTGGGCCAATGGTCGGCACATTGTCCGGTGCGTCAAAGTCATCCAGGAAACCTGGGACGTACGCACCTTCTGCTTCATGGCTGATCAGCCGATCCTGTTCTTCTTCAAGCCAGGGCAATTCGTCACCCTGGAACTGGAGATCGAAGGCCAGCCGATCATGCGTTCCTACACCATTTCCAGCTCGCCGTCGGTGCCGTACAGCTTCTCGGTGACCATCAAGCGCGTGCCGGGCGGCAAGGTTTCCAACTGGCTGCACGACACGTTGCACGAGGGCCAGGAACTGGCGGTGCACGGGCCGGTAGGCCTGTTCAATGCCATCGACTATCCGAGCCCGAAGGTGCTGTACCTCAGCGGCGGCGTCGGCATCACGCCGGTGATGTCCATGGCCCGTTGGTTCTACGACACCAACGCCAACGTCGACATGACGTTTATCCACAGCGCCCGCTCGCCGAAAGACATCATCTACCACCGCGAGCTGGAGCACATGGCGTCGCGGATCGACAACTTCAGCCTGCACCTGATTTGCGAGAAGCATGGGCTGGGCGAGCCATGGGCCGGTTATCGCGGTTACCTGAACCACAAGATGCTCGAACTGATGGTGCCGGACTTCCTCGAGCGCGAAGTGTTCTGTTGCGGGCCTACACCGTATATGAATGCGGTGAAGCGCCTGCTGGAAGTGGCGGGTTTCGACATGACGCGGTATCACGAGGAGTCCTTTGGCGCCACGCCGCCGGAGGCCCGTGCGGATGCGGTAGAACAAGCCGAACAGGCCGCCGACGCGCCGGAAATCGACTTGGCGGATCTGCATCAGGTGGAGTTCATTGCGTCGGGCAAAAGTATTCGCGTGGCCCCTGGCGAAACTGTCCACGCCGCTGCTGCGAAGCTTGGATTGCTGATCCCGAAAGCCTGCGGCATGGGCATCTGTGGTACGTGCAAGGTGATGAAGCTGGGTGGCGAGGTCGAGATGGACCACAACGGCGGGATTACCGAGGAAGATGAAGCCGAGGGTTACATCCTGTCGTGCTGCAGCGTGCCGAAGGGTGATGTGCGTATCGAGTTCTGACTAACGAAGCCGCTCTAAATGTGGGAGGGGTGTAGAACCCCCTCCCACAGTCAGTGCTTAACGCACAAACAGGTTGATGAGATACGCACCCGATGCTGTCATTTCGAACTCTTTACCCGTGACGGTAAAGTGCCTTGAAGGCTCGATGATAGCGTCACCAACGTTCGCCAGTTTCCTCAGGTCGTCCAGGCCGACGAGGGTGGCGTTGGTGTCGGATTGAAGCTGAGAAGCAGTCGTGTAGCATTGAATTTCCATGATGTTGCCCTCTGTGGGATATCCATTTCCAGCCGACTATTCGGCAGGCAGTCAGCCCCGAAACAACGCGTCCATTGGTTCGGGGTGACGAGATCTTATCCAGGGCAGGGGCTAGATAGATACTGTCAGAAATACGTACAAACAGTCTCTGAAAACGGGCTGGAAGGCCCGTAGTCTCAGGCCCCCATCACTTTCCGAATATCCGCCGCCAATTCTCTTACACGCTCTTCCTCGGTATCCCACGCACACATAAAACGCGCGCCGCCTTTGCCGATGAAGGTATAGAAACGCCAGCCCTTGGCCGTCAGCGCTGCGATGGCCGGCTCCGAGAGTTGCAGGAACACGCCGTTGGCCTGCACCGGGAACATCAACTCCACACCGGGAATATCCGCCACCAGGCTGCTCAGCAGCTGCGCGCAGTGGTTGGCATGGCGTGCGTGTTTGAGCCAGGCGTCGTTTTCCAACAGACCTACCCACGGGGCCGAAAGAAAGCGCATTTTCGACGCCAGCTGCCCGGCCTGTTTGCAGCGGTAGTCGAAGTCTTCGGCCAGCTTGTGGTTGAAGAACAGGATCGCTTCGCCCACGGCCATGCCGTTCTTGGTGCCGCCAAAGCACAGCACGTCCACACCGGCTTTCCAGGTCAGGTCGGCGGGCGAGCAGCCGAGGAACGCGCAGGCGTTGGAGAAGCGTGCGCCGTCCATGTGCAGGTTCAGGCCCAGCTCTTTGCAGGTGGCGCTGATGGCGCGGATTTCTTCCGGGGTGTACACGCTGCCGACTTCCGTGGCTTGGGTCAGGGTGACCACGCGTGGCTTGGGGTAGTGGATGTCCTGGCGCTTGAGGGCGATCTCGCGGATCGACTCCGGGGTCAACTTGCCGTTTTCGGTGCGGGCGGTGAGCAGCTTGGAGCCGTTGGAGAAAAACTCCGGCGCGCCGCATTCGTCGGTTTCGACGTGGGCGGTTTCCGAGCAAATCACGCTATGGTAGCTCTGGCACAGCGAAGACAGCGCGAGCGAGTTGGCGGCGGTACCGTTGAAGGCGAAGAACACTTCGCAGTCGGTTTCGAACAAGTTGCGGAAACCGTCGGCGGCGCGGTGGGTCCATTCATCATCGCCATAGGCGCGTTGATGACCCTGGTTGGCTTGTTCCATCGCGGCCCAGGCTTCCGGGCAGATGCCGGAATAGTTGTCACTGGCGAATTGTTGGCTCTTGTCGGTCATGGCCCATTCCTGTGGTCGATGTTGGTGCGCACTGTAACGAAGATTGTCGCGGGTGCGCACGCACTGTAAATGCAAAGTCACTGGGGAATTATGCACGGTACTGGAACGATGCCTGTCGGACGTGTCCGCGATGGCGCCCTGGATCTGCTCAAGTGGCTGGCGCTGTTGAGTATGGTGCTGGACCACCTGCGCTATGTCGGTTTAAGCCTGGATGGCCTGTATGTGCCGGGGCGCCTGGCGTTTCCGTGGTTTTGCCTGGCAATTGCGGCCAACCTGCATCGGGTCGCAGGCACGCCGGTGACGCGCCAGTGGCGTTACCTGGGATGGCTACTGCTGTTCAGTGTGATCAGCGAAGTGCCGTACCGGATGTTTATCGACGATGCCGATACATTGAATGTGTTGCCAACCCTGGCGCTGGGTTTGCTGGTTGCCAGAGGATGGCAGCAGAAGACGTTTTTTGATCGAGGATTGGCGTTGATTGCCATCATGATTGCGACCGTTTTTTCCGCGCACTTGATGTTCGGCTTTTTCGGCGTATTACTGCCGTTGGCGATGTTGCTGGTCTTCCGTCGCCCCTGGTATTTCAGCGTCTTGCCGGGCGCGATCTGCGTAGCAGCCAATCAATGGCAGGCCCTGCTCAACAGCGGTACGTTTTTGGCGCTGTCGGGACTGACGGTGTGCATGATCGCGCCACTGCTCGGCTTGGTCCTGCTGCGACATGCCAAAAACGCCGCGCCACCCGCCATGCGGCGCTGGGCGTATAGCCTTTACCCTGCGCATTTTATAGTGTTGCTTGCCGTTCGACAGCTGATTGCTTGACCGCGCAAGGGCCGTATTGGCTATGGCTTTTCAAGCCACGGAGGAGGGAACGGATGGGCACGATACAGTTCACGCATTCTTTTTACATCGCTCTCGAACCAGTCCCGTATCCATCGTTGGTACTGCAGGGAAATAACCTCTTGATTCGTTGGGTTGGCACATCCTTCGACGACAGCCTGGGCGGCCATCATTCCTGACATTAGTGCTTTAAGAACCCCATGAGAGGCGCCCGGATCTATCACCGCGCTGGCGTCTCCCACGATGAAGTAGCCACTGCCTGCCGATTGATCGCAGATTCTCCAAGTAACATCGGCACCCTGCATTTTCCCCACGCGGGTCAGGTGTTCGAAGGAGGATGGAACAGCAGATGCCTTGCAGATCTGATCGTGCTCAAAATAGAGACGTGTCCAGTGATACAGCTTTCGTCCTACCTGTGCGGTCCAATACCACCCCAGCCGATCGGCGAAAATACCCAGTGCACTTTCGTCGATGGTTCCGCTCGTATAGCCATACAGGGCCGTAAGTGGCGGTGAGTAGCAACGTGATCCCAGCCCGAGCTGACGTGTGAGCCAGCCATGAGCGCCGCTGGCATCCACAAGCTGGCGGCAAGACAGAGTCCCGGTAAGGGTTTGTACGCCCATGACGCGACCGTTTTCCAGGAGTACCTTTTTTGCATGGCAAGGCTGCAGGGCATGGACCCCCAGCGCGATTGCCTTCGCCAATAAAAAACCATCCAATATGGACCTGGGTATTTGAAACCCTGACCAAGCGCCATCGGCATCATTTCCGAAGGGAGTAAAGTTTCGTTCCTTATCCCAGGTTACCCAGTTTCCAAAAGGCCTGATGAATTTGCCCGCCTGCACTTGGTTCATCACGCCTAGCTGCTTAAGAAGAGGCTCAATGCCAGGATGCAGTGTTTCGCCAGGACGTTCGCGAGGAAATGAAAGGCGCTCAACAATGGCCACCCTCAGGCCATGTTGAGCGCAAGCAATAGCCGCCGCGCATCCTGCCGGGCCGGCGCCTATTATGACGACATCGTAGTCATTCATCGTGTCGGACTTTAGCTGTGGTTAAACGGGTTGCCATGGACGCGTGCCTGATTGGTGAAAGATCACATGTGGCCAGACGAGATAATTTGAAGTTTCTATGACTTTGATTAGGGTTTTATTGAAATGTGGAGAGGCGCTTGGTTCATAGCGATAGAGTTCGAATCGATATGCTGTGGTATCAAGGGTGACGTTTGAATTTAGAGGGGAATCGAGCTCTCTTAAATCGTCGGAAGTTATAGTTTTGAACGAGCGTATAAACCATTTTTCATGCAGGGAGCCGAGTGCAAGTTTGACGCGTCGGAATGCATCAATACGTCTTTGGTATTCCAATGTATCAATCTTGCCGGTCAGGGCGAGTGAGAACTTACCTTCCAGAGCGCTTTCCGTATAATCACCATAGCGATAACTGTGATAAGCAATTTGTGTCACGTTGTTGGTAATAATACTGTGTGGTGCGGGGATGCCGTCCCAAGAAAAACCGGAAGTTATGCCAATTTCCTGATCGAGCATCGGTTTAATCGTCGGGCCCGCTCCGGCGTCGGGTTCAAAGGATTGAGCGGCGTCAGGAGCGACTGCCGGCCAAAATGAACTGAGCGCGGCACACAGTTTTGCGTCCTCTGGAAAAGGGCTGCCTAGCCTGTAGGCTGCGAGGTGCGGCACGGCGCCCGAGCTACTCTCGTATTCGACAGCACCAACATCCCAGCCAGGAGCAAATACTCCCGCTGCGGCATCTGGAAGGCATGAGGCACGTTTTGCCGACGCTGTATCAGGTTTTGCCGCAGTCGACTGCCCAACAGTTGACCCATGGTGACCCACAATCGCAGTTACGCTGACATCAGTGCTGGAAAAGAGGGTGGGAAAAGACTGGATATTGGCCGCATAGCGAGAGTCGGACAGGCATTCAGGGGGCGTTTGAAACACGGTTTTTTGAATGTCCGGACTCAGGGTCTCCAGCCACTCGCTCAGATGCCGCTGATTACACAGAGGGTAGAAGTCGGGAGCGCACAGCAAAGAGTAGGCGGGTATGCGAGTTGGAAAAGCGGTGTCCAGCGCTGGGCACTGAGCTTGAATCCAGCCGTCTGCGGTAAAGTCCAGGTAATGCAGGGCTCGGAAGTCGCCTTTTTCCAGCTCACTGAGGATGCCTGGCTGTTGGTTGAAGTTAACAAGGTTGCCGGCGTCGTCAACTTTATGGCGAATGTGCACATATTCCGGAGCGTTTTCGGGCCCGATCAGGGTGGATGCTAACAGCCTTGGCGATTTTGGTACGTTGAAGGTCAACGGTTTACCTTTGTATTGCGCCGCCTCAACCAGAAATCTGCGTGGCGAGGCTGCCATGAGCCCCGCGCCGAATTCCTGTTCGCAAATCCAGTTGCCGAGCCCTTCGGTTATGACAAAAGGTGGTTGACTGATGTCTGGTTCTTCCCAGCCCGACCCGGCGCCCAACATTAAGTGTAGGCGGCGTATTTTCTCGTTTTTGTGCATCGCTGTCAGTTGGACGTCAAGGCTCAGACCTGCAATGCACTCGGTGCCGTTGAACAGTTTGTGCAGGGGTACCCAAAAATCGTGGGTTTCGTCCTCTTCGCGCACGCGCATAGGGCCGAAAGTTGTGGCGTCTCCCTTGCGTTGGATGGCGATGTAGGCGGCGTATCGAGCAGGCAAGACACGAATGGCGTGGTTGTCATCTGCAACAAAAGGTAGGAACCCCCTACTTTGCGCATCGTACAAAGGTTCAGCGGTGCCAACGCGTGATATGCCGGTTCGTGAAAAACACATATCGGCCTGTTCTTTGTGAACTGTATCAGGTGCCGGTCGGTACTCATTAGCAAAGACGACCACAGCCATGGGCGCACCATTGGCGCGTTCTTTTAATTGCTGGAGGCTGGGTGGTTGGCTGCCGTAAACATAGTTCATGACCGTTTCCAACTCGGCAGCCGTAGGGTAAATCTGAAGTGGATTACCTTTCGCATCCACTGTTACGTTAGCGTTGGCCAGTGCGTGAAACAGCAAACTGAGTGCGGGGTTGCCGGGTTCAATGCCGCGTACTCCGCTTAACGCGAAGTCTTCAAAGCCGGCGAGTGTTCGATCCACCTTTAAGATGTTACGAAGTTCGTCTTGCAAGGACGGTGCAAGGATGTTAAGGCCGTGATGAAGCAGTAAGTTATGCCAGCCACCAGGGGCCAATCGGGTGCAAATATCTTTGACTTGATCAATTAAAGCCATGTTTGTTCTCCTGCGGTTTAAAAGTCAGTTTCAAGATAGCGTTGCCGGATTGTTGCGCGAGTTGAGGTATTGCTCGGGGAGCAATTAAGTTCTCATGTAGGGTGAAATGCAAAAGATGTTTTGTAAGTGGTTATTTGGTTGGGTATTTTCAAAGTTTATTTTAATGTTTGCCTATTAGTGGTTTTTGTAAGAAGCCTCTTTCAGTAGGTTTTTTGTATATAAAAACTTTCTGCCGGGCAGGTGTCTGCCTCTTCGTGTACGTTGAAAACGAGGTCGACCAGCAACCCATGTCGTAAACGCACCTTTGCATGGCGTGCGCAGGCATTTGACCTGTCTGCGCCAGCCCTACCATCGCATCAAAGGGCCCTGCACGGGCCTCAACAATACGAAAGGCTGGGAGAGACGCGATGTTCAGCAAACAAGACCAGATCCAGGGATATGACGACGCACTGCTGGCGGCCATGAATGCCGAGGAGCAGCGCCAGGAAGATCATATCGAGTTGATCGCGTCAGAGAACTACACCAGCAAACGCGTGATGCAAGCCCAAGGCAGCGGCCTCACCAACAAATACGCCGAAGGCTACCCAGGCAAGCGCTACTACGGTGGCTGCGAGCATGTGGACAAAGTTGAAGCCCTGGCCATCGAGCGCGCCAAGCAGCTGTTCGGCGCCGATTACGCCAACGTGCAGCCACACTCCGGTTCGTCCGCCAACAGCGCCGTGTACCTGGCCCTGCTGAACGCCGGCGACACCATCCTGGGCATGAGCCTGGCCCACGGCGGTCACCTGACCCACGGCGCCAAGGTGTCGTCCTCGGGCAAGCTGTACAACGCGGTGCAATACGGGATCAACACCGACACCGGCCTGATCGATTACGACGAAGTCGAGCGCCTGGCGGTGGAGCACAAGCCGAAAATGGTCGTGGCCGGTTTCTCCGCCTACTCCAAGACCCTGGATTTCCCACGCTTCCGTCAGATCGCGGACAAAGTGGGGGCGCTGCTGTTCGTCGACATGGCCCACGTCGCCGGCCTGGTTGCCGCCGGCCTGTACCCGAACCCGCTGCCCTACGCCGACGTGGTCACCACCACCACCCACAAGACCCTGCGCGGTCCTCGTGGCGGCCTGATCCTGGCCAGGTCCAACGAAGAGATCGAAAAGAAACTCAACGCCGCCGTATTCCCCGGCGCCCAGGGCGGCCCGCTGATGCACGTCATCGCCGGCAAGGCCGTGTGCTTCAAGGAGGCGCTGGAGCCAGGCTTCAAGGCTTACCAGCAGCAAGTGATCGACAACGCTCAGGCCATGGCCAGCGTGTTTATCAAACGCGGCTACGATGTAGTGTCCGGCGGCACCGATAACCACCTGTTCCTGGTCAGCCTGATCCGTCAGGGCCTCACCGGCAAAGAGGCGGACGCCGCCCTCGGTCGCGCTCACATCACCGTCAACAAGAACGCCGTGCCGAATGACCCGCAGTCGCCGTTCGTGACCTCGGGCCTGCGCATCGGCACCCCGGCGGTGACCACGCGTGGTTTCAAAGTGCCGCAGTGCATCGAACTGGCCGGCTGGATCTGCGACATCCTCGACAACCTCGGCGACGCCGACGTCGAGGCCAACGTGGCCAAGCACGTGTCTGCCCTGTGCGCTGATTTCCCGGTTTATCGCTGAGCGCGGTTTTGGAGTAATGACTATGCAACGCTACTCGGGCTTCGGCCTCTTCAAGCACTCCCTCAGCCACCACGAAAACTGGCAGAAGATGTGGCGCACGCCGACCCCCAAGAAAGTCTACGACGTGGTCATCGTCGGCGGCGGCGGGCATGGTCTGGCAACCGCCTACTACCTGGCCAAAGAACACGGCATCACCAACGTGGCCGTGGTCGAGAAAGGCTGGTTGGGCGGCGGTAACACCGCGCGCAACACCACCATCGTGCGTTCCAACTACCTGTGGGACGAGTCGGCGCACCTGTACGAACACGCGATGAAGCTGTGGGAAGGCCTGTCCCAGGACCTCAATTACAACGTGATGTTCTCCCAGCGTGGCGTGTACAACCTGTGCCACACCTTGCAGGACATCCGTGATTCCGAGCGCCGTGTGAGCGCCAACCGCCTCAATGGGGTGGACGGCGAATTGCTCAATGCCAGGCAAGTGGCCGACGAGATCCCGTACCTCGACTGCTCGAAAAACACCCGCTACCCGGTGCTCGGCGCCACCGTGCAACGGCGCGGCGGCGTGGCCCGTCACGATGCCGTGGCCTGGGGCTTTGCCCGTGCCGCCGACGCATTGGGTGTGGACCTGATCCAGCAGACCGAAGTGATCGGCTTTCGCAAGGAAAACGGCGTGTGCATCGGCGTGGAAACCAACAAGGGCTTCATCGGCGCCAAGCGCGTCGGTGTAGTCACTGCCGGTAATTCCGGGCACATGGCTTCGCTCGCCGGGTTCCGCCTGCCGATCGAATCCCACCCGCTGCAAGCGCTGGTGTCGGAGCCGATCAAGCCGATTATCGACAGCGTGATCATGTCCAACGCCGTACACGGCTACATCAGCCAGTCCGACAAGGGCGACCTGGTGATCGGCGCCGGTATCGACGGCTACAACGGCTACGGCCAGCGCGGCTCGTACCCGGTGATCGAACACACCATCCAGGCCATCGTCGAGATGTTCCCGGTGCTGTCCCGCGTGCGCATGAACCGTCAGTGGGGCGGTATCGTCGACACCACGCCGGATGCGTGCCCGATCATCTCCAAGACTCCGGTGCCGAACATGTTCTTCAACTGCGGTTGGGGCACCGGTGGCTTCAAGGCCACGCCGGGCTCAGGCAACGTGTTTGCCGCCAGCCTGGCCAAGGGTGAAATGCACCCATTGGCGGCACCTTTTTCCATCGACCGTTTCCACAACGGTGCGTTGATCGACGAACACGGCGCTGCGGCCGTCGCCCACTAACAGGAGAAATTCCCTATGTTGCATATCTTCTGTCCTCACTGTGGCGAACTGCGCTCCGAAGAGGAATTCCACGCATCCGGCCAGGCGCATATCCCGCGCCCGCTGGACCCGAATACCTGCACCGATGAAGAGTGGGGCGACTATATGTTCTTCCGCGACAACCCGCGCGGCCTGCACCACGAACTGTGGATCCACGCTGCCGGTTGCCGCCAGTACTTCAACGCGACCCGCGACACCCTGACCTACGAAATTCTTGAAACCTACAAGATCGGTGAGAAGCCACAATTCACCGCCAAGGCCTCTGGAGAGAAGGTATGAGCCAGACCAATCGCCTGTCCAACGGTGGCCGGATCGACCGTAATAAAGTCCTGACGTTTACTTTCAACGGCCAGACCTACAAAGGCTTTGAAGGCGACACATTGGCCGCAGCCCTGCTGGCCAACGGCGTCGACATCATCGGCCGCAGCTTCAAGTACTCGCGCCCTCGCGGCATCTTTGCCGCCGGCGCCGAAGAGCCGAACGCGGTGCTGCAGATCGGTGCCACCGAAGCCACCCAGATTCCCAACGTGCGCGCCACGCAACAGGCGCTGTACCAAGGCCTGGTCGCCACCAGCACCAACGGCTGGCCGAACGTCAACAATGACGTGATGGGCATCCTCGGCAAGGTCGGCGGCAAGCTGATGCCGCCGGGTTTCTACTACAAAACCTTCATGTACCCGCAATCGTTCTGGATGACCTACGAGAAGTACATTCGTAAGGCCGCCGGCCTCGGCCGCTCGCCGACCGAGAATGACCCGGACACCTACGACAACTTCAACCGTCACTGTGACGTGCTGGTCGTCGGCGCCGGCCCTGCGGGCCTGGCTGCCGCACTGGCCGCCGCCCGCAGCGGTGCCCGCGTGATCCTCGCCGACGAGCAGGAAGAGTTCGGTGGTTCGCTGCTGGATTCACGTGAAAGCCTCGACGGCAAGCCGGCTGCGGAATGGGTTGCCAGCGTCATCGCTGAACTCAAGGCCCTGCCGGACGTGGTGCTGTTGCCCCGCGCCACCGTCAACGGCTACCACGACCATAACTTCCTGACCATTCACGAGCGCCTCACCGATCACCTCGGTGACCGTGCGCCGATTGGCGTGGTGCGTCAGCGTATCCACCGTGTGCGTGCCAAGCGCGTGGTGCTGGCGACCGGCGCGTGCGAGCGTCCGCTGGTGTACGGCAACAACGACGTGCCGGGCAACATGCTGGCCGGTGCGGTCTCCACCTACGTGCGTCGCTACGGCGTGGCACCGGGCAAGAAGCTGGTGCTGTCGACCAACAACGACCACGCCTACCGCGTTGCCCTGGACTGGCTCGATGCCGGCCTGCAAGTGGTGGCCGTGGCCGATGTTCGCCACAACCCACGCGGTGCGCTGGTGGAAGAAGCCCGCGCCAAAGGCATTCGTATCCTCACCGGCAGCGCCGTGATCGAAGCCCGTGGCAGCAAGCACGTGACCGCCGCCCGCGTGGCCGCGATCGATGTGAAAGCGCATAAAGTCACCAGCCCAGGCGAATGGCTGGAGTGCGACCTGGTAGCCAGCTCCGGCGGCTACAGCCCGGTAGTTCACCTGGCTTCGCACCTGGGCGGCAAGCCGACCTGGCGTGAAGATATCCTCGGTTTTGTACCCGGCGAAGCGCCGCAGAAACGCGTGTGTGTCGGTGGGATCAACGGGGTCTACGGCCTTGGCGACTCCCTGGCGGATGGTTTTGAAGGCGGCGTGCGCGCGGCCAGCGAAGCCGGTTTCGCGCCGGTGGAAGGCACCTTGCCCAAAGCGCTGAGCCGCCTGGAAGAGCCGACTTTGGCGGTTTACCAAGTACCGCACGACAAGCCGACTGCACGGGCGCCGAAGCAATTCGTCGACCTGCAGAACGACGTGACCGCCGCCGCCATCGAACTCGCCACTCGCGAAGGTTTCGAGTCGGTCGAGCACGTCAAGCGCTACACCGCGCTGGGCTTCGGCACCGACCAGGGCAAACTGGGCAACGTCAACGGCCTGGCCATTGCCGCCCGCTCGCTGAACGTGACCATCCCGCAGATGGGCACCACCATGTTCCGTCCCAACTACACGCCGGTGACTTTCGGCGCCGTAGCGGGCCGTCACTGTGGGCACATCTTCGAACCGGTGCGCTACACCGCGTTGCACGCCTGGCACGTGAAGAACGGTGCCGAGTTTGAAGACGTCGGCCAGTGGAAGCGCCCTTGGTACTTCCCGCGCAACGGTGAAGACCTGCACGCCGCCGTCAAACGCGAATGCCTGGCCGTGCGTGACAGCGTCGGCCTGCTGGATGCGTCCACCCTCGGCAAGATCGACATCCAGGGCCCCGACGCGCGGGAGTTCCTCAACCGCATCTACACCAACGCCTGGACCAAGCTCGACGTGGGCAAGGCGCGCTATGGCCTGATGTGCAAGGAAGATGGCATGGTCTTCGACGACGGCGTGACTGCCTGCCTCGCCGACAACCACTTCCTGATGACCACCACCACCGGCGGCGCTGCCCGTGTGCTGCAATGGCTGGAAATCTACCAACAGACCGAGTGGCCAGACCTCAAGGTGTATTTCACCTCGGTCACCGACCACTGGGCGACCATGACCCTGTCCGGCCCCAACAGCCGCAAGCTGCTGGCGGAAGTCACCGACATCGACCTGGACAAGGACGGGTTCCCGTTCATGACCTGGAAAGAAGGCCTGGTCGGCGGCGTACCGGCGCGGGTGTTCCGCATTTCGTTTACCGGTGAGCTGTCGTACGAAGTCAACGTGCAGGCCGACTACGCCATGGGTGTGTTGGAAAAAATCGTCGACGCCGGCAAAAAGTACAACCTGACCCCGTACGGCACCGAGACCATGCACGTATTGCGGGCCGAGAAGGGCTTCATCATTGTCGGCCAGGACACTGACGGCTCGATGACCCCGGATGACCTGAACATGGGGTGGTGCGTGGGCCGTACCAAGCCGTTCTCGTGGATCGGCTGGCGTGGCATGAACCGTGAAGACTGTGTGCGTGAAGAACGCAAGCAACTGGTGGGCTTGAAGCCGGTCGATCCGAAGGTGTGGCTGCCGGAAGGCGCGCAGCTGGTGTTTGATCCGAAGCAATCGATCCCGATGAAGATGGTCGGTCACGTCACCTCCAGCTACGCCCACAACTCCCTTGGCTATTCGTTTGCGCTGGGTGTGGTCAAGGGCGGCTTGAAGCGTATCGGCGAGCGGGTGTTCTCACCGCAGGCCGATGGCAGCGTGATCGAGGCGGAGATTGTTTCTTCGGTGTTCTTCGACCCCAAAGGCGATCGCCAGAACATCTGACAGGCCAAGCCCCTCCCCCAAGTTGAAATGCATTCCCCTGTGGGAGGGGGCTTACCCCGATGAGGTCAGCAGCCTCACAACAGAATTCAGAACAGGTGCTTTATGACAGCAGCCAATGTTTACCAACAACGCCCCACCTCCGGCGCCAAGGCCGAGTCGTCGCTGCACCACGCCGACCTCGCCAGCCTGGTCGGCAAGGGCCGCAAGAACGCCGGCGTGACCGTGCGTGAAAAGAAACTCCTGGGCCATCTGACGATTCGTGGCGACGGCCATGACGCAGCCTTCGCCGCCGGCGTGCACAAAGCCATCGGCATCGAGTTGCCCGGCGCGCTGCAAGTGATCGTCAAGGGCGAAACCAGCCTGCAATGGCTCGGCCCGGATGAGTGGTTGCTGATCGTGCCGAGCGGTGAAGAATTCGCCGCCGAGCAAAACCTGCGCGCCGCCCTGGGCGACCTGCATATCCAGGTCGTCAATGTCAGCGGCGGTCAGCAGATCCTCGAACTCAGCGGCCCGAACGTGCGCGATGTGCTGATGAAGTCCACCAGCTACGACGTGCACCCCAGCAACTTCCCGGTGGGCAAGGCAGTGGGCACGGTGTTCGCCAAGTCGCAACTGGTGATCCGCCACACGGCTGAAGACACCTGGGAGCTGGTGATCCGTCGCAGCTTCTCGGATTACTGGTGGTTGTGGTTGCAGGATGCATCGGCCGAGTTCGGCCTGAGCGTCCAAGCCTGAGGAATGAGCCATGAGCCGCGCACCCGATACATGGATTTTGACCGCCGACTGCCCCAGCGTGCTCGGCACGGTGGACGCGGTCACCCGCTACCTGTTCGAGCAGGGTTGCTACGTCACCGAGCACCACTCGTTCGATGACCGGCTTTCGGGCCGGTTCTTTATCCGCGTGGAATTCCGCCAGCCCGACGGTTTTGACGAACGGGCGTTCCGCGATGGCCTGGCCACCCGCGGTGAAGCCTTCGGCATGATCTTCGAGCTGACGGCGCCGAACTACCGGCCAAAAGTGGTGATCATGGTCTCCAAGGCCGATCACTGCCTCAACGACCTGCTGTATCGCCAGCGCATCGGCCAACTGTCGATGGACGTGGTCGCGGTGGTGTCCAACCACCCCGATCTGAAACCCTTGGCCGACTGGCACCAGATTCCCTACTACCATTTCCCCCTCGACCCCAACGACAAACCGTCCCAGGAGCGTCAGGTGTGGCAGGTGGTGGAAGACACTGGCGCCGAATTGGTGATCCTTGCGCGCTACATGCAAGTGCTGTCGCCGGAGCTGTGCCGCAAGCTCGATGGCAAGGCCATCAACATTCACCACTCGTTGCTGCCGGGGTTCAAGGGCGCCAAGCCGTATCACCAGGCGTATAACAAGGGCGTGAAGCTGGTAGGCGCCACGGCGCATTACATCAACAACGACCTGGACGAAGGCCCGATCATCGCCCAGGGCGTGGAGGTGGTGGACCACAGCCACTATCCCGAGGACTTGATTGCCAAGGGGCGGGATATCGAAGGGCTGACGTTGGCCCGGGCGGTGGGGTATCACATTGAGCGGCGGGTGTTTTTGAACGCCAATCGGACGGTGGTGCTCTGACTGACGCCATCGGGGGCAAGCCCCCTCCCACCTTTGGAATGCGGTCGAATGTGGGAGCGGGCTTGCCCCCGATGAGGCCCTTACTAACAACGCAAGAACAGCATCTGTACCCGAGCACTTAAACGCGCTGCCCACCCAACGGGCAACGCAGTTCCATAAAAACAACAGCGAGGTGAAAGCATGTCTGGTAATCGTGGTGTCGTGTATCTCGGCAACGGCAAGGTCGAAGTACAGAAAATCGACTATCCCAAAATGCAGGACCCCCGTGGCAGGAAGATCGAGCATGGCGTCATCCTGCGCGTGGTCTCCACCAACATCTGCGGCTCCGACCAACACATGGTGCGCGGCCGCACCACTGCCCAGACCGGCCTGGTGCTCGGTCATGAAATTACCGGTGAAGTGATCGAGAAGGGCAGCGACGTCGAGAACCTGAAGATCGGCGATCTGGTCTCGGTGCCTTTCAACGTGGCGTGCGGGCGTTGCCGCTCGTGCAAAGAGCAACACACCGGTGTGTGCCTGACCGTCAACCCGGCCCGTGCCGGTGGCGCCTATGGCTATGTTGACATGGGCGACTGGACCGGCGGCCAGGCCGAATATGTGCTGGTGCCTTACGCCGACTTCAACCTGCTCAAATTGCCGGATCGCGACAAGGCCATGGAGAAGATCCGCGACCTGACCTGCCTCTCCGACATTCTGCCCACCGGCTACCACGGTGCAGTCACCGCCGGCGTTGGCCCAGGCAGTACCGTGTACATCGCCGGTGCCGGTCCTGTGGGCCTGGCGGCTGCCGCCTCCGCCCGCCTGCTGGGCGCCGCAGTGGTGATCATCGGCGACGTCAACCCGGTCCGCCTGGCTCACGCCAAGGCTCAGGGCTTCGAGATTGCCGACCTGTCCAAGGACACCCCGTTGCACGAACAGATCGCCGCACTGCTGGGCGAGCCGGAAGTGGACTGCGCCGTCGATGCCGTGGGCTTTGAAGCCCGTGGTCATGGTCATGAAGGGGTCAAGGCCGAAGCGCCGGCCACCGTACTCAACTCGCTGATGGGCGTGGTGCGCGTGGCGGGCAAGATCGGTATCCCTGGCCTGTACGTCACCGAAGATCCGGGTGCCGTGGACGCCGCCGCAAAAATGGGCAGCCTGAGCATTCGCTTTGGTCTGGGCTGGGCTAAATCCCACAGCTTCCACACCGGGCAGACGCCGGTGATGAAGTACAACCGCCAGCTGATGCAGGCGATCATGTGGGACCGTATCAACATTGCTGAAATCGTCGGTGTGCAGGTGATCAGCCTGGATGACGCACCGCGCGGCTATGGCGAGTTCGATGCGGGCGTGCCGAAGAAGTTTGTGATTGATCCGCATAAGTTGTTCAGTGCGGCATAAAGAGCAGGGCAAATAATAAGGGCGACCCCAGGGTCGCCCTTATTATTTATTGTGAGTTGAGCCGCAGGTAGGGAGTGGCTGTTACACCCTCTTCAACGACAGTCTTTCCGCCATAGTCACAACGTAGCCTTCCCTCTGTCTGGGTGATGGTCTCTGCCTTGAGTGCGTACCTGGGGGCTAGATAATCGTCATCTGTTCCGGCTGTCTGGCCCTTCCATGTCCTGCCCCTGGTGTGGGCCGAGTATTCATATCCTTCGCCGTAGGGCGGTGGCAGGTCAGGGTCCGTGTAGGGTTTGGAGTGGATGTCGCTGACGGCTGGGCATTGGCCGATGTCGATGGCCTGGCCCGACGAAGCCTGGTGTGGCCTGCGAAAATCGAGAAGGTTGAGTGCGGTAGCGGCAGCAAAAATATTGGGTATCAATCCGATCATCTCGTCACAGTTCCTTTGTTTGTGGCTGAACCTTCGCGTCGAAAATCGTGAGAAGGCTGCCTTGGGTGGGCCGTGCCGGGCCTACAGTTCCGCAAGCACGTCGGCGGCTGGCTGAGGATTTGTGAACGTGAACGGTCGGAATGATTCGGATGACGTTTTTACTGATGCGTAAATGAACACTTGGAAATTGCCAGGGCTTCGCAATACGTGCCTTTCCACTCGCCAATAGGAGGGATAAGGTTCCAGGCAGACACAGGTTTGAGCGTGACCGAAAAGCTCGCGTCGTTATTCATGGGGCCCTTATAGGTGCAGGTGACGGTTTTGTTATTTGCATCGTACCGGGCATCGTGAAAGGTCGAATCATTCAAGTACGAAGCGGCAGCCAACGGGTTTTCACCTATCCAGGCCCGTCCATCAGGTTGTGACGCCTCATAGCGGTAACCGCCATTGATCATCTCCGTTTGTTTGATGGCTTGGATCGAGGGACAGGTGGAGGTCGCTGCACCGACAGTGTGCACCAGGGCCATCGTGGCCAACATACCTGCAAGCAGTGAGCTTCTCATTACCCGCCTCCTGTGGGTTGCGGGAAGGGCGACCGCAAAGTCGCCCATATTAATTATTGCGGTGCTGTGAGTCTTAGATTAGGAGCTGCAGTTTCACCATTTTTTATCAGCGTTTTGCCTCCGTAGTCACAGCGCAGCTTTCCATTCACTACATTGAACGTCTCTGCTTTGAGTTCATATTCAGGTGCCAGGTAATCATCTTTAGTGTTACCTGTTTGGCCCGTCCACTCCTTACCACCGCTCTTGGCGGTGTATTTGAAACCGTCGACGCTATTACCTTGGATGGTTTCTTGGAATGCTTCAGATTTAATGGTGTTAGTTGCCGGGCAGTCCTCGATATCAGCTGCATGAGCGCCCCCCGGCCAATACACAAGCAGCCAGCATCCCTACGGCGAATTGATAATTCATATCTGATCCTTAATTGAATTGTGAGGTGAAGTCTGAATGCTAAGACGGTTTGCTAGCGTGGGGTACTGTTAGAAATGACAGTAATTTATAATTATTCGGTATGAAAAATTCGTTTTATATGGGAGTCGGTATATTTGAAGCTGCCAGAAATTGCATACGCAGGTACAGAAAGGGCGACAGGGCATCGCCCTTTTTGCGGCAATTTTTTAAGCCTGCAATCGCCGGCTGATGACATCGAGCAAATCGCAGCCGTCGCACAGCGGAATGGCGCATAGCAGGTCGAAGTCCTGGGGGACGAGGGTGTCGGTGTGCAGGGATGGGGTGGCGCTGTCGTGGCCGGTGAGCGGCATGTATCGGTTCATGTTTTGAACCCATTCAAGTAGAGGTGGGCTACACATATATTCGTCGCCAAACGAATTGGGTGGCAGCTGTACGCAGGTTGGCGAACCGGGAATGGAACCGCAGACCCGAAGGTCTCCCGCGCACAGCCACCATGAAAGCGGCTATTGCGGACGCAAAAGGGCCTGCAAAAAAGCAGAAGCTTTTGCACCATTCACCGGGTCGCCAAACCCGTGTCGCCATGTGGACGACGGCCGAACTATAAAGCGCGATCCCTTGCCACGAGCAAGTCACCCAGGCACTGAATGTCAATGTGGGAGGGGGCTCCGATGGCGGTGGCTCAGTCAGTAAAGTTGTGACTGAACTACAGCTATCGGGAGCAAGCCCCCTCCCACATGGGTTTGTGGTGTTTGTGGAATCAGCGAGTGGCCAGTGCGCCCTGGTAGACGGTCGGCCCCGTCGGCTGTTTGCTGATGGAACCACCCTTGGTCTCCGAACTCACCATCAACTCCACCGGCTTGCGGATGCTTTTCTGCTGGCGCGGGTTGAGTCCGATAATGCCTTTGCCATCTTCCGGCAACAGCCCCAGGGAAACCGGCGTGCTGCCTTCTGGAATGGCCCATAGTTCCAGGCTGCGGTCCGGCTCCGGGGCCGCCGTGGCGATCGGTTCAACTTCGAGGTAATCCTTGTGCGCAATGATTTGAGCGGCCGGCTGCTGGGCCGTGGTCACCAGGGTGGCGGCGGACTTGACGTTATCCTGGGTGTAGAGCGCGCCACCGAGGCCGGCGACGATGGCCATGCAGGCGCCGATAAACACACGTGGGCGGCTCCAGAATGGGGACGTTGGCTCAATCACTTGGGGGCGTGTGGCGCTCATATGGCTATTCCTGGCTGTGTTGAAGTCATTTCATGGACTCTGGTATTCCCCTTGGGTTCCTCGGCCCGCCCGGAACAATGCGTCGGATACCCAGTCAAACGCCTGCTTTCACCCCTACACCCAGAGGTTGTTTCGATGAAGATTTCACGCGGTTTCGCCCTTTCCTGCCTGATGACCCTGGCAGCCGGCCCGGTGCTTGCCGCAGGGTTCAGCCTTGGCGACGCGGCCAATGCCATTTCCGGCATGCAGGGTGGTAACAACAAGGCAGCGGCAGCAGCGCCGTCGTCCGAGACGGCCGGGTTGCTGAGCGCCCTGACCTCGCAACTGAACATCACCCCCGAGCAAGCGGTCGGCGGTACGGGCGCAATGCTGGGCCTGG
Organism: Pseudomonas sp. NFPP24; assembly: GCF_900112095.1. NCBI lineage: Bacteria > Pseudomonadati > Pseudomonadota > Gammaproteobacteria > Pseudomonadales > Pseudomonadaceae > Pseudomonas > Pseudomonas sp. NFPP24. The sequence continues at coordinate 673,971 of NZ_FOKD01000001.1, forward strand.
CCAAGAACAAATTGAGCGGCAACGACTATTCGCAACTGGGTAATAGTGTGCCTGGCCTCGACCAACTGTCGGGGAATAATGCGTTGGGCAGCCTCGGGGCCTTGAGCGGGATGCTCGGCCAGGCTGGCGGTAGCAAGACCAGCGGCCTGGATGGCCTGCTGGGTAACGTGAAGAACACCAACGACCTGAACACCGCGTTCAGCGCCCTGGGCATGGACAGTGGCATGGTCGGCCAGTTTGCCCCGGTGATCCTGCAATACCTGGGTGGTCAGGGTGCCAGCAGCTCGGTGCTGGGCAAGCTGGCCAAGGCCTGGGGTACAGGCGGTTAATCGCCCTTTCTCCAAGGAGTGTATTTCCTGTAATTATTTCTGCGTCATTATTCATGATGAGTTGGATTATCGGCGCAATGAGTTGTAGTAAAGCGGTAGGAACGGTAGGAAGTCTGAGTGCCACGCAGTTGTACCCTTCGCAGCATCACTTCGGTGCTGTTTGAAGGGCAAATCGACTGAATTAATGGTGAACTAATGACATCTGTTAATCCGCAGCAAACAACGCTTCAGAATCAATATAACCAGATTGGCGCCAACTTGCAGAGCACCAAGCCTGTGCTGACTGCCCCCAATTTTTTGCGTGATATGGGGTTGAACGCGAACTTACTGCACAACTTGCGAAATGACTTGGACGCGGTGATTAATGGGTCGGTCCCTGACCGGGCACTCACTAATTTGGTGGCTGGGTTTCAACAACTCCTGACTTCTTTTAGTGGCGGGGCCAAAGAGTGGCCTGCAGACAAAGTGATCCCTGAAGGCGGTAAATTCTTTGTGAAGGGCAGTGACGGCCTGCTAAAAGAAATCACCCCGCCCAAAGAGTGGCCTGCAGACAAAGGGTTCCCCGAAGGCAGTAAATTCTTTGTGAAGGGCAGTGGCGGCCTGCCAAAAGAAATCACCCCGGCCAAAGAGTGGCCTGCAGACAAAGTGATCCCTGAAGGCGGTAAATTCTTTGTGAAGGGCAGTGACGGCCTGCTAAAAGAAATCACCCCGCCCAAAGAGCGGCCTGCAGACAAGGCGTTGCTGGAAGCTAGGGCTGCTGTAGACGACATCTCGCAGGCAGCGGAAAACTTGCGCTCGGGTTTGAAGCCTCTTCTTAGCAATTCGTTTTTTGCTAACAGCCCTGAGCAATGACGAGATACTTTTTGCAATAGCATAAACTCGCAGGCTTGAACTTTAGTTTTGAAACAGTAGGGTTTAACAGCCCTACTGTCTTTGACACTTTCATTTGAGAAGGTTTTGAATGCGCTGATCCTTCTCGCCCCAGAGCTGGTTGACCCAGTCCTGGACGGTCTGGCGAAATGCCGGATCATTCTCGTAATCTCCTTGCCACAGCGCCGGGTCCAGCTCACGGGTGCGGATATCGATGATCACCTTCGGTACCGATCCGCAAATCAAATCCCAGAACCCTGGAATCCTGTCTTGCGGGTAGACCACCGTCACATCGAGCACAGCATCCAGTTGTTCACCCATCGCCGCCAGCACGAATGCCACACCGCCTGCCTTGGGCTTGAGCAAGCGGGTGAAAGGTGAGCCCTGCTGTTTGCGCTTGGCCTCGCTGAACCGCGTACCTTCCAGATAATTGACCACCGTCACCGGCTGGCGCTTGAACAGCTCACAGGCCTCTTTGGTGATCTTCAGATCCTGCCCCGCCAGTTCCGGATGCTTGGCCAGGAATGCCTTGGTGTAGCGCTTCATGAACGGGTAATCCAGCGCCCACCAGGCCAGGCCCAGGAAGGGCACCCAGATCAGCTCTTTTTTCAGGAAGAATTTGAAGAACGGCGTACGCCGGTTGAGGGCCTGGATCAAGGCCGGGATGTCAACCCAGGATTGGTGGTTGCTGATCACCAGGTAACTGGTGTCACCCCGCAGATCGTCGCCGCCGCGAATGTCCCACTGGGTCGGGATGCACAGCGAGAAAATCAGCTTGTCGATCTCGGCCCAGGTCTCGGCGATCCACATCACCGCCCATGACATGTAGTCACGCAAGCGCCCCGGGGCTACCAGCTTGAGCAGGGCAAACACCATCAACGGGCCGAACAGCACGAGGGTGTTGAGCAAGAGCAGCAGGGTGACGAAACAGCCGGTGAGCAGGCGGCGCATAAGTAACTCTTGGAATCTTGTGGGCGGGACATCATAAGCAAGGTGAGTCTAGAGGCCAAATCGCAAATCACCGTACGAATGTTTCACAATGTGCCGGGTATGGTGGGGTTAGCTAACTAACCGGCGCTTTTGCGGTCTAGAATCCGCCTACTTCTTTCCGAGGACATCACTTCGTGAAACTGTTTCTTGCCTCCCTCGCCCTGGTTGCCCTGCCGGTCATGGCCGCCGAGCCGACCCTCTACGGTCGCTACGAATACATCCAGTTGCCGGAGATCGGCGAAACCTTCAAGGCCAAGATGGACACTGGCGCGCTGACCGCCTCGCTGTCGGCCCGCGACATCCAGACCTTCACCCGTGACGGTGACGATTGGGTGCGTTTCCGCCTCGGCGGCAAGGACGCGTCCGATAAGGTCTACGAACACAAAGTCTCGCGCATCAGCAAGATCAAGAGCCGCGCCGACGAAGACGAGGACAAGGACGAAGCCACCGTGGCCAAGCGCCCGGTGATCGACCTGGAAATGTGCCTGGGCGACGTCAAGCGCACCGTTGAGGTCAACCTCACCGACCGCAGCAGCTTCAACTATCCGCTGCTGATCGGCGCCAAGGCTCTGCGCGAGTTCGGCGCTGCGGTCAACCCGGCGCGTCGCTACACTGCTGACAAACCGGACTGCTGACCGACCACCATGCCCCACATCCTGATTGTCGAAGACGAAGCGGCGATAGCCGACACGCTGATATTCGCCCTGCAAGGCGAGGGCTTCACCACCACCTGGCTGACACTTGGCCAGGCGGCGTTGGAGCATCAACGCCAGACCCCGGCCGACCTGATCATCCTCGACATCGGCCTGCCGGACATCACCGGGTTTGAAACCTGCAAGCAACTGCGCCGGTTCAGCGAAGTGCCGGTGATGTTCCTCAGCGCGCGGGATGGCGAGATCGATCGGGTGGTGGGGCTGGAAATCGGCGCCGACGATTATGTGGTCAAGCCCTTCAGTCCTCGGGAAGTGACGGCGCGGGTCAGGGCGATCCTCAAGCGCATTGGCCCAGGAGCTGCGCCGGTGGTGTTCCAGGTAGACCTGGAGCGCATGCAGATCATGTATCGCGGCCAGCCATTGAGCCTCACGCGTCACGAATTCCGCCTGCTGCAAAGCCTGCTGGAACAGCCTGAACGTGTATTCAGCCGCGAGCAGCTGTTGGACGCGGTCGGCGTGGCGGCGGATGCCGGTTACGAACGCAACATCGACAGCCATATCAAAAGCCTGCGCAGCAAGTTACGCAGCGTGGCTGCGGACGCCGAGCCGATCCAGACCCACCGCGGCCTCGGCTACAGCTACAGCCCGGGCAACAGCTGATGCGCCTGGGGCTGCGGATCTTCCTGGTATACGCGCTGTTTATCGGCCTGACCGGCTACTTCGTGCTCAGCACCGTGATGAAGGAAATCCGCCCTGGCGTGCGCCAGTCCACCGAAGAAACCTTGGTGGACACCGCCAACCTGCTGGCCGAAATCCTGCGCGACGACGTGAAGAACGGCACCCTCGGCCAAAGCCACTGGCCCGAACTGCTCAAGGCCTACGGCAATCGCCAGCCGGGCGCGACCATCTGGGGATTGCCGAAGAACCAGGTCAACCACCGCATCTACGTGACCGACGCCAAGGGCACCGTGCTGCTCGACTCCACGGGTGAAGCAGTGGGGCAGGACTATTCCAAGTGGAACGACGTGTACCTGACCCTGCGTGGCGAGTACGGTGCGCGTTCCACTCGCAGCGAGCTGGATGACCCCACTTCCTCGGTGATGCACGTGGGTGCACCGATCCGTGACAACGGGCAGATCATTGGCGTGGTCACCGTGGCCAAGCCGAACAGCTCGTTGCAGCCCTACGTCGACCGCACCGAGCGGCGCCTGCTGTGGTACGGCGCGGGCCTGGTGATTCTCGGCCTGTTGCTCGGCGCGCTGCTATCGTGGTGGCTGAGCGTTGCGCTGCGTCGTTTGACGGCCTACGCCGAGGCGGTCAGCGAGGGCCGGCGCGCCGAGCTGCCGCATTACCGTGGCGGTGAACTCAAGCAGTTGTCCACCGCTGTCGAGCACATGCGCACGCAACTGGAAGGCAAGGCTTACGTCGAACACTACGTGCACACCCTGACCCACGAATTGAAGAGCCCGCTGGCCGCGATACGCGGCGCGGCAGAGCTGTTGCAGGGCGACATGACCCGTGAGCAACAGCAGCGTTTCGTCGGCAATATCGACAGTGAAAGCGCGCGCCTGCAGCAGTTGATCGAACGCCTGCTGAACCTGGCGCAGGTCGAGCAACGCCAGGGCCTGGAAGAGCAGGTGAGCATCCCGCTGGCAGCCATGGTCGATGATGTGCTCAAGGCGCAATGTGCGCGGATCGAAGGCGCCGGGTTGCACGTCGATCAGGCGATTGCGGCGGATGTGAAGGTGTACGGCGAACCCTTTCTGCTGCGCCAGGCCCTGGGCAACTTGCTGGATAACGCCCTGGATTTCACACCGCCTGGCGGCACCTTGAAATTCAGCGCGCAGACCCGGCACAACGACGTACAGGTGAGCCTGTTCAACCAGGCTGCGCCGATTCCCGACTACGCCCTGCCGCGCCTGAGCGAACGGTTCTACTCGCTGCCACGCCCGGCCAGTGGCCGCAAAAGCACCGGCCTGGGCCTCAACTTTGTCGAGGAAGTGATGAAGCTGCACGGCGGCGCGTTGCAGATCGGCAACGTGCAAGGCGGCGTGCAAGTGGTGCTGCATCTCCACACAGTCTCCACATTGCCCACATAAATCTCCCACACAGGCTGCCCAGACTCTCCTCCATCCAAACAGGGAGAGACCCATGAACCGCAGCCTGCTTTTCAAACTTGGCGCGATTGCGCTGCTGATCCTGCTGTTGCTGATTCCGTTGCTGATGATCAACGGCATCATCAGCGACCGCCAGCAACTGCGCGATGGCGTCCTGATGGACATCGCCCGCAGCTCCAGCTACGCCCAGCGCCTCACCGGCCCGGTGATGGTGGTGCCGTATCGCAAGACCGTCCGCGAGTGGAAGCTCAACGAAAAACTCAACAAACGCTACGAAGTCATCCGTGAAGAGCGCGGCCGGCTGTATTTCCTGCCGGACCGTTTTGAACTCGACGGCAAGGTGCAGACCGAACTGCGCGCACGGGGCATCTACCAGGCGCGGCTGTTCCACGCCGACAACCGTATCAGCGGACGTTTCGAATTGCCCGCGCAGTTGGGTATCACCGAAGACTTCGCCGATTACCGCTTTGAACCGGCGTTTCTGGCGGTGGGCATCAGCGATATTCGCGGCATCGAAAATGCGTTGAAGCTGGAGCTGGGCAGCCAGCAGCTGGAGTTCGAACCGGGCTCCCAGGTGGACTGGCTGGGTGAAGGCGTGCACGTGACGCTGCCGGAGCAGGACAGCAAAAAGCCCAGTGTCGTGGACTTTGCCTTCGACCTGCGCCTGCAAGGCACCGAGCAATTGCAAGTGGTGCCGGTGGGCAAGACCAGCCAGGTATCACTCACCTCCAACTGGCCGCACCCCAGCTTTATCGGCAACTTCCTGCCGGCGCAACGTGAGGTCACCGATAAGGGGTTTACCGCCAACTGGCAGACCTCATTCTTCTCCACCAACCTCGAACAGGCTCTGCAAACCTGCCTGGACGGGCAGGGCTGCAATGACTTCAACAACCGCAGCTTCGGCGTGAACTTCATCGATCCGGTGGACCAGTACCTCAAGAGCGACCGTGCGATCAAATATGCGCTGCTGTTCATCGCCCTGACCTTTGCTGGCTTCTTCCTGTTCGAAGTGCTCAAGAGCCTGGCGGTGCACCCGGTGCAGTACGCGTTGGTGGGCTTTGCGCTGGCGTTCTTCTACCTGCTGTTGTTGTCGTTGTCCGAGCACATAGGCTTTGCCCTGGCCTACCTGACCTCGGCCAGTGCCTGTGTGCTGTTGATCGGCTTCTATGTGTGCCATGTGCTGCGCAGCGTGGCGCACGGGCTGGGCTTCTCGGCGGGGTTGGCGGCGTTGTATGGCTTGCTGTACGGGTTATTGAGTGCCGAGGACTACGCGTTGCTGATGGGTTCGTTGCTGCTGTTCGGCCTGCTGGGCACGGTGATGGTGTTGACGCGCAAGTTGGACTGGTATGGCGTGGGCAAGCGCAAGGCGGCCGAGCCGTTGATGTTTGACCTGGAGGCGGTGCAATGATCGGGTTACGCGAGGATCAGCAAGTGGGGGCGCAATTAGCCGCAAGGATCGCTACATTCCTCAATACCACCGCCGTTCAATGTGGGAGTGGGCTTGCCCGCGATAGCGGTGGTTCAGAAACAGCTGTGCTGAATGACATACCGCGATCGCGGGCAAGCCTGCTCCCACATGGGGTCGGTGTGAATATCAGGTCGGCGGCTGGGTCTGCAGCATCGAAGGCCGCTGGCTGACCTCGGCGTACCAGGCGGCAAGCTGCGGGTTGTCCAGGCGCCATTGCATATCCGGGTGGCGGAAGTCGAGGTAACCCAGGGCACAAGCCACGCTGATGGCGGCGATATCGAAATGGCTGGCCAGTTCGGCAATCGCGTCGGCTTCCAGCTCGGCGAGGGTGCGACGGATCTTGTTGCGCTGTTCGTCGAGCCACTGGTCCCAGTGTTTTTCCGCCGGGCGCAGGGCGGTTTCGTAGCGCACCAGCACGGCGGCATCCATGATGCCATCGGCCATCGAGGCCAGGGTCAGGCGGCGCCAGCGGGCCGAGCCGTCGCGGGGGATCAGCGGGGTGCCGGCGTGCTGGTGGTCGACGTAATCGAGGATCACCCGGCTGTCGTGCAGTACTGAACCGTCGGCCAGGCGCAGGGCCGGGATCTTGCCCACGGGGTTGCCTTCTACCACCTGCGCATCCGGGTTGACCGGGGTCGGCATGCAGCCGTACAGGGCGACGCGATCCTGCTGGCCGGTTTCAGCCAGCAGCACGCGAACCTTACGAACGAACGGTGACGCGGGGTTGTGGAACAAGGTCATGCTGGGAGCGGACATGGGCATTCCTCTGAATGGGCTGCGCTAATCTATCTCACCGTTTGATCAAGGCCCAAGTACCAATTGCAGCGGGGATGCCCAGCCCGAGCCAACTGAGCGAGTCCCACAGCCCATCCCCGAGCAGCGCCGCAAACAACCCGGCGGCGCTGAGCAGGCCGATCCCCAGAGGGATCCCGAAGACCTTCCAGAAACTCGACTGACGTGGCTTCATGTTCGGCGCCTTACGATCCACAGGTAGATCCCGCTCACCAGCACGATGATGGTCAGCCCATCCAACACCGCCCACAGGATCTTCATCGGCATGCCGCCGTAATCGCCAAAGTGCAGCGGCTGGGACATGCCCATGGCGTCCATGTACCACGGCCGTTCGGCGACGGCGGTGACAGCCAGGGTGCTGGCGTCGATCAGTACCGGCGTGAGCAAATGCGAGGTGAGGTGGGTGCTGCCTTTCATGAACACCGCGTAATGGTGTTCGCTGGAAAAGCGTGTGCCGGGGAAGGCGATGAAGTCCGGCTCCATGCCGGGGGCGGCCTTGGCGGCAATCGCCAGCAGTTCGGTGGCCGGTGCGCGTTGGGTCAGGGGCGGGGCGTTTTTGTAGGGTTCGATCATGGCGCTGAGGCTGTCCTGGCGCCAGGCGGCGATGATCAGGTCGGCGCAGGCGCTGATCACGCCAGTCACGCCCACCACCAGCGCCCAGGTCAGGGTGACCACGCCGATCAGGTTGTGCAGGTCGAGCCAGCGCAGGCGGGTGGACTTGTCCTGGCGTACGGTGGCGAACTTCAGGCGGCGCATGAACGGCAGGTACAGCACCGTGCCGGAGATGATCGCCAGCACAAACAGAACCCCCATGAACGCCAGCAGCAACTTGCCCGGCAGGCCAGCGAACATATCCACATGCAAGCGCAGCAGGAACATCGTGAACCCGCCGTTGGCCGCCGGGGTTTCCATGGCTTGGCCGGTGCGCGCGTCGAGCAGGAAGGTGTGCGACGAGTTGGGTTCGGTGCCGGCGGTGGCGGCCATGATCGCGATCACGCCGTTCTTGTCGTCTTCGTCCCAGGCCAGGTACTGCATGGCGTCGCCGGGGCGATGGGCCTGCGCGGCGCTGACCAGTTGCTCCAGGTTGAGCTGCGGCGTGTCGGCGGGCATCTGCGCCAGCTCGGGCTCGTTGCCCAGCAGGTGGTCGATCTCGTGGTGAAACACCAGCGGCAGGCCGGTGAGCGCGAGCAGCAGCAGGAATACCGTGCAGATCAGGCTGGTCCAGGTGTGGATGAAGGACCAGCGGCGGATGGTTTTGCTTTTCATGTTTTCAACCTTCAGACACACCAAAGCCGCCCATTGGGGCGGCCCGGTGGTTAACTCAGCCGATTACCACTGGTAGGTGGCACTGGCGACGACGCTGCGTTGGTCGCCGAAGTAGCAGTAGGAACCGTCACAGGTGGAGATGTAGTCCTTGTTGAACAGGTTAGTGGCATTGAATTTGACCGAGGCGCCTTTGAGGCTGTTGTCCAGGCGACCCAAGTCGTAATGCACCGCACCGTCGAAAACGGTGTAGGCGTTGGCTTTGCCGAGCCAGGTGTTGCCCTGGTCGCCGTAGGTGTTGCCGGTGTAGCGCGCGCCGAAGCCGATACCGAAGCCGTCCAGTACACCGGTGTGCCAGGTGTAGTCGGTCCAGAGCGACGCTTGCTGATTTGGCATCAGTTGCAGGCGGTTACCTTTGAAGTCGCCTTTTTGGACTTCGGATTTGGCCAGTGTGTAGGCGGCGATCACCTTGAGGTTTTCGGTCACGTCAGACACGGCTTCCAACTCCAGGCCTTTGACTTTCACTTCGCCGGTCTGGTCGGTGACCGCCTGGCCGCCTGCACCTGTGCTGGTGACCAGCACGTTTTTCTGGGTCAGGTCATACACCGCCGCACTCAACAGGGTGTTGGAACCGGGTGGCTGGTACTTGATCCCGAGTTCCCACTGCTTGCCTTCGGTTGGCTTGTACGATTTGAGTGGGTCTACGCTGGCGTTGCTCGCTGGCTGGAAAGATTCAGCGTAGGACAAGTACGGCACAAAGCCCGAGTCGAACACATAGCTCAACGCTGCGTTGCCACTGAAGTTCTTGCTGCGGTCGGTGTTGGTGACGTCGTTCTTATTGAAGTAGGTCGTGCCCTGATGGACCCAGTCTTCACGACCGCCCAGGGTCAGGCGCCAATTGTCCAAGGCCATCTGGTCTTGTACGTAGAGGCCGGTCTGGATGGTTTTCTGGTTGTAATCGTAATACGCATCGGAGCGTGGAGGACGTACGACCGGCGTGGTGTTTACAGGATTGAAGATGTTGACGGTGCCTGCTCCGCCGTAGATCGACAGGTATGACGTATCGGTACGCTGGTGATCCAGGCCCAGCAGCAGGGTATGCGTGACATCGCCGGTGGCGAAGTCTGCCTGGAAGTTGTTGTCGACTGCGAACTGGCCGATGTTCTCGTCGACGTTGGTCGAGGTGCGGCCAATGTTACCGGCAGCGTCAACCGGGTAATAGGCATAAGCGCCCACGGTCAGTTGCTGGAACGACAGCTCCGACTTGGTGTAGCGCAGGTTCTGTTTGAACTGCCAGGTGTCGTTGAAGCGGTGCTCGAACGCATAGCCCAACGCGTAATAGGTGCGGTCGTAAAACTCGTAGTCCGGGTCGCCCAGGTTCTTGTGGTGGGACACATCGCCCAATGGCGATTTGATCTTGGTGCCCACGATAGGCAGGAACTGACTGGTGGCCCCCGTATCGTCACGAGTGAACTGCGACAGGAAGGTCAGCTTGGTGTCCGGGTCGATGTTCCAGGTCAGGCTGGGCGCAATGTTGTAGCGCTTGTTATCGATGTGGTCGACCTGGGTGCCGGCATCCCGCACCACGCCGCTGAGGCCATAGAGGAACTGGCCTTCGTCATCGATCTTGCCGGTGCTGGCGAAGTTGATCTGGCGGTAGTTGTCGCTGCCGTATTGCACCTGTACGGCATTGCTCGATTCAGCACTGGGGCGGCGGCTGACCATGTCCAGCAAACCGCCCGGCGGGGTCTGGCCGTAGATCGACGAGGCCGGGCCGCGCAGCAGGGCGAGGCGGTCGAGGTTCCAGGTTTCGGCTTTCGGGTTGGCGTACACACCGCGTGGCAGCGGCAGGCCGTCGAGGAACTGGGTTGGTTCGAAGCCGCGCACGCGCATCCAGTCGTAGCGGGTGTCGCTGCCGTAGCTGGCGGACACGATGCCGGGCATGTATTTGACCGCATCGTCCAGGTTCTGCACGTTGCGGTCCTGCATCTGCTGGCGCGTGGCAACCGAGATCGAACGCGGCGCCTCGACCAACGCGGTGTCGGTCTTGGTGCCGGCGGCAGTGCGCTTGGCCAGGTAGCCGTCGACCGGGCCCCAGGCGCTTTCATAGCTGTCCTGGCCGGTGATATTGGTGGTCGGCAACGCTACGACGCCTTCCGGAATTGCCACCAGGGTGTAGGTTCCCGCACTGCTTTGTTCCAACTGCAGTCCCGTCCCTCGCAACGCCTCACGCAGCGCGCCGGGTGCGTCGAACTGGCCCTGGACCGGCGCCGAGGTCTTGCCCGATGCCAGTGCCGGGCTGAGGGTCAGTGCCAGGCCGCCCTGGCTGGCAATCTGGTTCAGGGTGCTGGCCAGTGGCGCCGCCGGCAGGTTGTAGGCGCGCACGCTGGACGCCTGTTCGGCGGCGATCAGCGACGTGCTGGCCAGCGGGGCGCCGAGGGCAATGGCCACGGCTAACAGGCTGGGGCGCAACAAGGTGTCTAGCGTGCGGGACATAGGGCGGCTCCTGAATGGAAGTAATTCGCAATTGCCTATGTGCCGAACGAGAATCAGAAAGTGATAGGGCGGGGGGAAATATTTTTTATTTGGCGGCAGGTGCCTTGCCAGTCACCGTCACCCACCACGGCGTGTGCTGCTCGATCTGCACCGGCAGGGTCGGCAGCAGAGCATTAAGCGCCAGCGTGGTGTCGCGCAATGGGAAGCTGCCAGTGATGCGCAGGTCGGCCACGTTTTTATCCACACCCAGGTAACCGGTGCGGTAGCGGCTCAATTCCTCGATCACATCGCCCAGGCGGGCGTTGTCCACCACCAGCATGCCGCGGGTCCAGGCGTCGGTGGCGGGGGTAACGGCCAGCAGTGGGCCGAGGCCGTCGCTGCGCATCAGCACTTGCTGGCCGGCCTTGAAGATTTGCTCCTGATGCAGCGCCTCGGGCTGGGCGGCCACCGCCGATTGCAGCACGCTCAAGCGCGTGGCGTCGTCTTCACGCTTGACGATGAACCGCGTGCCCAACGCCCGCAGGCTGCCGTCGCGGGTTTGCACATAGAACGGGCGGGCATCGTTATGGCCGGTCTCGACCAGGATCTCGCCTTCCTGCAATACGATCAGGCGACGTTTTTCATCAAAACGCACGTCGATGGCGCTGTGGGTATTGAGGTTGATCAGCGTACCGTCCGCCAGCTTCAGCGTGCGCTGTTCACCCGTGGCGGTGCGTTGGTCGGCCAGCCAATAGTGGATCGGCACATAGCGCTCGCCGGCAAACAACGCCAGCCCGATCACCAGTGCAATGCTCGCCAGCCCACTGCCCAGCTTGCGCACGCGTTGGCGAATGCCTTCGCGCGATTGCAACAACGCCACCCGCGCCGGGCCCGAGGCCATGCTGAAACGCTGGTCGAGCATGCCCAGTTGGCGCCAGGCGCGGGCGTGCTCTTCATCGCTGGCCAGCCATTTATCGAACTCTTCGCGCTCAATGGCGCTGCCGTCGCCTGAATCAAGGGACAGCTGCCAGGCAATCGCCGCATCCAGCACGCGGGCCGACACGGGTTTGGAACTGATCACCGTCACAGCGGCTCGCCATACAGCGCGATGTAGCACTGGCGAATGCCCTGGGCCAGGTACTGGCGCACCCGGGGTACCGATACGCCCAGGCGCTGGGCGATTTCCGCGTGGCCCAGGCCGTCGAGGCGGTTATAGAGGAAGGCGGCGCGGGCCTTGCTCGACAGCTTGCCGAGCAGACGGTCGATGGCCTTGAGGTCTTCGAGGATCAGTTGCTGTTCTTCCGGCGAGGGATGTTCGCTTTCCGGGATCAGCATCAGTTCGGTGAGATACGCCTGCTCCAGGGCGGCGCGGCGGAAGTAGTCGAACAACAGGCCCTTGGCGATCGCCACCAGAAAGGCCCGTGGCTCGCGGGGTTCGCGCAGCTCATCACGGCCGAGCAGACGTATGAAGGTGTCCTGGCTCAAATCCTCGGCACGGCTCGGGCAGGCGACGTTGCGTCGAAGCCAGGCCAACAGCCAGCCACGATGGTCGCGATACAACGCACCAACAAGCTCACTGCGTGGGTTCTGGATCGACGACAAGGCATCACCTGATAAACGCGATGTTTAAACTAACGAGAATTATTCGCGATTGTGTCAGAGCCGTGGGGTGGGCGCAATTGGCGTCTGTCGGTTTGTACCGGGGCAAGCCTGCTCACCACAAGGATCGGCGGCCTTAGAAAGAGGGCGCGTGTTTACGCCGTTTCCATTGGCTCAAACGCTCTAGCAGTGCTTGTGGCGTGTCGATGTGCTGCGCCCGTGCGCGGCTGAACAGGATCAGCATCAGCTCCGCCGTGGCCAGGGCGTCGGCGCTGGCGTGATGGCGCTCGCCCACGTGCAGATTGAAATGGTTGATCCAGTCGTCCAGCCCGGCCTCGCGGATATGCGCGTCGGGGCACAGCAAAGGGGCGATGTCGGCCACGTCCAGGAACGGGTGGGCCAGGCGGTAACCCAGGCTGTCCTTGAGCGCCCGGCACAGCATGTGTTGATCGAATGGCGCATGGAAGGCCAGCAAAGGGCTGTCGCCGACGAACTCCATGAAATCCAGCAGTGCCTCGGCCGGGTCGCTGCCGGCGGCAATGGCACTGGGGCCGAGGCCGTGGATCAGTACGCTGGGGCTGAGTCTGGTCTCGGCGCGTTGCAGGGTGCGTTCGAACATCTGGGAGAAGTCCACCGCACCGTCCTCGATCACCACCGCGCCGATGGACAGCACCTGGTCGCGATTGAGGTTCAGGCCACTGGTTTCCAGGTCCACCACCACCCAGCGCTGGCTGCGCAAAGGTTCGTTGCCTAGAGGCGAAGGCTTGCACAGTCGCTCCAGACGCTGTTGTTGCGTGCTGTCGAGCCCCGGTTTTTTCGTACGCAGCCAGTTGAACAAGCTCACAGCTGATACCGCAACGTCAGGCTGCTTTGCAGGCGTTGGGCCTGGCGCAGAGATTCCCGCAGGATGCGCCGGTCCAGATGGTTGAGGCTGTCGGGGTCGACGCGGTTGGAATACGGCTGGTTCTCGCGGGTCTGCAACTGGTGCTGCTGCATGCGGGTTTGCTGGATAAAGTGGTAGGCCTCTTCGTAGGCGGCGCCGTCCAGGGGCTCGATCACTTCCTTGACCACCAGTTGGCGCAGGCGCTCCAGGGTGTTGTTGGCGTGGATGCCATTGGCCAGGGCCAGCAGGCGCGCGCCGTCCACAAATGGCGTAAGGCCCTGCACCTTGAGGTCGAGGGTGGCTTTCTCCCCCCCTTTACGGGTCAGCACAAACTCGCGGAAGCGTCCTACAGGTGGGCGCTGGCGCAACGCGTTCTCGGCCAGCATGCGTTGGAACAACCGGTTGTCCGCGACCTGATCCAGAATGCCCTGGCGCAGTTGCTCGCAGCCACGCTCGTCGCCCCACACCACCCGCAGATCGAAATAGATACTGGAACCCAGCAGATTCTCCGGCGTGGCCTCGCGGATAAACGCTGCGAAACGGCGCGCCCACTCAGCCCGCGACAGGCACAACTCCGGGTTGCCGGCCATGATATTGCCCTTGCACAAGCTGAACCCGCAGAGCGCCAGGCTCTGGTTGATCTGCTGCGCCAGCGGCAGCAGCCGGCCACGCATCTCGGCCGCTTCGGCGGCGTCCTTGGCATCGAACAGGATGCCGTTGTCCTGGTCGGTATACAGCGTCTGCTCGCGCCGGCCTTCGCTGCCAAAGCACAGCCAGCTGAATGGCACGCCGGGGTCGCCTTTCTCGGCCAGGGTCAATTCGATCACCCGGCACACGGTGTGGTCGTTGAGCAGCGTAATGATGTGGGTGATCTGGGTGGACGACGCACCATGTGCCAGCATGCGCTCCACCAATTGGCCGATTTCGCCGCGAATCGCCACCAGGTTGTCTACCCGCGGTGCGTTGCGGATGGTGCGCGCCAGGTGCACCAGGTCTACCCGTTGCAGGGAAAACAGGTCGCGTTCGGACACCACGCCGCACAGGCGCTGCTCCTTGACCAGGCACACATGGGCGATATGCCGCTCGGTCATGGCGATGGCCGCGTCGAAGGCGCTGTGGTCCGGGGTCAGGAAAAACGGTGCCTGGGTCATATGGCCTTCAATGGCCCGGCTGAAATCGCTGGTGCCATCGGCCACCACCTGGCGCAGGTCGCGCAGGGTGAAAATCCCCAGGGGCGCTTTGTGTTCATCGACGATCACGATACTGCCCACCTGCTGCTCATGCATCAGCGTAACGGCCTCGCGCAGCGGTGTGGTGGGGCTGCACGTTACTGGGTGGCGCATGGCCAATTCACCCAGGCGAGTGTTCAGGGAGTATTGAGTGCCGAGGGTTTCCACCGCCTTTTGCTGCACTTGCTGGTTGACCTGGTCCAACAGGCTGCTGACGCCGCGCAGGGCAAAGTCGCGAAACGGGCTGGACAGCGCGAACAGCTTGATAAACGCCGGTTTGTTCAGTTGCAGGCAGAAGGTGTCTTCGGCGGCCTTGTGCTCGGTGCGGGTGGCCCGTTCGCCGAGCAGGGCTGCCAGGGGGAAGCATTCGCCCGTGGTGATTTCAAAAGTGGTTTCGGCGCTGTCCGGCCGCTCGCCCACGACGCGACCCTGCTTGACGATATAAAAATGCTCTACCGGGCCGCCCGACGGTTTGAGGATGCTGTCGCCGGGGCTGTAGAAGCGTAACTGGCACTGTTCCACCAAAAACGCCAGGTGCGCGTTTTCCATCTGGTTGAACGGCGGGAAACGTTGCAGGAATTGCAGGGTGCCGTGGATATTTTGCAGTACAGCAGTTTTCCCCGCCTGGGCGTAGGCATCAGCTTTACTCATAACAGTGACCGCAGTTTTTTTGTCGTTATCGTCCCTCATGGTCGACTCCTGCGCAGCGGGTGCCCATTGGACGTAAGTCTAGGTCGCTGAAAACACCATAGAACTAGGGAAAAACCTTACATGACTATCGTCCAAACCCCGTAGAACACCCACTAGTCAAACTTTCCGACGAAGTGCACATTGATCGCCCTTCCGCAGATGTCTGACGAGTGTGCTGGGAGCTAGATGAGAATTGCTGAGAACCGTATGTCCGACCACGATATTTTGAGCGATGCCGAGCGTGAGGCGCTGAGCGCCGTGATGCTGGAGCCTGATTTACCGCCACAACGCGTGTTGATTGTTGACGATGACAAGGACGCGCGTGAACTGCTGGCGGAAATCCTGGGGCTGGACGGTATTCGCTGCATGACAGCCGACAGTGGTGAGGCGGCGTGGGATTTGTTGAAGTCCAGCAGCTCTATCGGTTTGTTGATCACTGACCTGCGCATGGCGCCCAGCAATGGCCTGGAACTGATCCGACAAGTGCGTGAATCCACCCGGGCGGCGTTGCCGATCATCATCATGTCGGGGGACGCCGAAGCGCCGGACGTGATCGATGCGATGCACTTGAGCGTAGTGGACTTTTTGCTCAAGCCGATTGATAGCGTGAAATTGGCAAAGATGGTGAAGCGGGAGTTGGGGATGGCGTCCTGATTCTGCGGTGTCTATAACGGCCTCATCGGGGGCAAGCCCCCTCCCACATGTTCTATTAGTTGTGGGAGGGGGCTTGCCCCCGATAGCGCCAGTTCAGCCACCACAACCCTAAAGAAAAAGCCCCGATCTCTCGATCAGGGCTTTTTGATTTACAGGCCGTTTTTAGCCTTGAACTCCCGACGCCGACGGTGCAACACCGGCTCGGTGTACCCGTTCGGCTGCTTGGTCCCTTCAATCACCAACTCCACCGCTGCCTGGAACGCGATGTTGCTGTCGAAATCCGGCGCCAGCGGACGATACAACTTGTCCCCGGCATTCTGACGGTCCACCACCGGCGCCATGCGCTTGAGGCTTTCCATCACCTGGGCTTCGTCGACGATGCCGTGGCGCAGCCAGTTGGCGATGTGCTGGCTGGAGATACGCAGGGTGGCGCGGTCTTCCATCAGGCCCACATCGTTGATGTCCGGCACTTTCGAGCAGCCGACGCCCTGGTCGATCCAGCGGACGACATAACCCAGGATGCCCTGGGCGTTGTTGTCCAGCTCGTTGCGGATCTCTTCGTCAGACCAATCGGTGTTGCTGGCCAGGGGAATGGTCAGGATGTCGTCCACCGACGCGCGCTCGCGCTTGGCCAGCTCGGCCTGGCGGGCGAACACGTCGACCTTGTGGTAGTGCAACACGTGCAGCGCCGCCGCCGTAGGCGATGGCACCCACGCGGTATTGGCGCCGGCCAGTGGGTGGGCGATTTTCTGTTCGAGCATCGCCGCCATCAGGTCGGGCATCGCCCACATGCCTTTACCGATCTGCGCACGGCCTTGCAGCCCGGTGCTCAAACCAATATCGACGTTCCAGTTTTCGTAGGCGCCGATCCATTTTTCCGCCTTCATCGCCGCCTTGCGCACCATCGCGCCGGCTTCCATGGAGGTGTGGATCTCGTCGCCGGTACGGTCGAGGAAGCCGGTGTTGATAAACACCACGCGCTCGCTGGCGGCCTTGATGCAGGCCTTGAGGTTGACCGTGGTGCGGCGTTCCTCGTCCATGATCCCGACTTTCAGCGTATTGCGCGGCAGCTTCAGCACGTCTTCGATACGGCCGAACAGCTCGTTGGTGAACGCGGCTTCTTCCGGGCCGTGCATCTTTGGTTTCACGATGTACACGGAACCGGTGCGGCTGTTCTTGCGGCTGCTGTTGCCGTTGAGGCTGTGGATCGCGGCCAGGCTGGTGATCAGCCCGTCGAGAATGCCTTCCGGCACTTCGTTGCCGTCTTTGTCGAGGATCGCGTCGATGGTCATCAGATGACCCACGTTGCGTACGAACAGCAGCGAACGGCCATGCAGCGTCACGTCCTGGCCATTTACGCCGGTGTACACGCGGTCGGCGTTCATGGTCCGGGTGAAGGTCTTGCCGCCCTTGGACACTTCTTCGGCCAGGTCGCCCTTCATCAGGCCGAGCCAGTTGCGGTAGATCACCACTTTATCGTCGGCATCCACAGCGGCGACGGAGTCTTCGCAGTCCATGATGGTGGTCAGCGCGGCTTCCACCAGCACGTCTTTGACGCCGGCGGCGTCGGTCTGGCCGACCGGGGTGTTGGCGTCGATCTGGATTTCGAAGTGCAGGCCGTTGTGTTTCAACAGGATCGCAATCGGCTGGGCGCTGTCACCCTGGAAGCCGATCAGTTGTGCGTCGTCGCGCAGGCCGCTGTTGCTGCCGCCCTTGAGGCTGACGATCAGCGTGCCATCGACGATCTTGTAGCCGGTCGAATCCACATGGCTGCCGGCGCTGAGCGGTGCGGCTTCATCGAGGAAGGCGCGGGCGAAGGCGATCACCTTGTCGCCACGGACTTTGTTGTAGCCCTGGCCCTTCTCGGCGCCGTCGGCTTCGCTGATGGCGTCGGTGCCGTACAGGGCGTCATACAACGAGCCCCAACGCGCATTCGAGGCGTTGAGGGCAAAGCGCGCGTTCATCACGGGCACCACCAGCTGCGGGCCGGCCATGCGGGCGATCTCGTCATCGACGTTTTGGGTCGTGGCCTGGAAATCCGCGGCTTCTGGCAGCAGGTATCCAATGTCTTGCAGGAAGGCTTTGTAAGCCACCGGGTCGTGCGCTTTACCTGCGTGAGTCTGGTGCCAGGTATCGATCCGCGCTTGGAAATCGTCGCGTTTGGCGAGTAGGGCTTTGTTCTTCGGTGCCAGGTCGTGGATGACCTTGTCGGCACCGGCCCAGAACTGGTCGGCAGTGATGCCGGTACCGGGAATGGCTTCGTTGTTCACGAAGTCGAACAGGACTTTGGCGACCTGCAGGCCACCGACTTGAACGTGTTCAGTCATTGCTTGCCTCACTCTGCGGAGCTTATGCGCTTTTTCAGATTTTCATTATGTAGTGCACGGTTGGGCATACTACATGATGACTTGCGGTTGTGAAAATTAGACTAAATACGTCGTTTAGCGACCCACTTTGGTCGTACGGTCACAGCGGAGAACCGGATGTTCTCAAAAAACTATTGGATTGTTCCAGATAAATATAAAAATGGTACACGATTTGTTTTCGAGGGCTTCCGAGTCCACCTTGTAGATTGAATTCAGAGGGCTTCGCCATGGACCATCTTGTACTCACAATTATCGCCGCCGACAAACCCGGCCTGGTTGAACGCATCGCGCAGAATATTGCCACCCACGGTGGCAACTGGCTGGAAAGCCGCATGGCGCACATGGCCGGGCAATTTGCCGGGATGCTGCGGGTCAGCGTTCCAACAGAGAACCGTCAGGCGCTGGTCGGCGCGCTGGAGGACTTATCCACACATGGCATTCGCGTGCTGGTGGGCGAAGGCAGCAGCGGGCAGGCCTCGGCCTCCAAGTCGATCATGATGACGCTGGTGGGCAATGACCGTGCGGGTATTGTGCGCGAGATTACGGCGCTGCTGAGCAAGCAGGGCGTGAACCTGGAGAGTCTGAGCACGGACGTGCGCCCGGCGCCCATGAGCGGTGATCCGTTGTTTACTGCTGAAGCGCTGCTGCAGGTGCCGGCAGCGTTGTCCCTGGATACCTTGCAGTTGTCCCTGGAAACCCTGGCGGACGATCTGATGGTGGAACTGCATCACGAGGAATAATCGGCCCACAGGGTTATGCATGGAAATCTTGCATGGGCCTGTGGATAACCTGTAGAGACCCGGCGCCAGGCCACGCCGTGCGGGGTTCTTCGCTACTTGAACAAAAAACGAGCAGTTTCAAGGGCTTGTGCACAAATGGCGGGGATCAGGTTGTGGATAACCTTGGGGTGGATGTCTGCAAGCCACGTAGATTATGGCTTGCAGAGGTTTGTACGTTATTTGATCAGCGTTTGCGTGCGCTGAGCCAGATGTCCATGCTGTACACCACCAGGCCCGCCCAGATGAACGCGAAGGCGGTCAAAGTGCTTGGTGCCAGATGCTCGCCGAACAGCAGCACGGCTTCCAGCAATACCAGGGTCGGCGCGACGTACTGCAAAAAGCCCAGGGCGGTATAGGGCAAATGCCGTGCGGCGGCGTTGAAACACACCAGCGGGATCAGTGTCACCGGGCCGGCGGCTACCAGCCACCAGGCTTCGGAGGTGCCCCAGAATTCCATCTGCGCACTGTGGGCGGTCGGGTTGAACAGCAGCCATGCAACCGCAATCGGCACCAGCATCCAGGTTTCCACCACCAGCCCCGGCAGGGCTTTCACCGGTGCCTGCTTGCGAATCAGCCCGTAGAAACCAAAGGTCAACGCCAGTACCAGCGATACCCACGGCAGGCTGCCCACTTGCCACACCTGCTGCGCCACACCCACCGCAGCCAGCCCAACGGCGACCCACTGCAAACGGCGCAGGCGTTCACCCAGGATCAACATGCCCAGTACCACATTCACCAACGGGTTGATGTAGTAACCCAGGCTCGCCTCCAGCATGCGCCCGGTGTTGACCGACCACACGTAGGTCAGCCAGTTACCCGCGATCAACGAACCACTGAGTGCCAGGATCGCCAGGCGCTTGGGGTTGTCGCGCAGTTCGCGGAACCAGCCGGGATGTTTCCACACCATCAACAGCAAACCGCCGAACAGCGCCGACCACAACACGCGGTGCACGATGATTTCGGCGGCGGGCACGCTGGCGATGGCTTTGAAGTAGAGCGGGAACAGACCCCAGATGACATAGGCGCTCAGGCCCAGGATATAACCCTTGCGGGGGTTGGCGGCTTGCATTGCAGAATCCTTGCTTAGGCAGCTAACAAAGGCGTGATTGTAAGTACATTTGGCGGGCAATGTGATCTGCTTTGCTTTGGGTGGGAGGGGGCTTGCCCCCGATTGCTGTGTGTCAGTCACAGATGCATCAACTGGCAGACTGCAATCGGGGGCAAGCCCCCTCCCACATTTAACTCGACAGGTCAGAAGAGTTTCAGGGGTTCTTCGTTGAGGGCCGCCAATTGCTCGCGCAAGGCCAACACCTGATCGCCCCAGTAACGCTCACTGCCAAACCACGGAAAGCTATGGGGGAACGCCGGATCATCCCAGCGGCGTGCCAGCCAGGCGCTGTAATGCATCAGGCGCAAGGCGCGCAGGGGTTCGATCAGCGCCAGTTCACGCGGGTCGAAGTCGTGGAACTCCTGATAGCCGTCCATCAATTCCGACAGTTGCCCCAGACATTCCTGGCGATCGCCGGCGAGCATCATCCACAGGTCCTGCACCGCCGGGCCCATGCGGCAGTCATCCAGGTCGACGATGTGGAACATCTCGTCGCGGCACATCATGTTGCCGGGGTGGCAATCGCCGTGCATGCGGATGTTCTTGTGCGGCGTGGCCTTGTACACCTCTTCCACACGCTTGAGCAGGTCGCGGGCCACGGACTCGTAGGCCGGCAACAGGCTCTTGGGGATGAAATTGCCTTCGAGCAGGGTGGTGAGGGAGTCGTGCCCGAAATTCTTCACGCCCAGGGCTTCACGGTGTTCGAACGGGCGGGTAGAGCCCACCGCATGCAAACGGCCGAGCAGTTGCCCGAGGCGATAGAGTTGGTCGAGGTTGCCTGGTTCCGGCGCGCGGCCGCCACGGCGCGGGAACAGGGTGAAGCGGAATCCGGCATGTTCGAACAGGCTTTCGCCGTTGTGGATCAGTGGCGCGACCACCGGCACTTCGCATTCGGCCAGTTCGAAGGTGAAGCGGTGTTCTTCGAGGATCGCCGCGTTGGTCCAGCGCTGCGGGCGGTAGAACTTGGCGATCAGCGGCTCGGCGTCTTCGATGCCCACTTGGTAGACGCGGTTTTCGTAGCTGTTGAGTGCCAGGACGCGAGCGTCGCTGAGGAAACCGATGCTTTCGACGGCGTCGAGGACCAGGTCGGGGGTGAGTGTTTCAAACGGGTGGGCCATGCGAACTCCTGCGCGCAGCAGGGCGCCGCGTCCGGCCGGGTATGGTAACGCACCGGGGCTGAGATAGGTGGTGGCTGTGCCATTGCTATCGGGGGCAAGCCCCCTCCCACATTGACTGCATTCACATATTTTGACTTGTGAACACAGTCAGTGTGGGAGGGGACTTGCCCCCGATGAGGCTTTGTCAGGCGCCGACGATACCGCCGTCATCCCGCCGAATTGCCATCACTGACGAGCGCGGCTTGCCATTCGGCAGATGCTCCGGCCAGGTCGAACCGCCGGTTTCGCCTGGGTGCTGAATCCCCACAAACAACGTCTTCTGATCCGGCGAGAAGCTGATGCCCGTCACTTCACACGCTACCGGGCCGACCATGAAACGGCGGATTTCCCCGGTGGAGGGGTCGGCGCAGAGCATCTGGTTGTTGCCCATGCCCGCGAAGTCACCCGCGTTGCTGTAGTCGCCATCGGTGAGAATCCACAGGCGTCCAGCCTTGTCGAAACCCAGGCCGTCCGGGCTGTTGAACATGTTCTGCGGGTTGATATTCGACGAGCCACCCTTTGGCGTGCCAGCGTGCACGCCCGGGTTGCCGGCCACCACAAACAAGTCCCAGCTGAATTCAGTGGAACCGTGGTTATCCGCGTCGGCCTTCCAGCGCAGGATCTGGCCGTAGACGTTTTTCTCACGCGGGTTGGGGCCGCCCACCGGCTGGCCGTCTTCACCGCGCTTGGCGTTGTTGGTGAGGGTGCAATAGACCTGGCTATCGGTGGGGCTGACCACGATCCATTCCGGGCGGTCCATGCGCGTGGCCTTCACCACGCTGGCGGCCAGGCGCGCGTGGATCAGCACTTCGGCCTGGCTGGCGAAACCGGTGCTGGCGTCGATGCCGTTCTTGCCGTGGGTGAGTTCGACCCATTGGCCCTTGCCCTTGGGGTGATCGGCGTTGCCGTCGCCCGCGTCGAAGATCGCCACGTACAAGGTGCCGTGGTCGAGCAGGTCTTTGTTGGCCTTGGGGTTGTGGTGGTTGATCGGGTCGCGGCTGACGAACTTGTAGATGAACTCGCCGCGTTCGTCGTCGCCCATGTACACCACGGCGCGGCCGTCACGGGTTTCGGCCAGGGCGGCGTTTTCGTGCTTGAAGCGGCCCAGGGCCGTGCGCTTGACCGGCGTGGACTTGGGATCGAACGGGTCGATTTCCACCACCCAACCGTGGCGGTTGAGTTCGTTGGGGTTCTTGGCGATGTCGAAGCGCGGGTCGTGCGGGTGCCAGTTGATGTCTTTGCTGGCGGCCACCACGCCGTAGCGTTTCTGCCCGGCGTCGAAGGTTTGTTGCGGGTTGCTGCTGCCAAAGCAGTCGGTAAAGTTCTCTTCGCACGTCAGGTAAGTACCCCACGGCGTCTTGCCGTTGGCGCAGTTCTGGAAGGTGCCGAGGGCTTTCTTGCCGGTTTTGTCGGCGCTGGTTTTCAGCCAGGCGTGGCCAGCGGCGGGGCCGCTGAGGTTGATCGGCGAGTTGCCGTGGATGCGCCGGTTGTAGCGCGAGTCCTGCACGAACTGCCAGGTGTCGCCCTTGCGCCGCACTTCGATCACCGACACGCCTTCGCTGGCCTGGGCCTTGCGCACGTCTTCGGCCGATTGCGGCGCGCCGCCGTGGGCGAAGAGGTAGCGGTAATTGGTGTATTCGTTGTTGATCGCCATCAGCGCACGGTTGTCGTCGCCCGGGAAGGCGAACAGGCTCATGCCGTCGTTGTTGTCCCCGAACTGCTGCTCCTGGGCCTTGGCCGTGCCGTTGCCGGACGGGTCGAAGGCGGGTGCGTTCTTGCTCAGCGGTTGGCCCCAACTGATCAGCACCGAGGCGCTGTAGCCTGGCGGCAAGGTGATGGTGTCACTGGTGGCGGCGGCGATGCTGGTAAAGCCCAGCAGTGGGCTGGCGCTGGCGGCGTTGACGGCCAGGGCGCTGCGGCTCAGCAGGTTGCCACCGAGGAACATTGCGGCACCGCACAGGGCGCCAGCGCCGATAAAGCGGCGGCGGGTGAGGCCGACCATCTGTTCAAGGTCGGTGGCTTGGTTTTCTTCTAATAGGCTCATCTCAGGCTCCCTGCGGTTTTTGCAGACACCATAAGGAGCGGGCGTGACGAAATGGTTGCAGTTTGAAGACGGGCTGCGACTACACCAGAGTACCGAGCAGCACATTGCTCGGCGCGAACTGCACGGTGATGGTTTTACCTACGACGGCGCCCACCTCCTTGAGTGCGTCAGGCCGCGCCAGGGCGCATAAAACCTGGCCATTGGGCAGGGCGATGCGCACTTCGCCTGGGCCGTCGTCGGCGTCGAGAATGGCGTCGACGGTGCCGCTCATGCAATTGTGTCCAGGTGTTGCAGATTGCTTGGATGGGAGCAGTTCCAGCCATCCGGCCTTGATCAATGCGACCACTTCCACACCGGTTTCCAGCTCCAGGCGCTGCGTGCTGTCGTGGGTGATCTGCGCGTCCAGGCTCAGGCCGCCGGCCAGTTGCAGGCGGATCAGATCGTTACGGCCCTGCTGCTCGATGGCGATGACCTGGCCATGCAATTGGTTGCGCGCGCTGGTGCGCAGCATCAAGCGGCCGAGCAGGTTGAAGTCGCTGGCGGCTTCATCGGAGCCCAGCACCTCGGCTTGCAGCACTTGCAGACGCTGGTACAGACGCAACACGCGCTCACCTTCGGTCGTCAGCTTGGCACCGCCGCCGCCTTTGCCGCCCACGCTGCGTTCTACCAACGGCTTTTGTGCCAGGTTGTTCAACTCGTCGATGGCATCCCACGCCGCCTTGTAACTCAAGCCTGCGCTTTTGGCCGCGCGGGTGATGGAACCCTGCTCGGCGATATGCGCCAGCAAGGCAATGCGCTGGGGGCGGCGAATGATGTGTTGGCTGAGGGAGGCTGGCAGAGACATGGGGATACGCTTGGCTGGGATGAGCCGAACGTTGCGGGCAAGGTGCGCCGGAGTCAAGTCAACTGCCCGGTTTGGGCGTGCGGGCCAGGCAATACACATCGACCTGCTTCGCACCGGCGTTCATCAATAACCGCGCCAGGCTGTGGGCCGTGGCGCCGGTCGTCAGCACGTCGTCGACCAGGGCGAAATGCCGGCCCTGCACCTGGGCGTCGGGCGCCAGGGCGAAGGCGCCGAGCAGGTTGCGTTGACGGGTCTTGGCGTCAAGGGCTTGTTGGGCCACGGTTTCATGGGGGCGTAACAACAGCTGTTCATCGTGGGGGATGTTCAAGTCGCTGCCGAGCCAGCGCGCTAGCATCAACGCCTGGTTGTAGCCGCGTTCGCGCAGGCGCTTGCGCGCCATGGGCACCGGTAGCAGGCACTCGGGGCGTACGAGTTCGGTATTGTCAAAGCGATGTTGCAGGTGCTGCGCCAGGAGCCACGCCAGCATCTGCCCGAGGGGCCAGCGTGCCTGATGCTTGAAGCGGCTGATCAGGCTGTCGATGGGAAAGCTGTAGGACCAGGGGGCGATGACCTGTTTAAACGCGGGGGGATTTCTTTGGCATTGCCCGCAGATCAAACCCTCCATCGGCAAGGGCAGGGCACACACATCGCAGTGCTCCATGAGCCAGGGCAGCTCGGTTTCGCAGACGTTGCACACACAATGGGCGGAAGGTGTCGCTTCATCACAGATTAAACAGGTTTGTATGTTATTTAACCAGATGTAAACCTGGTGTTTGTATCTTGGTTGACAGTGCATGAATCTTCCTTAAATATGCCGAGCATCCGTGTCGTGCCTGTGGGTATTGCCCTTCCCGCAGCGCTTGCCAAAGCATAATCAAGGAATCGCCCATGAGCGCCAGCACCACCGCCACCTTGCGTCACGATTGGTCCCTCGCCGAAGTCAAGGCGCTGTTCGTGCAGCCGTTCAATGACCTGCTGTTCCAGGCGCAGACCGTGCACCGCGCGCATTTCGACGCCAACCGTGTGCAAGTGTCGACGCTGCTCTCGATCAAGACCGGCGCCTGCCCGGAAGATTGCAAATATTGTCCGCAATCGGGCCACTACAACACTGGCCTGGAAAAAGAGAAGCTGATGGAGGTGCAGAAGGTCCTCGAAGAGGCGGCCCGCGCCAAAGCCATCGGCTCGACCCGCTTCTGCATGGGCGCCGCCTGGAAACACCCGTCGGCCAAAGACATGCCCTACGTGTTGCAAATGGTCAAAGGCGTGAAGGCCATGGGCCTGGAAACCTGCATGACCCTCGGCCGCCTTGACCAGGACCAGACCGAAGCCCTGGCCCAGGCCGGCCTGGACTACTACAACCACAACCTCGACACCTCGCCGGAGTTCTACGGCAGCATCATCACCACCCGCACCTACAGCGAGCGTCTGCAAACCCTGGCCTATGTGCGTGATTCGGGGATGAAGATCTGCTCCGGCGGCATCCTCGGCATGGGCGAGTCCCTCGACGACCGCGCCAATTTGCTGATCCAGCTGGCCAACCTGCCGGAGCATCCGGAGTCGGTGCCGATCAACATGCTGGTGAAGGTGGCGGGGACACCGCTGGAAAACGCCGAAGATATCGACCCGTTCGACTTCATCCGCATGCTCGCCGTGGCGCGCATCCTGATGCCGAAGTCCCACGTGCGCCTGTCGGCCGGCCGTGAGGCGATGAACGAGCAGATGCAGGCGTTGGCGTTCTTTGCCGGTGCCAACTCCATCTTCTACGGCGACAAGTTGCTGACCACCGCCAACCCGCAGGCTGACAAGGACATGCAACTGTTCGCGCGCCTGGGCATCCTGCCGGAAGCCCGTGAAGAACATGCCGATGAAGTGCATCAGGCGGCAATCGAGCAGGCGTTGGTGGAGCAGAAGAGCAGCGAGCAGTTCTACAACGCTGTCGTTTGATTTAAACGCCATACAGCTGTGGGAAACGGCTTGTGTGGGAGGGGGCTTGCCCCCGATAGCGATGGGTCAGTCGACACCTGCATCAACTGACCGATTGCAATCGGGGGCAAGCCCCCTCCCACATTAGATCCCCGCCACATTTTTACCGTTAAACCGAGGCCAGCATGTCTTTCGATCTCGCCGCGCGCCTCGCTGCCCGTCGTGCCGAACACCTTTACCGCCAACGCCCGCTACTCGACAGCCCCCAAGGCCCGGAAGTGGTGGTGGACGGCCAGCCGCTGCTGGCGTTCTGCAATAACGATTACCTGGGCCTGGCCAATCACCCGCAAGTGATCGAGGCCTGGCGCGTCGGTGCCTCCCGTTGGGGTGTGGGCGGCGGCGCTTCGCACCTGGTGGTCGGGCATGCCACGCCGCACCATGAACTGGAAGAAGCCCTGGCCGACCTCACCGGTCGCCCGCGTGCGCTGCTGTTTACCACCGGTTACATGGCCAACCTCGGCGCGGTCACGGCGTTGGTGGGGCAGGGCGATACGGTGCTGGAAGACCGTCTCAACCATGCGTCGCTGCTGGACGCGGGCTTGCTCTCGGGGGCGCGTTTCAAGCGTTACCTGCATAACGATGCGCAGAGCCTGGCCAAGCGCCTGGAGAAAGCTACCGGCAATACCCTGGTGGTCACCGATGGTGTGTTCAGCATGGACGGCGACCTGGCCGACCTGCCCGCGCTGGCCCGCGAAACCAAGGCCAAAGGCGCCTGGTTGATGGTGGATGACGCCCATGGTTTTGGCCCCCTGGGCGCCAACGGCGGCGGCATCGTCGAGCATTTCGGCCTGAGCCAGGAGGACGTGCCGGTGCTGGTCGGCACCCTCGGCAAGGCGTTCGGCACGGCCGGGGCGTTTGTGGCCGGCAGTGAAGAGCTGATCGAAAGCCTGATCCAGTTCGCCCGCCCGTACATCTACACCACCAGCCAACCGCCCGCCCTGGCCTGCGCCACCTTGAAAAGCCTGGAACTGTTGCGCACTGAGCATTGGCGGCGCGAGCACCTCAACCGCCTGATCAGCCAGTTCCGCCAGGGCGCCGAGCAGCTTGGGCTGGACCTGATGGACAGCTTCACGCCGATCCAACCCATCCTGATCGGCGACAGCGCCAAGGCCATGCGGCTGTCGCAGATGCTGCGCGAGCGCGGCCTGATGGTCACAGCTATTCGCCCACCGACCGTGCCCGCCGGCAGTGCGCGTCTGCGCGTGACATTGACGGCGGCCCACAGCGCGGCGCAGGTGCAGCTATTGTTAAACGCATTGGAAGCGTGTTTCCGCTTGTCAGGCAGTTCGGGGCCCAACCATGCGTGATCGACTGATATTGCTGCCCGGCTGGGGCCTCGGTGTATCGCCGCTGGAGCCGTTGGCCGCCGCCTTGCAAGGTTTGGACGAGCACCTGCAGGTGCAGATCGAACCGTTGCCCGCACTGGATTCCAGCGACCTGAATGAGTGGCTCGACGAACTCGACGCCACGCTGCCAGACAACGCCTGGCTGGGCGGCTGGTCCCTGGGCGGCATGCTGGCTTCGGAACTGGCGGCGCGGCGTGGCGAACGTTGCTGCGGCCTGCTGACTCTGGCGAGTAACCCGTGTTTCGTCGCCCACGCTGGCTGGCCAAGCGCGATGCCCGCCGAGACCTTCGACGCGTTCCTCGCGGGCTGCCATGCCGACTCCCAGGTCACCCTCAAGCGCTTCGGCCTGTTGTGCGCCAAGGGCGCCGAAGACCCGCGCGGACTGTCGCGGCTGCTGGTCAGTGGCGCGCCGAACACGCCGTCCAGTGTGTTGATGCCCGGCCTTGAGCTACTCGCCCAGTTGGATACCCGTGAAGCCTTATTGGCCTATCGCGGCCCGCAGTTGCACCTGTTCGCCGGCCTGGACGGGTTGGTACCCGCCGAAGCCGCCAGCGACCTGCTGGCCCTGCTGCCGGATGTTGAAATCGGCCTGATTGAACAGGCCGGCCACGCTTTTCTTCTGGAAGACCCTCACGGTGTAGCGGGGGCCATCCAGGCTTTTTTGAATGAGTGCGTCGATGACTGATTTATCCCACGCCCCGCTGCCGGGCGCGTTGCCGGACAAGCGCCAGGTGGCGGCGTCCTTTTCCCGTGCCGCCGCCAGTTACGACAGTGTTGCCGAATTGCAGCGGGCGGTGGGCAGCCAATTGCTGGCGCGCCTGCCGGGCAATACCGCGCCGCAACGCTGGTTGGACATGGGCTGCGGCACCGGTTATTTCAGTCGCGTGCTGGGTGAACAGTGGCCCGCCAGCGAAGGCATCGCGCTGGATATCGCCGAAGGCATGCTCAACCACGCACGCCCCCTGGGTGGCGCCGAGCACTTCATCGCCGGCGACGCTGAACGCTTGCCGCTCAAAGCTGAGAGCGTGCAGCTGCTGTTTTCCTCCCTCGCGGTGCAGTGGTGTGCGAATTTCGAGGCGGTGCTCAGCGAAGCCTATCGGGTGTTGCAACCGGGCGGAGTGCTGGCCTTCGCCAGTCTCTGCGTGG
Source organism: Pseudomonas sp. NFPP24 (assembly GCF_900112095.1). NCBI lineage: Bacteria > Pseudomonadati > Pseudomonadota > Gammaproteobacteria > Pseudomonadales > Pseudomonadaceae > Pseudomonas > Pseudomonas sp. NFPP24. The sequence goes on from NZ_FOKD01000001.1 coordinate 702,756, forward strand.
GCACCCTGGAAGAACTGCGCGAAAGCTGGCGTGCGGCGGATGGCCTGGTGCACGTCAATCGTTTCCGCACCTTCGAGGCGTATCAACACTTGTGTGCGGCCAGCGGCCTGCGGGTGGTGAGCGTGGAGCGCCGTCCTCATGTGTTGCATTACCCGGATGTACGCAGCCTGACCCACGAATTGAAGGCCCTGGGCGCGCATAACCTCAACCCCGGTCGCCCCGGTGGGTTGACGGGGCGCGCGCGGATTGTTGCACTGGTGCACGCGTATGAGCGGTTCCGCCAGGCCCAAGGCCTGCCGGCGACTTACCAAGTGGTGTATGCCGTACTGGAGAAACCTCTATGAGCGCCGCCTACTTCATCACCGGCACCGACACCGATGTCGGCAAGACCACCATCGCCGCCGGCCTGTTGCACGCGGCGCGGCAAGCCGGTAGAAGCACCGCGGCTGGCAAGCCGGTGGCCTCCGGTTGCCAGGTCACGCCCAAGGGCTTGCGCAACGCCGATGCACTGGCGTTGCTGGCCGAATGCTCGTTGCCGTTGAGTTATGCCGAGGTCAACCCGGTGGCCTTCGAACCGGCCATCGCTCCCCACCTGGCGGCGCGGGAGGCGGGTTTCTCGCTCACCGTGCAATCGTTGTTGAAGCCCATGCAGCAGATCCTGGCACGGCAAGCGGATTTCACCCTGATCGAAGGCGCCGGCGGCTGGCGGGTGCCATTGGCTGATCAGGCGAACCTGTCGGACCTGGCCATGGCGCTGAAGTTGCCGGTGATCCTGGTGGTGGGCGTGCGCCTGGGTTGCATCAGCCATGCCTTGCTGACCGCCGAAGCCATCGCCCGGGATGGCCTGCAGTTGGCCGGGTGGGTGGCCAATATCATCGAGCCCAAGACCTCCCGTCTGGAAGAAAACCTCGCCACCCTGGCCGAGCGCCTGCCTGCGCCATGCCTGGGGCGTGTGCCGAAACTCAAGCACGCCGGGGCTGAAGCGGTTGCCGAGTACTTACAGTTGGACCTGCTTGACTGATTTTGGCTATCGATAAGGCATTATGCCATTAGTGTTTTTGACGAGCCCTTTGACGGGATATCTGCTTCAATTCAATTTCACGATTCTCTAAAGGCAGGCTTACGCCATGGAAATCTCTGGAAGCAGCGCGTTTTATTCGGGTCTGAGCAGTATTCAGTCCGGACAGAACCGTGTCGATCAGGCCGCCGGCAGAATTGCCAGCGCCGCGACTACCCAGCCATCGGATGCGCAAAGCGACCGTCTGCAAGCCAACGACCGCGCCCAGCCGTCCAACTCCGCCAGCAATATGGTTGAAATGGCCCAGGGCAAATTCCAAGTGGAGCTCGGCGCCAAAGTCGCCAAGGCTTCGGATGAAATGCTCGGCACCTTGATCGACACCTACGCCTGATCTGCTGGCGCTAAAAAATGTGGGAGGGGGCTTGCCCCCGATAGTGATGGATCAGCCAATGCGTGTATGGCTGACATGGCGCTATCGGGGGCAAGCCCCCTCCCACATTTTTACTGTGCCGTCCTTCTGAACTTCTACACTCCCGCAGTCATGTGGCGTCTTGCCGCAAGCGTTGCCGTGCGCGCCATTGATTCGCGTCATGACAAACGGCATCCGGACGACGCTTGACATCCCCAAGTGGTAAACGTATGTTTCAAACACCTGTTTGACCGCCCCAACACTTCCACGCGGTTGTTCATTCCAGATACATCAGCAGAGGTTTATCGCTATGCCTGACTACAAGGCCCCCTTGCGTGATATTCGCTTCGTTCGTGACGAACTGCTTGGCTATGAAGCGCACTATCAGAGCCTGCCGGCTTGCCAGGACGCTACCCCGGACATGGTTGACGCCATCCTTGAAGAAGGCGCCAAGTTCTGTGAGCAAGTGCTGGCACCGCTGAACCGCGTGGGCGACATCGAAGGCTGCACCTGGAGTGAGTCGGGCGTCAAAACCCCTACCGGTTTCAAAGAAGCCTACAAACAATTCGTCGAAGGCGGCTGGCCAAGCCTGGCCCACGACGTGGCGCACGGCGGCCAAGGCCTGCCGGAATCCCTGGGCCTGGCCGTGAGCGAAATGGTCGGCACCGCCAACTGGTCGTGGGGCATGTACCCGGGCCTGTCCCACGGTGCGATGAACACCATCTCCGAGCACGGCACCCCCGAGCAGCAAGAGGCCTACCTGACCAAACTGGTGTCGGGCGAATGGACCGGCACCATGTGCCTGACCGAGCCACACTGCGGCACCGACCTGGGCATGCTGCGCACCAAGGCCGAACCTCAGGCTGATGGTTCCTATAAGGTCTCCGGCACCAAGATCTTCATCTCGGCCGGTGAACACGACATGGCCGACAACATCGTCCATATCGTACTGGCCCGCCTGCCGGACGCACCGGCCGGCACCAAAGGCATCTCGCTGTTTATCGTGCCGAAGTTCCTGCCCAACGCCGATGGCTCGATTGGCGCGCGCAACGCCGTGAGCTGTGGTTCCCTGGAACACAAGATGGGCATCCACGGCAACGCCACCTGCGTGATGAACTTCGACGCGGCCACCGGTTTCCTGATCGGCCCGGCGAACAAAGGCCTGAACTGCATGTTCACCTTCATGAACACCGCTCGCCTGGGTACCGCGCTGCAAGGCCTGTCCCATGCCGAGATCGGTTTCCAGGGCGGCTTGAAATATGCCCGCGACCGTCTGCAAATGCGCTCCCTGACCGGCCCGAAAGCACCGGACAAAGCCGCCGACCCGATCATCGTGCACCCTGACGTGCGCCGCATGCTGCTGACCATGAAGGCCTTCGCCGAAGGCAACCGTGCGATGGTGTACTTCACTGCCAAGCAAGTGGACATCGTCAAATACGGCACCGACGACGAAGCCAAGAAACAGGCGGACGGCCTGCTGGCCTTCATGACCCCGATCGCCAAGGCCTTCATGACCGAAGTCGGCTTTGAATCGGCCAACCACGGTGTGCAGATCTACGGCGGCCACGGTTTCATCGCCGAGTGGGGCATGGAGCAGAACGTTCGCGACAGCCGCATTTCGATGCTGTACGAAGGCACCACCGGCATCCAGGCCCTCGACCTGCTGGGCCGTAAAGTGCTGATGACCCAAGGCGAAGCGCTCAAGGGCTTCACCAAGATCGTGCACAAGTTCTGCCAGGCCAACGAAGGCAACGAAGCGGTCAAAGAATTCGTTGCACCGCTGGCTGCGCTGAACAAAGAGTGGGGCGAGTTGACCATGAAGGTCGGCATGGCCGCGATGAAAGACCGTGAAGAAGTGGGTGCCGCCTCGGTGGACTACCTGATGTACTCCGGTTACGCCTGCCTGGCTTACTTCTGGGCCGACATGGCGCGCCTGGCGGCCGAGAAACTGGCTGCCGGCACCACCGAAGAAGCGTTCTACACCGCCAAGCTGCAGACCGCGCGCTTCTACTTCCAGCGCATCCTGCCGCGTACCCGTACGCACGTGGCCACCATGCTGTCGGGCGCCAACAACCTCATGGACATGAAAGAAGAAGACTTCGGCCTGGCTTACTAAGCCTTACCGGGGTTCACTTGCAGAGCCGCCGCTCCCTTGCGGGAGCGGCGGTTTTTTTGTACCCGATAAAAAACCACAGCGCAGCACTCAGGGATTACTGTCGGCTGCCGTTACAGTGATGGCAATGTGATACATGTTCGACGGGTTGTGTTTAACTGTCTGCATAAAGGCACAGTGCCATCATTTTTTGCGGGTCGGAGTTTTACCCTTGTCACGCGTGTCCGCTGTACGTTTCAGTCACTTTCTCCCTTCGTTGCTGCTCTTGCTGGCCGGGCTCTCGGCTGCGTACGTCAAGGACCTCAACGTCTTCTTCACCTCGCTGTTCAATGTATTGCCGACCCTGGTGCTGTTGCTCGGTGGTTCGTACTGCGCGGTGTACCGCCGCCAGCGTGAACTGTTCCTGATGATCACGGTGTACATCGTCTACTTCCTGCTCGATACCCAGACCGACTTCTACCGCGACAATGGCCGCGTGCGCGAAGACGCCGCGGTGGTGTTTCACCTGTGCTGCCTGCTGCTGCCGTTGTTGTTCAGCATCTACGCTCTGTGGCAGGAGAAGACCCACCTGTTTCGTGACTTCGTTGCCCGTGGCGCGGTGTTGCTGGCGGTCGGCAGCGTAGCGCTGGCGCTGGAGCAGAGTTATCCCCAGGCGGTGCTGAACTGGCTGGCGGAGATCCGCTGGCCGGCGCTGCATGGCACTTGGATGAGCCTGATCCAGTTGTCTTACCCGATGTTCCTGATCGGCTTCCTGACCCTGGCAGCGCAATACTGGTACCAGCCGCGCCCGCTGCATGCGGCGCAACTGGTGGGGTTGCTCGGCCTGTTCTGGATGTTGCCGCAGACGTTCATCCTGCCCTTCACCCTGAATATCATGTGCAGCCAGGTGATGCTGATGATCGCCGCCGGTGTGGCCCACGAGGCTTATCAAATGGCCTTCCGCGATGAGCTGATCGGCCTGCCGGGGCGTCGTGCGCTGAACGAGCGCATGCAGCGGCTGGGGCGCAACTATGTGCTGGCGATGAGCGACGTCGACCACTTCAAGCGCTTCAACGATACCCATGGTCATGACGTGGGCGACCAGGTATTGCGGCTGGTGGCGAGCAAGCTGTCAAAGGTCAACGGCGGCGGGCGCGCGTACCGCTACGGCGGTGAAGAATTCGCCGTGGTGTTCGCCGGCAAGACCCTGGATGAATGCATGCCGCACCTGGAGGCGATCCGCGAGATCATCGCCGACTACGACATCAAGCTGCGTCATTCGGACCGCCCCCAGGACGATCAGCAGGGTCGCCAGCGCCGTTCAGGCAGCGGTGCCTCCAGTGTCTCAGTGACCATCAGCATCGGCGTGGCCGAACGCCAGGCCGAGCAGCGCACGCCCGAGGAAGTGCTCAAGTCCGCCGACCAGGCGCTGTACGCCGCCAAGGGCGCGGGGCGCAACTGCGTGGTGGCGTCCGGGCAGACCCGGCGTGGCGCGGTGCGCATGGAGAGCGCTGCCGGTTGAGTGATGGCGGTGTATTCAGCGGTTCTACAGTGATTGTTCCGGGCGTTGGCCGGCAGTAGGTTGAAACCATCTGCTGACGGAGACATTGCCATGCCTGAGTACAAAGCTCCCCTTCGCGACATGCGCTTTCTGATCGACAACGTATTTGATTTCCACGGCCACTACGCCGCATTGGGCGCCACCGATGCCAGCCCGGACATGGTCGCTGCGATCCTCGAGGAAGGCGCAAAATTCTGCGAGAACGTGCTCGCGCCGCTCAACCGCAGTGGCGACGAAGAAGGCTGCCATTTCGACAATGGCGTGGTCACCACGCCCAAGGGCTTCAAGGAAGCCTTCGCCCAGTACGTTGAGGGCGGCTGGCACGGCGTGGCAGCGGACCCGGCCTACGGTGGCCAGGGCTTGCCGCAGTCGCTCGGCCTGGTGCTGAGCGAGATGATCGGCTCCAGCAACACCTCCTGGGGCATGTACCCGGGGCTGACCCACGGCGCGATGTCGGCGATCCACGCCCACGGCACCGCCGAGCAGAAAGACACGTTCCTGACCAAACTCACTGCGGGCGAATGGACCGGCACCATGTGCCTCACCGAAGCCCACTGCGGCACCGACCTGGGCCTGATCAAGACCCGTGCCGTGCCCCAGGCGGACGGCAGCTATGCGGTCACCGGCAGCAAGATCTTCATCTCGGCCGGCGAGCACGACATGAGCGCCAATATCATTCACCTGGTGCTGGCCAAGCTGCCGGATGCGCCGGCGGGCACCAAGGGCATCTCGCTGTTCATCGTGCCCAAGTTCCATGCCGACACAGGCGAGCGCAATGCGGTGCACTGCGGTTCCATCGAACACAAGATGGGTATCAAGGCGTCCGCAACCTGTGTGTTGAACTTCGATGGGGCCAAGGGTTTCCTGATCGGTGAGCGGAACAAGGGCCTCAACTGTATGTTCACCATGATGAACCATGCGCGCCTGGGCACCGGCATGCAGGGCCTGTGCAACGGCGAAGCGAGCTTCCAGGGCGCGATCAAGTACGCCAACGACCGTCTGCAAATGCGCTCGCTGACTGGCGCCAAGGCCCCGGACAAAGCCGCCGACCCGATCATCGTGCACCCTGATGTGCGCCGCATGCTGCTGACCATGAAGGCCTTCAACGAAGGCAACCGTGCGCTGACCTACTTCACCGCACAATTGCTCGACACCGCGCACCTGAGCAAGGACGCGGCGCAGCGTCAGGAGGCCGAAGATCTGCTGGCGTTCCTCACGCCCATCTGCAAAGCCTTTATGACCGACACTGGCCTTGAGGTGACCAACCACGGCATGCAGATCTTCGGTGGCCACGGTTACATCCGCGAATGGGGCATGGAACAACTGGCCCGCGATGTGCGGATTGCGCCGATCTATGAAGGCACCAACGGCATCCAGGCCCTCGACCTGCTGGGGCGCAAGGTGCTGGGCAGCCAGGGCAAGTTGCTGCGTGGGTTTACCAAAATCGTGCATAAGTTCTGTGCCGCGAATGCCGAGCACCCTCAGCTCAAGGGCTATGTGGCGCAACTCAATCAGTTGAACGGGGAGTGGGGTGAGCTGACCACGAAGGTCGGCATGGCCGCGATGAAGAACCCCGATGAAGTGGGCGCGGCGGCGGTGGATTACTTGATGTACAGCGGTTACGTGGTGCTCGCGTACCTGTGGCTGCGCATGGCGATCGCTGCCCTTGAACAGCCAGATGGCGATTTTGCCAAGGCCAAGTTGGCCACGTGCGAGTTCTACTTCAAGCGTCTACTGCCGCGTACGGCTACCCATCGCGCGGCCGTGGAAGCGGGCAGCGAATGCCTGATGAGTCTGCCTGCGGAGGCGTTTGCGTGGTAATGACTTAAAAATACCAATCAGTCACAAGTGGACCCTATGTGTCTGAAAAGTTGTTCGGGTACACTCTGAGCCTGTAAAACCGACTCTTACCGAATTACTTTTCACGTTCTCACGAGGTTTGCCATGGCTGATTACAAAGCGCCGCTGCGTGATATGCGCTTCGTCCTCAACGAAGTCTTTGAGGTCGCCACCACTTGGGCCCAGTTGCCGGCATTGGCAGACACCGTTGACGCCGAAACCGTAGAGGCCATCCTCGAAGAAGCCGGCAAGGTCACCGCCAAATCCATCGCCCCGCTCAGCCGTGGTGGCGATGAACAAGGTTGCCGTTGGGATAACACAGCGGTATTTACGCCGGACGGTTTTCCGCAAGCCTACAAAACCTACGCTGAAGGCGGTTGGGTGGGTGTAGGCGGCGACCCTGCGTTCGGCGGCATGGGCATGCCCAAGGCCGTGTCGGCCCAGGTCGAAGAGATGATCAACTCGTCGAGCCTGGCGTTCGGCCTGTACCCGATGCTGACCTCCGGCGCCTGCGTGTCGATCAACACCCACGCCAGCGAAGCGCTCAAGGCTGCTTATCTGCCGAAGATGTATTCCGGTGAGTGGGCCGGTTCCATGTGCCTGACCGAGGCCCACGCCGGGACCGACCTGGGGATGATCCGCACCAAGGCTGAGCCGCAGGCGGACGGCTCCTACACAGTCAGCGGCACCAAGATCTTCATCACCGGCGGTGAACACGACCTCACCGATAACATCATCCACCTGGTACTGGCCAAGCTGCCGGACGCGCCGGCGGGGCCCAAGGGGATTTCGCTGTTCCTGGTGCCGAAGTTCATGGTGAACACCGACGGCAGCCTGGGCGCACGCAATGCCGTGAGCTGTGGTTCCATCGAGCACAAGATGGGGATCCAGGCGTCGGCGACCTGCGTGATGAATTTCGACGAGGCCGTGGGTTACCTGGTGGGCGAGCCGAACCGTGGTCTGGCGGCGATGTTCACCATGATGAACTACGAGCGCCTGGGTGTCGGTATCCAGGGCCTGGCGTCCGGCGAGCGTTCCTATCAGAACGCCATCGAGTACGCCCGCGACCGCCTGCAAAGCCGTGCACCGACCGGCGCGCAGGCCAAAGACAAAATGGCCGACCCGATCATCGTGCACCCGGACGTACGGCGCATGCTGCTCACCATGAAGGCCGCCAACGAAGGTGGCCGTGCGTTCTCCACCTACGTGGCGACGCAACTGGACATCGCCAAGTTCAGCGACGACGCCGCTGCCCGCGAGCGTGCGGATAACCTGGTGGCACTGCTGACGCCGGTGGCCAAGGCGTTCCTGAGCGACCTGGGCCTGGAAACCACTGTGCTGGGCCAACAGGTATTTGGCGGCCACGGTTACATTCGTGAGTGGGGCCAGGAGCAACTGGTGCGCGATGTGCGCATCACCCAGATTTACGAAGGCACCAACGGCATCCAGGCCCTGGACCTGATGGGGCGCAAGATCGTCGGCAGTGGCGGGGCGTTCTACACCCTGTTTGCCGATGAGATCCGCGCGTTCATTGCCTCGGCGGGTGCCGAGCTGGCCGAATTCACCAAGCCGTTGGGCGCGGCGGTGGACAACCTGGATGAGCTGACCGCCTGGGTGCTGGACCGCGCCAAGGCCAACCCCAATGAAATCGGCGCGGCGTCGGTGGAGTACCTGCATGCCTTTGGCTACATGGCGTATGCCTATATGTGGGCTCGCATGGCCAAGGCCGCGTTGGGCAAGGAGTCGCAAGAAGACTTCTACGCCAGCAAACTGGGGACTGCGCGTTTCTACTTTGCGCGCCTGTTGCCACGCATCCACTCGCTGAGTGCGTCGGTAAAAGCCGGTAGCGAATCACTGTTTTTGCTGGATGAAGCCTTGTTCTAAGGGCTTGGAGGACGTGTAAGCATTCTCTTACATGACGTGCTGCTATTCGTCCTCTATCGCCATATTGGATCCACGGATAATCTACTTCACATGGACGTCGCGCAGGAAGCGCAAAGCAACAACACGGACACGTAGGATTCTGCCAGGACGGCGGAGTGAAATGGATGTCAGGGAAACAGTCTGCAAAGCCCCGCTTCGGCGGGGTTTTCTTTTGCCCGCGAAAAAGTCAGGCAGGCGCCTGCGGGGCATTCATCACGTCTTCCAGCAAGGTGCGCAGCAACGCCACCGTCGCCTGCTGGCGCTGCACATCGCGGCACACCAGACCGACTTTCAGCGGCACCCTGGGCTCACTCAAGGGCTTCCAAAGCAGCGCCTGGCTGTTGTGTTCATCCTGGGAGCGCCCCGGCAGCACCGTCGCCAGTTTTGTGTGAGGCAGGCTGTCGAGGATCCCCACCATGGTGTTGAGTTCCGCCTGGACCTGCGGGCGTCGCCCGAGGTTGGACAGTTGGCCCTGCCAGATCTGCCGCACCTGAAACTCTTCCCCCAACAGCAACATCGGCAACTCCGCGGCCTGCTTCAGTGAGACTTTCTTGAATTCCCGCAAGGGATGGTCTTCGGGGATGACCACCTTCAACTCATCTTCGTACAACAACACGCCGTGCAACCCCGGCTGGCGTGGCGGCAGGTAACTGATGCCGATATCCAGCGAGCCGTTGAGTAGCCGCCGCTCAATTTCGAGCCCGGTCAATTCGTAGATCTGCACCACCAAATGCGGCTGGGCCTTGCGCACGCGCTCGAGCATCTGCGGGACCAGGCTGGTGTGCACGGTTTGCAACACGCCGATGGCAAGCGTGCGCATCGCCTGGCCCTTGAAGTTGCGCAGGGCCTCAACTGCCTGTTGCATGCCATCGATCAGCGGCAAGGCGTGGTTGTACAGCGTATGCGCCGCCAGTGTCGGTAGCAGGCGCTTGCTGCTGCGTTCGAACAGACTCACATCCAGGTTCTGCTCCAACTGGCGAATCTGCTGGGACAGCGCCGGTTGGGAGATCGACAGACGCTCCGCAGCACGGCCTACATGGCCCTCCTCATACACCGCGACGAAATAACGCAGTTGCTTGAAATCCATAAGGTTTACTTATCGAAAAAGCTGGAAAATCGAAATGGCCGCTGGCCCCCGAGACGCCTAGTCTAGCGCTTATTCGCAGGGCTTACAGGGCCAGATCGGGCAATGAACAGCGTTTATATTGATGGCGTTTACATAGGCAAGGCAAAAAACCTCAAGGCAATGTTGGCACCTCGCACCGACCAAGGCCCAGTTGCTATTGGGGGCGAGCCATGAATCTATTCCGTCGCCCCGCGCCGAGCCTGGACGATTTAGTTCTGGAGACGCCCAGCGATAATCCTCCCAACGAATCCCTGATGCCCTCCGTCGCACGGCCGCCGCAAGTGTTCGTGCGCGGCCAGGGTTCCTGGCTCTGGGACAGTGACGACCGGGCCTACCTGGATTTCAGCCAGGGCAACGCAGCCAACAGCCTCGGCCACAGCCCACAGGTGTTGATCAAGGCGCTGGCCGACCAGACTCAGGCGCTGATCAACCCAGGCAACGGCTTGCATAACCGCGCTCAACTCAACCTTGCCGAGCGCCTGTGCCATCGCACCGGCAGTGACCAGGCCTACCTGCTCAACAGCGGCGCGGAAGCCGTTGAAGCCGCGATCAAGTTGGCGCGCAAATGGGGCCAACTGCATCGTGGTGGCGCTTACCGCATCATCAGCGCGAGCGGTGGTTGCCATGGTCGCAGTTTTGCGGCGATGTCGGCGTCGGCGGGCGAGAGTACCAATCGCTTCGAACCGCAACTGCCGGGCTTCAGCCATGTGCCCTTCAACGACCTGCCGGCCCTGCATGCCGCGGTCGACGCGCAGACCGTCGCCATCCTGCTGGAGCCGATCCAGGGCGCGGCCGGAGTGATCCCCGCGACGGAGCACTATCTCAAAGGGGTCGAGCGGCTGTGCCGTGAACTGGGGATCCTGCTGATACTCGACGAGGTGCAAACCGGCATAGGCCGCTGCGGCACCTTGCTCGCCGAACAGCAATACGGCGTACGTGCGGACATCATCACCCTGGGCAAAGGCCTGGGCGGCGGTGTGCCCCTTGCGGCGCTGCTGGCGCGTGGTAAAGCCTGCTGTTTTGAAGTGGGCGAGCTGGAAGGCACCCATCACGGCAATGCGCTGATGGCATCGGCCGGGCTGGCGGTATTCGATACGGTGCTGGAGCACGGCTTTCTGGAACAGGTGCGTGAGTCCGGCCTTTACCTCGGCGAAGGCCTTGCCCGCCTGGCCTATCGCTACGACCACGGCCCGCTGCGCGGCCACGGCCTGATGTGGGGCCTGGCGCTGTCGGATGATTCTGCGGATGCGGTGGTAAAAGCGGCCCTGCACGAAGGCCTGATCCTAAACGCCCCACAGCCCGGCTGCCTGCGCTTCACCCCGGCTCTCACGGTGAGCAAAAGCAACATCGACGAAATGCTCCTGCGCCTGGCCCGTGCCTTCTCCCGCGTGCGCACCGCACAACTGCAATGCCGCAAGGGCATCGCTGTTTAACCCCTATTCCTGAACCGTCTCGCGGTCTACGCGACGCCTCCGGCCTGATTCTTTTGGCTGGGGGCGTTTTTTTGCCTGGATGGCCCAACGCCAGATCCCACTGAACCCTCACGAACGCCCAAGGTCGATTAGCTACACGGCTCACACGAGCCGATTTTCTGGAGCTGATCCCATGGATTTCATTCGTATCATCATCGCCATTCTGTTGCCGCCACTGGGTGTGTTCCTGCAAGTGGGTTTCGGCGGCGCGTTCTGGCTGAATATCCTGCTGACCCTGTGCGGCTACATCCCGGGCATCGTGCACGCGGTGTACATCATCGCCAAGCGCTGAGGCCGTCAGCCTTTGGCGATGAGCCGTGAGTTGCGCTCATTGCGAAAGGCCAGTTGCTCGATGGTCTGGGTGGCGTGCTCGGCCTCTTCCCGCGCTTGCAGGATGATGCCGTGCTGCTCGGACTTGCTGCAGACCGGGTCGGCATTGCTCGCGTCCCCCGTCAGCATGAAGGCCTGGCAACGGCAGCCGCCGAAGTCCTTTTCTTTTTCATCGCACGAACGGCACGGCTCGGGCATCCAGTCGTAGCCACGAAAGCGGTTGAAGCCGAACGAGTCGTACCAGATGTGCTGCATGCTGTGGTCGCGCACATTGGGAAATTGCACCGGCATTTGTCGGGCACCGTGACACGGCAGGGCGGTACCGTCGGGTGTCACGGTCAGGAAGATACTGCCCCAGCCGTTCATGCAGGCCTTCGGGCGCTCTTCGTAGTAGTCCGGTGTGACGAAGATCAGCTTGCACGGGTGACCTTCCGCTTCCAGCCGGTCGCGATATTCGTTGGTGATGCGTTCGGCGCGCACCAGCTGCTCCCGGGTCGGCAACAACCCCACCCGATTAAGCTGTGCCCAGCCGTAGAACTGGCAGGTGGCGAGCTCCACGAAGTCGGCCTCCAGCGCAATGCACAGTTCGATGATGCGGTCGATCTTGTCGATATTGTGCCGATGGGTGACGAAGTTCAGCACCATCGGGTAGCCGTGGGCCTTCACGGCCCTGGCCATTTCCAGCTTCTGTGCGAAGGCTTTTTTCGAGCCGGCCAGCAGGTTGTTCACCTGTTCGTCGCTGGCCTGGAAGCTGATCTGGATATGGTCCAGGCCGGCTTTCTTGAAGTCGCTGATCTTCTGCTCGGTAAGGCCGATGCCCGAGGTGATCAGGTTGGTGTAGAACCCCAGTTTGCGCGCTTCAGCGATCAGCTCGGCCAGGTCCTGGCGCACCAGCGGTTCACCGCCGGAAAACCCCAGCTGCGCGGCCCCCATCTCGCGGGCTTCGCGAAACACCTTGAACCACTGCTCGGTCGTCAGCTCCTTGCCCTGCTCGGCAAAGTCCAACGGGTTGGAGCAGTACGGGCACTGCAACGGGCAGCGGTAGGTCAGCTCGGCCAGCAACCACAGCGGCAGGCCGATGGCCGGCTTTTCAGGCAAGGGTGATCCAGTGCTCAGCACGGGCGACCTCCATGAATTGCTCGATGTCTTCACCGAGCTCAGGCACACCAGGAAATTGTTTCTCCAGCTCGGCGATGATGGTCGCCACGTCGCGTTCGCCGTCGATCAAGCCACCGATCAATGCGGCGCTGTCGTTGAGCTTGATCATGCCTTCGGGGTAGAGCAACACGTGGCCTTTTTGCGCCGGCTCGTACTGGTAACGGTAGCCTGGGCGCCAGGTCGGTTTCTTGCTGCGGTCAAAGCTCATAGGGTGATCCCTTTATGCCACACCCGCTGCTCGGTCACGCTGTGATATGGCGGGCGCTTGAGTTCATAGGCCATGCTCATGGCATCGAGCATGCTCCACAGGATGTCGAGTTTGAACTGGAGAATCTCCAGCATGCGCTCCTGGCCTTCACGAGTGGTGTAGTGCTGCAGGGTAATTGCCAACCCGTGTTCCACATCGCGGCGGGCCTGGCCCAGGCGGGTGCGGAAATATTCATAGCCGGCCGGGTCGATCCAGGGGTAATGCTGCGGCCAGCTATCGAGGCGCGACTGGTGGATCTGCGGCGCGAACAGCTCGGTCAGCGAGCTGCTCGCGGCTTCCTGCCAACTGGCGCGACGGGCGAAGTTGACGTAAGCGTCTACCGCGAATCGTACGCCAGGCAGTACCAACTCCTGCGAGCGTAGTTGGTCGGGGTCGAGGCCCACCGCCTGGCCCAGGCGCAGCCAGGCTTCGATGCCGCCGTCCTCACCGGGGGCGCCATCGTGGTCGAGCAGGCGCTGGATCCACTCGCGACGGATCTCACGGTCCGGGCAGTTGGCCAGGATCGCGGCGTCTTTGAGCGGGATATTCACCTGATAATAGAAACGGTTGGCGACCCAGCCCTGGATCTGCTCGCGGGTGGCGCTGCCTTCGTACATCGCCACGTGATACGGGTGATGGATATGGTAGAAGGCGCCCTTGGCCCGCAGGGCGGCTTCGAACTCGGCGGTGGTCAATGGCGTGTCAGTCATCTCGTCAGCTCCTACAATTCAATGCTCATGCCGTCGTAAGCCACTTCGACATTGCGCCGCACCAGCTCCGCTCGCTCGGGGGAGTCTTCATCGAGGATCGGGTTGGTGTTGTTGATGTGGATAAGCACCTTGCGCTGCTCGGGCAACTGTTCCAGCACTTCAAGCATGCCGCCGGGGCCGTTTTGCGCCAGGTGGCCCATTTCGCGGCCGGTGCGGGTGCCAACGCCACGGCGCTGCATTTCATCGTCATCCCACATGGTGCCGTCCACCAGAAGACAGTCGCTGCCGGCCATGATCTCCAGCAATGGCGCGTCGACCTTGCCCAGGCCCGGGGCGTAGAACAGCTTGCCGCCGGTGCGCAGGTCTTCGACGATCAGGCCGATGTTGTCGCCGGGGTGCGGGTCGAAGCGGTGTGGCGAGTAGGGTGGGGCTGCGCTGCGCAGGGGCAGCGGGGTGAAGCGCAGATTGGGGCAGGCCGGGATGGTGAAGCTGGCGTCCAGCTCGATGCGGTTCCAGGCCAGGCCGCCATTCCAGTGGGTGAGCATGCTGAACAGCGGGAAACCGGTGCTGAGGTCTTCATGGACCATGTCGGTGCACCACACCTGGTGCGGGCAGCCTTCGCGCAGGCTCAGCAGGCCGGTGGTGTGGTCGATCTGGCTGTCCATCAGGATGATCGCGCTGATGCCGGTATCGCGCAGGGCGCGGCCGGGTTGCATCGGTGCAAAGCCCTGGAGTTGCGCGCGGATATCCGGCGAGGCATTGCACAGCACCCAATTCACGCCATCGTCGGAGATCGCGATGGACGACTGGGTACGCGCCTGGGCCCGCAGGCTGCCATCACGAAAACCCGCGCAGTTCACGCAGTTGCAGTTCCACTGCGGGAAACCACCGCCGGCGGCGGAACCTAGAATCTGGACAAACATGGCAGCTCCATCAAGCTCAAAACAAAAACGCCCCGGGCGAACCGAGGCGTTGTAGTACCCAGCGGATTAACGGCTGGCGAAGTACATGGTGACTTCGAAACCGATGCGCAGATCAGTGTAAGCAGGTTTGGACCAGGTCATATTCTTACTCCTACGAAGGGATGGGACGTTTACTACCAAGTAATACATATAGTCCACCTCCAGTCGGAGATGTTCAGATGTGTGCGTGGGAATATTACTCAATTCTTTTCAAGTTAGCGCTGTCTTGAGGGAGAAAGCCTTTTGCAGGGGCGGCAATGATCACCCTGCCGCTTGCCACGCAGTCGAGATGCGCGGGCCGTTGGCGATGCAGCGCCAGCCGCCTGCGGCGTCGTTTAATTGTTGCGCGGCATGCTGCAATGCTTCGCGGGTACAGGTTTGGATCCGGGCTTGAAGTTGAACCAGGTAGTCCGACGGATGGCCCGCCAGATGGGCATGCCACAGCAGTTCGGCGGCTTGGGCGTTGGGCAGCGTCCGTACGCAGAACTGCTCGGCCAACGCCAGGTTGCCCAGGTCGTCGCTGCGGTCGATCAGCGCCGGCAGTTGCTTGAGGAAGGTGTTCAGGTGATCGGCGATGCCCGACAGGGACAGGCCAGGGGATTGCACACCGAACAGCAGGCCGGTCTGGCCGTTTATCTGTCGGATGCCGCTGAACACGGCGTAGCCGATTTGCAGCTCTACCCGCAGGCGTTGGTAGAACGGCGCCTGGAGCAGATGGCCGAGTAGTCGCCATGCGGCTTCGTCCGCCAAGGATTGGCTTGGCGTTGGACAAAACAGCAGCAACGCGGCTTCGTTTGAGTCGGTTTCCACCTCATGCCAGATACGTTGGCCGCTCAGGGATGGCGCGACGTGATTGAGGCTCGCGAGTTGCCCCGGCAGGCGGGCCGCAGCAGTTTTGATCAAGGCTTCATGGGGGGTAGAGAAACCCAGCCCCAGGCCGTGCCAACGTGCGGAGTCCCACGAGGCTGGTTCGGACGTGGTCGAGGTGCAGCAAGCGGGCAGCGTCTTGAGCAATTCGCGGATGGCGATCATGGGCGGCGCGGCGGCTTGTGCCTCTTGCGGCTCGCCCAGGCGTTGCGCCAGCACTTCCAGAACTGCTGGGATCGGCTCCTGTAGCCCGACCATTTTCACCCGCCAGTGACTGCCCAGGTTTTCGAACGACACGTCGACACCCGCCTGGCGTGCATTGTCGCGCAACGATTGCAAAGCGTTTTCCGGGTGTGGCGGAGCTGATTGCCATTGCAGATACAATGCTCCTTCGTTGCTGTCGTCCGCCAATGCCTGGCTGAAGGTCAACGCCGATGCATCCCGACGCCCTCTGGAGCGATCCTGGGCAAACGTGCGCAAGCCTCGGTGGGCGCTGGTCTGGCCGCGGATCAGGCCGGCGCGTTCTTCCTTGACCGGCGGACGCAGGAAGGGGTTGTTCGGCGGCAACTGCCAAGTGAGTGTGGAGGGCGGCAGGTGCAGCGAATCCAGCATGGCCTTGAGGGCGGCGACATCCAGTTCCGACAGGCCTTGGTTGTCGTTTCGGGCCAAGGCCAGAGCGCCTTGGGTCTGTTGTTGGCGAACGGCCAGCAGTGCGAATTCTTCGCGCAACGCCGTCCAGTCGCTATGTGCGAAAAAGGCCAGCCAGTCGTACAGCAACGCCTCGACGTGTGTCGCCGATTCAGCGGGACCACTGAGTGTAAAGTCGATAGCCAGCACCGCTTGCCCAGCGAAGTGATACAGCACCGACGCCTGCAGTGCGCTCGCCAGTTGCTGCGCTTTCAGCTCCGCCAGCAAGCCACCGGGTGCCGAAGCGTTAAGCCAGGTGCAGAGGAATGCCAGTGCTTCCCGGGGTGCATTGCACGTGATGACCTGATGCAGGTGATCATTGGCGATGTGCCGATAGCGCTGGGCTTGCCCCGGCATCAAGGCCGGGGGGGTGGATTGCACACGCAGAGGTCCTGAGATCAGGTGCTCACTGAACCGCTGTGCCAAGCCTTCCAGTGCCTCCAGCGATTGTGGGCCGGCCAGGCTCAAGGTCATCTGCCCACTCTGATAGAACTGCGTATGAAATTCCCGTAAGGCTTGCTGAAATGTCTCATGCTCTACTGGCAGGCTGTCGCGGTTGCCCGCATGGAAACCCCGCAGAGGATGATCCGACGCCAGGCCTTCCAGTAGTGCCACTTGCTGTTGTGCCGTTGCATCCTGGGACCAGGCGATAAACTCCGCGTGCAGCACCTCGCGCTCACGCAGTTGGTCCTCCAGCGCCAGGCGCGGATGGGTCAGCATGTCGGCCAAGCGCTCCAGGCCCCCGGCAAACGTGGCCGCCGGCAGTTCAAAGAAAAAGTCCGTAGTGCGCTCACGGGTGCTGGCATTGACCTGGCCTCCATGGCGTTGCACGTAGGCCATCAACCCTTCGCTTGTGGGAAAACGCTCGGTCCCGAGGAACAGCAAATGCTCCAGGAAATGCGCCAGTCCCGGCCATGCCAGTGGCACGTCGTGGCTGCCGGCCGCCACCCTCAGCACGGCCGCGCAACGCTTTAACCGTGGGGCGTGATGCAAGGAAACCCGCAAGCCATTGGCCAGGGTCAGGTGAAGGTAATGAGGGTGGGCCGGCGCAGGCATGGGCACTTCCGAAACAGAGAATGTGCCTATGCTAGCAAACCGGCTGGATCAGGGCTTGTGCAGCGCGCCGTACAACTCGGGGCGGCGATCTTGCAGGTAGTGATTGGCACTGCGGGCGTCGAGGAGCGATTGGCGCTCCAACTCCCCGACGATCAGTGCTTCGTCCAGGCCGGCCTGGGCAATACGCTGGCCATTCGGCGCGGCAATGCTGCTCTGCCCGCAGTACTGGATCTCGCCTTCATGCCCGCAGTAATTGGCGTAGGCCACATAACACTGGTTTTCAAAGGCCCGCGCCCGCACGGTGACATCGGCGACAAAATCGAACGGCACCATGTTGGCAGTGGGCACCAGGATCAGCTCAGCGCCAGCCAGGGCCAGGCGCCGGGTGTTTTCCGGGAACTCCAGGTCATAGCAGATCAGGAAACCGAGCTTCCAGCCGTTGAGTTCTACCAGTGGGAAATCATCCTCACCGGCGCTGAACATCGAATGGTCCAGATCACCAAACAGATGGGTCTTGCGGTAGTTGCACAGGCGCTGGCCGTGGGCGTCGATCAACTGCACGGCGTTGTAGATCTGTCCATCTGCGGCCCGCTCAGGGTAGCCGTACAGAATCGCCAGCCCGGCGCTTTTGGCCAGTTCGGCAATGGCCTGCGCCGACGGCCCGTCCTGTGTCTCGGCCAAGGCGCCAACGGCCTCGGCACCGATGTTGTAGCCGCTCAGGAACATCTCCGGCAGCACCAGTACATCGGCATCGGATGCCTCATGCGCCAGTTGGTGCAGGCGCTTGAGGTTGCCGGCCACATCCAGCGGCAGCGGCGGGCATTGGTACAGGGCGACGCGCATGTTCAACTCCTTAATCCGCCAGGGCAATCGGCCCGATTTCATCGAACACATCACCCGGCCCCGGGTTCTCGGGGTGAGTGCTGCCGCCGAAGTGGGTCATGATGCCCCACACCGCGTTCAGTGAGGTTTGCACCGCGCCCTCCACCCAGGCCGGCGTCCAGGACACATCATCACCAGCGATAAAAATCCCACGTTGTTCGGCGGGCATGTCCTTCTGCATGAAGTGTGCATACATGCGCTGGTTATAGCGATAGTGCCCCGGCAACGCGCCCTTGAAGGCCCCGAGGAAGTGCGGGTCGGCTTCCCAGGACACGGTGATTGGATCGCCGATAATGCGTGCCTTGATATCGACTTTCGGGTAGATCTTTTTCAGCGCGTCGAGGGCAAGTTTCACCCGCTTGTCGATGGGCTGCGGCAGCATTTTCAGGGCGTCGCTCATCCACGAGTACGACAGGCAGATCACCCCCGGCTTGTCGTCGCCGTTATCGAACAGGTAGGTGCCACGGGTCAGGCGGTCGGTGAGGGTCATGCTCATCAGGTCACGGCCGGTTTCCGGGTCTTTGTCCTTCCAGAACGGGCGGTCGACCATCACAAAGGTTTTCGATGATTGCATGTAGCGTGTGCGGTCCAGGGCCATCCACATTTTTTGCGAGAACAGGCTTTCGTCGCATTCGATCTGGGTGGTCAGCAGCCAGCTCTGGCAGGTGGTCAGCACGGCGGCGTACTCGCGGGTGTCGCCATAGTTGTCGGTGACGGCAAAACGGCCATCGGCGGCATGGGCGATACGTTTGACGCCCGCGCGTGGCGCGCCGCGATGCAGTGAACTCAGGCTGGTGCCGGCCGGCCAATGGGCGCAGCGCTCCGGTACATGGCGCCAGATGCCCATCGGCACCTGGGCTACGCCGCCGACCACCAGGTGTTGGTGGTCGTCGCAGTTGGTCATCACCACGCGGAAGATTTCCAGCATCGAATTGGGGAAGTCAGAGTCCCAGCCGCCGGTGCCGAAACCCACCTGGCCGAAGACTTCACGGTGCAGGAACGACAACTTGGCGAACGCCTTGGAGGTGGCGACGAAGTCGTAGAAGGTGCGGTCGTCCCACAGCGGCACCAGCTTGTTCCACAGCTCCTTGAGGCGCGGCACGTCGCGGTCGCGGATGGCCTGCTGGATATCACCGAACTGCGAACCGGCTTCCAGCGCATCGGCCCAGGCGTCCGCGACTTCCTGGAACAGTACCGGCAAGTCGGAGAGCTTTTGCGCGTAGTGGGTCTGGCCTTCAAGGTCGATGACCGTGCTGCCGGAGGCCGGGGTCAGCGGGTTGGGGAAAGGTTTGGTTTCCAGGCCGAGCTTGTCCACATAGTGGTAGAACGCCGTCGACGACACCGGAAAGCGCATGCCGCCCAACTCGGCGATGATACCTTCGGCGCCTTCAAAGGCCTGGGAGCGCAGGCGGCCGCCCATTTTCGAGGCTTCGTACACCACCGGCTTGAGGCCCAGCTTCATCAGTTCGTAGGCGGCCACCAGACCCGCGATGCCGGCGCCGACGATCGCCACTTCGGCGCCGTGGTGGGCGGCGGGGATGCTGCCCAGGCCTGCCGGGTGTTCGATCCAGTCATCAAAGGCAAACGGGAAGTCCGGGCCAAAGATGGTGATGGGCTTTTTACCGTCTGCAGGGTGGCGATTGTTTTTGTTGAAGGTGTTCATGGCTGACCTGGCTGATGACCCGACGGGGCACGACCCGCTGAGTATAGGAAAAGATGGCAGCCAGTTTAGGGAGCGCGGCGTTCGTTAATAAGACGCAAAGTGTCGTCGGATTGAACTTTTTTTAGTCAGAATGACGAAACTGTTGGTCAGATTGGTTGACCGCGATCCAGTTTGTTACTGAGGATGATCGACGTGGTGGTTTTCTCCACGCCGTCGACGCTGCCGATCTGGTCCAGCAGTTGGTCCAACTGCTCCGGCGAATCCGTGCGCAGCCAAGCCACGTAATCAAACTCTCCACTCACCGCGCACAACTGCTGCACCTGGGCCATGGCACTCAACCGGCGCAACACTTCTTTGCCCGAGCGTGCCTGTACGGTGATGCCCACATAAGCCTGCAAACCACCATCGACCACCCGCTGCCCGAGGCGCACGCCATAACCGGTGATCACCTGGGTTTTCTCCAGGCGTGCCAGGCGTGACTTCACTGTGGTGCGCGCGATGCCCAACTGCCGGGCGAGCATGGCCACGCTTTCGCGGGCGTTGATCTGCAGGGCGGCGATCAGTTGGCGGTCGATTTCATCTAGGGCAGGCAAGGCGAGGGCTCCGGTACGGGGGCAATGGGTTGGCATCTTACAGGTTGGCGCTGGCGAGCAGGCAGCGGGTAAACAGTTGCGGCACGGGCAGCTGGCGTTGACTGTAGCGGCTCAGCAGGATGATTTCGCGGTAAAAGGTCCGGCTGCCCAATGGGATGACTCGCACGTTGGGCGAGCGTTCCAGCCACAACCCGGCCTGAGGAATCAGCGATACGCCCAGGCCGCATTCGACCATCTTGACGATGGCCTCCAGCTCATCCAGCTCCAATGCTACCTGCACGTCAAGTTTATGTTCCTTCAGGAATCGGCTGACCAGGCGACCGCCAAATGAAGTGCGGTCATAGCGCACATGGGGCTGCGTCGCCAGCAACTGCAACGGGTTATCACCCGCCAACGTGTGAGGCACGATCAGCGCGAACGGCTCCTTGCGCAGCACCTGCACGTGCAGTTCCTTGGGCAGGTCGAAGGGCGGGCGGATGATGATCGCCGAGTCCAGCTCACCGGCGTCCACCCGGCTCAACAACTCCAGGGACACGCCCGGTATCAACTTGCACTCCACCGTCGGTGCCGCCTGACGCAAACGCACCAGCGCCTGGGGTAGCAGGCCGGTCTGCGCGGTGGTGATGGCACCCACTTTCAGTTCGCCCCGGTACTCGTTGGCATGCACGGGTACGGCCATGCGGTTGAAGGTTTCCAGTATCTCCCTGGCCAACGGCAAGGCACGCAAACCGGCTGCATTCAACGTGGCCTGGCGCCCGGTACGATCGAACAACTGCACGCCAAGCGCCTGCTCCAATTGACGAATCTGCGCACTGACCGCCGACTGCGTCAGCCCGATATGCATGCCCGCCGCCGCAAACGTGCCGTGACGGGTTACCGCAATAAAGGTCTTCAATTCGCGCAGCATGGGCGTCTCGATTGATCGAAATAATTTGAGCTCGGCGCAAAAACTATCGTCTTTTCATCGTCAGGAGCAAGGCTAAACTCGTGGGACTTAATGCCCACAGAGGTTTGACCTGATGACACTCGCACCTTTTCACCTGGCAATTCCGGTATACGACCTCGCCGCTGCGCGGCATTTCTACGGTGAAGTCTTTGGCCTTGAAGAGGGGCGTTCCAGCGAACACTGGGTAGATTTCAACTTCTTCGGGCATCAGTTGGTCATTCACGAACACCCGAAAACCGCCTCCCAGGAGTTAGCCCACACCAACGCAGTCGACGGCCACAACGTACCCGTGCCGCATTTTGGCGTGGTGCTGGGCTGGGAAGATTGGCACGCCTTGGCGCAGCGGCTGCAGGCCAGGGAAACTCGGTTTGTGCTGGAACCACATATTCGGTTCAAGGGGCAGGTGGGGGAGCAGGCGACGTTGTTTCTGTTTGATCCGTGTGGGAACGCGCTGGAGTTCAAGGCGTTCAAGGATATTGGGCAGTTGTTTGCGAAGTGAGGCGGCCAGACACACGAAAGCCGCGCAATGCGCGGCTTTCTTGTTTGGTGGGCCCAGTAGGACTTGAACCTACGACCAATGGATTATGAGTCCACTGCTCTAACCAACTGAGCTATAGGCCCTGTAACAGGTCGCGGATTATAACGATGGTTTCCCCGCTGTGCCATCCGAAAAATCCTCAATGCTTATACGAAGAAACGTAGCAGCAAAAAGCTCCGGCGGTAGCGGCAGGCTGACGATGTAGCCTTGCATCTGTTCGCAGCCTTCCGCAGCGAGGAAGGCCTGCTGTGCGGGGTTCTCCACGCCTTCGGCGATGATGGTGAATTGCATGCTGTGGCCCAGGGCGATGATGGCGCGCACAATGGCGGCGTCGTGGGGGTCGTCGGGCAGGCCGCGGACGAAGGATTGGTCGATCTTCAGGTAATCCAGGGGCAGGCGCTTGAGGTAGCTGAGGGAGGAGTAGCCGGTACCGAAGTCATCGATTGCCAGTTGTACGCCGAGGTCTTTGAGTTGGTGCAGCACCTCCAGCGCTTCTTCGGCCTGGCTCATGATGAAGTTTTCGGTGATCTCCAGTTGCAGGCAGCCCGGGTCGAGTCGGTAGTCGCGCAATAGCTGTTCGATGCGCGCCAGCAAGCCGGGGTGACGCAGTTGGGCGCCGGCCAGGTTCACCGACAGTGGGCCGAACTCGTCGAAGGTGCCTTGCCAGGTGTGCAGTTGTCGGCAGGCCTGTTCCAGCACCCAATCACCGATCTGCAGGATCATGCCGTTCTCTTCGGCGAGGGCGATGAAGTGTTCGGGCGGTACGTCGCCAAACGTGGGGTGATGCCAGCGGATCAATGCTTCGGCACCGATCAGTTCCTGGGTGATCAGGCTCCGTTTCGGCTGGTAGTACAGGGTCAGTTCGTTGCGCTCGATGGCGCGGCGCAGTTCATGTTCCAGCGCCACGCGCTCGTTGGCCTGGGCGGTGAGGTCGCGGGTGTAGCTTTCGACCCGGTTGCGCCCCTTGGCCTTGGAGCGATACATCGCGGCGTCGGCATTCTTGACCAGGGTGGCGACGTCGGTGCCGTCCTGCGGGTATAGGCTGGTGCCGATGCTGGCGCTGATAAAGAACTCGTGCTCGCCGGCCTGGAACGGCGGTGTAAAGCAGGCCAACAGCTTATTCGCCAGGTATTCGGCGTCACTCGCGTGTTGCAGGCCTGGGAGCAGGATGATGAATTCGTCGCCGCCCAAGCGTGCCACGGTGTCGATGTCGCGCAGTTGCTCCTTGAGGCGGACGGCGATGTCTTTGAGCAGCAGGTCGCCGATCGGGTGGCCGAGGCTGTCGTTGATGTGTTTGAAGCGGTCCAGGTCAAGAAACAGCACGGCGCCCTGTTTGCCGGTTTCCTGGTGACCGTTGAGGGCGGCCTGCAGTCGGCTTTCGAACAGCGTGCGGTTGGGCAGGCCGGTCAATGGGTCGTGATGCGCCTGGTAGTCGAGACGGGCCTGGGCCAGTTTGAGGCTGGAGATGTCGGCGAACACCGCGACGAAGTGCGTGATCAACTGGTCGCGGTTGCGCACGGCACTGATGGTCAGCCAACTGGGGTACAACTCGCCGTTCTTGCGACGGTTGGAAATCTCGCCTTGCCAATGCCCCTGGGCGGTCAATTGATGCCACATCGCCGCATAAAACGCGCTGTCATGCAGCCCGGAAGCGAGTAAGCGCGGGGTATTGCCGAGGGCTTCGGCCTCGCTGTAGCCGGTGATTTCACTGAAGGCACG
This sequence comes from Pseudomonas sp. NFPP24, assembly GCF_900112095.1. Classification (NCBI taxonomy): domain Bacteria; kingdom Pseudomonadati; phylum Pseudomonadota; class Gammaproteobacteria; order Pseudomonadales; family Pseudomonadaceae; genus Pseudomonas; species Pseudomonas sp. NFPP24. The sequence goes on from NZ_FOKD01000001.1 coordinate 726,554, forward strand.
GTTGACGGCGCTGATGTTCTGCCGGGTGTCGGTGATCAACACCCCTTCGGCTGTGCTCTCGAACACGGTGGCAGCTTGTTGCAGTTTTTCCTGCATCAGTTGGCGTTCGGTGATGTCTCGGGCGATGGTCAGCATGCAGTCGTCATCGCCAATCGGCAGTGGGCGGCTGGATAGCTCGCACAGGCGAATCTGACCATCGCTGCGGCGTATGTGGCAGATGAAGTCGCGCACAAAGCCATCGCGCTGCATCAGTTCGAGCATGTGTTTGCGTTCGTTGAGGTCGACCCAGATGCCCAGGTCCAAGGTGGACTGATCGACGGAGGCGGCGCTGTTGAAACCTGTGATCCGGCTGAAACCATCGTTCACTTCTATCAGCAGGCCATCGCGCTGGCGGCTCAACAGCAAGCCGTCGGGGGAGGCGTGGAAGGCCTTGGCGAATTTCTCCTCGGAGGTTTGCAGCTGTTGCTGGGTTTCCTTGAGTTGGGTGATGTCGCGCACCACCACCACGATGGCCTCTGTAGTGTCGAGTTGAAACGGCTCGGCGGAAATCAGCCCGGTGAAGGCTTGGCCATTGCTGCGCAGAAAGGGCATTTCCAGGTTGCGGATGCTGGTGGTCTGCAACCGCTGCAGCAGATCGGGGCCTGCGCCCTGGATGCCCCAGATGTTCAGCTCGGTAGCGGTTTTACCCACGACCTGTTCGGCTGTCAGCCCGACCTGGTCCTCGAACGCTTTGTTCACCTCCAGCAGGCAGCCGTCGGACAGCCGTGCAATCACCAGGATGTCCGGGCATTGCTGGAACACCGAGGCGAACTTCTGCTCAGACAGTTGCAGGGCCTCTTCGGTGCGCTTTGCCTCACTGATGTCGATCATCAAGCCGCGCAGCACGGGCTCATGGCCGTGCTCGATCAGGCTGACGATGTCACGCACCCACAAGCAACGGTTGTCGGCGGTGATGACCCGGTAATCAACGCTGTGGTCACGGTTGGCGCGGGTTTCGCGTTGGCAGTAGGATTCGGTGCGAATCAGGTCGGCGGGGTGAATGATGTTGCGCCAGAAGCCCGGAATCAGCCAGTGGGCCCGTGGGTAACCCAACAGTTCCTCAGCGTGGGGTGATACATAGCTGTAGGTGAAGTCGGTGACGCTGGCTTCCCAGGCAATCGCGGACAAGCTCTCCACCAGGCCGCGATAGTGGTACTCGCTGCTGCGCAGTTCCTGTTCGAGGGCTACGCGGCGGGAGATTTCCGAACTGAGCCGGCGATTGATCCGGATTACCACGGCCAGTACGGTGCTCAGCAGCAACACGGCGGGCAGGCCGTAAGTCAGCAAGTCGGTCCAGAAGGTGCGATGGTCGGTAAAGCTGCCGACCCAATGTTGCTGGATCGCGTCGGTTTCCTGCGGGCTAAGGTCGGCCAGTACCTTGTCGAGGATGCCCACCAGCATTTTGTTGTCGCGTGGTACGCCCATCGCCAACTGATAGCGGTAAGGCGTTTCGCCGCTGACGTACAAACCGTCGAGCTTGAGTTGGCGCAGGCTCCAGACGCTTGAGGCGAGGTCGCCGACGACCGCATCCACTTCGTCCGTGGCCAAGGCTTGCAGCGTCGAACTCACATTCGGCATGGCCACCAGGTTGAGGTCGGGATGGTGCGTGCGTAGCAGTTCATGGGGCGCGTAGTTTTCCACCACGGCAATCTTCAGCCCGTAGAGATCCTTCAGATTGCGCGGTTTGGCCCCGCCTTCGTGGGCCAGGATGACGATGGGGAAGTCGAGGTACGGGCGAGTGAACGCCATGTAGCCTTGGCGTTCGGGTGTGGACATGATGCCGGGCAGCAGGTCGAGCTGGTTGTTGCGGGCCAGCTCCAGTACCGCGCTCCAGTTCACCGGTTCGATCAGCTTGACCCGTATGCCCAGGCGATCCTGGATCAGGCGCACGTAATCCGCCGCCAAACCTTGGTAGCGACCTTCTTCGTCACGGTACTCAAAGGGTGGCCATGACGCGTCCACCCCCAGGCGCAGCTCCTGATGGTCCGCCAACCAGCCACGCTCATCATCAGTGAGAGTCAACGCGCCAGCCGTTGCGGTCCAGGTCAGCAGCGACAGCAGTAACACAGTCGGCAATCTGGGCATAACGGTCTCGTTATGGCACGGGGAATGTTTCGAGTGTAGACGGGCATTGCGGGGGAGGGGCGTTGCGAGGGATTTTATCTATACAAAACAAAACCCCCGGCCTGGGCCGGGGGTTCTGGTGTCACTCGTCGAGGAAGGAGCGCAGATGCTCGCTTCGCGTCGGGTGGCGCAACTTGCGCAGCGCCTTGGCTTCGATCTGACGGATCCGCTCGCGGGTCACGTCAAACTGCTTACCGACTTCCTCAAGGGTGTGGTCGGTATTCATGTCGATGCCGAAACGCATGCGCAGTACCTTGGCTTCACGGGCAGTGAGGCCGGACAGTACGTCGCGAGTCGCTTCTTTAAGACTCTCAACGGTGGCGACATCGATTGGCGACTGCATGGTCGAGTCTTCGATGAAGTCACCCAAGTGGGAGTCTTCGTCATCACCGATCGGGGTTTCCATGGAGATCGGCTCTTTAGCGATCTTCAATACCTTGCGGATTTTATCCTCAGGCATTTCCATGCGTTCGCCCAGCTCTTCCGGGGTCGGTTCGCGACCCATTTCCTGCAACATTTGCCGGGAAATACGGTTGAGCTTGTTGATCGTCTCGATCATGTGCACCGGAATACGGATGGTGCGGGCCTGGTCGGCAATCGAGCGAGTGATTGCCTGACGGATCCACCAGGTGGCATAAGTCGAGAACTTGTAGCCGCGACGGTATTCGAACTTGTCCACAGCCTTCATCAAGCCGATGTTGCCTTCCTGGATCAGGTCGAGGAATTGCAGGCCACGGTTGGTGTACTTCTTGGCGATGGAGATCACCAGACGCAGGTTGGCTTCAACCATCTCTTTCTTCGCGCGGCGGGCCTTGGCCTCGCCGATCGACATGCGCCGGTTGATGTCCTTGATCTCGGCGATCGTCAGACCGGTTTCGGTCTCAAGCGCAGTCAGCTTCTGCTGGCAACGGATGATGTCCGGCTGCAGGCGACCAATGGCTTCAGCGTATTTCGCCTTGCCTTTGGCCAGTGCGTCGGTCCAGCTTTCGTCTACTTCGTTGCCCGGGAACTGGCGCAGGAAGTCGGCACGCGGCATGCGGGCATCACGCACACACAGTTGCATGATTGCGCGCTCTTGGGCACGCAGACGCTCCAGGGCACTGCGAACACGCTCAACCAGGCCTTCGAATTGCTTCGGCACCAGCTTGATCGGCATGAACAGCTCTGCCAGGGCCACCAGCTCGGCAATTGCCTGCTTGTTGGCGCGACCGTGCTTTTTCAGGGCCTTGCGGGTGATTTCCATTTGATCGGAAACCGCACCGAAACGCTGGGCAGCGATGATCGGGTCCGGACCGCTTTCGACTTCGTCTTCATCGTCGCCGCTGGCTTCAGCGTCGTCGTCTTCGGAGTCGTCGTCCGCTTTCGCAGCCTTGGCATCGACAGGCGGCGGTACTTCGGCGGCAGGCGGCGCAATGCCGTCATCCGGGTCGATATAGCCGCTCAGGACGTCGGACAGGCGACCACCTTCGGTGGTGACGCGGGTGTACTCGGAGAGAATGTGGTCAACCGTGCCTGGGAAGTGCGCGATTGCGCCCATCACTTCACGGATACCCTCTTCGATACGCTTGGCGATTTCGATTTCGCCTTCGCGTGTCAGCAGCTCGACGGTACCCATTTCACGCATATACATGCGCACAGGGTCGGTGGTACGACCGATATCGGTCTCCACAGCAGCCAGCGCGGCAGCCGCTTCTTCTGCGGCAGCCTCGTCGGTATCGGCGTCCGCCAGCATAAGGGAATCCTTATCTGGCGCAGCTTCGAATACGTTGATCCCCATGTCGTTAATCATGCGGATGATGTCTTCCACCTGCTCTGGATCTGAAATATCCTCAGGCAGGTGGTCGTTGACCTCCGCGTAAGTCAGGTAACCCTGCTCACGACCGAGAACGATCAACTCTTTGATACGTGACTGCTGTTGCGCTTTTCCGGACATAACACCCTATCCACTGAAGGTCTTGGCGGGCAAAAAACAAGCCGAGGATTATACCCGAGCTATGACCTCACACGCCAGCTGAGGTCGGGTTTGATGCGGAAACATTCTGTTTTAAGAGGTCGCGCATCTGTTTTGCTATCTGAATTTGCTCTTCAGCCGACAATCCCGGCTGCCTTGCTCTCTTGATGAGTTCATCGAGGGTCTGCGTGTGCTGACCCGCAGATAACCTAGTAATGGTGTCTAAAAACTGTTGTTCAAGGTTGTCACCGTCAATTAGCCACTCCTTTTCCGCGAGCGCTTTGAGCAAGCGGCCTTGTTCGGTGCCATGCCAGCGAGCCATCAATTGAATTGAGTTTAGCTTAGGATTTTTCTGTACCGCCTCGATCAGGGCGATCAGTACCTGGGCGTAGGTGTTGCTCTCGTTGGCAAAGTGATCGGCGCTCTCGACCTTCTCCGCCAGATGCGGGTGGTGGATGAGCGTGCGCAGGGCAATCAACGTCGGCGCTTCCACGGCAACCGGGGTGCGCGGGGCGTAGGCCTCATCGCCGTCACCGCGCTTGCCGTTCTTGCTCCAGGGTTTCTTGTCCCATTTCTTGCCGCCGGCACCGGGTTTCTTCGGCGTCCATTCCTGTTGGGGCGCGTAGGCCTCCTGGGGTTGGTGGAAGTCGGAGTAGTCCGGCATGGCGTCGTAATCCATGCCTGGGTCGTAGGCCGGTGGCGCTGCGTCATGCGGTGCGTTATGCACCAGCTGGCTGACGGCTTCGCCACTGAGCCCGGTGATTTCCAGCAGACGCATGCGCATCAGGGACTTCAGGTTGGCGCCTGGGACCTTATCGATCAACGGTGCCGCGAGGGTAGCCATGTGGGCCTTGCCTTCGAGGGAACGTGGGTCTGCTTCTTCGGTCAGTTGCTGGAAGAAGTAGTCGGCCAACGGCTGCGCATGTTGATTGATGCGCGCGCGAAATGCGTCGGTGCCTTCGGAGCGCACCAGGGTGTCCGGGTCTTCGCCTTCGGGCAGGAACAGGAAGCGCGCACGGCGTCCATCCTGCAGGCTCGACAGCGTGGCTTCGAGCGCGCGCCATGCGGCATTGCGGCCAGCCTGGTCGCCGTCGAAGCAGAACAGCACGCTGGGCACCACGCGAAACAGGCGTTTCATGTGTTCTTCGCTGGTGGCGGTGCCCAGGGTGGCGACCGCGTTGCGCAAGCCTTGTTGGGCGAGCGCAATTACGTCCATATAGCCTTCAACCACGATGATCTCGTCGAGGTTGCGGTTGTTCTTGCGCGCCTCGAACAGGCCGTAGAGTTCCTGGCCTTTGTGGAACACCGGGGTTTCCGGGGAGTTCAGGTACTTGGGCTTGTCGTCTCCCAGCACCCGGCCACCAAAGGCGATGATGCGGCCCCGGCTGTCGCGGATCGGGAACATCACGCGGTCGCGGAAGCGGTCATAGCGTTTGCCAGTCTCGGCGTTCTCCACCAGCAGGCCGGCGTCGATCATGGCCTTTTGCTGGAGGGTGTCACTGCTCAGGTGCTTGTACAGGTTGTCCCAGCCGGGCGGGGCGAACCCCAGGCCGAAGTCGCGGGCGATTTCGCCGGTGAGGCCGCGTCCCTTGAGGTAGTCGACGGCGGCCTTGCGCTGCGGATGGCTTTTAAGCGCCTGACGGTAGAAGTCGGCAGCGGCGGTCAGCAGCGGGTACAGCGGCGAATCGGTGGGTTGCCGCGGTTTGTGCGGGCGGCCGCTTTCTTCGCGAGGGATTTCCATGCCGGCGGCTTTTGCCAGTTCCTCGACGGCCTGGGGGAAGTCCAGGTTGTCGTGGTCCATGATGAAGCCGAGGGCATTGCCGCCCGCGCCGCAGCCAAAGCAGTAGTAGAACTGCTTGTCCGGGCTGACGCTGAACGACGGAGTCTTTTCCTTATGGAACGGGCAGCAAGCGGTGTAGTTCTTGCCGGCCTTCTTCATTTGCACGCGCGAGCTGACCACATCGACGATGTCGGTGCGGTTCAGAAGGTCGTCAATAAAGCTCTGGGGAATCAGCCCGGCCATGGCGTTCTCGTCATCACTGCGTGTAAATGAGGGCCCGTGAGGTGTTCAAGCGCGCGTATCGAGTGCTCGAGCATCCAGCGACTGCATGGGGTGTACGGAAGTGTATCTGCCGAATATTCACTGACGTTAGTTTCTGATCAGTCTTCGGTGTGGAAATGTTGCCCCGGCGCCCGGTCTTGGCCGGTGACGGGCCTCGGAAACGCCTCGTTGGGCGCAGTCGACACGGTTGGTCGGCTGTTTACAGAATGAGTGTGCTCGTCAGTAGCCTTGATAGGCTCGTCAGAAGAGACGTGCACCGCTGGCAAAAGAGCCAGTCCTGACGTGTGAAGCAGTTGTCTCGGTCGCATGTGCGGCGTCAACGGTGAAGCATCAAGCGATATCCGCAAATGCCATTAGCCCGGCTGAGGGCCGGGCTTGGCAGAAGCTTGCTACGAACGTCTGTGTATTAGTACAGACGAACGGCGCGGCGCTGTTCGCGCTGAACTTTCTTGGCGTGACGCTTAACAGCGGCTGCTGCTTTACGCTTACGCTCAGAAGTTGGCTTCTCGTAAAATTCGCGGCTACGAACTTCAGCCAGTACACCGGCTTTTTCGCAGGAGCGCTTGAAACGACGCAGAGCTACGTCGAAGGGTTCGTTCTCTTTAACTTTGACGGCTGGCATCCAGAGCTACCTTCTTTCATTACCGGGATCAACGTTCTCGTCGCAAAAAATTCGCGGCTGAGGTCGTCGGTTTTTAAGGGTTGCGGATGTTAACCCCTCATTGCCCGGAATGCAAAGCCTCTGATCGAAAACCGCTAGTCGGGAGGGGGAGTGGCGACTATTATGCGCGCCTTCGAATTCAGCCTCTACAAGGCGCAAACCCATGCTAGTACTGGGACTTGAAACCTCCTGCGACGAAACCGGTGTCGCACTTTACGACAGTGAACGCGGGCTCCTGGCCGATGCGCTGTTCAGCCAGATCGACCTGCACCGTGCCTATGGCGGCGTGGTGCCGGAGCTGGCCAGCCGTGATCACGTCAAGCGCATGCTGCCCCTGATCCGCCAGGTGCTGGACGAGGCCGGCTGCGTGCCGACCGAGATCGACGCTATCGCCTACACGGCCGGCCCCGGATTGGTCGGGGCCCTGCTGGTTGGGGCCTCTTGCGCTCAGGCGCTGGCGTTTGCCTGGGGCATTCCGGCGCTCGGCGTGCACCATATGGAAGGCCATTTGTTGGCTCCGATGCTGGAGAAAACCCCGCCACAGTTCCCGTTCGTCGCTTTGTTGGTTTCGGGCGGCCATACGCAGTTGGTTCAGGTGGATGGCATCGGCCAATACACCCTTCTGGGTGAATCCCTGGATGACGCCGCCGGTGAAGCGTTCGACAAGACCGCGAAGATGATGGGCCTCAATTATCCGGGTGGCCCGGAAATCGCACGCCTCGCTGAAAAAGGCGTGGCCGGCCGCTACACCTTCCCGCGTCCGATGTGTGATCGCCCAGGCCTGATGTTCAGCTTCAGCGGCTTGAAAACCTCCGCGCTGAACACCTGGCAGCAGAGCGTCAGCGCCGGGGACGACAGTGAGCAAGCCCGTTGCGACATCGCGCTGGCGTTCCAGCAGGCCGTGGTGGAGACTTTGACCATCAAGTGCAAGCGCGCCCTGAAACAGGCGGGCATGAAGCGCCTGGTGATCGCCGGCGGCGTCAGTGCCAACAAGGCTTTGCGCACTTCGCTGGAAAAAATGCTCAGCGATATGAAGGGCGATGTGTTCTACGCACGTCCGGAGTTCTGCACCGACAACGGCGCGATGATCGCCTACGCCGGTTGCCAGCGCCTGCAGGCCGGGCAGCATGAAAGCTTGGCGATCAGCGTGCAGGCGCGCTGGCCGATGGAGCAGTTGTCGCCGCTGTAACACCGCAACCCGAATTGACGGTATTTAAAAATGCCGTTCGCGCCCGGCAAACAGGTCGCGTAAATTGCCACGGTGGCGCCAGACGATCAGCAGTGTCAGCACGCTCATCGGCAGCAGCGCCGCCGGTTCTTGCCAGGCCAGTAGCGGCAGGGTGAGCGGGGTGGCGATCAGTGCGGCGAGTGAGCTGGTGCGGGTCAGGTAGAACGTCAACAGCCAGGCGAGTACAGCCAGTAACGCTGCGGGTGGGTAGATCCCCAGCAACATGCCGGCCGCCGTGGCGACGCCTTTGCCGCCACGAAAGCGGAAGTACAGGGGAAACAGATGGCCCAGGACCGCGCAGACGCCGATCCAGGCCTGTTGTTGCAGGGGCAGGCCGGCTAGGCTGGCGATCAGCACGGGCAACAAGCCCTTGCACAGGTCGCCCAGTAGCGTCAGTACGGCGAGTTTCTTGCCGGCCAGGCGCAACATATTGGTGGCGCCGGCATTGCCTGAGCCACTCATTCGCGGATCGGGGGTTCCCGTCAGGCGGCTGAGCAAAATGGCGAAGGACAGCGAGCCGAGCAGGTAGGCGAAGATCGCCAGTGACCAAAACATGCTAACTATTCCGGGCGAGGACGCCCTGATTCTAACGGGGCATCGCGCCCTTGTCGTGCTGCGGAGAAGAGTGCTTGGACAGAGTGTTTATCGAAGGCCTGGAAGTCGATACCGTCATCGGGGCCTACGACTGGGAGCGCGGAATCCGCCAATGCCTGCGCCTGGACCTGAGCTTTGCCTGGGACAACCGCCCGGCCGCGGCCGGTGACGACCTGACCCTTGCGCTGGATTACGCCAGCGTGTCCGCGCGCATCCAGGCCTTTGCCGAGCAATCCCAGTACCAACTGGTGGAAACCTTTGCCGAACGCCTCGCGCAAGTGTTGATGAATGAATTCCAGATTCCCTGGCTGCACCTCAAGCTGACCAAGCCTGGTGCCGTGCCGGCTGCCAAAGGCGTGGGCGTGGAGATCGAGCGCGGATGTCGCTAACTCAGGTTTACCTTGGCCTAGGCAGCAATATCGAGCGCGAGTCTCACCTGTGCGCCGGCTTGGATGCGCTGGCGAGTTTCTTGACCGATATGCGTTGCTCTGCGGTGTTCGAAAGCCAGCCGGTGGGCATCAAGAGTGGGCCGTTCTTCAATCTGGTGGTGTCGGCGTATACCGATCTGCCGTTGATGGAACTGGACCGCCGGTTGAAATTCATCGAGGCCGACAACGGTCGTTATGCGCCGGACCGCAAAGGGCTGCCGTTGGATATCGACGTGTTGTTGTATGGCGATCTGGTGGGCAATTTCGATGGTTTGGTTTTGCCGCGTGCGGAAATCCTGAAAAACGCCTTTGTGTTGTGGCCGCTATCGCTGATGGCGCCGGAACGCGTGCATCCTGAGGTGGGCAAGACGCTGGCCGATTTGTGGCGCGATACGCAGATCGACCAAGTGCTGGCGCCTGTCGCGTTTGAATGGCAGGGCCGACAACTGACGCCGGGCGCTCTCCTGTAGGAGCCGGGCTTGCTCGCGAAAAACCGGAGAGCGCTGCGTTATCGTTGACGTTCTTCGCGAGCAAGCTCACTCCTAAATGAGGGCGTGTTGTTCCTTGTAGGTTTTTAGTGCCTTGAGCCGTTCGCGCTTGAGCGCCTCACCCAGCTCCGGGCCTTTGAAGCCTTTCTCCAGCAAGGGGGCCACCGCAACCTCGCGAGCTGCTTTTGCCGCTCCGCGCAAATAATCCGCCTGTGGATAACTTCTTTGCTCCAGGCCCTTGCGGCCTCGGGCGTCCATCTCGCAGGCGACCACGAACTCTTCAAAGCGCTGTGGCCGCCGGTACACGTCGAAGCTTTGCAGCAACTCCAGCAATGTCGAGGCCTTCAGCTCCAGAGCGCGATGGCCGTGGGTGTGATATTGGCCCACCAGCAGTGCTAATTCCTGGCAATCCCTCGGCACCTTGAAGCGTTCGTTGACCGCCTTGATCAGCTTCAAGCCCCGGTGTTCGTGGGCGATGTGCTGCGGCAACTTATCCACAGGCGTCGTACCCTTGCCCAGGTCGTGGAGCAGGCAGGCCCAGCGCACAGTCAGTGGCTGTTGATGCAAGGCGGCTTGTTCTAGCACGCTGAGGGTGTGCACGCCGGTGTCGATTTCCGGGTGATGGGCTTCGGGTTGTGGCACGCCGAACAGTGCATCGACTTCGGGCATCAAGGTTTTCAGGGCCTGGCAGTCACGCAGCACCTGAATAAACACCTGAGGTTGATCTTCCATCAGCGCCCGGGAGATTTCTTTCCAGCTGCGCTCCGGCGTCAGGGCTTCCAGTTCGCCGGATTCGCTGAGTTGGCGCATCAGCTCCAGTGTTTCCGGCGCGACGGTGAACCCCAGGGGCGCATAACGTGCAGCAAATCGTGCCACTCGCAGTACGCGCAGGGGGTCTTCGGCGAACGCCGGGGAAACGTGGCGCAGAATGCGCTCTTGAAGATCGCGTTGGCCGTGATAAGGGTCGATCAAGTTACCGTCATCGTCTTGCGCCATGGCGTTGATGGTCAGGTCGCGACGGATCAGGTCTTCTTCCAGCGTCACTTCGGGGCTCGCGTGAAACACAAAGCCGCCGTAACCCCGGCCACTCTTGCGTTCGGTGCGGGCGAGGGCGTACTCGTCGCCGTTCGTTGGATCGAGGAACACTGGGAAGTCTGCGCCCACCGGCTTATAGCCCTTGGCGAGCATCTCTTCGGCAGTCGCGCCCACCACGACGCGGTCAATATCGGTGACCGGGATGCCCAAGAGGCGATCCCGTACCGCACCGCCGACTTTATAGGTTTTCATGAAAAAGCCTCCGTTAGCGGCACAGGATACCGCCTGTGCCTGACCAATGGAGGCTTTGCTGTTTCAGAGATGAACGACAGCCAGGTCCAGGCGACCGTAGTCGTTGTCGTTGTGATCGCTGCGCGGTGGCACATGGTGGGTCTTCATCACCTGATCGCCTTGCAGGGTTTCCAGGTGAATATCGAAGCCCCACAGCCGATGCAGATGCTTGAGTACTTCCTCGGTGGATTCCCCCAAAGGTTTGCGATCGTGCTGCTGGTGCCGCAGGGTCAGCGAGCGGTCGCCGCGCACGTCGATACTGTAGATCTGCACGTTGGGCTCGCGGTTGCCCAGGTTGTACTGCGCCGCCAGGGTTTCACGGATGGTGCGATAGCCAGGCTCATCGTGGATGGCCGGCACCACCAGGTCATCCTTGAGGTCGTCGTCGAGGATGCTGAACAGCTTGAGGTCGCGGATCACCTGAGGTGACAGGTACTGCAGGATAAAACTCTCGTCCTTGAAGCTGCTCATGGCGAACTTGATGGTGGAGAGCCAGTCGCTGCCGGCGATTTCCGGGAACCAGCGGCGGTCTTCTTCGGTGGGGTGCTCGCACATGCGGCGGATATCGCGGTACATCGCAAAGCCCAGCGCATAAGGGTTGATGCCATTGTAGTAAGGGCTGTCGAAGCCGGGTTGGAAGACCACGCTGGTGTGGGAGGTGAGGAATTCCATCATGAAGCCGTCGGTGACCAGGCCTTCGTCGTACAGGTCATTCATCAGTGTGTAGTGCCAGAACGTGGCCCAGCCTTCGTTCATCACCTGGGTCTGGCGCTGTGGATAAAAATACTGCGCGATCTTGCGCACAATACGCACGATTTCCCGCTGCCAGGGCTCCAGCAACGGCGCGTGTTTTTCCAGGAAGTACAGGATGTTTTCCTGAGGTTCGGCGGGGAAGCGTACATTATCCTTGTCGCTGTTTTTTCCTGTCTTTTTGGGAATGGTGCGCCACAGGTCATTGATCTGCTTCTGCAGGTGTTCTTCGCGCTCCTTCTGGCGCAGGCGTTCTTCCTCGGCGGAAATCGGGTAGGGGCGCTTGTAGCGGTCGACACCGTAGTTCATCAGCGCGTGGCAGGAGTCGAGCAGGTCCTCTACCGCATCGATGCCGTGGCGCTCCTCGCACTGCATGATGTACTGCTTGGCAAACACCAGGTAATCGATGATCGAACTGGCGTCGGTCCAGGTGCGGAACAGGTAGTTGCCCTTGAAGAAGCTGTTATGCCCGTAGCAGGCGTGGGCCACCACCAGTGCCTGCATGCAGATGGTGTTTTCTTCCATCAGGTAGGCGATGCACGGGTCGGAGTTGATCACGATCTCGTAGGCCAGGCCCATCTGGCCGCGGGTGTAGGACTTTTCGGTGCTGAGGAAGTGCTTGCCGTAGGACCAATGGTGATAGCCCAGCGGCATGCCCACCGAGGCGTAGGCATCCATCATCTGTTCGGCGGTAATCACTTCGATCTGGTTGGGGTAGGTGTCCAGGGCATACCCCGCGGCGATACGGCTGATTTCCCGGTCATATGCCTGGATCAGTTCGAAGGTCCACTCTGACCCCGTGGAGATGGGTTGGCGTTTTTGCTCTTTTTTGGCGGTCATGTCACTAACCTGCGCTGGAAGAGTTCACGGAAGACCGGGTAGATATCGCCGGCCGAGACCAGTTGCTGCTGGGCGAACGTGTCGGCGAAGGCTTCGCCGATGCGCTCGTATTCGAACCACAGCGCCTGATGCTCACGGGGGGTAATTTCGACATACGTGTAGTACTGCACGAACGGCATGATCTGGTTGATCAGGATGTCGCGGCAGATGGGCGAATCGTCGTTCCAGTTGTCACCGTCCGAGGCTTGCGCGGCGTAGATGTTCCACTCATTGGCCGGGTAGCGCTCGGCCATGATCTCCTGCATCAGCTTCAAGGCGCTGGAGACGATGGTGCCGCCGGTTTCCCGTGAGTAAAAGAACTCCTCTTCGTCGACTTCCCGGGCGCTGGTGTGATGGCGGATAAATACCACGTCGATCTTGTCGTAGTTCCGCTTGAGGAACAGATACAGCAGGATGAAGAAGCGCTTGGCGATGTCCTTGGTGGCCTGGGTCATGGAGCCGGACACGTCCATCAGGCAGAACATCACGGCCTTGGAGCTGGGGTTGGGTTGCTTGACCAGCAGGTTGTATTTCAAGTCAAAGGTATCGAGGAACGGCACGCGGTGAATGCGCGCGCTGAGTTTCTCGATTTCTGCTTCTATTTGCTGGATATCGCCGAAGTTGTCCGGTTCTTCACGCTTCAAGCGCGCCAACTCTTCCTTGGCCTCCTTCAGTTTGGCGCGGCTGCTGCCCGACAGTGCGATACGCCGGGCATGGGCCGAGCGCAGGGTGCGGATGATGTTGATGCGCGAGGGGTTGCCCTCGTTGCTGATACCCGCGCGTACGGTCTTGAAGGTGTCGGTACCGGTCAGGTTGCGCTTGACCAGGTTGGGCAGTTCCAGGTCCTCGAACATGAATTCGAGGAATTCTTCCTGGGTGATCTGGAACACGAACTCGTCCATGCCTTCGCCGGAGTTGCCCGCCTTGCCCGGACCTTTGCCGCCGCCACCCCCTTGGGGACGCTGGATATGCTCGCCGGTGGTGAACTCCTTGTTGCCGGGGTGCACGACGGTCTGTTTACCGCCCCGGCCGTGGTGCAGCACCGGTTCGTCAATGTCCCGTCCGGGAATGCTGATTTGTTCGCCATGCTCCATGTCCGTGATGGAGCGGCGACTGACGGCCTCTTCGACGGCCTTTTTGATGTGGTCACGGTAACGCCGCAGGAAACGCTGGCGGTTTACCGTGCTCTTGTTCTTGCCATTGAGGCGTCGGTCGATCACATAGCTCATGGGGAGCCCTCCGGGCAGCTTCACGTTACAAGCTTCAAGCGGCGAGCTGGAAGCTTAGAGACAAGCGGTCGGCTGCCAGGCCAGAAGCCCGGCAGCGCACGCCTGTCGCTGCCTTACTGCGATTTGCGCACCCGCAGGTACCACTCGGACAGCAGCCGTACCTGTTTGTCGGTGTAGCCGCGCTCGACCATTCGTGTGACGAAGTCGTTGTGTTTTTGCTGATCCTCCTTGCTGGCCTTGGCGTTGAAGCTGATGACCGGCAGCAAGTCCTCGGTGTTGGAGAACATTTTCTTCTCGATGACCACCCGCAGCTTCTCGTAGCTGAGCCAGGTCGGGTTCTTGCCATTGTTGTTGGCGCGGGCGCGCAGCACGAAGTTGACGATTTCGTTGCGGAAATCCTTCGGATTGCTGATGCCGGCGGGTTTTTCGATCTTTTCCAGTTCCTCGTTGAGGGCGACGCGGTTGAGGATCTCGCCGGTTTCCGGGTCGCGGTATTCCTGGTCCTGGATCCAGAAGTCGGCGTACAGCACGTAGCGGTCGAAGATGTTCTGGCCGTACTCGCTGTAGGACTCCAGGTACGCAGTCTGGATTTCCTTGCCGATGAACTCGATGTAGCGCGGCGCCAGGTATTCCTTGAGGAAGCGCAGGTAGCGTTCGCGGGTTTCCGCCTGGAATTGCTCCTGTTCGATCTGCTGTTCCAGCACATAGAGCAAGTGCACCGGGTTGGCGGCAATTTCGTGAGGGTCGAAGTTGAAGACCTTGGACAGGATCTTGAACGCAAAGCGCGTCGACAGGCCGTTCATGCCCTCATCCACACCGGCCGTGTCGCGATACTCCTGTATCGACTTGGCCTTGGGGTCGGTGTCCTTGAGGTTTTCGCCGTCGTACACGCGCATCTTCGAGTAAATATTCGAGTTTTCCGGCTCCTTGAGGCGTGACAGCACGGTGAACTGGGCAAGCATCTTCAAGGTGTCGGGTGCGCAATGCGCCTTGGACAGGGAACTGTTGAACAGCAGTTTGTCGTAGATCTTGATTTCATCGCTGACCCGCAGGCAGTAAGGCACCTTGACGATATAGATCCGGTCGATGAAGGCTTCGTTGTTCTTGTTGTTGCGGAAGGTGTGCCACTCCGATTCGTTGGAGTGGGCCAGCAGGATCCCGGTAAACGGAATCGCCCCGAGGCCTTCGGTACTGTTGTAGTTGCCTTCCTGGGTGGCGGTAAGCAGTGGGTGCAGCACCTTGATCGGTGCCTTGAACATCTCCACGAACTCCATCAGGCCCTGGTTGGCCCGGCACAGTGCGCCAGAATAGCTGTAGGCATCGGCGTCGTTCTGCGGGAATTCCTCGAGTTTGCGGATATCGACCTTACCCACGAGGGCCGAGATGTCCTGGTTGTTCTCATCGCCCGGTTCGGTCTTGGCCACGCCGATCTGATTGAGGATGGACGGGTAGAGCTTGACCACGCGGAACTGGCTGATGTCACCGCCGAACTCGGCCAGGCGCTTGGTGGCCCAGGGCGACATGATGGTGTTGAGGTAGCGGCGCGGGATGCCGAAGTCTTCTTCGAGGATCGCGCCATCTTCCGTGGCGTTGAACAGGCCCAGGGGCGACTCGAAGACCGGCGAGCCCTTGATGGCGTAGAAGGGCACCTTCTCGATCAGTTGTTTGAGCTTCTCGGCCAGGGACGACTTGCCGCCGCCGACGGGGCCGAGCAGGTAGAGGATCTGTTTCTTCTCTTCCAGGCCTTGGGCGGCATGGCGGAAGTAGGAGACGATCTGGTCGATGCATTCTTCCATCCCATGGAAGTCTTCAAAGGCCGGGTAGCGACGGATCACCTTGTTGGAGAATATTCGCGACAGCCGCGAATTGTTCGAGGTGTCTATCAGTTGCGGCTCGCCTATCGCCAGCAGCAAACGTTCGGCGGCAGACGCATAGGTGCTGCGATCCTGTTTGCACAGCTCGAGATACTCTTGCAGCGTGAGTTCTTCCTGCTGTGTGGATTCGAAGCGGTTTTTGAAGTGGCTAAAAATACTCATGACGTCGTCACCTCGCTCGATACGTGGAGCCGACGCCGGATCAATCAGTCGATGCTGGCAGACATTGGCAGACGCCAATGGCTGTTTTCCCCCCAGAACACCCTGAAACGCTACCGATGACCCGCACGCCGGTGTACCGGCTCTCCCCTGATTCGGATGGCCTGCGCTTAAGGATAGTTCGGAATCGGAGAGGTCAAGGCGCGATGCGCAATTAGTTTGGCTGCGCCGTTCGTCAGAAACGGCGCAAGCCCAAGCGTCACGCGGGGTAGCGGGGTGTGAAAAAAATTATTGCGAATCGCCCGAGGAAATTTCCGCAGGATAGGTCGTACGCCACAGCTCAAAGCCGCCGTCCAGGCTGTAGACGTCGGAGAAGCCCTGGCTGATCAGGTAGGCCGCCGCGCTCTGGCTGGAGTTGCCGTGGTAGCAGGCCACGATTACCGGTGCGTCAAGGTCTGCGGCGCGGATGAAGTCGGCGATGTTGACGTTGTCCAGATGCCTGGCACCGGTGATGTGCGCGGCGTTGTAGGTCGGCTGGTCGCGGATATCGACCACCACGGCACCTTGCTCGCGCAGGGCCTGGGCTTGTTCGGGAGGGATACGTTTGAATTCGCTCATGGATGGCTCCTAGGGCCTGGCGGTGGCCGGCAATGTAACGGGCGGGGGGGATTCGCACTGGCAGCTATAACGCTCGCCGGTGTCGACGCTCATCAGCGTCATGGCGCCGCCCCACACGCAACCGGTGTCGAGGGCGAATACGCCAGGCTCATCGCACTTGCCTTCAAGTGCAGCCCAGTGACCGAAAATGATCCTGGTGTCACGGGTCTTGCGTTCTTTGTGGGCGAACCAAGGCTTATAGCCGGGAAGCCCGGTGTCGGCGCCTTCCTTGCTCTTGAGATCCAGCTTGCCCTCGGCGGTGCAGAAGCGCATGCGCGTGAAGTAGTTGGTGATGACCCGCAGGCGTGCGACGCCGGTCAGGTCGTTGTCCCACTTCACCGGCTCGTTGCCATACATCCCGTCGAGGTAGGCGGTGTACAGATTGTCATCGGCCAGGGCGCTCTCGACTTCAGCGGCGCACTTGAGTGCTTTCTTCAATGACCATTGGGGCGGGATGCCTGCATGGACCAGGGCCACGTTACGGCCTTCGTCGTAATGCATGATTTTCTGGCGGCGCAACCAGTCGAGCAACGCGGCGCGATCGGGCGCTTCGAGGATTTCCCGCAAGGTATCGCCCTTTTTCAGGCGCTCGATGTTGTTGCCGGCCGCCAGCAGGTGCAGGTCGTGGTTGCCCAATACGCACACCAGGGAATTGCGCAGGCTATATAAGTAGCGCAGCGTCTCCAGGGACTGCGGGCCGCGATTGACCAGGTCACCGACCAACCACAGGCGGTCACTTGCCGGATCGAAGGCTACGCGCTCAAGCAGGCACTTGAGCGGCTTCAGGCAACCTTGCAGGTCGCCGACCGCATACGTCGTCATCAGTGCAGGGCTCCCGGCACGGCAAGACGGAACGGCGCGATGATGGCGTCGAACAGTTGGCCGTCGGTGGCCTTCATTTGATACGAGCCTTGCATGGTGCCGACCTTGGAGGTCATCACCGTGCCGCTGCTGTAGGTGTGGCTGGCGCCGCTGTCGATCAGCGGCTGCTGGCCGACCACGCCTGCGCCGCGCACTTCTTCGACCTGGCCGTCACCGTCGGTGATCACCCAGTGGCGTGACAGCAACTTGGCCGGTACCAGCCCGTTGTTCTTGACCGTGATGGTGTAGGCAAAGGCGAAGCGGTTCTGTTCAGGTTGCGATTGGTCCGCCAGGAAGCGGGTGACGACGCTGACGTCGATCTGGTAGCGAGGATCGGACATGCAAGAGGCCTTAAAAGCAGAGGACAGCAGATGCGGGTCAGTCTAGGCCAAGAGGTGGGCACTAGGCCAGACATGCTGTCTGGCCTATCCCCGGGATGCTCTATTGCGCTGCGGGCGCAGGCTGGATGGCCAACTGGTCGGCCAGGCGTACGAACGCGGCCAGGTCCAGTTGCTCGGGACGCAGGCTGCCATCGACACCGGCAGCTTCGATCTCGGCATTGCTCAGCAAGGCCTTGAGCGTGTTGCGCAGGGTCTTGCGGCGCTGGTTGAACGCTTCGCGTACGACGCGTTCCAGCAGGCGATGGTCCTTGGCCGGGTGCGGCAGTACCGCGTGGGGCACCAGGCGCACAATCGCCGAATCGACCTTCGGCGGCGGGTTGAAGGCACCCGGACCGACGTTGAACAGGTGTTCGACGCGGCAGTGGTACTGAACCATGATCGACAGGCGGCCCCAATCACCACCGCCAGGGCCTGCCGCGAGGCGTTCGACCACTTCCTTTTGCAGCATGAAGTGCATGTCGCGGATGATCCCGGCGTTGTTCAGCAGGTGGAAAATCAGCGGCGTAGAGATGTTATACGGCAGGTTACCCACCACGCGCAGGCTGTTGGGTGCGGCGTTGAGAGTGTTGAAGTCGAACTTCAGCGCATCGCCCTGATGCAGGTTGAAGTTGGGCTTGCCGGCGAACTGCTGGTTGAGAATCGGGATCAGGTCCTTGTCCAACTCCACCACATCCAGTTGGCCGCCGCTGGCCAGCAGGCCTTGGGTCAGAGCGCCCTGGCCCGGGCCGATTTCCAGCAGACGGTCTTCGGGCTTGGCATGGATGGAGCGCAGGATGCGATCGATCACGCCAGCGTCGTGCAGGAAGTTTTGCCCGAAGCGCTTGCGCGCCCGGTGTTGGTAATGCTCAGTCATATACGGGTCTCGGCCATCTGATAGGCGGTTTCCAGGGCCACGTGCAGGCTACCGGTATCGATCCTGCCGCTGCCCGCCAGGTCCAGGGCGGTGCCATGGTCGACGGAGGTGCGGATGATCGGCAGGCCCAATGTCACGTTGACGGCGGCGCCGAAGCCTTTGTATTTAAGCACCGGCAGTCCCTGGTCGTGGTACATCGCCAGCACTGCATCGCAGTGCTCCAGATATTTGGGGGTAAACAGAGTGTCCGCAGGCAGCGGGCCGTGCAGGTCCATGCCTTCTTGGCGCAGACGCTCCAGGGTGGGTTCGATGGTGTCGATTTCTTCGTGGCCCAAGTGGCCGCCTTCACCGGCGTGGGGGTTAAGCCCACAGACCAGGATGCGCGGTTGGGCGATGCCGAATTTCTGTTGCAGGTCGGCGTGCAGGATGCGTGTCACCCGCTCCAGTCGCTCGACGGTGATGGCATCGGCAATGTCGCGCAGTGGCAGGTGCGTGGTCACCAGGGCGACCCGCAGGCCGCGCGTGGCCAGCATCATCACCACTTGCTCAGTGTGGGTCAGTTCGGCAAGGAATTCGGTGTGGCCGGAAAAGGCGATGCCGGATTCGTTGATCACGCCCTTGTGCACGGGGGCGGTGATCATGCCGGCGAAGTCGCCATCGATGCAGCCTTGCCCGGCGCGGGTCAGGGTTTCGAGCACGAACGCTGCGTTGGCCTTGTCCAGTTGCCCGGCGACGACTTTGGCCTGCAGTGGGGTGTCCCACACATACAGGCTGCCGGCGGGGGCGGGCAGGTCCGGCCAGTTGCCCGGCGCCACGTCCAGCAAAGTGACTGCCACACCCAGCTGCGCGGCCCGCTCAAGGAGCAGGTCACGGCTGGTAATGGCGATCAGGGGGTGTGGCTGGGGTTGCGAGGCGAGCAGCAGGCACAGGTCAGGACCAATGCCGGCCGGCTCGCCGGGTGTCACCGCGAAACGCTGGGGTTTCACTGCACTGCCTGGTCGGTGCCTGTCTGGGCGCCTGGTAGCTTGATTTCAACGTAGGCTTCGTCACGGATCTGACGCAGCCAGGTTTGCAGTTCTTCATCGTATTTGCGGTTACGCAGTACGTTCAGCGCTTGTTGCTCGCGGGCCTGGCTGGTGTTGTCGGTGGCGCGACGGCCAAGGACTTCCAGCACATGCCAGCCATATTGGGTCTTGAACGGCTTGGACAACACGCCCTGCGGCGTATCGGCCATCACCTGCTGGAACTCCGGCACCAGGGCTTTCGGGTCGATCCAGTTCAGGTCGCCGCCGTTGAGGGCAGAACCCGGGTCTTCCGAGAAACTCTTGGCCAGGGTGGCGAAGTCTTCACCGCTTTCGATGCGGTCGTAGATCTTCTGGGCCAGTTCCTTGGTTTGCGCTTCGGTGCGGATTTCGCTTGGTTTGACCAGGATATGACGAACATGCACTTCGTCTTTAAGCGAGGTCTCGCCACCGCGACGCTCCAGCAACTTCAGGATGATGAAACCACCTGGGGTGCGGGCTGGTTTGGTGATATCACCCACGGCCATGGCGCTCAGTTCACGGTCGAACGGAGGTGGCAACTGAGCGGCTTTACGCCAGCCCATGTCGCCGCCCTCGAGGGCGTTGTCGCTACCGGATTGGGCAATGGCCATCTGGGCGAAATCAGCACCGGCCTTGAGGCGATCATAGATAGCCTGGGTCTTGGCGGCGGCGGCATTGAGCTGCTCGGAGTTGGCGCTGTCCGGTGTCGGGATCAGGATATTGGCCAGGTGCAGTTCTTCGGAGAGTTGCATCTTGCCGAGGTCCGATGCCAGGAAGTTCTTCACTTCCTGTTCGGATACCTGGACCCGCTCGGCAACACGGCGCTGACGCACACGGCTGATGATCATTTCACGGCGGATCTGGTCACGGGCGTCGTCATACGAAAGGCCATCGTGGGCCAGGGCCGCGCGGAATTGATCGATGCTCATGTTGTTGCGCTGGGCAATGGTGCCGACTGCCTGGTTCAGTTCTTCGTCTGAAATACGGATGCCGGAACGATCGCCGATCTGCAGTTGCAGGTTCTCGACGATCAGGCGTTCCAGTACCTGCTGGTCCAGGACACTGGTCGGCGGCACGCCACCGCCACGCTTGGCGATGGTTTGCTGGACTTCCTTGACGCGCTGGTCCAGTTGGCTCTGCATGATCACGTCGTTATCGACGATGGCCACGACCTTATCCAGTTCTTGAACCGCAGCGTGCACCGATGCGGCACCCAGGAACAGCGCGCCCAGCACTAGCGGGCGCAGACAATCAGAAAGCTTGGTCTTCACGTTCACGATAACCTTCAATGCCTTTGTCGAGGAAGCTCTCTACCTTGGCGCCGGTCAGGCCGCCGAGTCCTTTGAGGACGATCTGGAAGAAGAGCCCGTGGTCACCCTTTTCGTTAAGCGGGGCGATCTGGCTGTATTCGTCGTTGGAAACCCAGTAACGGTTGATGACGCGCAGTTTCCAGCAGCAGTTGTCGTACTCGAAACCACCGAAGGCTTCCAGGGTACGGTTGCGGGCGTAGTCGTACTGCCAGCGAGTGATCAGGTTCCATTGTGGAATGATCGGCCACATCATCGAGAAGTCGTGTTGCTGGATCTTGTAGTAATCCTTCACGAAGTTCGGATCACCTGGCTGCCCGTAGTCACCACCAAACTGCCATTTGCCGGTCAGCTGGTTGTAGACGACCTGGTCATTGCGATAGCGATAACCGACGTTGATGATCTTGTTCGGGTTGTCTTCCGGCTGGTAGTGCAGCATCGCGCTACCGGAACGAGGGCTGTGTTCCTCGGTGTCCCAGTTGTAGTCGGCAGTGGCGCGCCAGTCACGGTTGAAGCGGAACTCGTAGTCCAGGGCAACCGGCGAAACGTCGGACTGTGCGTCGGCACGGTCCGCCGCCAGGATACCTGGAAGTTGAACTTCACGGTCCTTGAAGTACACGGCCTGGCCGACGGATACGCGCTGACGCTCGAAGCCGTTCTCTTCGATCCAGCGGCTGGTCAAGCCCAGGGACAGCTTGTTTTCGTCGCCGATGCGGTCGGTGCCGCTGAAGCGGTTATCGCGGAACAGCGACGCGTAGCTGAACGAGTACTCGCTGGTGTCGAAGACCGGGATATCAGCCTGGTCCTTGTTCGGTACGTACAGGTAGAACGCACGCGGCTCAAGGGTCTGGCGATACTCTTTGCCGAACCAGTTGGTGTTGCGGTCGAAATACAGGCCGCTGTCGACGCTAGCAATCGGAACCGCACGGTCCTGGGAGCTTTTGAACGTACCACCGGCGTACTGGGTACCGTTCCTGGCTGCTGCGGCCTGGTCGGCAATGATCTGGTTCTTGCCGATGTTGTCTAGGTCCAAGTCATACTTGGTGTACACGTACTTGAGCTTCGGCGTGATGAAGCCGTAGGTCCAGTTCATCGGGTATTCGACGGCTGGGGCTACGTTCAGGCGCGTGCCGTTGGCACGGGTCAGGCCGCGGACGTAGGTGTCCAGGCGGGCTTCTGAGTCACCGTTCTCATTGATAAAGTTGCCGTTCTCCAGATCGCGATCGAAACGCACGGCTTCGGTCTCGTAGCTGAAGTTAAGGCCACCTGGATGGTACGGCAGCGTGCCGTTGAAGGTGATCTGCGGCAGGCGGTCATACGGAGTGACCTGGGAAATCGTTGCCAACTGGTAGGCCTGCAGGTTCAAGCGAGCCTGGAAGCTGTCGCCGCGATAAGTCACCGAACCCTGCTGGTTGATGTAGTCGCGGCTCTCGACGCCTTCCTGATAGGACTTGAGGTCCTGGAAGTAGTAAGGATCGCTGATCTTGGTGTAGTCGACCTGGGTCAGTACACGCGAGTCCAGCCCGCCCTTGTGTTGCCAGTTGAGCATGTAGCGGGTTTTTTCGTAATCGGTCTGCTTTTTCCGCTCGTCGCTGTCGTCGTTCAGGTACGCGCCGCCGAACTGGCCTTCGCTGGACTTGGTGAGGTAGCGGAATTCGCCTTCCATCAACAAGCCACGCTTGGTCATGTACTGCGGGTACAACGTGGCGTCGTAGTTCGGCGCCAGGTTGAAGTAGTACGGCGTGACCAAGGTAAAGCCGGTTTCGCTGCCGGTGCTGAAGCTCGGTGGCAGGAAGCCGGACTGACGACGGTCGTCGATCGGGAAATAGATGTAGGGGGTGTACAGGATCGGAATGTTCTTGACCCGCAACGTCGCGTTGGTGGCCGTACCGAAACCGGTGGCCGGGTTCAACGTGATGTTGTTGCCCTTGAGCTGCCAGGCGTTGCTGTCTGGCTCGCAGGTGGTGTACGTACCGTCCTTGAGACGGATGATCGCGTTCTCGGCACGCTTGGCGTACAGCGCGTTACCGCGGATACGCGATTTGTGCATCACATATTCGGCGTTGTCGATCTGGGCGGCGCCAGTGTCCAGTTGGACTTCGGCGTGATCGCCCACGATCAATGCGCCGTTGTCGCGTAAACGAACGTTGCCGTTCAGCTCGCCACGGTTCTCGGCCTGGTACAGGCTGGCTTCCTCGGATTCCAGTTGCATGCTGCCCTGGCGCATGACGACGTCACCGGCCAGGGTTGCCACCTGTTGTTCCTGCTCGTAACGAGAGGCCTTGGCACCGATGAAGGTGGGCGCATCGCTCTTGTTCGTCTTGTCGTTCATGCCAGGACGCGTCGGCTCGATGTACGCACCGCCGCAGTAAGGGCCGGTTTCGGCCAACTGTGCTGCGGTCAGCTTGTCGCGGGGCACCCAGTCCAGGTGGCTGTAGTCGGCGCTGCGCGAACGCAGGCCACGGCCCTTGGCTTCGGTGACCAGAGCGGTCTTGGGCTCGGCCTCGGCGTTGCCGCCAGCATCGGCCTGCGCCGTGCTGTTGGCGGAGCTGACGGCTGCACCGTCATGCACCGGGCGTGGTGGTAGTGGGGTTGCGGCGGTTTTTGGCGCGCAATCCCAGGCACCCGAAGCAGAGACTGAGCAGTCATACTGTTCCGCGGCGACCACGAATGAGGTGGCGAAGGGTTGCAGGGCCAGCAGACTGCCGGTTACCAGCAACGGAAATTTTCTACGAAACGCGGGGGATTTCAATGCCATCTTATTAGTCCGGGCTTCCTGCGTGCCATCTGCCCGCGGTTTGGGCCGCACGCCTCTCGATGGTCTGAAAAAGATGCGTGATAATAAAGCATGCCCCGCTTGACGGCTAGCGCCGTCGGAGACCCTTGTAATGCCCGAGCAAGATCTACGTTTACAACAGCTGGAAGCCTGGCTGGAAGAGCAGTTGCCGATCCTTTTCAACACTCAAGGCTGGGGCGCCGTCCCCCCGGCCATATTGACCGCGGCCAGCAGCGACGCGAGTTTCAGGCGCTACTTCCGTTGGGAAGGGGGGGGGCGGACCTTTGTCGTAATGGACGCTCCACCCCCCCAGGAAAACTGCAAACCTTTCGTCGATATCGCTCATTTGCTGGCGAAGTCGGGCATAAATGTTCCAAAAATTTATGCAGAAGATTTGCCCCGAGGCTTTCTTTTGCTCAATGACCTGGGCAGAAAAACCTACCTGGACGTGATTGACGACAAAAACGCCGATCACTTGTTTGCCGATGCCATCGACGCCTTGCTGGCTTTCCAGCAGTTGCCGATGGACGCGCCGCTGCCCAGCTATGACGTCGCCTTGCTGCGCCGCGAGCTGGAATTGTTTCCCGAGTGGTACGTCCGCCGGCACCTGGGTATCGAGTTGGATACACAGCAACAAGCGCTTTGGCAGCGCGTCAGTGACCACCTGATCGACAGCGCCCTCGCGCAGCCGAACGTGCTGGTGCACCGCGACTATATGCCGCGCAACCTGATGATCAGCGAGCCGAACCCGGGCGTGCTGGATTTCCAGGATGCGGTCTACGGGCCGGTCACCTATGACATCACGTGCCTGTTCAAGGACGCGTTCCTCAGTTGGCCCAAGGCCCGCGTGCGGGACTGGCAGCGCGGCTATTGGGAGCGTGCCGCGAAACTGGGCATCCCGGTGCAGGCGGACTTCGAAGACTTCCTGCGTGCCAGCGACCTGATGGGCGTGCAGCGCCACCTCAAGGTCATCGGCATCTTCGCGCGGATCTGCCATCGCGACGGCAAGCCACGTTACCTGGCCGATGTGCCGCGCTTCTTTGCGTATATAGAAGCGGTGCTCGCCGACCGCCCTGAGCTGAGCGAACTGGGTGAATTGCTCGCCAGCTTGCGCCAGCCCACCGAGGCAAGCGTATGAAGGCGATGATCCTGGCGGCCGGCAAAGGTGAGCGGATGCGGCCACTCACCTTGCATACGCCCAAGCCGCTGGTGCAGGCCGGTGGCAAGCGCCTGATCGAGTATCACCTGGAGGCTCTGGCCAAGGCGGGCTTCACCGATATCGTGATCAATCACGCCTGGCTCGGCCAACAGATCGAGAGTTACCTGGGGGATGGTGCACAGTTTGGCGTGCGCATCCGTTACTCAGCCGAAGGCGAACCGCTGGAAACCGGCGGCGGGATTTTCCAGGCGCTGCCGTTGCTGGGCGACGAACCGTTCCTGGTGGTCAACGGCGACATCTGGACCGATTACGACTTCACCCGGCTCAAGCAACCGCTCAAGGGCCTGGCCCATCTGGTGATGGTCGATAACCCGGCGCATCACCCTTCGGGTGGCGATTTCTACCTGGATCAGGGTTTGCTTCATGATGCGGCGGCCGGTGCCGATAACCTGACCTTCAGTGGCATTTCCGTGCTCGACCCCAGGCTGTTCGCGGGGTGCAGCGCGGGTGCCTTCAAGCTGGCGCCGCTGTTGCGGGCAGCCATGGCCAAAGGTCTGGTAACGGGGGAACACATGGCGGGACGCTGGATTGATGTCGGCACGCTGGAGCGCCTGGCGCAGGTCGAAACCCTGCTGGCAGCGGGGCAGTAGCATGCTGTGGCCAGGGACGCTGATCGGCGCGGGGGCTGGCTTTGCCATTGCCAGTATTCCGGGGGCCATGTTGGGCGCACTGTTGGGGCAGGCGCTGGACCGCCGCCTGCAACTGCGCAGTTGGGCCCAATTGCGCGAGCGCCTGGGCGGGCGCCCGGCGTTGCGCAATGACGAGTTGTTGTTTGTGTTGCTGGGGCGCCTGGCCAAGAGCAATGGGCGTGTGGTGGATGGGCATATCCAGCAGGCGCGTCAGGAGATGCGTTCGCTGGACATGACCGAGTCGGCCCAGCGCCGTGCGATAGCGGCGTTCAATCGCGGCAAGTCCGGCGCTGACCGGATGCGCAGCTACCTGCGTGTGCTCAAGGCCCAGCCCCACGCCGCCGAAGGTGTGTTGCGCGCGTGCTGGCGTATGGCGTGGGCCGATGGCAAGGCGGATGACGCCGAACGCGACCTGATCGACCTGTGGGGCAAATGGCTGGGCTGGACGCCACAACAGCTCCAGGCATTGGCCGCTGACTTCAAGCCTGAGCACAGGCCATTGGTCAGTCGCGGCATCACTTATCAGGAGGCGTTGCGCTTGCTGGGGGTGACGGCCACCACCGAGCCATCGGCAATCAAGCGTGCTTATCGCCGCCTGCTCAGTCGCCATCACCCGGACAAGATTGCCGGCACGGGTGCCAGCGCCGCGCAGGTGCGTGAGGCGACCGAGCGTACCCGTGAATTGCACAACGCCTATACGTTGATTCGCGAGCGCCGGGATTTCCGCTAGGTTTCAGTCGACGCTGGCCTGCGGGCTCAACCAGCCGCGAACCCTGCGATACAACTGCTCCTGCCCGGCATCACTGTTGCCGGGCAAGGCTTTCAACGACACCTGCTTATAGCCATCATTCTTCAAACGCTTGGCCGCCTGGGCACGGGCCAGTGCGTTTTTGCGTGATTGAGCGCTGTCTTGATAGAACACATCGGCGGTCGGCAACTTCAGGCCGGGGGCCAGTTGTTGCACATCCGGGTGACGACCGGTGGGCGTCTGCGCCGCGACCATGACGAACTTCTGCACCTGGGACGGCTGCTTCTCGCTCAAATAACGTGCGGCCCACCAGGCGCCGGTGCCATGGCCGAGCAGCACCACGCTGCGTGCGCTCTGGGTCTGGGCGAAGGCCACTGCGGCGTCGATGCGCGCGAAAATGCGCGAAGCGTCGGTCTTGTCCTGTTCATCGGCGCCAGGCACCACGGCCGGGTCGGTGCCTTCGGCTTCGGCGCTGGCGGCTTGTTCGATAGGTTTGTCGGCGGTGCTCGCTTCCTTGCTGCTGGTGTCGACGGTAGCCTTGGGCGCTTCCATCACACGTGGTGGCAGCGTGTCCACGCTCACATCCGGCAGCGACAGGCTGAGGGAGCCCCAATTGGCATCCGGCAATTTGTGCCGCAACGGGCTGATTGCTTGCGGCCAGTCAGCACTTTCGCCGGCGCCCGGTACGATAATCACCACACCTTCGGGCTCGGCGCTGTTGGCCGGTTTCCACAGGGCCAGGAATGAATCGCTGCCGGCCTGCAATTGTTGCTGTTCCTGTTGCGGGATTTTGCGCTCCAGTGCACTGGCTTCCTCCTGGCTACGCTCGGGTAAAGGCTGGCGCTCGACCGGTTTTTCGGCGGCCGGTGCGGGGGCGTCAGCGGCCTGCACGGAAAAGGCACTGGTAATAAGTAGCGACAGGCACAATGCTGGCAGTGCCGAACGGTGAACAAAGGGCATCGTAAATTCCCGGCCAGAAGTGATTCCGGCAGCCTAATGGGTTGGTCAGTATTTGTCAGTGATGTGAGACGTCAATCATGGTTTTTCGCTGTCTGCTGGTTATCGGCTGTTGCTGCCTTGCCTTGATCGCAAATGCCGCCCCTGCGCCCGCCACTCCCCAGGCGCAGCTCAATGTGCAGCAACGCGAGTGGCTGGCCCAGCACCCGGAACTGCGGGTGGGCCTGGTATTGCAGGCGCCGTATGCGCAATACGACCGGCGTTTGCAGCGATTGTCCGGGGCGAACGTCGAGTTGATGCAGTGGTTGGCCAAGGCACTGAACATCGAGCTGACCTGGCGCAACTTCCCCAACCAGGAGCAACTGGAAGCCGCTGTGCGCGAGGGCGAAGTGGACATCGCCCCCGGCCTGCAACAAACCCCGGCCGGTTTACGCCTGTGGTTGTTCACCGACCCTTACATGCGTGTGCCGCAGCACATTGTCGGCATCCGCGAGGGCGGCGGCGCTGTGGAGTTGGAGAAACTCGATGAGCAATCCCGCGTTGCCGTGCGCATGCCCAGCGCCGTGGCGGACTACCTGCGCAGCACCTATCCCGGCCTCAACCTGCAAGGCGTGCCGATGGAGCGCCAGGCCCTGCAGCTACTGGTGAGCCAGCAGGCACGCTATGCGGTGGTGGACGAGGCGCAATTGAGTCGCTTGTCCGGCGAGGCGGAGTTCGCCGGGTTGGCGGTAGTGGGGGATATCGGCCTGCCACAGTTGTTGCGGGTGGCCACGCGCCGGGAGTGGCCGGAGCTGGCCGGCATCATGGAAAGCGCCTTGCGCGCCATCCCCGCCCGCGACCTGGACCAATTGCATAGCCGCTGGCTGCAACCCAAGTACCCACGCCTGACGGAAACCCCAGGCCTGTGGCAAAACCTCAGCCTGTTGCTGGGCCTGTTTTTGCTCGCCAGCCTGGTTGTCGTGTTCTGGCAGCGCCGCCAGCAACGGGTGCTCGAGCATGGGTTATTGGCCGCCCGCGAAGAAAGCGCCGCCCGCGCCGCCGGGGCCGAAGCCTTGCGCCTGACGCAGTTTTCCATCGATCAGAGCACCGTGGGCATCTTGTGGGTCAACTGGGACAGCCATGTGCGCTACGCCAACCGTGCCGCCGAAACTATGCTCGGCTATAGCCCCGGTGCACTGATCGAGCGGCCATTGGCTGACCTGGATCCAAGCCTGGATATGGACCGCTGGCTCAACCTGTGGAAACGCGCGCGGGCCAGCGAAGACGGCCCGCAGAACTTTGCCACCGATTGCCGACGTGCCGATGGCAGCATCCTGCCGACCAATGTGTCCTTGAGTTTTCTGCGGTTTGCCGAGGCCGAGTACCTGGTGGTCTACCTCAACGACGTCACCGAATTGCGCCGGACGTTGGCCGCGTTGCTGCAAAGTGAAGCGCAGCTGCGCGAACTCTCTGCCCACCTGGAAACCGTGCGCGAGGAAGAAAAGGCCCGTATCGCCCGTGAAGTGCACGACGAGCTCGGGCAGATGCTTACGGTGCTCAAGCTCGAAACCTCGATGTGCGAGCTGGCCTATGCGCAACTCGACCCCGGTTTGCACGAGCGCTTGAACAGCATGAAGCGCCTGATCGCCCAGTTATTCCAATTGGTACGCGATGTGGCGACCGCGCTGCGCCCGCCGATTCTGGATGCCGGCATTGCCTCAGCCATCGAATGGCAGGCGCGGCGTTTTGAGGCGCGCACGCACATCCCTTGCCTGGTCCAGGTGCCGGATAACCTGCCGACCTTGAGCGATGCCAAGGCCATCGGCCTGTTCCGCATCCTGCAGGAGGCGCTGACCAATGTGATGCGCCATGCCCAGGCGCATACTGTCGAACTGACCCTGGCAGTGGAAGGCACGCATCTGCGGCTGACCATCAGTGATGACGGCGTCGGTTTCGTCCAGGCCCAGGGCCGTCCGGTATCATTCGGTCTGGTAGGCATGCGCGAGCGAGTGCTGATCATGGGCGGGCAATTGAGTCTGGACAGCGAGTTGGGGGAGGGCACCACCCTGAGCGTCACGGTGCCGTTGGATGCATAACACCAAGAGGAAGCGCCTGTGATCCGTGTACTGGTAGCCGAAGACCACACCATTGTTCGTGAAGGCATCAAGCAGTTGATCGGCCTGGCCAAGGACCTGCTGGTGGTGGGTGAGGCCGGCAATGGCGAGCAGTTGCTGGAGACCTTGCGTCACGTGCCGTGCGAGGTGGTGTTGCTGGACATCTCGATGCCCGGCGTCAACGGCCTGGAAGCGATTGCGCGCATCCGTGCGCTGAACAATCCGCCGGCCATCCTGGTGTTGTCGATGCACGACGAAGCGCAAATGGCCGCCCGCGCCTTGAAGGTTGGCGCCGCCGGGTATGCCACCAAGGACAGTGACCCGGCGCTGTTGCTCACGGCGATCCGCAAGGTGGCGGCCGGCGGGCGCTACATCGACCCGGACCTGGCCGACCGCATGGTCTTCGAAGTCGGCCTCACCGATACCCGACCGCTGCATTCGTTGCTTTCCGAGCGCGAATTCTCGGTGTTCGAACGCCTGGCCCAGGGTGCCAACGTCAACGACATCGCCCAGCAGCTGGCGCTGAGCAGCAAGACCATCAGCACGCACAAGGCGCGGTTGATGCAAAAGCTCAATATCACCTCACTGGCTGAACTGGTGAAGTACGCCATGGAGCACAAGCTCCTCTAGCGACGTATCTAATAACGACACTCCCAAAACACCGTCAAACCCATTCTTGCCGCTTGCAGCTCGCCCCTTGCGGCTGTGCTGTCCCGTACGCGCCATCCCTGTAGGGCAATCCCTACCCCCAACCTTCCACCCGACCGATGCAATTCTCTCCTGGCCCCCGATTTCCGGGGGCTGGCGCCTGGACTACGCTTGTTCCACAGCAGTCCAAAACAAAAAGGTGCGGGTATGAGCGAGGTGGATTCAAATGATGTGCTGGTCAGCTTTCGTGGCGTGCAGAAGAGCTACGACGGCGAGAACCTGATCGTCAAAGACCTCAACCTGGAGATTCGCAAGGGCGAGTTCCTCACCCTGCTCGGGCCTTCCGGTTCGGGCAAGACCACCAGCCTGATGATGCTCGCCGGCTTCGAGACGCCGACCGCCGGCGAAATCCAGCTGGCCGGGCGGTCCATCAACAACGTGCCACCGCACAAGCGCGACATCGGCATGGTGTTCCAGAACTACGCCTTGTTCCCGCACATGACCGTCGCCGAGAACCTGGCGTTCCCGCTGTCGGTGCGGGGCTTGAGCAAGACCGATATCAGCGAGCGGGTCAAACGCGTGTTGAGCATGGTCCAGCTCGATGCCTTCGCCCAACGTTACCCGGCACAACTCTCCGGCGGCCAGCAGCAGCGCGTGGCGCTGGCCCGGGCGCTGGTGTTCGAACCGCAATTGGTGCTGATGGACGAACCCCTCGGCGCCCTCGACAAGCAACTGCGCGAACACATGCAGATGGAGATCAAGCACCTGCACCAGCGCCTCGGCGTGACTGTGGTGTACGTGACCCATGACCAGGGCGAAGCGCTGACCATGTCTGACCGCGTGGCGGTATTCCATCAAGGCGAGATCCAGCAGATCGCCGCGCCGCGCACCTTGTACGAAGAACCGAAGAACACCTTTGTCGCCAACTTCATCGGTGAGAACAACCGCCTCAATGGTCGCCTGCACAGCCACACCGGCGAGCGCTGCGTGGTGGAGCTGGCACGGGGCGAGAAGGTCGAGGCACTGGCGGTGAATGTCGGCCAGGTCGGTGGCCCGGTGACCCTGTCGGTGCGCCCGGAGCGCGTCAGCCTCAATGGTTCCAGCGAGAGCTGCGTCAACCGTTTCTCGGGGCGGGTGGCGGAATTCATCTACCTGGGCGACCACGTGCGCGTGCGCCTGGAAGTCTGCGGCAAGACCGATTTTTTTGTGAAACAACCGATTGCCGAGCTGGACCCAGCCCTGGCGGTCGGCGACGTGGTACCGATTGGCTGGCAAGTCGAGCACGTTCGCGCACTCGACCCACTTCTAGAGGCGAATTGATCGCCCCCTGGCTTCACCAACCCTGCACGTGGAGAGAACAACAATGTTGAGATCCCTTAAGTATTCGGCGCTGGCCATTGGCTTGATCGGCGCAACCCAGGCCATGGCAGGCCCGGACCTGACGGTCGTGTCCTTCGGTGGCGCGAACAAGGCGGCCCAGGTCAAGGCGTTCTACGCACCTTGGGAAAGCGCGGGCAATGGCAAGATCGTCGCCGGCGAGTACAACGGTGAAATGGCCAAGGTGAAAGCCATGGTCGACACCAAGAGCGTGTCCTGGGACCTGGTGGAAGTGGAATCGCCGGAACTCTCCCGTGGCTGTGACGAAGACATGTTCGAGCCGCTGGACCCGAAACTGTTCGGCAACACCGCCGACTATGTGAAGGGCGCCATCCAGCCATGTGGCGTGGGTTTCTTCGTGTGGTCGACCGTGCTCGCCTACAACGCCGACAAACTCACCTCCGCCCCCACCAGTTGGGCAGATTTCTGGGACACCAAGAAATTCCCGGGCAAGCGCGGCCTGCGTAAAGGCGCCAAGTACACCCTGGAGTTCGCCTTGATGGCCGACGGTGTGGCGCCGAAAGACGTGTACAAAGTGCTGGCCGGCAAAGATGGCCAGGACCGTGCATTCAAGAAACTCGATGAACTCAAGCCGTCGATCCAGTGGTGGGAAGCCGGCGCACAGCCGCCGCAGTACCTCGCTTCCGGTGACGTCGTGATGAGTTCGGCCTACAACGGCCGCATCGCCGCCGTACAGAAAGAAAGCAACCTCAAAGTGGTGTGGAACGGCGGCATCTACGACTTCGACGCCTGGGCCATCCCTAAAGGCCTGGCCAAGGACCGTGCCGAAGTGGCGAAGAAATTCATCGCTTTCTCAGTACAGCCTCAGCAGCAGAAGACCTACTCGGAAAACATCGCCTACGGCCCGGCCAACACCCAAGCCGTGCCGTTGCTGGCCAAGGACATCCTCAAGGACATGCCGACCACCCCGGAAAACATCGCCAACCAGGTGCAGATCGATGTGAGCTTCTGGGCGGATAACGGCGAGCAGCTGGAGCAGCGCTTCAATTCCTGGGCGGCCAAGTAACCCAACACTGTTGTTGTGTGTTTGCTGATTGTGGCGAGCGGGCTTGCCCCGCGTTGGGCTGCGTAGCGGCCCTAAAACCAGGCGCCGCGCTCGATCAGGCAGAGCGCGGTGGGTTTAATGGGGCTGCTGCGCAGCCCAACGCGGGGCAAGCCCGCTCGCCACAGGGTCTGTTGTACATCGCACGAAACTGTCGTCATTTTCAGTCTTACCGGAGTCAGCCATGGCCATCGCCGTTCCCTCGAACGAGGTCAACAGCCCCACCCTCAAGCAGCGCCTGGCGCGTGCCGAGCGGCTAAATCGCTGGAAGGCCCAGGCCTTGATTGCGCCGCTGGTGCTGTTCTTGTTGCTGGTGTTCCTGGTGCCGATCGTTGCTTTGCTGTTCAAGAGCGTCGGCAATCCGGAAGTGGTGGGCGGCTTGCCGCGTACCGTGGTCGCGGTGACGGCCTGGGACGGCCGTGGCTTGCCGGGTGAACCGGTGTACCAGGCCCTCAGCGAGGACCTGGGCGAAGCGCGCAAAAACCAGACCCTGGGCGATCTGTCCAAACGCTTGAACATGGAACTGGCCGGCTACCGTAGCCTGCTGACCAAAACCGCGCGGGCGCTGCCGTTCAGTGAAGCGCCCGGCTCTTATAAAGAAGCGTTGGAAAACCTCGACGAACGCTGGGGCGACCCGGCGTACTGGCAGGCGATCCGGCGCAACACCAGCAGCCTGACACCGTTCTACCTCCTGGCGGCCGTCGATCATCGCATCGACGACCTCGGCGAAATCGCGCCGGCCACACCTGACCAGGCAATCTACCTGGACATCTTCGCCCGTACCTTCTGGATGGGCCTGGTAATCACTGCCATCTGCTTGCTGCTGGCCTATCCCCTGGCCTATCTGCTGGCCAACCTGCCGGCACGCAAGAGTAACTTGCTGATGATTCTGGTGTTGCTGCCGTTCTGGACCTCGATCCTGGTGCGGGTGGCGGCGTGGATCGTGTTGCTGCAGTCCGGCGGCCTGATCAACAGCGCCTTGATGGGCATGGGCTTGATCGATAAACCCTTGGAACTGGTGTTCAACCGCACCGGGGTCTACATCTCGATGGTGCACATCCTGCTGCCATTCATGATCCTGCCGATCTACAGCGTGATGAAGGGCATCTCGCCCACCTACATGCGTGCGGCGATTTCCCTGGGTTGCCACCCGTTCACCAGCTTCTGGCGCGTGTACTTCCCGCAGACCTATGCCGGCGTCGGCGCCGGTTGCCTGCTGGTGTTCATCCTGGCGATTGGTTACTACATCACCCCGGCGCTGCTGGGCAGCCCGAACGATCAGATGGTCAGCTACTTCGTGGCGTTCTACACCAACACCAGTATCAACTGGGGCATGGCGACGGCACTGGGTGGCTTGCTGCTGCTGGCCACCGTGGTGCTGTACCTGATCTACAACCGGCTGGTGGGCGCCAGTCGCCTGCGCCTGAGCTGAGGAGACCTTGCGATGCTGAGCCCTTACATGTCGCCCGTTGAACGGGTCTGGTTCTACAGCTTGCGGATCCTCTGCGGCTTGATCCTGTTGTTCTTGATCCTGCCGGTGCTGGTGATCATTCCGCTGTCGTTCAACAGCGGCAGTTTCCTGGTGTACCCGTTGCAAGGCTTCTCGCTGCACTGGTACCAGGACTTCTTTGCCTCGGCCGAGTGGATGCGTGCACTCAAGAACAGCATCATCGTCGCCCCGGCGGCCACGGTGCTGGCCATGGTGTTCGGCACCCTGGCGGCCATCGGCCTGACCCGTGGCAACTTCCCCGGCAAGGCGCTGGTGATGGCACTGGTGATTTCACCGATGGTGGTGCCGGTGGTGATTATCGGTGTGGCCAGTTACCTGTTCTTTGCACCGCTGGGACTGGGTAACAGCTTCTTCTCGTTGATCGTGGTGCATGCGGTGCTGGGCGTGCCGTTTGTGATCATCACGGTGTCGGCCACGTTGCAGGGGTTCAACCACAACCTGGTGCGGGCGGCGGCGAGCCTCGGGGCTTCGCCGTTGACGGCTTTTCGCCGAGTGACCTTGCCGTTGATTGCGCCGGGGGTGATTTCCGGGGCGCTGTTTGCTTTCGCCACGTCGTTCGATGAAGTGGTGGTGACGCTGTTCCTCGCCGGCCCTGAGCAAGCGACGCTGCCGCGTCAGATGTTCAGCGGCATCCGCGAGAACCTCAGCCCGACGATTGCGGCGGCGGCAACCTTGTTGATTGCCTTCTCGGTATTGCTGTTGCTGACCCTGGAATGGCTGCGCGGGCGTAGCGAGAAACTGCGCACCGCGGCAGTCTAACGGCCTGCTGGAGATTCAAGTGTGGGAGGGGGCAAGCCCTCTCCCACATGGTTTTGTGTTGTGTTGGAAATCACCATTCAGCCTCTGAATGCTAGGCAACCCAAGTTTCCGAGCTACTCTTGTGCCAGCCCATCACTTAATAAGAGGCCGCGCACATGAGTACTTCCTCATTCAAGATCGCCCACAAACTGCTGACCGGCGCTGGCGCCATCGAACAACTGGCCTTTGAACTCACCCGCCTGGATGTGGACAACCCGCTGATCGTCACCGACGCCGCGCTGGTCAAGTCCGGCACCGTGGCGCTGGCCCTCGAACACTTGGGCGAGCGCACCTACGAGATTTTCGACCGCGTACTGCCCGACCCGGAAATCGCCATCGTCGAGGACTGCATGCGCGTTTACCGCGAGGGCGGGCATGACGGCCTGATCGGGCTGGGCGGCGGCAGCGCCATCGATATCGCCAAAAGCGTAGCCGCCTATGCCGGTTACCACGGTGCGCTGTCGGACCTCTTTGGCGTCGACCAGGTGCCGCGCAAGGGCCCGCCGTTGATCGCCATCCCGACCACGGCCGGCACCGGTTCGGAGGTGACCAATGTGGCGATCCTCTCCGACAAGGCCGCACAGCTGAAAAAAGGCATCGTCAGCGACTACCTTCTGCCGGATGTGGCCTTGATCAGCCCGCAAATGACCCTCACCTGCCCGCGCAGCGTTACCGCCGCCAGTGGTGTGGATGCGCTGGTGCATGCCATCGAGTCCTACTTGTCGCTGAATGCCTCGCCGATCACTGATGCGCTGGCCATCGGCGCGATCAAGTTGATTGCCAAGGCGCTGCCCAAGGCCTACGCCAACCCGGCCAACCTGCAGGCTCGTGACGACATGGCCACCGCCAGCCTGATGGCCGGCATGGCGTTCGGTAACGCCGGGGTCGGCGCGGTGCATGCGTTGGCGTACCCGTTGGGTGGGCGTTTCAACATTGCCCATGGGGTGAGCAACGCGCTGTTGCTGCCCTATGTGATGCACTGGAACAAATTGGCCTGTGTGGAGCGCATGCAGGAGATTGCACAGGCCATGGGCGTGAATGTCACCGGCTTGAGCGTCAACGATGCGGCCGATCAGGCAGTGGACGCGATGACGCGACTGTGTGCCGCCGTCGAGATTCCGGCAGGCCTGCGCAGTTTCGGCGTGCCCGAGGACGCGATCCCGGCGATGGCGGTTGAGGCGGCAGGCATTGAGCGGCTGATGCGTAACAATCCGCGCAAGCTCAGCGCCGCCGATATCGAGAAAATCTACCGGGCGGCTTACTAGCCGTTGAGCCAGGTCACGGTGCGCGCGGCAAAGCATGAGGTATACAATGCGCGCCATCGTGATTTAGCTCAAAAAAGGTGCGTCATGCAGCCCTTCGTTATTGCTCCATCGATTCTCTCCGCCGATTTCGCCCGCCTGGGTGAGGAAGTGGACAAGGTGTTGGCCGCCGGTGCCGATTTCGTGCACTTCGACGTCATGGACAACCACTACGTGCCCAACCTGACCATCGGCCCGATGGTGTGTGCGGCGCTGCGCAAGTACGGCATCACCGCGCCGATCGATGCGCACCTGATGGTCAGCCCGGTGGATCGCATCATCGGCGACTTCGTGGAAGCCGGCGCGACCTACATCACCTTCCACCCGGAAGCCTCGCTGCACGTCGACCGCACCCTGCAACTGATCCGCGAAGGCGGCTGCAAGGCGGGCCTGGTGTTCAACCCGGCCACGCCGTTGAGTGTGCTTGAGTACGTGATGGACAAGGTCGACATGGTCCTGCTGATGAGCGTTAACCCAGGCTTCGGCGGCCAGAAGTTCATCCCGGGCACCCTGAACAAGCTGCGTGAAGCTCGCGCGCTGATCGATGCTTCCGGTCGCGACATCCGCCTGGAGATCGACGGCGGGGTCAACGTCAACAACATCCGCGAAATCGCCGCAGCGGGCGCCGACACCTTCGTGGCCGGCTCGGCGATCTTCAACGCGCCGGACTATCAGGAAGTCATCGACAAGATGCGTGCCGAACTGGCGCTGGCACGTCCATGAGCGGCTTTGAGCAGCTGTTCCCCGGCAAACTGCCACGGCTGGTGATGTTCGATCTGGACGGTACCTTGATCGACTCGGTACCCGACCTGGCAGCGGCGGTGGACGAGATGCTGCTCAAGCTGGGGCGCAAGCCGGCCGGGATCGAGTCGGTGCGTGAGTGGGTCGGCAACGGTGCGCAGATGCTGGTGCGCCGCGCCCTGGCTAATAATATCGATGCCGAAGGCGTGGATGACGTCGAGGCTGAACACGCCCTGGAGCTGTTCAACGCCGCCTATGAAGACGGCCATGAACTGACCGTGGTCTACCCCGGCGTACGTGACACCCTCAAATGGCTGAGCAAGCAGGGCGTGGAAATGGCCCTGATCACCAACAAGCCGGAACGCTTCGTCGCGCCGCTGCTGGACCAGATGAAAATCGGTCGGTATTTCCGATGGATCATCGGTGGCGACACCCTGCCGCAGAAAAAGCCCGACCCGGCGGCGCTGTTTTTCGTGATGAAAATGGCCAATATCCCGGCCTCGCAATCGTTGTTTGTCGGCGATTCACGCAGTGATGTGCAGGCGGCGAAGGCCGCGGGCGTGCAGTGCGTGGCCCTCAGCTACGGCTATAACCATGGTCGGCCGATCGCCGAAGAGTCGCCGGCGATGGTGATTGATGACCTGCGCCTGTTAATCCCCGGTTGCTTGGGAGCGGGCGCTGAGATAACGTTGCCCGACACCGATCCGTCCCCTTCTGGAAATTCCATCGTGGTGGTCACTCGCAAACTCTGGATGAAAGTCATCAAGGCCCTGGCCCGCTGGCGTTGGCGCGCCTGACTGTTCCTGGCCGCGCCCTGCGGCACGTTTGCATACCTGACTGTTAGACCCTCAAGCCACGAGGCATATCATGACCCGCGAAGAATTCCTGCGTTTGGCCGCTGCCGGCTACAACCGCATTCCCCTGGCCTGCGAAACCCTGGCCGACTTCGACACGCCGCTGTCGATCTACCTGAAACTGGCCGATGAGCCTAACTCCTACCTGCTCGAGTCCGTACAGGGCGGCGAGAAGTGGGGGCGTTACTCGATCATCGGCCTGCCGTGCCGCACGGTGCTGCGGGTACATGACCATCATGTGAGCATTACCCATGATGGCGTCGAGATCGAACACCATGATGTCGAAGACCCGTTGGCGTTCGTCGAAGCCTTCAAGGCGCGCTACAACGTGCCGACCATTGCCGGCCTGCCGCGCTTCAACGGCGGCCTGGTGGGTTACTTCGGTTATGACTGCGTGCGTTATGTGGAAAAACGTTTGGGCCAATGCCCGAACCCGGACCCGTTGGGCGTGCCGGACATTCTGCTGATGGTCTCCGATGCGGTCGTGGTGTTCGACAACCTCGCCGGCAAGATGCACGCGATCGTGCTGGCCGACCCGTCCCGGGCCGATGCGTTCGAGCAAGGCCGGGCCAGCCTCGAAGCCCTGCTGGAAAAACTGCGCCAGCCGATCACCCCGCGTCGCGGCCTGGACCTCAGCCGTCCGCCGGCGGCCGACCCGATCTTTCGTTCAAGCTTTACCCAGGATGACTACGAGCGGGCCGTCGATACCATCAAGGAATACATCCTCGCCGGCGACTGCATGCAGGTGGTGCCGTCGCAGCGTATGTCCATCGACTTCAAGGCCGCGCCGATCGATCTGTACCGGGCGCTGCGTTGCTTCAACCCGACGCCGTACATGTACTTCTTCAACTTTGGTGACTTCCACGTGGTGGGCAGTTCGCCGGAAGTGCTGGTGCGCGTCGAAGACAACCTGATCACCGTGCGCCCGATCGCCGGCACGCGCCCACGGGGTGCAACCGAAGAAGCTGACCTGGCGCTGGAAGAAGACCTGCTGAGCGACGACAAGGAAATCGCCGAGCACTTGATGCTCATCGACCTGGGTCGTAATGACACCGGGCGTGTCTCGGAAATCGGTTCGGTGAAGCTCACCGAGAAGATGGTGATCGAGCGTTATTCCAACGTGATGCATATCGTGTCCAACGTTACCGGCGAGCTGAAGGCTGGCCTGACGGCGATGGATGCGTTGCGCGCGATTCTGCCGGCGGGCACCTTGTCGGGTGCGCCGAAGATCCGCGCGATGGAAATCATCGACGAGCTGGAGCCGGTCAAGCGTGGGGTCTACGGCGGTGCCGTGGGTTATTTCGCCTGGAACGGCAACATGGACACGGCCATTGCGATCCGCACCGCCGTGATCAAGGACGGGGAGCTGCACGTGCAGGCCGGTGGCGGGATTGTCGCCGACTCGGTGCCGGCCCTCGAATGGGAAGAAACCCTGAACAAGCGCCGCGCGATGTTCCGCGCCGTTGCGCTGGCTGAACAGACCCCCAATTCCTGAGGTTCCCCCATGTTGCTGATGATTGATAACTACGATTCCTTTACCTACAACGTTGTGCAGTACCTGGGCGAGTTGGGTGCCGAGGTCAAGGTAGTGCGCAATGACGAACTGACCGTCGCCGAGATCGCCGCCCTGAACCCGGAGCGCATCGTGGTTTCGCCAGGCCCGTGCACGCCGACCGAGGCGGGTATTTCCCTGGAGGCGATCCAGTATTTCGCCGGCAAGCTGCCGATCCTGGGCGTATGCCTGGGCCACCAGTCCATCGGCCAGGCCTTTGGCGGTGACGTGGTGCGTGCACGCCAGGTGATGCACGGCAAGACCAGTCCGGTATTCCATCATGATCAGGGCGTGTTCCATGGGCTTAACTTGCCGGTGACCGTGACCCGCTACCATTCGTTGGTGGTCAAGCGCGAAACCCTTCCGGATTGCCTGGAACTGACCGCCTGGACCCAACTGGAGGACGGCTCGGTCGACGAGATCATGGGCCTGCGCCACAAGACACTGAATATCGAAGGGGTGCAATTCCACCCCGAATCGATCCTGACCGAGCAGGGCTACGAGCTGTTCGCCAATTTTCTCAAGCAGAGCGGCGGCACGCGCTAAGGACTTTCCATGGATATCAAGACTGCCCTGAGCCGTATCGTCGGCCACCTGGACCTGAGCACCGCTGAAATGAGCGATGTGATGCGCGAGATCATGACCGGTCAATGCACCGACGCGCAGATCGGCGCGTTCATGATGGCCATGCGCATGAAAAGCGAAAGCATCGACGAAATCGTCGGCGCCGTGTCGGTTATGCGCGAGCTGGCGGACAAGGTCGAGCTCAAGACCCTTGATGGTGTGGTCGACGTGGTCGGCACCGGCGGTGACGGTGCGAACATCTTCAACGTGTCGACGGCTTCTTCGTTTGTGGTGGCGGCGGCGGGTTGTACTGTGGCCAAGCACGGTAACCGCGCGGTCTCCGGCAAGAGTGGCAGCGCCGACTTGCTGGAAGCGGCGGGG
This sequence comes from Pseudomonas sp. NFPP24, assembly GCF_900112095.1. Classification (NCBI taxonomy): domain Bacteria; kingdom Pseudomonadati; phylum Pseudomonadota; class Gammaproteobacteria; order Pseudomonadales; family Pseudomonadaceae; genus Pseudomonas; species Pseudomonas sp. NFPP24. Next base: position 766,679 of record NZ_FOKD01000001.1, read on the forward strand.
ATCTACCTGAACCTGACCCCGATCCAAGTGGCGCGCTGTATCGACAACGTCGGTATTGGGTTCATGTTTGCCCAATCCCACCACGGTGCGATGAAGCATGCTGCCGGCCCGCGCAAGGATCTCGGCCTTCGTACCCTGTTCAACATGCTCGGCCCGCTTACGAATCCGGCCGGTGTGAAACACCAGGTCGTGGGTGTGTTCAGCCAGGCGCTGTGCCGGCCATTGGCCGAAGTACTGCAACGCCTGGGCAGCAAGCATGTGCTGGTGGTGCATTCCAAGGACGGCCTGGACGAATTCAGCCTGGCGGCACCGACCTTCGTGGCGGAGCTGAAAAATGACCAGGTCACTGAGTATTGGGTCGAGCCGGAAGACCTGGGCATGAAGAGCCAGAGCCTGCACGGCCTGGCGGTGGAAAGCCCGGCGGCCTCCCTGGAACTGATTCGTGATGCCTTGGGCCGTCGCAAGACCGAGAACGGTCAGAAAGCCGCCGAGATGATTGTTTTGAATGCTGGCGCGGCACTTTATGCAGCCGACCACGCCTATAGTCTTAAGGAGGGTGTTGCCTTGGCCCACGATGCGCTGCACACCGGTCTGGCTCGTGAGAAGCTCGAAGAGCTGGGAGCATTCACCGCAGTATTCAAGATGGAGAATGAAGGATGAGTGTGCCGACCGTTTTGGAAAAAATCCTGGCCCGCAAGGCTGAAGAAGTTGCCGAGCGGCGCGCCCGCGTGAGCCTGGCCGAGCTGGAAGCCCAGGCAAAGATCGCCGATGCACCGCGCGGTTTCGCCAATGCACTGATCGCCCAGGCCAAGCAGAAGCAACCGGCCGTGATCGCCGAGGTCAAGAAAGCCTCGCCGAGCAAAGGCGTGATCCGCGAACACTTTGTGCCATCGGAAATCGCCGTCAGCTATGAGAAGGGAGGGGCGACTTGCCTGTCCGTGCTGACCGATATCGACTACTTCCAGGGTTCCGACCTGTTCCTGCAGCAGGCCCGCGCCGCGTGCAAGTTGCCGGTGATCCGCAAGGACTTCATGGTCGACCCGTATCAGATCGTCGAAGCCCGTGCCCTGGGCGCCGACTGCGTGCTGCTGATCGTTTCCGCGCTGGATGACGTGAAGATGGCCGAGTTGGCTGCCGTCGCCAAAAGCGTCGGCCTCGACGTGCTGGTGGAAGTGCATGACGGCGATGAGCTGGAACGCGCCTTGAAAACCCTCGACACACCGCTGGTGGGGGTCAATAACCGTAACCTGCACACCTTCGAAGTCAGCCTGGAAAACACCCTCGACCTGCTGCCGCGGATTCCGCGTGACCGTCTGGTGATCACCGAGAGTGGCATCGTCAACCGTGCCGATGTGGAGTTGATGGAGATCAGTGGCGTGTACTCGTTCCTGGTGGGCGAGACCTTCATGCGTGCCGAGAACCCGGGGGCTGAATTGCAGCGCCTGTTCTTCCCGGAGCGGGGCATGGCGGTCAGCGGTTCGACGCTGGATTGATGATGACGCAGCCGGTGGCGATGACCGTCGAAGCAGGACTTGCCGCCGAGCAAGACCTGCTGGCGGCTGTTTGCGCAGGTGAGCGGGAGTATGGGTTGTTGTTCTGGCAACCCAGCGATCAGGCTTTGGTCATGCCGCGTCGGTTGAGCCGCTTGCCGGCCTTTGAAACCGCCAGCCAGGTTTCAGCCGATGCGGGTTGGCCGGTGCTGCTGCGTGAAACCGGCGGTGAGCCGGTGCCGCAGTCGAGTGCCACAGTCAACATCGCCCTGGTCTACGCCCCGCCGCGCAGTGAGGGCGACCAGAATCGTATCGAAACCGGTTACCTGCGTTTATGTCAGCCGATCTGCGACTTGCTGATCGAGTTGGGCGGCGATGCGTCTGTCGGCGAGATCGACGGCGCATTTTGCGACGGTCGCTACAACGTCAATCTCAATGGCCGGAAAATGGTTGGCACTGCCCAGCGCTGGCGTCAAAGCGGGGGGCGCCCGGTGGGCCTGGTGCACGGTGCACTGTTGCTGGAAAACGATCGCGAAGACCTGATCGCGGCGGTCAACCGCTTCAATGAAGCCTGCGGTCTTGAACAGCGGGTGCGTGCCGACAGCCATATCGCCCTGCACGAAGCCTTCCCGGCGCCCGATGCGATCAGCCGGCTGGACACCTTGTACCGCCAGATGTTGGCCAGCTTCCTGCCGGTTTAACGGGTACCGAACACCACCATCGTCTTGCCTTTGACGTGCACCAGGTTGCGTTCTTCCAGGTCTTTGAGTACGCGTCCGACCATCTCCCGTGAACAGCCGACAATGCGCCCGATTTCCTGGCGCGTGACCTTGATCTGCATGCCATCGGGGTGGGTCATGGCGTCCGGTTGCTTGCACAGGTCAAGCAGGCAGCGCGCTACACGGCCAGTGACGTCGAAGAATGCCAGGTCGCCGACTTTGCGCGTGGTGTCCCGCAGGCGTTGCGCAATCTGGCCGCTGAGGACATAAAGGATGTCGGGATCTTGCTGGGCCAGTTCGCGGAATTTGGCGTAGCTGATCTCGGCCACTTCGCACTCGACCTTGGCACGCACCCAGGCGCTGCGTTCCTGTTCCTTGCCGGCTTGTTCGAACAACCCCAACTCCCCAAAAAAATCCCCGGTGTTCAGGTAGGCGATGATCATTTCGCGGCCGTCTTCATCCTCGATCAGGATGGTGACCGAGCCTTTGATAATGAAGAACAGGGTTTCGGAGCGTTCGCCGGCGCAGATGATGTTGTGCTTGGCCGGGTAGCGGCGGCGCTGGCAATGCATCAACAGTTTGTCGAGATTCTTGATTTTGGGTATGGGAGTAAGGGCAACCATGGTTGTATCCCGAAAAGACTGCGCTAAATAGTTGGAGTTGTTGTATTCATCGGGTATCGGCATTGATACGCGCTGTATAAAGGGTGGCATTACGCCATCGATTTGGCGTCAGCTTAACAGACACATTCTGACTCGATTAGCCAATTTTCCGCGCAAAGCCTGCTTTTGATCGCTTTTGTTGCAAACGCTGACGCAGGCGGGCCCTGTGCTAAGCTGGCGACCCTTTTTTAGCAGTGGAGTCTGGGCGATGAAGGCACGCATCCAATGGGCGGGCGAAGCCATGTTCCTCGGTGAGTCGGGCAGTGGCCATGTGGTGGTCATGGATGGCCCGCCGGAAGCCGGTGGCCGTAACCTGGGCGTACGCCCGATGGAAATGCTCCTGCTGGGCGTAGGCGGTTGCAGCAATTTCGACGTGGTCAGCATCCTGAAGAAATCCCGCCAGGCCGTGGAAAGCTGCGAAGCCTTCCTGGAGGCCGAGCGTGCCACCGAAGACCCCAAGGTATTCACCAAAATCCACATGCATTTCGTGGTAAAGGGCAGGGCGCTGAAAGAGGCGCAGGTGAAGCGCGCTATCGAACTGTCGGCGGAGAAGTATTGCTCGGCGTCGATCATGCTGGGCGCGGCCGGGGTGGCCATTACCCATGATTACGAGATAATTGAGTTGGGTTGATCGCTCAATCGGCGGGCAAAAAGAAAGGGCGCTGTGATAGCGCCCTTCTTTTGGCTCAGATTCGGTACGTGCTTTTAGTCATGACCTTGGCCAATAGGCTCATGCCAAACCGCACTGGCGCCGGGAAGCGAAAACCACCGGCATCCAGCGCGCTTTCTGCGTGATGTTCTTCATCAATGCGCATCTGCTCAAGAATGGCACGGGACTTTTCGTCTTCGGCCGGCAGTTGTTCCAGATGTTCGTCCAGGTGTTTGCACACCTGATGTTCAGTCGCTGCGACAAAACCCAGGCTGATCTTGTCGCTGATCAGGCCGGCCGCGGCGCCGATCCCAAACGATAAACCGTAGAACAGCGGGTTCAACACGCTCGGGTGACTGCCCAGCTGGCGGATGCGTTGCTCGCACCAGGCCAGGTGATCGATTTCTTCCTCGGCGGCATGCTCCATGGCTGCGCGCACCTGCGGCAGCTTGGCGGTCAGCGCCTGGCCCTGGTACAGCGCCTGGGCGCAGACTTCGCCGGTATGGTTGATGCGCATCAAGCCGGCGACGTGACGGGTCTCGGTCTCGCTCATCTGCGCGTCGGGCTGCACGATGGCGGGCGAGGGGCGATACGGCTGGCCGCTGAAGGGCAGCAGCGTACGCATGGCCATGTCGGCTTGCAGCAACAGACGGTCAATCGGCGAGTAGTGACGTTGGGTAGTCATGCTGACCTCCGGGAAGAATCTCGGCGGCCAGTTTACCGCAAGAGAGGGGCAAGCGTTTGCGTTGCGTCAAGGGCATGGAGTCGCAGCCTGGGCGGCGACCTTTGCTGAAAGGCTGATCAGCCCGGCGGCCAGTTCATCTGGCGCTGGCCCAGCACGTGCATATGGATGTGATAAACGGTCTGCCCGCCTTTCGGGTTGCAGTTCATCACCACCCGGAAACCTTCTTCACACCCTTGTTCTACAGCCAGGCGCTGGGCGGTGAACAGGATATGACCGGCCAGGGCTTTATCTTCTTCAGTCAGGTCATTGAGCGTGGGGATGTGTTTCTTGGGAATGACCAGGAAATGCACGGGCGCCGCCGGATAGATGTCCTTGAACGCCAGGACTTGATCATCTTCGTAGATGATATCCGCGGGTATTTCTCTGTTGATGATCTTGGTGAACAGAGTATCCACAGCTGTTTCTCCATTATGAATGTGCAAGGTGAGTGTACTCAGCCAGTCAACGTGGGCAATAGGCCTTGTTGACAGCGCCGGCGATCTTGCGGGTCAGCCAGCGTGGGCTGAAACGCGGGCTGAAGGCGATCCAGCGGTTGTGACGGCCGGGGATGATGATGGCTTTGTTCTTTTCCAGTGCGCGTACGGTGTAGAGCGCCACTTCTTCGGCGCTCATCAGCTGTTGGCTGCGGTCGAGCCTGGCGGTGTCCATCTGCGCGGTGCCGAAGAACGCGGTGCGTGTCGGGCCGGGGCAGAGCACCGAGACCTTGATGCCGCAGGTTTTCAGTTCTTCGCGCAAGCCTTCGGAGAAATGCAGCACATAGGCCTTGCTGGCGTAATAAGTGCTCATCCACGGGCCGGGCTGGAATGCCGCGATGGACGCCACATTGAGAATCTGTCCGCCGCCGTGCAGCGCCATGGCATTGCCGAGTGCGTGGCACATTCGGGTCAGGGCCAGGATGTTGACCTCCATCAGGTCCTGTTCGGTCATCCAGTCCTGGGCCAGGAACGGCCCGCTGGTGCCGATGCCGGCGCAGTTCACCAGCAGGTCGATCTGCCGCTCGCCTTCTTCAAGCTCCAGCAGGAACCCGGACAAGCGCAGTGGCTCGCCAAGGTCGCAGGCCCGGAACAGCACTTCGACGCCAAAGCGTTGGGTCAATTCGATTGCAATGCTTTCCAACTGATCACGCTGGCGGGCCACCAGAATCAAGCTGCGGCCGCGACGGGCGAGTGCTTCGGCCAGGGCCAGGCCGATGCCGCTGGAGGCGCCGGTGATCAGAGCGTAACGGGTCATGCCTTTCTCCATCGCAACGCCGCCGCGCCTGTGACAGAGGCATCACAGGCCGGGGGCGTTTCTTTACTGTTCTGGAGAGTCTACAGGTTCGCCCGCTTCGTCAGCACTCTGCGCTTCGTCTTCTTCGACGGTTGCCGCCTGGTCGGCGTCTTCGTCGGAGGTGATGGAGCTGCTTTCGTAGCTGCTGTCCACGTTGGCTTCGAGCTGGTCCAGGTAACCGTTCATGCCCAAGGTCACCACGATGGCAAGCATGACTGGAATAAACGCCAACCACAGCGTGGCCAGGACTTTTACCGCGGTGGAGTTACGTGGCGGTGGCGCACCATACTGGTTGGCGCCTGCATTGCCCGGCAGTACCAGCAACAGGATCGGGAAGACACTGTTCACCAATGGCACCAGGTTGAGTAGGTACAACCAGCCCGACCAACCCAGGTCATGCAGGCGTTGCACGCCGATTTGTACACTGACCCATACCAGCGCCACAAACAGCGCGAGACCCAGCAGTACTCCGATGATGGTGCCCGCAATCGGTGAGGCGGTAGCCACGGCAAAGCTGACGGTGCTGATGATGCCACCCGCAACCAGCATCGCCAGGGTCAACACCAGGGTCCATGCCAGGTAGCGCAGGCGGCCGATCCGCCCATGGATAGTGAAGACTTTGAGGGTGGCGTACTCGGGCAAGTCATCACCCACCGCCGCGCGGGGAGGCGCATAAGGCGAGGCATCCGGACGCGCGAAACCAGAAGGGCCGGAATCCGTCTCGTGAGTTTCAGCCAGGCTGAAGGCCACAGGCTGTTCGGGCTCAATGCGCGCGTCGACACCGGCGTTTTTCAGCGCGGTGAGGTAGGTTTCCGCATCCGGGCGAGACAGGTCGCGCTTGAGCGCAACCGGGCGGCCGGTAAAGAGCTTTTCGATGGCTTCGACTTCGCTCTTGAACAGCTCGGCCAGGTTCAGTTTGGCCGTGGTGCTTTCGACACCCGGGAGCAAGGCTCCATCAAACACAATCTTGAAACGGTTGTCGCTCATGCGGGCTTCCTTGTCACTTGTTCAGGGAGGTAGTGCAGGCCCGTCTAATCAGCAGGCCTGGCAGTTGGGTCAACGTGGCCAGCGCAGTTGTGCCGCCTGTTCGCGTGCCTTGCGGTATTCGGCATCCAGGCGCGCAACGAGTTCATCGACGCTGGGCAAATCATCAATCTCACCGACGCCTTGGCCAGCAGACCATACAGTCTTCCAGGCTTTGGCCTCGTCGCTCAACGGCTTGAGCTTGGAGCCGAAGTTGACCTCGCCTTTGCCTTGCAGGGCGGCGAGGTCGAAACCGGCGTTTTCCAGGCTCTGGCGCATAAAGCTGGCGGGCACGCCGGAGACAGCGGGAGTGTGCACGATGTCGGCGGCGCGCGATGTGAGCAGCATCTCTTTATACGCATCCGGTGCCTGGCTTTCAGTAGTGCCGATAAAGCGCGTGCCGAAATAGGCCAGGTCTGCACCGAGCAGTTGGGCGGCGAGAATCTCGTGCCCGTGGTTGAGGCAGCCGGCCAGCAGCAGGGTTTTGTCGAAGAACTGGCGGATCTCGGCAATCAGCGAGAATGGGCTCCAGGTGCCGGCATGGCCACCGGCGCCGGCGGCTACGGCGATCAGGCCGTCCACACCGGCCTCGGCAGCCTTCTCGGCATGGCGGCGGGTGGTGACGTCGTGGAACACCAGGCCACCGTAGCTGTGTACCGCGTCCACCAGCTCTTTGACGGCCCCCAGGCTGGTAATGACGATGGGCACTTTATGTTCAACGCAAATCGCCAGGTCTGCCTCCAAGCGGGGGTTGCTGTTGTGCACGATCAGGTTGACGGCATAGGGTGCGGGGTTGTCCAGCAGCGCCAAGCCCGCTTCGATTTCCTCCAGCCAGGCCTTGAACCCGCTGCTTTCGCGTTGGTTGAGCGCCGGGAAGCTCCCGACCACTCCGTTGCGGCAGCATGCCAGGACCAGTTGTGGGTTGGAAATCAGGAACATCGGCGCCGCCACGACGGGCAGGCGCAAACGTTGTTCAAGCAGAGCGGGCAGCGACATTGGAGGTACCCCGAGTAATTGAAGTTAGAACGGTTTGACCACGACCAAAATTACGATAGCCAGCAATATCAGAACGGGCACTTCATTGAACCAGCGATAAAAGACATGGCTGCGGGTATTTTCGCCACGGGCGAAGCGTTTTACCTGCGCGCCGCACATATGGTGGTAGCCAATGAGCAGTACGACGAGGGTCAGCTTGGCGTGAATCCACCCGCCTGAATGAAAGATGCTGGGGTTCAGGTAGATCAGCCAGCCGCCGAAAATCAGCGTGGCGATCATCGCCGGCCCCATGATGCCGCGGTACAACTTGCGTTCCATGACGCTGAAACGCTCTTTGCTGACGGTGTCCTCGCTTTGGGCGTGGTAGACGAACAGGCGTGGCAGGTAGAACAGCCCGGCAAACCAGCAGACGATACTGACGATGTGGAAGGCTTTGACCCATAGATAGAGCATTTCTAGTTATTCCCAGGTTCACGGTAACTGAGGATAGTAGTGGCTCATGCGCCCATACGTCACGTTGGCGGTTGTCGCAGGACGATACGACCCCTATTATCGACGGCTTTCCAGTGGGTTCGTTGAGGGCAGGTTTATGGTCAAGGTCGGTATCGTCGGCGGCACGGGTTACACCGGTGTCGAATTGCTGCGTCTGTTGGCTCAGCATCCGCAAGCTGAGGTGGTGGTCATCACCTCCCGATCCGAGGCCGGTCTTGCCGTGGCCGATATGTACCCGAATCTGCGAGGCCACTACGACGGCCTGGCGTTCAGTGTTCCGGACATCAAGACCCTGGGCGCGTGTGACGTGGTGTTCTTTGCAACCCCGCACGGTGTTGCCCATGCATTGGCCGGCGAGCTGCTGGCCGCAGGCACCAAGGTGATCGATCTGTCGGCGGACTTCCGTCTGCAGGACGCTGATGAGTGGGCCAAATGGTATGGCCAGCCGCACGGCGCGCCGGAGCTATTGGAAGAGGCGGTGTATGGCCTGCCGGAAGTCAATCGTGAACAGATCAAGCAAGCGCGTCTGATTGCTGTACCGGGTTGTTATCCGACGGCTACACAGTTGGGCTTCCTGCCATTGCTGGAAGCAGGGCTGGCGGACGCTTCGCGCTTGATCGCGGACTGCAAGTCGGGCGTCAGCGGTGCCGGGCGTGGTGCTGCGGTCGGTTCGTTGTACTCCGAAACGTCGGAAAGCATGAAGGCCTATGCGGTAAAAGGGCATCGTCACTTGCCGGAAATTCGCCAGGGGCTGCGTCGTGCGGCTGGGAAGGACGTAGGCCTGACCTTCGTCCCACACTTGACCCCAATGATCCGCGGCATTCACTCCACGTTGTACGCCACTGTGGCCGATCGCTCGGTCGACCTGCAGGCACTGTTCGAAAAGCGGTATGCCAACGAACCGTTCGTCGATGTGATGCCGGCCGGCAGCCACCCGGAAACCCGTAGCGTGCGCGGCGCCAACGTGTGCCGGATTGCCGTACACCGCCCGCAGGATGGCGACCTGGTCGTGGTGTTGTCGGTGATCGATAATCTGGTCAAGGGCGCGTCCGGCCAGGCGGTGCAGAATATGAACATCCTGTTTGGCCTGGATGAGAAGTTGGGCCTGTCCCACGCGGGCATGTTGCCTTAAGGCTGTTTGGTCGTTAAGCAAAAGGCCCGTTGATCGGGCCTTTTGTGTTTTTAATGGCGACAGCGCAGATTGATATACCGTAACAATAGTTGACCGCTTTTCTAGGAGAAGCGGATAATGCCCGCCATTACGCATATGGCGGCGCTACGCCGGGAGATTATCAGCATGAGCGTTGAGTCCTTCACCCCCACGGCTTTGCAATTCACCCACGGTGCTGCGCACAAGGTGAAGAGCCTGGTCGATGAAGAGGGTAATGATCGCTTGAAGCTGCGCGTATTCGTTACGGGCGGCGGTTGTTCAGGGTTTCAGTACGGTTTTACCTTCGATGAAGATGTGGCCGATGATGACACCATCGTTGAGCGCGAGGGCGTGAGCCTGGTCGTGGACCCGATGAGCTTCCAATACCTGGCCGGTGCCGAGGTGGATTACCAGGAAGGCCTGGAGGGTTCGCGTTTCGTGATCAAGAACCCTAACGCTACCACCACCTGTGGTTGCGGGTCTTCGTTCTCGATCTGATCGGCAATGAATGCAAAAACGCCGCTTGGCTGTGATAGGCCAAGCGGCGTTTTGCTGTGCGCAGATTTTAGGTCGGGTAGATGGCGCCCAGTACCCGAAGTCCTCGTGCCCCGGTGACGCTTGGGCGGTTGGCGGCGATGCCTTCGAGACAGCAATGGGCCAGCCATGCGAAGGCCATGGCCTCGACCCAGTCGGGGTCTACTCCGTAAGTGGCGGTGCTGCTGACTTGAGTCGATGGTAGCAGGGCGGCCAGGCGCTTCATCAGCGTGGTGTTGTGGGCACCGCCGCCACACACCAGCAGTGTTTCGGTCTGGGGCTGGGCGGCCTGCAGGGATTCGATGATGGTCAGGGCGGTCAGCTCAAGTAGCGTGGCCTGAACATCCTGAGGCTCGAATGTTGGTAAGCGACCCAGGTGTTGGTGCAGCCATTCCAGATTGAACACTTCGCGGCCGGTGCTCTTGGGGCCCGTGGTCACGAAGAAAGGGTCGCTGAGCAGGGCGTTGAGTAGAGCTGGCTCGACCTTGCCGCTGGCCGCCCACTGGCCATCACGATCAAAGTGTTCACCGCGTTGCTGGTGAATCCATGCATCCAGCAGGACATTGCCTGGGCCGCAGTCGAAGCCGGCTACAGGTTTGCCGGTCTCAATCAGGCTGAGGTTGCTGAAACCTCCCACATTCAATACGGCACGGTTACCGCTGTGCTCGCCAAATAGCGCTTCATGGAACGCAGGGACCAGCGGGGCGCCCTGACCGCCGGCGGCGACGTCGCGGCTACGGAAATCGCTGACCACGGTGATGCCTGTAAGCTCGGTGAGCAAGGCCGGGTTGCCGATCTGTACGGTAAAGCCCCGTGCGGGTTCATGGCGGATGGTCTGGCCATGGCTGCCAATTGCGCGAATGTCCTGGGGCTTGAGGTTTTGTTGGTCGAGTAAAGCGTGAATACCTTGAGCGGCAAGCTTCACCCAGTTCTGCTGGGCGATGGCTGAGCGAGCGATCTCATCTGCCCCGCTGGCGCAAAGAGCAAGCAGCTCAGTGCGCAGGGTGTCGGGCATGGGAATGTAGTGTGTAGCGATCAGCTTGATCGCCGGGGACTGCTCGATCAAGGCGATGTCCAGGCCATCAAGGCTGGTCCCGGACATCACACCAATATAGAGCGCCATACTTAACGCTTCGCCGAAGCCAGCAGGGTGGAGCGTTCTTGGTCCATGCGCGCCATCAACGGCTGGCTCTGTTGCATGAAACGGGCACGCTCGGCCTTGGCGATCGGGTCGGCCATGGGCAGCTTCTGGCCCAGTGGGTCGACGTGAACGCCATTGACCTGGAACTCATAATGCAAGTGTGGGCCGGTGGACAGGCCGGTAGTACCGATATAGCCGATCACCTGGCCTTGTTTCACTGTGCCGCCGGTTTGCACGCCCTTGGCAAAGCCTTGCATGTGGCCATACAGGGTGCGGTAGGTATTGCCGTGCTGGATGATCACGGTATTGCCATAGCCGCCACGACGTCCTGCCAGCAGGACTTTACCGTCGCCGGCTGCCTTGATCGGCGTGCCACGCGGGGCGGCGTAGTCGACGCCTTTATGGGCGCGGATTTTGTTCAGAATTGGATGCTTGCGACCCATGGAGAAACGCGAGCTAATACGAGCGAAGTCCACTGGGGTGCGGATGAAGGCCTTGCGCATGCTATTGCCATCGGCAGTGTAGTAGCTGCTGTTACCTTGTTTGTTGGTGTAGCGCACGGCGGTGTAGGTCTTGCCGCGGTTGGTGAAGCGTGCGGAGAGAATGTTGCCGGTGCCCACGACTTTGCCGTTGGCGACTTTCTGCTCGTAGATCACGTCGAATTCGTCGCCCTGGCGAATGTCCTGGGCGAAGTCGATGTCGTAGCCGAACACGCTGGCCATGTCCATGGTCATGCTGTGGGACAGGCCTGCCCGGGCCGCCGACTGTGACAGGGAGCTGTTGATCACCCCGTGTACATAGGCCGAGCGCATGACCGGCTTGGTAGTGATCCGATTGAAGGCAAAGCCTTTGGCGCCCTTTGTCAGGGTAATGCTTTCGAGGTCGCTGACATTGCTGTGCAGGTTGTTCAGTTGGCCATCGGGGGCGAACTCGAATTCGAGCTTCTGGCCGTGCTTGAGCTGGGTGAACTGCTTGGCTTGTTTGTCGCTCGCCAGCACTTCATTAACGGTAGCGGCGGGGAGGCCGACCTTCTCGAATAGAGTCGACAGGGTGTCGCCCTTGGCCACGATCACTTCGCGGTGCTGAGGGTTTTTGGCCGTGTCGGCAGCAGGCGCAGCTGTACTCTGGGCTGCTTGTTGGGTGTCTTCGGGGTTGTTTTCTATCTGGGCGAACGGTGATTCGGTGGTCGTATTTGTGGCTTGTTGCGCGTCGGAAGCGTCTTGATCTTGTGTCAGTTGTTCAACTGGACTTTCCAGGTCAAGGCTCAGGGATGTTCGTTTGGCTTCTACGTCACTGGAAGGGAATACCAGGAGTGCCAGGCTGAGAAGGGCGGCGATACCACTTGCGGCGAGCAGGTGGGTCTTCGGGTAAAGCGGCGGCGCTTTAGACGGTTCAGTGGTCATAGGTAATTTTGACTTTGAAGATGAAATGGAAAAGATGAATGACATGATGAAGATGAAATAACTGTATAAAATATAACCAAATCATCTGTGGCGCAAGCTCGCGAACGCTGGGCTTGCTGAACGGTGTCCGTTCGCAGGGCAAAACTTGTAATTAGTCCCTGATCTTGTATGGTTGGTTCCCTTTTGAATCTGAGCCTTGCGGGTCTGTTATGAAGTCGGTTGAAGAGCAGCTAGCGCTGATAAAACGTGGTGCGGAAGAACTGTTGGTCGAAGCTGAGCTGATCGAAAAGCTCAAGCGTGGTCAGCCCCTGCGTATTAAGGCTGGCTTTGATCCGACTGCGCCGGATCTGCACCTGGGGCATACGGTGCTTATTAATAAGCTGCGCCAGTTCCAGGAGTTGGGGCACCAGGTCATCTTCCTTATAGGTGACTTCACCGGAATGATCGGTGATCCGAGCGGCAAGAGCGCCACACGTCCGCCGCTGACCCGTGAGCAGGTGCTCGATAATGCCGAGACCTACAAGACTCAGGTATTCAAGATACTCGATCCAGCCAAGACCGAAGTGGCGTTCAACTCTACTTGGATGGATCAGATGGGGCCGGCGGACTTCATTCGCTTGACCTCTCAGTACACTGTCGCGCGCATGCTTGAGCGTGATGATTTCGACAAGCGCTACTCCACCAATCAGCCGATCGCCATTCACGAGTTCCTCTACCCGTTGGTTCAGGGCTATGACTCGGTAGCGTTGCGTGCGGACGTTGAGCTGGGCGGCACTGATCAGAAGTTCAACCTGTTGATGGGGCGTGAGCTCCAGCGTGCGTATGGGCAGGAAGCCCAGTGCATCCTGACCATGCCGTTGTTGGAAGGGTTGGATGGCGTCAAGAAGATGTCCAAGTCCCTGGGGAACTATGTCGGTATCCAGGAGGCGCCGGGCGTTATGTACGGCAAGCTGGTTTCGATTCCTGATGCTTTGATGTGGCGTTACTTCGAGTTGCTGAGCTTCCGGTCGATGGACGAAATCAATGCGCTGCGTGCTGATGTAGAGGCAGGCGCTAATCCACGTGACGTGAAGATTAAGCTGGCGGAAGAGATTGTTGCGCGTTTCCATGGTGAGGAGGCTGCGGCCAGTGCTCACCGTGCTGCGGGTAATCGCATGAAGGATGGCGAGTTGCCTGATGATTTGCCGGAGATCGAGCTGTCTGTTGCCGAGGCGATGCCGATTGCTGCCGTGCTTAATAAGGCTGGCCTGGTTAAGAACTCGGCGGTTGCGCGCGACCTTCTGGGTTCGGGTGGGGTGCGTATAGATGGTGAGGTTGTGGATCGCACCTTTATATACGAGCTGGGCGCTACCCACGTTTGCCAGGCGGGGAAGAAGGCATTTGCGCGCATTACGCTAAAATCCGAATAAACCTGAAATTAAGTGTTGACGGCGAATTTTATCTGTCTATAATTCGCCCCACTTCCGGCGCAGTCGAAACGGAAAACTCCTTGGTAAACAAAGAGTTACGCAGAATTCGACAGCGACTTGCTTCAGTTCATCGAAGCCCAGAAGCAGTTGATAGGGCAGTGTTGTCTGGCTCTATTAACGTTTCGATCTTCTCGGTCGAAAGCGGAGAAAAAGAGGTGTTGACAGCAGCGTGTAACGCTGTAGAATTCGCCTCCCGCTAACGAGAGATCGGAAGCGCAAGTGGTTGAAGTTGTTGAAGAAATCTTCGAAAACTTCTGAAAATAATCACTTGACAGCAAATGAGGCTGCTGTAGAATGCGCGCCTCGGTT
>NZ_FOKD01000020.1:0-59796 GCF_900112095.1 Pseudomonas sp. NFPP24
AAATGAACCGAAAGTTCGACGTTCACAAAACACCGAAAGCTGTCACATACCCAATTTGCTGAAGCGAGGCCCAGGCCGCGACTCAGTACCCGAATTTCTTGACGACCATAGAGCATTGGAACCACCTGATCCCATCCCGAACTCAGTAGTGAAACGATGCATCGCCGATGGTAGTGTGGGGTTTCCCCATGTGAGAGTAGGTCATCGTCAAGATTAAATTCCAGAACCCCTGATTGCTAACGCAGTCAGGGGTTTTGTTTTGGGCGGTCGAAAATTCAAGCGCAGCTCATCCTCAATAAATACCGTACCGTTGAGCAAAACGATGCAAAGTGTTTCTGCATTTTTGGTATGGTGCAGCACATTTTCACAGGGATTGATCTTTCACCCGCAGGATGCGGCGTCGACCTTCTTCAACGAGATGCTGTAGAAATGCCTGAACCGATACCCATCAAAGATCACGAAAAAGAAAACCGTCTGGTCAACAAGCGCCTGCTCGCCTGTGCGCTGCTGGTGATTGGCATTTCCTGCGCCCTGGTGGGGCGCATGTACTTCCTGCAGGTCGTGCAGTTCGACTATCACTCCACGATTTCCGAAAACAACCGCGTCCACGTATTACCCATCACGCCGACGCGTGGGCTGATCTACGACCGCAATGGCGTCGTGTTGGCCGACAACCGCCCTAGCTATAACCTGACCATCACCCGAGAGCGCACCACCGACCTCAAGGGCGAGCTGGACGCCATCGTCAGTTTGCTGCACCTGCCCGCCGAGGATCGCGCGATGTTCGACAAGGCGCTGAAGCAGGCACGCCACCCCTTTGTCCCTGTGACATTGTTTTACGAGCTGACCGAAGAGCAGATCGCGTTGCTGGCGGTGAACGAGTTCCGTCTGCCAGGGGTTGATGTAGAACCTCAGTTCGTTCGCCACTATCCCCTGGGCGCCCACTTTGCGCATTCCATCGGTTACGTGGGACGGATCAACGAGAAAGAGTCCAAAGCCCTCGATTCGGTTGAGTACCGCGGCACTCAATCCATCGGCAAGACCGGCATCGAACGCTTCTACGAGTCCGAGCTGCATGGTCACGTAGGTTATGAAGAGGTCGAGACCAACGCCCAGGGCCGTGTGCTGCGTGTACTCAAGCACACCGATCCGATCCCCGGCAAAAACATAGTACTGAGCCTCGACGTCCACCTTCAGGAGGCGGCAGAAGAAGCCTTGGGCGATCGCCGTGGCTCGGTGGTTGCCCTCGACCCACAAACAGGCGAAGTGCTGGCCATGGTCAGCAAACCGAGTTTCGACCCTAACTTGTTCGTCACCGGCATCAGCTTCAAGGAATATGCCGCGCTGCATGACTCCATCGACCGGCCACTGTTCAACCGCGTCCTGCGCGGGCTCTATGCGCCGGGCTCGACCATCAAGCCGGAAGTCGCCATCGCCGGTCTCGACAGCGGTGTCGTCACTGCACAGACCCGTGTGTTCGATCCCGGTTACTACCAACTGCCGGATTTCGACCACAAATACCGCAACTGGAACCACAGCGGTGACGGCTGGGTCGACATGGACGCCGCTATCATGCGCTCCAACGATACCTACTTTTACGACCTGGCCCACAAGCTGGGCATCGATCGCCTGCACGACTACCTGGCTGAATTCGGCCTGGGCCAGAAAGTGTCGCTGGACATGTTTGAAGAGTCGGCTGGCTTGATGCCCTCCCAGGCCTGGAAGCGCGCCACTCGCCGCCAACCCTGGTTCCCGGGCGAGACCGTGATCCTCGGTATCGGCCAGGGCTACATGCAGGTCACACCGCTGCAACTGGCCCAAGCCACCGCGCTGATCGCCAACAAAGGCGTGTGGAACCGACCCCGCTTGGCCAAGACCATTAACGGCGTGCCACCGGTGGATGAAAACCCTATGCCCAATGTGGTCCTCAAGGATCCACGTGATTGGGAGCAGGTCAACCATGGCATGCAATTGGTGATGCACGACCCACGCGGTATCGCCCGTGCTGCCGCACAAGGCGCGCAATACCGTATCGCTGGCAAGAGTGGTACCGCACAGGTGGTCGCGATCAAGCAGGGCGAGCGTTATAACCGTGAAAAGACCCTGGAGCGCCACCGCGACAACGCGTTGTTCGTCGGCTTCGCCCCAGCCGAACACCCGAAAATTGTGATTTCGGTGATGATCGAAAACGGTGAAGCCGGCGGTCGCGTTGCTGGGCCGGTCGTACGCCAGATCATGGACGCCTGGTTGCTCGACCAGGAAGGTCACTTGAAACCGCAATACGCAACGCCGGCCAAAGCACCTGGAGACCCAAAGGTTTAAATCAGGCTTTCCACTCGTCCCATTGCTCTACGCCTTCATGGGCAAGCCAGGGCACATCATGGGCCATCCAGATGTGCGCGGTGGGTTTGAAGCCCGGATCATCGTCCAGCGTCGCCACCCGGACAATGACGTGAGGTTGATGCCCTCGTTCGGCCATCAGGTGCGAGCCGCAACGCGAGCAGAAATGCCTGAGCTTGCCCGGCGACGACTCGAAAGACGCCAGCAGTTCCACACCCTGGGTCCAACGAAAGTGTTCGCGCATCACGCCGGCTGTCGTGACAAATGCCGCTGCATGCACCTTGCGGCAGCTGTCGCAATGGCAGTGGCTGATCGGCATGTCCAGACGCCTCACCTGATACCGCACGCCCTTGCAGAAGCAACTTCCATTCAATGGGTCAGTCATAACGTAATTGCCGGATCAATAAAGGGGTCATCATCATTGCTTACAATCCCAGGTTGCGCATTGTTCGATGTCACCTACTGTCAATGGAGGAGGTGACTTATGCACGTATTGGATCGAATCGAACGGAAAGTCCTGCTCAACGCTGCACGCAAACAGGTGTGGGAAGCCCTCACCGATGCCGAGCAGTTCGGCCAATGGTTTGGTATCGCCCTCGAAGGCAAAGCCTTTGTTGCCGGGCAAACCATCGAGGCACCGATCACCTATCCGGGTTATGAACATGTGATCTGGAAGGCCAGGATCGAACGCATCCTGCCGCAAACGCTGTTCTCCTTCTGGTGGCACCCTTTCGCGGTCGAGGCGGGTGTCGATTATGACCAGGAAACCCCCACGCTGGTGGAGTTCACCCTTGAAGACCGTGCTCCAGGCATTCTATTGCGGGTGGTCGAGTCCGGCTTCGACACGGTGCCAGAAGCCCGTCGGCAAAAGGCCTTCAAGATGAACTCCCGGGGCTGGGATGAACAAATGGGCAACATCGAAAACTACCTGAACCAAGCCCGCCAGGCATGACTGCAACAACGGGCTCACTTCGTTGTAGTGCTTTTTAGAAGTCTACAGTCGCCGACAACTTGGCAACACGCGGGTCGCCCTGGCTCAGGAAACCGCCCTGGGCCGATTCCCAGTACTTCGTGTTGGCGACGTTCTCCACGGTGGCGCCGAGGGTGACATCACGCTTGGCAACCTTGAAGTTGTAACGCGCGCCTATATCGAAGCGGTTCCACGTCGGCAAGCTCAAGTTGTTGGCGGCGTCGGCGTACTGCCCGCCCGTGCGCAGCCAGCGGCCATTGAGGGTTACGCCTTGCAGGCCAGGCACATCCCACTCAACATCGGCGTTGAGCTGGAACGAAGGCACGCCGATTGCTCGGTTACCGTCATTGGCGCCGTTTTGCGTGTCCTTGAGTTCGGTCTTCATCACCGTCACACCGCCCAGCAAACGCAGGCCGCTGAGGGGCTCGCCGAAGACGTTCAGTTCCACGCCTTTGTTGATCTGCTGGCCTTCACGCACATAGCGCGCTGTAGTCGCATCGATGACCTGAACGTAGCCGGCCCCAGGCTGTTCGATACGGTATACACCCAGCGTGGCGCCATAGGTGCCCATGTCCACCTTCACACCCGCTTCGATTTGTTTGGAGCGAGCGGGCGCAAACGCCTGGCCGCCACCGATGATCGTCCGGTTACCCGAGTTGACCGGCGACGTCGGGCCTTGCGCAAGGCCTTCGATGCGGTTGGCGTAGAAGGACACGTGTTGCCACGGTTTGAACACCAGGCCGTAGACTGGCGTGGTAATTGACTCGTCATAGTTGGAAGTGCGCGTACCGCTCATGTAGTTGTAAGCCTGTACCACCATCTGCTGGCGGCGCGCGCCCAGCGTGACCAACAGGCGGTCATCGAAGAAGCCCAGGGTGTCGGACACCGCTGCGCTGCGCACGAATGTTTTGCCTGTAATGGTAGGGTCGCTGAAATCAGTGCCTGGCGTATTGCGCGGGTTGTTCAGGGTGGGCGGAGCGCCGGTCACAGGGTCGTAGATATTGGTTCGGGTAGCCGTCGACGAGGCGTTGAACACATAGGCATTGCGTGCTTGAGTCCAGATACCGGCCAGGCCAAAGTTGAGTCGATGGCTCACAGGGCCGGTCTGGAAACTGCCGTTCAACCCGCCCATTAAGCTGCGGTTGTCTTCTTCGTGGGCGATGGTCGAGCGGCTTGCCAGGGCATTGCCGCTGTTGTCAGTCAGCGTGACCGACGAGTAGCGCCCCATTTCCCGGGTGTGCTTGGCACCGCCTGCTGCATAGGCCGTCCAGTTGTCGTTCAGGTCATACTCGGCGCGCAGCATCCCCAGGGTGTCTTCGAGGCTGGTGCTGCTCCAGCTCGGCGCGTAGTTGGTGTCTGCCGAAGGCGCATCTGGCACATGGGTGGCCGTGCCAAGGAATACCGAATTACGCCCACCGTTGATGCGCTGCTTCTGATACACGAAATCACTGGACAGACGCAACGCATCACCGCGGTAGTCCAGGCCCACGGTGAACAGCTTCGAGCGCTGATTTTCATCATCGATGCCGGTATCGCCTTCGCGCTGGGACAGGTTCACGCGTGCACCAACCTGGTTGTCCTCGCCGAAGCGCTGGCCAATATCCAGATGCTCGCCCACCCGGCCATCGCTGCTGATATCGGTACTGAAGCGACGCAGTGGCAGGTCATCGGCGCGCTTGGGTTGCAGGTTCACACCACCGCCTATCCCCGAGCCGGTCGGTGTCACACCATTGATGAAAGCATTCGGCCCCTTGAACACTTCCACACGCTCCAGGGCGTCGGTGGACATAATCTGACGCGGCAGGATGCCGTACAGGCCGTTGAAGGACATGTCGTCACCGGCGAGCGGCAGGCCTCGGATCATGAACGTCTGTGCCTGGTTGGCATAGCCAGACGCCTGGCGCACCGATGAATCATTGAGCAGTACATCGCCGATCGTTTCGGCCTGTCGGTCGCGGATCAATTTCTCGGTATAGGAGGACATGCTGAACGGCACGTCCATGATGTCCTGGTTACCCAGCACCCCCAACTGAGCGCCACGTGCCACCTGGCCGCCGGCGTATACCGGGGGCAGGGCGCCTGGCGCAGGGGCCTCGGCGCTGACAGTGGTGGCGCCCAGTTCCAGCGTGCCGGTTTCCTGGCTGGCGTGAGCCGAGAGGCTCAGGGAACAGCACAGGGCGAGCAGGGTGGGGCGATACGGCACAGCGAATGGAATACGGGCGGGCATGGTCGATCCTGACGGTGAACCGTCAATGGTGAGGGAAAGGGCAACAATGGTTGCGCTTCCTCACTGCGCGGATACAACTCCAGTGCAAATGATAGTAATTATTATTAACGTCATGCAACAATTTTGTGAGATTAAGGTCCGCGCGTTCGGATGCCGAGTAGAATCACGCCCTGAAAGCGATTCCTGAGGTGCGGTACGGTGGATTTACAGCAGGGTTTTGTCCTGACCCGGCATTGGCGCGATACCCCGGCGGGCACGGAGGTCAGTTTCTGGCTGGCCACCGACCAGGGTCCGAGGTTTATCCGCCTACCTGTGCAGACCTCGGTGATGTTCATCCCCGAAGCCCATCGCAAGCCGTTGGATTGGCTGCTCAAGGGCGAGCGCGATATCGAACTGCGCCCGTTGCAGTTGTGCGATTTCCATCACCGCCCGGTCCTGGGTCTGTACACACGCCAGCACCGCCAGGCGATGGACGTGGAAAAACGCCTGCGCGCTGCGGGCGTCGACGTCTATGAGGGCGATGTGCGCCCACCCGAGCGCTACATGATGGAGCGCTTCATCACCGCGCCCGTGTGGTTCGGCGGCACCCCCGACGCTACCGGCGCACTCTGCGATGCGCAGATGAAACCCGCGCCCGACTACCGCCCACCGCTGAAACTGGTGTCCCTGGACATCGAGACCACCGCCCAGGGCGATCTGTATTCCATCGCTCTCGAAGGCTGCGGCGAACGCCAGGTGTACATGCTCGGCCCGCCGAACAAAACTGACGTGGTGGATTTCAAGCTCGACTACTGCGACACCCGCGCCCAACTGCTCGAGCGCCTCAATCAATGGCTCGCCGAGCACGACCCCGACGCGATCATCGGCTGGAACCTGGTGCAATTCGACCTGCGCGTGCTCCACGAACATGCCCAGCGCCTCAACGTGCCGCTGATGCTCGGGCGGGGCGACGAGCCGATGGCCTGGCGCGAACACGGCAGCCGCAACCATTACTTCGCGGCGGCAGCGGGGCGGTTGATCATCGACGGCATCGAGGCCTTGCGCTCAGCGACATGGAGTTTCGAATCCTTCAGCCTGGAAAACGTCGCGCAAACCCTGCTCGGCGAAGGCAAGGACATCTCCACGCCGTACCAGCGCATGGACGAAATCAACCGCATGTTCGCCGAGGACAAGCCCGCCCTGGCTCGCTACAACCTCAAGGACTGCGAGCTGGTCACGCGGATTTTCGCCAAGACCGAACTGCTCAAGTTCCTGCTGGAACGCGCCAGCGTCACCGGGTTGCCGGCCGACCGCAACGGCGGCTCCGTCGCCGCGTTCACCCATTTGTACATGCCGTTGATGCATCGCCAGGGCTTCGTCGCGCCTAACCTGGGCGACAAACCACCCCAGGCCAGTCCGGGCGGCTTCGTCATGGACTCACGGCCCGGCCTCTACGAATCGGTGTTGGTGCTCGATTACAAAAGCCTCTACCCGTCGATCATCCGCAGTTTCCTGATCGATCCGGTCGGCCTGGTCGAAGGCCTCAAGCACCCCGACGACAGTGAATCGGTGGAAGGCTTTCGCGGCGCGCGGTTTTCCCGTACCCGACATTGCTTGCCGTCCATCGTTGCGCGAGTTTCCGAAGGCCGCGAAGTGGCCAAGCGCGAACACAACGCGCCGTTGTCCCAGGCCCTGAAAATCATCATGAACGCCTTCTATGGCGTGCTTGGCTCCAGCGGTTGCCGGTTCTTCGATACACGGCTGGCCTCGTCGATCACCATGCGCGGGCACCAGATCATGCGCCAGACCCGCCAGTTGGTCGAAGCCCAAGGCTACGAGGTGATCTACGGCGACACCGACTCCACCTTCGTCTGGCTCGGCAAAGCCCACAGCCAAGTCGAGGCCGGCCGCATCGGCCAGGCGTTGGTCCAGCACGTCAACGACTGGTGGCGCGAGCACCTGCACACCGAGTTCGGCCTGCAAAGCGCCCTGGAACTGCAATACGAAACCCACTTCACGCGCTTCCTCATGCCGACCATCCGTGGCGCGGAGGAGGGCAGCAAAAAGCGCTACGCTGGCCTGGTGGTGCACAGCGATGGCAGCGAGGACATGGTCTACAAGGGCCTGGAAACCGTGCGCAGCGACTGGTCGCCCCTGGCCCGGCGCTTCCAGCAGGAACTCTACCAGCGCATCTTCCATCGCCAGCCGCACCAGGACTACATCCGCGACTACGTGCGCCGCACCCTGAGCGGCGAGCTCGACGAGTTGCTGATCTACCGCAAACGCCTACGCCGCCGGTTGGACGACTACGAACGCAACGTGCCGCCCCATGTGCGCGCCGCGCGCCTGGCCGATGAGTACAACGACCGCCTGAACCGCCCGCGCCAATACCAGCGCGGCGGCTGGATCAGCTACGTGATCAGCGTCAACGGCCCCGAGCCGATGGAGGTGCGGCAAGCGCCCATCGATTACGATCACTACGTCACCCGGCAATTGCAGCCGGTGGCCGATGCGATCCTGCCATTCGTGAATGACGATTTCAGTACCTTGGTCGGCGGGCAAATGGGTCTGTTTTAAAACGCTTGATTCGTCCGTGCGCGAGCCTGCACTCTTGGTCACTGACGACCACCTTGACGGCGCAGCCCCATGACCGAACTTACCTTGACCGGCACCACGGTCGAACTCCTACCCCTGCAACGGGCACACAAGGCCGCCTTGCTCGAGGCCGCCGCCGATGGCGAATTGTGGAACCTCAAGGTCACCAACGTGCCGGGCCCGGACACTGTCGACCAGTACATCGACACCGCCCTGGCCGGGCGCGATGCCGGTAGCGTGATCCCGTTCACCCTGGTGCGCCGCGACACCGGCCAGGTGGTCGGCAGCACGCGGTTCTGGAAGGTCGACCGGGTCAACCGCAAACTGGAAATCGGTCACACCTGGCTGGCGCTGTCCACCCAGAAAAGCGCCATCAACACTGAAGCCAAACTGTTGCTGCTGACCTACGCGTTCGAAGTATTCGGCTGTGTGCGTGTTCAATTCACCACCGATGAACTCAACGAAAAGTCCCGCGCCGCGATCCTGCGCCTCGGCGCCGTGCAGGAAGGCATCGTGCGTCACGAACGCATCATGCCCGACGGGCGCAAGCGCAACTCGGTGCGTTTCAGCATCATCGACTCGGAGTGGCCGCAGGTAAAAGCCAACCTGCAGGCCAAACTGCAACGCTAGGAGGACAGGTCCATGTATACGCTCTACGGCATCGACGAATCCGGCTCCTGCATGATCGAAATTGCCCTGCAGCGCTGTGCGGTGCCGTGGCGCAGGGTCGACGCGGCTTCCTGGGCAGAGGGCGAGGGCAGTGACGAACTGGCTCGTATCAACCCGCTCAAACAGGTGCCGACCCTTGTGACGCCTGACGGCCAGGTGCTGACGGAAAGCGCAGCGATCCTGATCCACCTGGGCCTGGAATTTCCCGCCTCCCACCTGTTGTCCGGCAACCGCGCGCAGATCATTCGCGGCCTGGTGTATATCGCCGCCAATTGCTACTCGGCGATCGGCATCATCGACTACCCGCAACGCTGGCTCGGTAACGTCAACGAAACCGTGCAGGCCCAGCTTGTCACCGGCACACGACGCTACCTTCACCAGGCCTGGGTGGTGTTCGCCGGTCAGTTTGCCGACCAGTTGTTTGCCCCGGACAACACCCCGAATGCACTGGGCCTGATGGCGGCGGCGGTGTCGCGCTGGGATGAGGCACGCGACGCGTTGAGCGGCCTGGCGCCAGGCTTTGCCCTGAGCCTGGCACAAGTGGACGCCGACCCCATCGTCGCGCCCGTATTTGCTCGGCATTGGCCGGAGTGGAAGGTCTCATGATGTTTCCGCAATCAGTGGAAACAATGACAGTCGCAGCCATCAAACCCTTGCGTGGCGGGCGTCCTGTCCTACGCTTTCTTAAAGTGGTGTAGGAATCATCCTTGAATTTGACTGTCGCAGACATGAAACTCAAGAACCCTGCATGGAATTCAAAGGAGGTGCGCATGCTCATCCGGTCGCTGACCCTGGCTACCTTGATGGCTTTTACGGGGCCGCTGTTGGCTGCTGATGATATCAACCCGCTCAAGCAGGACTTGGGCAAGGCCCGGCCGCTGGTGGTGGTGGAGCTTGATGCAGGCAACGACACCTTGGCCAAGGTCAAAAATCAGCTGGACGAGCCTGCGACCAAGCAGTCCTTTGAAGAACGCAGCATGGTGTTCTACACCGTGAAGTTCGGCAGCATCGGTGCTGAAGGCGAGAAATTCGCCAAGGACCCCAAGGACAGCAGGAAACTCACCCCGCCGGAAACCAACGCGCTGATCCGTGCCCTCAAGCTGGGCGCCGGCAGTGGCACCAAAGTGATCCTGGTGGGCAAGGACGGCGAGAAAAAACTCGAGAAGACCGTACCGCCGGATACCCTCGACCTGAAGGCATTCTTCAGCGCCATCGACCAGATGCCGATGGCCGAGAAAGAAACCGCTGCACCGGCCGAGCCTGAACCCGCCGCCGCACCAGCGGAGAAGCAGGGTGCCAAGGCTGGCACCAAACCTGGCAAGCCCGCCAAGCATGCCGCGCCGCAACCATTGGACGACTGATCCTGTGCGGGAGCTGGGCAGTCGGCTCCCGCAGCAGAAACCTGCAGTAACAGCTCTGCGAAGAATATGATAAACGTTATCATTTACGCCTTGTTCTTCGCGCGCGACCTCTAAGTCCTTGATCTCTACGTCACCGGCCCCTTCAACCTGCTCGATCGCGAGTACTTCAGCTACGCCGGCAACCACGGCGTGTACGGAGCGCCGCGCAACCTGATGACCCGTGTCAAATACGCTTTCTGACGCAATGATTGAACGGCGCCCTCAAGGCGCCGTTTTTGCGACAGACGCCTTGCGCACCGGAAACGGAAAGTAGAAAAACCGCAGGAACGCCACCCGCTTGATCACTTCCCCGATCAACAACGGCATCACCACCGCCACCACAAACCCCACGCAGGCCGCGACAAACGCGGGCAGCCCCAGGCGCTCCAGCAGGTCGACCGTCTTGTGCTGGATCTCGCCGTGGAAGATCAGCAGGATCAAGGTGTTCTGACCGATGTAGGTCATGGCCCGCGTGACCCAGGTCGACACCATCAATACGCGCGCCAGCGCCCAGCAGGCGTACACGCCGATCACGGCCGGCAGGGTGGTCCAGAACCAGTGGTCGTAGCGTCGCTGCGCCAGGTCCATGGTGTCCCAGGTGAAGGTGAACACCACAACGAACAATGCAATCGAAATCAACAGGGTCAGCCAGGAGCCCGCGTGGGTGCGCAGCCAATCACGCAGCAGGTAGCCGACAATGAAATAAGTGCTGCTGATCAAGGTGATATCCAGGCTGAACGGCAGGCCCGGCAGCACCCAGGTATGCCCGCCTAGCGCGACTGGCAACTGCCAGAACCACGGCAGCATCCAGACGCCCACAATCAACTGCAGCGTTACCAGCGCGCAACTGAGCAACAGTGACAGCTTCAGGCGCTGGATCAGGCGCAGCATCACCCAACTGAACAGGATCGCCACCCAGAAATGCGGCAGGAACCACAGCGCCTGCCACGGAATGGTATCCACCGAGGCGTACAGCACACCGCCGATATCCGGCAACAGCGGCTGGCCACGCAGAATGCTGCGCACGATCACATAGGTGAGCATGGTGAAGAAAAACGGTTTGAGCAGGCCATCGGCCTTGCGTATCGCCATCTCCACGAACGGCTGCTCGGGCTTGAAGAACACGCCCGACAGAAAAAAGAACAGCGGCAAGATGAACGACGCCAGCACCGGGTATAGCAAGTCCGGCGAAGTGGCGACGAACCAACTGTGGGCAAACACGATCACCAGGATGCCGATGCCTTTGGCGATATCCATTTGAATCCAGCGATGTTTCATATGAGTTGTCCTGATCGATCATTCATGCTTTGCGCCACGGTCTCAGCCAGAGTGCCATGCCCAGCAATACCACCGCGCCAGCCAGGGTGCTCAGCCCCAGTTGCAGCCACACGCCTTCAATCCGAAACAGCGCCAACGCCGCCACGCCCATCAGCACCGCGCTGAGCAGCCAGCTCCGAGCCCAGGGCAGGGCGCCGAGCAAGGCCTGGCGTTGCATCAGCAGCAACGCGGTGCAGAGCACGCCGGCCAGCGCAGCCAGCGGAATCCCGGCCAGGCCGAACACAAACGGCAGCACGCCCAGCAACAGCACATTGGCCAGGCTGCCGAGCAGTTCACAACGCAATGGCTGGCGCGTATCGCCTGCAGCGTAGGCGTAGCGCGCGAGCAGGGCGTTCCAGGCGCCGAACACCAGCGGTACGGCAAACCAGGCGAGCAGCAGCGGCAACGGGGAGTCCAGCGATTGCTTGGGCAGCAGCAACGCCACCAGGCTCGGCGCCGCCGCCACCAGGCCGACTCCGGCGGGCAGGGTCAGCACGCTGGCGGTTTCCAGGCCACGCTTGAGCAGGGCCAGGCGCTCGTCGCCCTGGCGCCGACTCATCATGCCCAGCAACACCTGGTTGAGGCTCATCAGCGCAATCAGCGGCAGGTTCATCAGCTTGCGCGCCAGGTTGACCCAGGTCACCGCACCTTCGCCCAGCAAGGACGCCACCAGCCGTTCGATCAAGGCCAGGCCCTGGCTGGCGCCGTTGCTCAACAGCAGCGGGCCGATGCGTTGGCCCAGCTCCCGCAGTGGTGCCCACGACCGCTGCCAATGCCACGGCCGCCAGCCCTGGCGCCACATCGACGGCAGCAACGCCAACGGCATCAACAGGCTGCCGGCCAGGCAGGCCAGGGCCAATGAGTGAGGTTGAGTGGCGGTGCCGGCGAAGGCAAGGTAGGCCACCGGCGGCAGGTTGAACAGCAACGAGCCCAGGCCCGCCAGTACAAAGCGCTCGCTGGCTTGCAACGCAATGCTGAACAGCGCATGCAGCATCAGCCCCGGCACACACCAGGCGACAATCTGCAAGTTGCTGCTGGCGAGCGCCGTGGCACTGGCCGCCAGGCCGGGCCCGAGCAGTTGCACCAGCCACGGCGCCAATACAGTCAACAGCAGGCTGGTGACCAGCGCGATCAACAGCAACGCCGGGAACAACACCGCCAGCCAGCCCAGCCGCTCGTCGTCCTGGCGCGCCAGGTACAGCGGCAGCGCCGCTGCACTCAGCACACCGCCGGCCAACGACATGCGCAGCGCCTCCGGCAAGAACAGTGCGATCAGGAACGCATCACTGCGCTCGCCCGCGCCCCAGGCCGCCACCAGCAACCACTCACGGGCAAAGCCCAGGCACAGCCCCAGCAGCGTCGCCAGCGTCAGCCATGCGGCAGAGCCCAGCATCAGCGCTGTACGCCGTCGAGCAGCGTTTTGCGCGACGTTATGCTTTTCACCTGCGGCAGGCGCGCCGGAAACAGACGCCGCGCTTCCAGCACATTGATGCCCACCATCAGCCAGAACAGCGCGACCATCACCACGGCAAAGCTGAAGTAGTGGTCAAACAGGCCGCTGACCAGTGCCGAGAGAATCCCGGCGGTGGTGCCCAGCCACAGCGCGTTGTCCTTGGTCAGGCGGATCGGGCCGCGTTCCGGGCGCGCTTCACGCCACCAGCGCACGGTCACGGCCACGAAGAACAGCATGCCGACGATGCCGGTCTTGTAGATGAAGTTCAGCCACAGGTTGGAAATGCCCAGCAAGTGGGTGTCGGGGACGGGCGGGTCGACCTTGAAGCCGATGCCGAACGGATACGCCATCACCGCCTGCGGGAACATGCGGTACTCGTCGAAACGCACTTCGGTACTGGCGTTGCTCGATGAGAAAATCGTCGCCAGGCGCTCCTGCAACGGCGGATACGCGATCACCAGCGCCACCGTCAGCGCCGCGCCGATCATCAGCAGGCGCCCGGTGTACGGCACCCGGCGCGTGGCCATCCACAGCAGCACCAGCGCCAGGCTGACCATCGCGCCACGGCTACTGGCCAACAGCAAGGCGGCGGCGCCCAGGCACGCCACGCCCAGGCCCAGTGCGCGTTTCCAGCCTTGCTCGGTCATGCCGAAGCAGAACGCCAGGGGCAGCAGCAACGCCATGATCCCGCCGATGGCATTCGGGTGCATCCACGGCGAGCCCATGCGCGACGACATCGCCTCCAAACCGAATTTGAGCATGTCGAAGTTGCCGTAGTTGAACAGCGCCAGCACCGGTGCAATACCGGCCCCGGAGCGTGTGCGCACGAACACCGCAATCGACAGCACCAGCATCGCCAGGCTGCCCAACAGCAGCGCGATCACCAGGGATTCGCGGTGCTTGTGGTCCACCAGCAACTTGGCACAGAGGAACACCGCCGACAGGCTCAGCAACCAGCGCAGCCAGTTGGCGACGCCGCTGGTGTCGGCGTGAATAGTGACCTGGCCGACGATGAACGGGAACACGCTGAACAGCATCAGCCACAACAGCATCTGGTCGGTGGGCCGACGGGTGAGGCTCGGCGTATCCGGCAGGCGCGCCAGGAAGTTGTGCCACAGCACCGCGCCCCAGGTCAGCGCCAGGATCGCTTCGCTGACGGTACTGCGAATGCCCAGGTTGACCGTGGAATACGGCATGAACGTGGCGACCAGGGCGAACAGCACCAGGCCCCAGAACGGAAAACGCAGGATGGTCACCGCACCGGCCAGGCCGATCACGGCGAGGAACGCCTTGGCCGGCGACAGCAGCAGGGCGGCGGCGCCGAACAACAGGCCGAACAGTATGGCGACGAGGCTGGGCAGGTTCACGTTCACTTCAGCTCCTCGATCAGTTCGGCCAGGCGCCCGCGATAGGCGCGATGATTGAAGCGTTCTGCCCACTGCCGGCATTGTTCGGGCGATTCATCGGCGGCACGCTCGCCGAGGCTGATCATCAACTGCGTCAGCGCTGGACCATCGGTGGGCGAAAAGCGCGGTGCCGACGGCGGGGTGATTTCATCCAGCGACGTGCCGCTGGCCACCGCCACCGGCGTGCCCACGCTCAGGGCTTCGATCACCGGCAGGCCAAAACCTTCGGCGTAAGACGGTTGCCACAGGCGCGACGCCTGGCGGTACAGCGCATGCAATTCGGCATCCGACACGCCACTGAGTGCACGAATGCCAGGCAGGCTGCGCTGGTTTTCAGGCAAATGATCGAGGCTGCCCACCAACACCAACTCCGGCACGCCGGGGGACTGGCGCCGCGCCTGCTGCCAGGCCTCCACCAGGAACGGCACGTTCTTGCGCAGCTCGCGGGTGCCCACCAGCAACCAATAGCGCTCGGGCAATTGGCGCGGGCCGAGGTCCGCCGCCAGTTCGGTAAAGCCGTCGACCTGATTGGGCAGCACACGAATCTTGCCCGCGGCCTTGGGAAACAACCGCGCGGTTTCATCGGCGCTGTACTGCGACGGCGTCCACACCCGGTCGGCGCTGTGCACCGCGTAGGTGATCGACAGGCGATCGCTGGTCTTATAGATGAGCGCCTTCAAGCGGTTGGCGTGGTAGTTGTTCAAGGTGATCTGGAACAGGTCATGCAACAGCACCACGGTGCGCAGGCCCTTGGGTTTGGGCGGCAACGGCAGGCCCATGTTGAAGGTGCTGATGTACAGGTCGATGTGGTGCTCGCGCAACGCCCGTGGCAGAAACCCGGCTTCGAAGCGCAGGCGATTCTGCGGCTGGTGCATGGCGGTCTTGGCGCAACCCCAGGCCGGGCAGTGCGCCTGCAAGCGGGTTTCATCGCCCAGGGGCGCCACGGTAAACCGCTCGAGCTCGATGCCGGGCAGGCCGTGCAGGGCGCTTTCCAGCGCGTACACCTGGCGGCTGATGCCCGATTGCGGCGAGGTGCCGACGGTGCGGTAATCCAGGCCTACACGCATGCGGGCTCCTTTTGATTCTGGGGCAAAAGGGTCGTGTAGACCTTTTCCAGCTGGCTGGCGGCGACGTTCCAGTCATGGGCACGACGCACATAGGCGCGGCCGGCTTCACCCATGGTCGTGGCGGCATCGGGAAATTGCAGCAGGCGCACCACCGCATCCGCCAGGCTCGCAGCGGTTTGCCCGCCGAGGTAATCCAGGCCTTCCACCAGGTCCAATCCCGATACGCCTTGCTCGGTACTTGCCAGCGGCAAGCCGGCGGCCAAGGCTTCCAGTACCTTGAGCTTGGAGCCGCCGCCATGGCGCAACGGCGCCAGGAACACCGAGCAGCTCGATTGCAGGCTCAGCAGGTCGGGCACAAAACCCTGCCACTCGATACGCGGGTCCGGCCAGCGTGCGCGCCAGCTATCGGGCATGCCGAAGCCGCACACGCTCATGCGTACGTCGGGGCAGCGTTCCCAGACCTGGGGCAGGATTTCATCCAGGGCCCATTCGATGGCGTCCACATTGGGCGCGTATTCGTAGTTGCCGAGAAACAGCACGCGTTGGGTGGTTGGGTCGGGACGGGCGGCGGCGAAGTGATCGCAATCCACGCCGTTGACCACCACCGACACCGGCTTGCCAGCGATTTTTTCCAGTACCTGCGCATCGCTGTCGGTCACCGCGACCACCTGGGCGGCCTGGCGCATCACGCGGCGTTCCCAGCGGGCGTAGCGCCATTGATCGTAGCGAATGAACGGTAGCGACCAGCCCGGCAAACGGTCATACGTGGCGGCGCCAAGGGCCGATTCAACGTTGTGTTCCGTCAGCACAAAGGGTTGGGACTTGCGCGCCAGCACCTCTTCATACGGCTGGAAGCTGTAGCTGTGTTCGATTTGCACCACGTCCCAAGGGTCACCCAGCAACCAATTGAAGGTGTCCTGCAATTCACCCGACAAACCATTCACGCTGGCCAGCAGCGGGTACGGCGCAAACAGCCCGGCCAACAGGGTCGTGACGCTGCGCAGAGGGCGGCGCGGCAGGATGATCAGTTGTTCGAGAAACGCTTCCAGCACCTGGCGGTCGCTGAGCGACACCGGGTGTTTGTCATGCAAAAGCAGGGTGATCCGATGCCCGCGCGCGGCGAGGTTGCGCAGCAGATGGAACTGGCGCGTCTTGCCGCCGCTGGTGGCGGGCCAGGGTGAGTAGGGCAGGATCCATAAAATACGCATGGCAGGCCTCAGTCCCATAACAGAATTTGCAGGTTCGACTTGACCGGCACGGTCAGGCCGCTGGTGCCGCTTACCGGGGTTTGTGTGCCGCGCAGCGGGTCGTACAGGGTGGCGCTGGCCAGGCCCGGCAAGTGGGCGTTGCCGCCCTGGGCCGACCAGAAGAACCACAGCTTGCGCCCGTCGGCGCGGGTCCATCCGATGCTGAACAGGCCGTCGGGCAACTGGTCGGCAACCGGCGGATCGCCCGGCGTGAGCGTCGGCCCACTGACGTCGAGGAAGTTCTTCAAGGCTGTGTAGACGGGCTTGGGGTTGGTGTCGATATCCAGCAAGCCGTAGGAGCGGTCACGCACGCTGGCGCGCTGGTCGAGGTCGCTCAAGGTGAACAGGAAGATCTTGTCGAAATCCATCGCACTCATCAGCGCCAGGCGGCGGACCACGTAGTCGGCCTGGGCCTGGAGGGTGATGATGTCCTGGGCGTCTTTTGGCCCCTTGTAGGTTGACCAGCCCCACTCGGTGCTCCACAGCGTGTTCACGCCGCCATGGCGCAGGGCCTGGTTGAGCTGGGTGGTCTTGGCGATGAAGTCCAGGTTGGCCGGGTCGTTGCCTTCGGGCAATTGGGTATAGGGGTGGTAGGAGATCACTGTATTCAGGCTGGCCACGCCGAGTGCGCCCAGGGCGTCGAACATGGTCTGGCCACTGGGCATTTCGCTGAAGAACGCCATGCCGGCGGCCACCACCGGTTTGCTCGGGTTCACTGCGCGCAAGGCGTTGGTGGTGACGGTCAACAGATTCGCGTACCCGGCAGGGTCTGCCGCCGGGCGCCAGAAGCCGAGCAGGTTCGGTTCGTTCCAGACTTGCCAGGCCTCGACGCTGGGGTAGCGCTGCGACAGCAGAGCCATGCGGTTGGCAAACACATTGGGGTCTTTCGGCGGGTACTGGTCCGGGTACATCGACAGCGGCGGGGCGCTGCTGATAAAACGCGCCGACCCCACCAGGTAAAACACCGACTTGATCTGGTTCTGCTGCAGCTTGCCCACCAACTCGTCGAGGGTGGCGAGCTTGTATTGGTTCTGCGCGGTTTCCAGCTGATCCCAATGCAGATCCAGGCGCACCCACTCCAGGCCCAGGGCCTTGAGGCGGTCGATCTGCTTCTGGTAGCGCTCGGGGCTGAACCACAAGAACTGCGCATTCACCCCCAGGAAGTCCTTCCAGACCACCTCCTTGCTGCCCTTGAGCACATGGCTTTCGGCATCCGCCTGGCGTCCCCACAAGAATGCGGTCAGGCCCAGGGCGGCGACCACCGCGAGGGTGGCCAGGTAGGTGCGTTTACGCGCCATAGGGGGCTCCGGTGATGGCCTGCTCGAAGAGCTGCTTGAATTTCCGCGCGGTCAACGGCCACACGCGCTCACGGCCGATTTCGCCGGCCCGTTCGGCCCAATCCCGGGCCAGCAGCGGCGTACGCGCCAGGCGCAGCAGCTGTTCGCCGAGCGCGGCTACATCACCCTCGGGGTAGATCGCGCCGTTGCCGCTGGCGACTTCCTCGGCAAACGCGCGGGCGTCGGAGGTGATCGCGCCGCGCCCGCAGGCGGTGGCCCAGGACAGTGCGCCACTGGTGCCACGCTGGCGCCCCAGCAGGCCGAGTTTTTTCGATTCACGGTAGGGCAGCACCATCACGTGGTGCGCCTGGATGGTCTGGGCGATGTCATCCGCCGGCAGGTTCAGGCGCCAGTCGATGGCGTCGGTCAGGTCCAGCGCCGCGATCTGTGCGTTCAACTGCTCCAGGTAGTTACCGCCTGCGCCAAACGCCATTTCCGCGGCGGTGCCGCCCGCCAGTGTCAGGCGCACGCGGTCGCGCAATTCGGGGGCTTGCTTGAACACATCCGCCAGTGCCTGCACCAGGTCTTCGATGCCTTTGCCTCGGTAGATAAACCCGAAATACAGCAGGCGCAGCGTGGCGAGGGGCGGTATTGGTGCCGCCGGGATCGGCAGATTGGCATGGTTGATCACCGCAACTTTGCCGGCCGGCAGGTGCATGCGCTGGCTCAGGCAGTCGGCGCCCAGGCGGGTGAGGGTCACCAGCCGGGTCAGCCCCTTGGCGACCTGGCGCTCTTCGCGCAGGGTCAGCGGGTCGGCCAGCACCACGGCTGCCTGCGGCAGTGGGCTGGGCAACCTTTCCATCAGGTTCAAGGGGAACGGCAGGTGCTCGCGGCGCCACACGATGCGTTCCGGGTCATGCACCGTGGCGGTCAGCGGCAACTGGGGGTAAGCCTTGCGCAATTCACGCAAGGCCAGGAATTCCCCCAGGCGCCCGCCGCCCAGTTCGGCGTGTACCAGGTCGACGGCCTGCCAGTCGAACGCGTCGATGGCCTGTTTGATCGCTCCGGAGTTGCCCGCCACCCCGGCCAACGGCGTCAGCACCGTCACACCAAGGTGTTCCAAGGCCGTGCGAAAATGGTTCGCGTAGTCGGCGATCCCGTTTTTCTCCGGCGGCAAGGGGGCGAGCAGGGCGATTCGCATCAGAACGCTCCCCGGTACTTGCCGATGGTGCGCAGCACTTTGCCCGGCACTTCAAACTTGCGACGGTTGATGATAATGCCGTCCACCTTGCCGAACGCGGTGTTGAGGATCGACAACGCATGCTCCACCACCGGCACGGTACTTTTGCGCGCTTCCACCACCAGCCCGATCAGGTCGGCGCGACGCAGATCGACGAACGCCTCGCGGTTGTCCAGCAGGGCCGAGGCATCCAGCAGCACCACTTCACCCGGCGCAGCAGCGTGCGGCCCGCCGACGCGCACGTTGATGCCGTTTTCACTGAGCAATTGGCGCAGTTGCTCAACCACAAAGGTCACCCCTTCGCCGTGACGCGCCGAGGTCAGGCCCAGGGTCACGCCCTGTTCGGCAATGCGCTCGGGCTGCAGCAGGCTGTACAAACGGTAGATGCTCGCATTGAACGCGTTGGTGCTTTGCGCGGTGGAGGTGTCCAGCTCCGGCAGGGTGGTCCACAGCGGCAGGCCGAACTTGCGCTCCACCAGGCCACCGTCGTGAATCCGCTGGTCGAGCAGGTAGCACAGGTAGATCACCAGCAGGCCGACCACGATGGCGAACGGAATCGCCAACACCAGCATCACCAGGGTTTTCGGGAAGATGCGGCCCGGGTTCAGGGTGGCTTCTTCGATCACGGCGATGTTGCTGATCTGGCTATTGTCCAGCTCACGGTCGATGCGCGATTTTTCCAGGTTATCCACGTACAGCGCGTAGTTGCGCTCGGTGGTGTTCAGCTCGCGGGAAAGGCGAGCCAGCTCCGGCTCGATCTCCAGGGCTTGCTTGCGTTGCTCTTCCAGGTTCAACAGTTGTTTCTGTTGTTGCACCAACTGAGTACGCAGCGCCACGTTGTTGCTGGTTTCATCCAGCAACACGCGCTGCAAGTGAATTTCCAGGGTGTTCGGCGCACGGTTCTCCGAGGCTTGCACCGTGTTGCTCTCGCTGTTGACCTGCATCTGCATGGCCCGGATCGACGCGTCCAGGGCTTTGACCGGCGGCGCATTGTCGGTATAGGTGCGCATCATGTCGGCCTTTTCCAGCAGCTTCTGGTTGAGCAGGCGACGCAAATCCTGCTGCTGCGGGTTCAGGGCGATCTGGCGTACGGTGGTGACTTCCTTGGGTTGGCCCTTGAGCTGGGTGCGCGTGCTCTGGATCGCGCTGTCGGACGAGGCGATCAACCGCGTCGTGTTGAAGGTCTCACCGCGCAGCACGTTGATGCGCTCGGACAAATCCTCCAGGCGGTCGGTGATGCTCGCCGCGCCGATCTGGTTCAGGTGCGTGAGGATCTGCTCCTTGTAGCTCTTGATCTCGGTGGCACTGTTGGCTACCTGGCCTTCGTAGAACGCGTACAGGCTTTTGCGCCCCAGGGCCTCGGTACGCTCGTTGATGTAGGTCTCGACCCAATCCTTGACCACCGCCTGGGCGATCTCGGGGTCACCCCACTTGAAGCTGATGTCCATCACCGTGGAACCGACGGCGTGGCTGACCTCGAAGTTTTTCTCCAGGCTGGCGGCCAGGCGTTCCACCGGCGTGGTTTTCTCCACGATACCGACGGTTTCAAGCACTACGCGCAGGCCATCGAACACCGCGCCCACGCCGCTCTTGACGTAGTACTTGGTGCGCTTCCAGAAACCTTCCGGCGGCGGCGCGTTTTCAATCACTTCCAGGTAATGCTCGGCCACCGCGCGTACGATCGGCCGGCCGGTGAGCAGGCGCTCTTCGTCGACAATCGGGTCGCGTTGGGTGCTGGGCATTACCAGCGCCTGGCGGTTGCTGATCTCGATGGGCAAGGTCGAATCACGCCCTGGCTTGACCAACAGGCGCGCGGTGGACTCGTACTTGGCCGGCAGCAGGAACGCTCCCAGCAGGATGATCACCAGCGCGGCAATCGCCGCCAGCTTGAACTCATGCCGGAAGATGAAGAACAAGCGCAGAAGATCACGAAAAGAACGGATCTCGATCATTGGGATGTCGCTCCTTTAGTTGTTGCCGCCGCTGGTTCGGGTGTAGTTGTAGCCAACCCCGATCGACTTGGTGAACGGGATCAGTTGGTTCATGTAGGTATCCACCCCCTGGATGCGTTCGCCCACGTTGGACTTGGGCACGAATACCACATCGCCGCGTTGCAGGCGCACGGGTTTGCGTCCGTTGGGACCGGTCTTGAGCAACTGGCTGAAATCCAGGAAGTACGCGCGATAGGCACCCTGGGCGTCTTCGCGCAGCAGGGCGACCATGCTGGCGTTGCCTGCCGGGCTGACCCCGCCGGCACCGATGATGGCTTGTTCCAGGGTGTTGGCCGTGGCGATCTGCACCGCCGTCGGGTTGTTCACCGCGCCGCCGACGATGATCGAGCCGCTCGGCGCCTGGTTGATGTTCACCGTCACACGCGGTTCGCGGTAGATGGGCGCGAGTTTGCCGGTCAACTCCGTGGCCAGCTCCGACGGCTGGCGACCGGCGACCTGCACCGGCCCCAGGAACGGGTAGTTGATCTTGCCGTCGGTCTGCACCGTGTACAGCGTCAGCTCATAGATGGTGCTGACGTTGAACGCCGACAGTGTCGGCATCTCGCCGGCATCACGGACGATGCGCAACTGGTCGCCGATGCGGATGCGCTCCACCGCCGGCGGCAATTGTGCCAGCTGGTCGAGGGCGCGTTTGCCGGCCTCGACGGTGTCACTGTCGGGCGGGACGATGCGTGCCGGCGTATTGCAGGCGGCCAGGGCCACCATGGCCACGACGAGCAGGGTTCGTTTCATCAAGGGGGACTTCCTGTGGGTCATGATGCTCACCTCCAATAACCGGGAAACATGCTGATGCGCCGCTTGAGGGCGAGGGGGAGGCGGCGCTCCAGATGGCCCAGCCGGTAGCCGAGCAGTTTGAACGCGCTGCGCACCAGTACTTCGGGAACACGGTGCAAGGCACCGGCCTTGCGCAAGGCCGCCAGTTCAGCCAGCACGTAGCGTTTGCCTTCGCTACCGGCATCGCCAAAGGCCTGCTTGATCCACGGTTCGCGGCCGTAGAACACGCCGATATCGAAGTAGCGGTGAAACTCATCCATGAGCTTGTAATCGTGCGAGTGATGCACCAGCGCCGTGGCGGCGTAGCGCACCTTGTAGCCTTCGAGCAGCATGCGCGCCGCCACATAGGCGTCCTCGCTGCCGATCACATCCGCCGGGAAACCGCCCACCGCCTCCAGCACGCTGCGCCGGTAGACGGAAAACGAGTCGGAACTGAAGCAGGTCTTGATCCCCAGCTCCGGCGCATCGGCCAGGCTCTTGCTGCGGCTTTGCTCCGGGTAGTTGAAGTGCCGCGATTGCGCACCCAGTACTCCGGCATCGGGGTGCGGCAACTGACGACCGTAGGCCACGCCGTTGAGCGGGTCCTGCTGCAATTCGGCGAGCAGGTTGGCGAAG
Source organism: Pseudomonas sp. NFPP24 (assembly GCF_900112095.1). Taxonomy (NCBI): domain Bacteria; kingdom Pseudomonadati; phylum Pseudomonadota; class Gammaproteobacteria; order Pseudomonadales; family Pseudomonadaceae; genus Pseudomonas; species Pseudomonas sp. NFPP24. The sequence goes on from NZ_FOKD01000020.1 coordinate 22,589, forward strand.
GTTTCCGGGGTGGCGGGGATCGCATCCTGGGTCATCACGATCAGCGCGTCGCCGCTCACCTGCCCACTGGCCCAGCGCCGGGTGCCGCCGTGGTTGAAGTCACGCGCGTCGATCACCTCGACCCGCGCCCCGAATTCGCGAAAGCGCGCCACAGTGTCATCGTTGGAGGCGCTGTCCACCACCAGCATCTCGTCGGGTTGCAGGGTTTGCATCTTCAGCGCCGGCAGCAGGCGGCCCAGATGGCTGGAAGCGTTACGGGTCGGGATGATCAGTGAGGTGAGCATGTCATTTCTTCACTTCTGCGGGCGCGCGCCCGTAGATGTCGTCGAAACGCACGATGTCGTCCTCGCCCAGGTACTCGCCGCTCTGCACCTCGATCATCACCAGGTCGATGATGCCGGGGTTGGTCAGGCGGTGCTTGTGCCCGGCGGGGATGTAGGTGGACTCGTTGGCGTTGATCAGGAATTCGCGCTCGCCGTTGGTGATCTGCGCCGCACCGCTGACCACCACCCAGTGTTCGCTGCGGTGGTGGTGCATCTGCAACGACAGCGACGCCTGGGGCTTGACCACGATGCGCTTGATCTTGAAGCGGCTGCTTTCCTCCAGCACGGTGTAGGTGCCCCATGGCCGGGTGACGGTGCGGTGCAGGCTGTACGCCGGGTGGTTCTGGCGCTTGAGCTCGGCGACGATGTAGCGCACGTCCTGGCTGCGCTGGGCGTCGGCGATCAGCAGGGCGTCGGGGGTGTCGACGATGATCAGGTCGCGCACGCCCACGGCGCCGAGTACGCGCTTGGGCGAGTCGATGTAGCAGTTGTGCACGTCGTGCAGAATCGCTTCGCCGTTGACCTGGTTGCCATGGGCGTCGCTGGGGGTGAGCTGGCGCAGGGCTTCCCACGAGCCGATGTCGCTCCAGCCGATGTCGCAGGGCACCACGGCGACTTGCCTGGATTTCTCCATCAGCGCCACGTCGATGGACACATCCGGCGCGCTGCCGAAGGCGTCCGCGTCCAGCTCACGCTGGCGTGAGGTCTTGTTCTGCAGGCTTTGGCTGTGCTCCAGCGCGGCGCGGGCAGCGTCCAGTACGTCCGGTGCATGGGCGGCGAGTTCGTCCACCAGGGCGCTGGCCTTGAAGCAGAACATGCCGGCGTTCCACAGGTGTTTGCCGCCGTCGAGGTAGCCTTGGGCGGTGGCCAGGTCGGGTTTTTCCACGAAGCGCTTGACCCGATGGCCGGTGCCCAGCGCCTCGCCCTGTTCGATGTAGCCAAAGCCGGTTTCCGGATGATCCGGCTGAATGCCGAAGGTCACCAGGTAGCCCGCTTCGGCCAGGTCGCGGGCCTGGGGCACGGCCTCGGCGAACGCCACTTCATTGAGGATCAGATGGTCGGCGGGCATCACCAGCAACTGCGCGTCACCGCCGAAATGCTCCTGCACATGCAACGCCGCCACGGCAATCGCTGCCGCCGTGTTGCGGCCGAACGGCTCCAGCAGCAGGTCCAGGGGCAGATGGGCCTTGTTGACCAGGCGGTAGTCATCCAGGGTGCGGAACAGCAGGTCGCGGTTGGTCACTGTCAGCACGCTTTCCACACCCGGCAGCTTGGCCGCGCGCTGGAAGGTTTTCTGCAGCAGGCTCTGGCCGTCGCGCATGCGCATGAACGGCTTGGGCATGTTCTGCCGGGACACCGGCCACAGCCGCGTGCCCGAACCACCGGAAATAATGCAGGGAATCAATCCGTTGAGTGTGTTCATCAATAGACTTCCTTGGTGGAAAGGACGGCTGGGACCGTCATGAAAACGATGTACAAGTCGAACCACACCGACCACTTGGAGATGTACTCCAAGTCGTATTCGACCCGTTTCTGGATCTTGAACAGGGTGTCGGTCTCACCCCGGTAGCCGTTGATCTGCGCCCAGCCGGTGATGCCCGGCTTGACCCGGTGCCGCGAGCTGTATTCGCTCACCGCCACTTCGAAGGGAATGCCCGCAGCCTTGGTCGCAGTGGCATGCGGGCGCGGGCCGACCATGGACATGTTGCCCAGCAGCACGTTGAACAGTTGCGGTAGCTCGTCGATGCTGGTCTTGCGGATGACGCGGCCGACGCGGGTGATGCGCGGGTCTTCGCGGGTGGTCTGGCGTTCCGCGGTGAAGTCGCTCTGGTCGGTGTACATCGAGCGGAACTTGAACACGCGGATTTCGTTGTCGTTGTAGCCATAGCGGTTCTGGCGGAACAGCACCGGGCCTTTGGAATCGAGCTTGATCGCAATCGCCGTCATCAGCATCACTGGTGACAGGCATACCAGCGCCAGGCTGGCCAGCAGCAAGTCCTCGCAGCGCTTGATTACCGGCGACCAGCCGCGCAACGGCAATTGCGAGGTGTTGAACATCAGGATGCCGCCCACATCGGTAATCTTGCTGTGGCCGTAACGCAGGGCGGCCATGTCTGGTACCAGCATCACGTTCACCGACAGCTGCCGCAGGCGGTTGACCAAACCATGGATGCGCTGCTCGGCGGCCCAGGGCAGGCAGATCATCACCTGGTTGACCTGCTCGGCGCGGATCAGCTTTTCCAGGTCGCGGGTGTTGCCCAGCAGGGGCAGGTTGCTCAGTTCCTTGGGAATGCGTTCGGTGCGGTCGTCGATGAACCCGACCAGGCCGGAGCGGATGTCACCGTTGCGCAGCAGGTGATCGGCAACGTGTACGGCGGTGTCGGTAAAACCCAGGATCACCGTGCGTTGCAGGAATTTGCCGGCACGCATCAGCTTGCGATACAGGCGCAGCATCAGCAGGCGCTCCAGGCAGAACAGCGCCAGGCTGGCGACGTACCAGGTCACCAGGTTGCGCGGGGTCAACTGCGGGAACATTTGCAGGATCTGGTACATGAACAGCAGGATGCAGAACGCCGCCGACCAGGCCTTGATCTTGGTTTTCAGGCGCAGGCGATTGCTGAACAGTTCTTCGGAATAGATGCCCAGCGCCTGGAACAAAATAATGGTGAGGACCGCGAAAAATACCAGCAGGCCCAGGAAGTGGGCGCGCAGCTCAGGGGCCATCGGGTCGAGCAAGAGCACCAGGACCATGGGGGGCAGAATGGCCGTCAGGCCATGGACCAACTTGACGAAAACAACAAAGAACTCAACAAAACCGGCGCGCGTTAAGAACAGGCTGTCGACGGACGACTTCTCTCGCATACAAACATCCCTCATTGCACTCCAGGCTTCACTGTTCGACGGTTTGTTCAATAAGCGGTGACTGGCTTCAGAACTAGGGTCGAACGACTACGCTGGGTAATACGCAACTAGCCATTCCAAATGCAGCTATCCATTTGAGTGGGTTTTGCGGGGTAGTGACTAAAGGAGTGTTCCTTTGGTATGTGTTCAGTCAATGAATTGACGATGGTGCGGAGGTGGCGTGTTAGACAGGTTAACTGGCTTTTTCTTAGGCATTTTATTGACGTTCCTTGTCCGAACACTCGGTGATTGGGTGTGTTTTTGAGTGTAGGAACAAATGTCAGATTTTTCCTGCTTAAAGGAAAAACCTTTTTCAATGCGAGGTAGGAAAAGGGGACAAAGAGGGAGGGGCAGGGCGCACTAAGTACCCTGCCACCGGGGCTTTCACCGGATCAGAAGTTGCCTTTCAAACTGACGGTAAAATTGCGCGGTTCACCGTAGAAGTTGCCCCAAGAGGCGGTGCCGACCGTATTGTAATAACTTTTATCGAACAAGTTGTTGCCGTTGAGCGCCACGGTCCAGGTGTCATCGAGGCGATACGCCACGCGCGCGTTCCAGGTGGCGTAACCGGCCTGTTCCAATTTGATGGTTTGCACGCGGTAGTTGCTGCTCTGGGCGTTGACTCCGGTGCCCACGCTCCATTTCGACAGTGCGCCATCGAGCTGGTAGTCACCCCACACGCGCAGCATGTGCCGAGGCACATAGGTGTTGGAGACGCCGCCTTCTTTTGTGCTGTCAATGGTGTTCAGGGATTTGGTCTGGGTGTAGGTGTAGCCGCCGAACAGTTGCAGGCGCTCGAGCACTTCACCGCTGATTTCGGCCTCCACGCCTTGGGCGCGCACCTTGCCTTTATCGGTGTAGCAATAGCCATCGGCAGAGGTCGGGCAGAAGCTGTTGTAGTCGGTTTCGGCGCCGTTTTTCTCGATGGCACGGAACAATGCCAGGGAGCTGTTGAGGCGCCCATCGAACCATTCGCCCTTGATACCCAGCTCGTAGTTGTCGCCGATTTTCGGTTTGAGCGCCGCGCCATCGGCCGTAGCGTAGGCACTCTGCGGCTGGAAGATATCAGCGTAGCTGGCGTACACCGAGAGGTGCTCATTGAGGTCGTAGATCAGTGCGGCGAACGGCGTGACCTCGCCGGTTTCCTTGGTGTGCGCATCTTGCAGGGACCACTCGCCCCAGCCCAGGTTATAGGACTCGCGACGGTTGTCGTACCAGCTCACGCGACTGCCGACGATGAACATCAACGGCTCGGCCAGGCGCAGGCGCAAGGTGGCATAAGTACCGTATTGGGTGGCGGTTTCCTTGACCGTGCCGCCACGGTACATGTTCGGCCAGAAGGTGCTGTTGGCCGGTTCCGGGAAGTGGTGGTCTGGCTGGTAGATGCTCTGGCGTCTGGGCAGGTTCTGGATTGCATAGACGTCGTCCTGGGTTCCGCGGCTGCCGTTGGCGCCGAGGATCACTTCGTGTTCCAGGCCGAAGGCTTCGAACTTGCCGTCGATATAGGCATCGAGGCCGTAGTCCCTGTGGTCGTAGTCCATCAGCGCTGCATAGGAGTTGGCCGTCGGCGTCGGGTCGCCGTAGTTGATGGTGCCTTCGCTGGCGGCGTATTTGGTGTCTTGCAGGTTGCGGCTGTGCACTGCCGAGACCTTGAGTTTCCAGTCATCGTTGAAGTGGTGGGTGACGTCGGCAAAGAACGTGGCACGCCGGCTTTGCCAGTCGTTCCAGGATTGGCCAAGGCAGGTCGAGCGGCTGAGGTTGGCGCTTTTGCCGTCGGCGTAGCGCGGCAGGCCACCCCAGCACGGGGAGGCATCGACATCCTCGTAGCTGGCGCCGACGCCCAGGGTCGTGTCAGGTGTGAGGTCAAAATCCAGCGCACCGTAGAACGCCTGGTCCTTGCGCTTGGCGATGTCCATGTAGGACCCGCGATCCTGCTGGCTCACGGCAGCGCGGCCACGCAGCGTGCCGCTGTCATTCAGCGGGCCGCCGGTGTCGAGATCGGCGCGGTAGTTGTCCCAGGTGCCGGCCGACAGCGACAGGCTGGTGGTGGGCTTGGCCTGTGGCCGTTTGCGCACAAAGTTCACCGCGCCGCTGGCGGTGCCGGCCCCCTTGAGCATGCCGGCGGCGCCCTTGAGCACTTCCACGCGGTCATAAATCGCCATGTTCGCACTGAAGCTGTCGGCCTGGACGTAGTCCTTGCCCATGTCCAGGGGCACGCCGTCGTACTGGTACTGGCCGAGCATCTTGAAACCACGGGAGTAGAAATACTTGCCGCCCATGGGCGACTCGTAGGAAGTGATGCCGGGCGTGCGCTCCATTACGTCGTCGATGGTGGTGACGTTCTGGTCGTCCATGAATTGGCGGGTCATCACGCTCACCGATTGCGGGGTTTCCCGCAGGCTGTGTTCGCCCTTGCCGATGGTGACTGCACCGGTGGTGTATGACCCGGTGCCCTCGGTGGTGACACCCAGGCGTTCGCCGTTGATAAGGGTAGCGCCCAGGCTCAGCGAGCCGGTATCGGCCACTTGCGGCAATAGCATCCAGGTGCTGTTGCCCTGGCGTTGGGCTTCAAGGCCCTGGCCGCGCAGCAATTGCTCAAGCGCTTGCTGAGGATCAAGGCGGCCGCTCAAGCCCGGGCTTGTCTTGCCGGCGACGCTGGTGGCGTCGTAGGACAGGCTGATACCGGCCTGGCGTGCGAACTGATCCAATGCAGCGGCGAGGGCGCCGGCCGCGATGTTCCAGTCACGGGCCTGGGTGTCGCTGGACGGTGTATCGGCCATCACGGCCAGGGGCAGGGCACTGCTCAGGCAGGCGCCAAGCAAGGCGGCCTGCATGGCGCGCTTGAGGGGTGAACGTTGGGAGGGGAACGCTTGCATGACCGCGGGGTGCTCCTGAAGGAAGTGGACAGAACCGGCCTGTTGATCGGCCTTTCCTTACAGGTCGAACGGCAATGAGAATTCACCTCATTTATTTTTGAGCGGTTACGCGCGCGCGGAAACCGTCACCCAATAGCGGCTGCGGTACGTGAGATCGAGCTTGAGTGATTGCGCGATCAGGCCCAGCACTTGATCGGTGTCGTCCAGTTGATAAGTCCCCGACACTCGCAGCCCAGCCACCGCCTCGCTGCAGCGCACCAGGCCGTTGCGATAGCGCGCCAGTTCGGCGAGGAAGTCGTCCAGCCGCATCGCCTGGGCGCTGATCACGCCGTCGCTCCAGGCCCAGGGGTCAAGGCCGTTGCCGACAACCGGACGAATGCCGCTGCGATTGAACAACACCTGCTCGCCAGGCTTGAGTACCTGGCGGGCATTGCCCGCATGGCTGTCGGCAAACACCGCCACCGTGCCCTGTTGCACCGCCAGCTGTGTGCCTTGGGCTTCTTCGCGGACCAGCAGACGCGTGCCAAGGGTGCGCAGGTAGCCGTCGCGGGTCTGTACCCAGAACGGTCGGTGATCGGTGCCGGTGTTGACCAGTATTTCACCCTGGCGCAAACGCACCAGGCGACGCTCTTTATCGAAGGCCGTGTCGAGGGCGCTGGCGCTGTTCAACTGGATCCGGCTGCCATCGTCCAGCGCCACCCAGCGCCGCTCGCCGGTGGCCGTGCGGTAGTCGGCCATCAGTGCAGGCAGTGGCGTGTAGTCGCGGCCGAGCCAGGTCAAACCGGCCGCACCCGCAACCAGGCCGAGCAGTTTCAAGCCTTCACGACGGGAGATGTGTCGGCGCGCGCCGCGCAGGGCGTGCCGGCCGACCTGGGGCGGCAGTTGGCTGAAATCGTCATTCATTGCGGCCACCCGCTGCCACACCAACTGGTGCTCGGCGCTGGTGTGCAGCCAGCGTTCGAACGCGGCGGTGCTGGCGTCGTCGGCCACGTTGAAGCGCAGCGTGATCATCCACTGGATGGCCTGGTCCACCAGGCGCGGGTCAGCCTTCGGCATAACGCAAGCGGTAACAGGCATGCAGCGCTTTGGACAAGTCACGTTCCACCGTGGCCTTGGACACACCCAGGCGCAGGGCAATCTGCGCACAGGTCAGGCCGTCCAGTTGCGCCAGCAGGAAGGCTTCGCGCACCCGCGGCTTGAGCTGGTCGAGCAAGCGGTCGATGCGTTCCAGGCTATCGAGAATGAGCAGGCGGGTTTCTTCCGACGGCACTTCGAGTTGCGGAAAATGCGCAAGGCTTTCCAGGTAGGCGCGCTCCAGTTCGCGGCGGCGGTACTGGTCGATCATCAGGCTGCGGGCGATGCTGCTCAGGTAGGCGCGCGGCTGCTGCAAGGTTTGCTGTTTGCGCGCATTGAGCAGGCGCACGAAGGTTTCCTGGGCCAGGTCGGCGGCGTGTTCACGGCACCCGGTGCGCCGGCTCAACCAGCCGCGCAGCCAGGAATGATGGGCGTGGTAAAGCTGGCCGATGGCGGCGTGGTCCAGTGGGTGATCGCTCGACATGGGCATCCTGGCACAGCTGTCTTAATTGATAATGTTTCGCATTCTAGACGTTGGTCGTGGCCCTTCGCAATTCCCGGCGCGCACTGTATCCAGCACAATTTTTTGTTTGCCGCCGGTGCACCGACTAATCTGCAGGCTTTTCTCGGTGGAAGGCTTGAGCATGATCGACCTGGCGACCCTGGCGGTTTTTTCCGGTGCTGTGCTGCTGTTGCTGTTGTCCCCGGGGCCGAACATGGCCTTTGTGATCAGCCACGGCGTGACCCACGGCTGGCGCGGCGGGATGGCGTCTGCCCTGGGCATTGGCGTGGCCGACGTGCTGCTGACCGCCTTGACCGCCACCGGGGTGACGGCGCTGGTTGCCAGTTGGCCGCCATCCTTTGACGTGATCCGGTATGCGGGTGTGATCTACCTGCTGTGGCTGGTGTTCAAGACCTTGCAGAAAAAACCTGGGGTGGATGCTGGCCCCGTCAGCCGGGTGCCGCTGGGCCGGGTGTTCCTGCAAGCCATGCTCAACAGTTTGCTCAACCCTAAGGCGCTGCTGTTTTTTGTGGTGTTCCTGCCACAGTTCGTGAGGCCCGAGGCGGGGTCCATCGCAGTGCAGTTGATGGTGTTGGGGGGCGTGTTGACCCTGATTGCGGGCGTGTTTCATCTGCTGCTGGGCATGTCTGGCGGGGCGCTGAGCCGGTTCTTCGCCAGGCGCTCGAAAGGCGCCTGGTTGCAGAAGTGGGGTCTGGCGACGGTGCTGACAGTGCTGGCGGTGCGCCTGGCGGTGATGTCGCGTCCGGCCTGACTAAACGTGTTGGGCCAGCTTTTTGTGGCAAGCCCGCTCGCCACAGAGAAAGCGTATCAACCCAACCGAGCAGCTGCCCGTGCGACGATCTCCCCGCGTACCCTGCGCGATTCGGCGGTGCGCTTGTTGGCCTCGTCCAGCACATGCCTGGGGGCGGTGTCCGGGCGACCGGCATCGAACGGCGGTGCCGGCGCGTATTCAATCTGCAGTTGCACCAACTGCGCCGCTGCTTCGCTGTACAACTCTGCCGCGAGGGTCAGGGCGAAGTCGATCCCGGCAGTGATGCCGCCACCGGTCAGCAGGTTGCCATCGCGTACCACGCGCTCTTGCACAGGAATGGCGCCGAGCGGGGCGAGCAGGTCGTGGTAGGCCCAGTGTGTCGTCGCCTTGCGTCCGCGCAGTAAACCCGCCGCACCGAGCACCAGCGAGCCGGTACACACCGAGGTCACGTAGCGTGCGGTTTGTGCCTGGGCCTTGAGGAAATCCAGGGTCTGCGGGTCTTCCATCAACGCGCCGACGCCGGAACCGCCGGGCACGCAGATCACATCCAAGGGCGGGCAGTCGGCATAGGCCATGGTCGGGGTGAACACCAGGCCGGTGCTGGAGGTGACGGGGGCCAGGTCTTTCCACACCAGGTGCAACTTCACGTCCGGCAGGGAACCGAGCACGTCGTAAGGGCCGGTAAGGTCCAGTTGCTGGATGCCGGGGAACAACAGAAAGCCGATCTGCAAGGTCATGAATGAAGCTCCGATAAAGGGGTGGACGGCTTCACTCTAGAGGCCTAGGCTTTGGCGGATGCGCCATTAAGCCCACGAATCACGCCAATCATGCCTCGAATCGTCCATGTACTCGCTTTCGATAACGCCCAGGTGCTCGACGTCACCGGGCCGCTGCAGGTGTTCGCCTCCACCAATGACCTGGCGCGCCAGCGCGGCGAACCTTTGCCTTACGCGGTATCGGTGATCGCCGCGCAATCGCAGCCGGTGATGACCTCCGCCGGTCTGGCGCTGGTCGCCGAGACGCTGCCCGCTGTCGATGCGCCGTGCGATACGCTGGTGATTGCCGGCGGCTGGGGCGTGTACGGCGCCGCCGAAGACCCGGCGCTGGTGGACTGGGTGCGTGCGAAAGCCAGATATACCCGGCGCATGACCTCGGTGTGCACCGGCGCTTTCCTGTTGGCCGCCAGCGGTCTGCTCGACGGCTGCCGCGTCGCCACCCACTGGACCCGTTGTGAAGAGTTGGCGCGCAAGTTCCCTGCGCTGACGGTGGAGTCCAACCCGATCTTCATCCAGCAGGGCGCCGTCTGGACCTCCGCCGGTGTCACCGCCGGTATCGACCTGTGCCTGGCGCTGGTGGAGGAGGACCTGGGCCGCGCCGTGGCCCTGGAAGTGGCGCGGCACCTGGTGGTGTTTCTCAAGCGCCCCGGTGGCCAGTCGCAATTCAGCGTGACGCTGTCCCTGCAAAAAGATGACAGCCGCTTCGCCGAACTGCACGCCTGGATAGCCGAACACCTCACCCTGGATTTGAATATTTCGACCCTGGCCGCCCAGGCCGGCATGAGCGAGCGTAGCTTTGTACGCCACTACCGCGCCGAAACCGGCCAGACCCCGGCGCGTGCCGTCGAGCTCATCCGCGTCGAAACCGCGCGTCGGCAATTGGCCGATAGCACGGCGTCGGTCAAACGCATTGCGGTGCAATGTGGGTTCGGTTGCGAGGAAACCCTGCGTCGCAGCTTTCTGCGCGCCTTGTCGGTGACGCCTCAGGCTTATCGTGAACGTTTTTCGCCGAGCAATTCCAACACCGCGTCCAGTGTGGCTTGCGGCGCTTCCTGAGGGATGTTGTGACCCACGCCCGGCAACACCCGGCGCTGGTAAAGCCCGCTGAAATGCTCCACGTCGTCATCCACTTCGGGCGGCGGACCCACGCCATCATCGGCACCGCACAATGAAATGCTCGGCACCGAGATCGCCGGTTGCAACGCCAGTGCCTGCTCGATGGCTTCCAGCGCCGGGTCGCCAGGTGCGTACATGAAGCGGTGGCGGTAGGAGTGAATCACCACCTCGACAAAATCCGGGTTATCAAACGAAGCTGCCGTCTGCGCATACAGCCCCGGCCCCTCGGCCCAGGACGGCGACCACAGCGACCACAACAGCTTGCACAACTCGCCCCGGTTGGCGGTCAAGCCGTCCACACCGCGCGGGGTATGAAAGTAGTACTGGTACCACAAGCGATGTTCCGTCACAGGTGCCCTGGGCTTCAGCGACTGGGCGATGTCCTGGATGTTGTAGCCATCCCCGGTCACCAACCCATGCACGCGCTCGGGCCACAGCGCCGCGACGATACACGCGGCGCGCCCGCCCCAGTCGTACCCGGCCAGCGTGGCCTGCGGGATCGCCAGCGCATCCATGAAGTCCAGCAGGTCCTTGGCCAGCGCCGCCTGCTGCCCTGAACGCATTACCTGCGCATTGATAAACCGTGTCGGGCCGTAACCGCGCAGGTACGGCACCAGCACACGGCAGCCATGCCCGGCCAGTACCGGGGCAATCGCGTCATAGGCACGTGGGTCGTAGGGAAAACCGTGCAGCAGGATCACCGGTTGGCCGTCGATGGGGCCGTGGGCTTCATAGGCCATATCGAGCATTGAAGTGCGTACGTGGAGCCGTGGGGGGGTCATGGTCATGGTTCACCAAATGGCCAGAGATGCTGGAACTCTAGCCGAAAGGTGTGACGGGAAGAGGTGGTTTTTGGGACCGCGGGCTTACTTGTCCAGTCTGGATCGATACGGCCATTCCCGCGCCAGCAGCCCCAGCACTTCAAGATCATGTCGCTGGCCGTTCCAGAATCCGGCTTCTCGCATTTTTCCTTCGGCTTTGAAGCCAAGACGCTCCAGCAACGCGCGGGACGCGTGATTATGTGGATGAACCAGCGCTTCCACCCGCTGCAGATACATCTGCCTGAAACCCCATTCCAGCGCGGTGCGCAGCGCTTCGCTCATCAGACCCTGGCCTCGGAATTGCGGTGCTAGCTCACAGGCCAGCGAGCAACTGTTCCATCCCTGGTTCCACTTGAACAAGCCACAACTGCCGATCAATCGGCCCTCGAACTCAAGCCCCCAGCGAGTCCCGGGATTCGGTTGGGTACGCCATTGGGCAAAGGTCTCGACCAGGCGCTTTGCCTGGGCAATATTGGCCATCGGGTCTGCGCCGAACCAGCGCATGCTGTCGGTATCACGGTAGATGGCGAACAGCGCTGGGGCATCCTTGGGCACCAGCTCCCGCAGTTGCAGGCGTTGAGTGTGCAGGGTAGGAAAGGGGGTCATAAGGTGGCAGCGACCTGGTCTCGATCAACCACGTGCCCAAAGTGATGCCGCCACAAGTCCACCCCCAACTGCCCGGACCTGTCCAGCGACGAGCCTATCGTCAGATCGCTGATCAACGTCGGCTGCAACCCGGCATCAAACAACGCAAACCCCGCCGCCAGCACGCAGGTGTCGGTCTGGATGCCGCACACCAGCACGCGCTCGGGCCCCATGTTTTTCAGGTAGGCAACCGTCTCGGGCGTTGGCGCGTAGCCGTGCTTGATGAAGATACGATCCGCCGCAATCAGGCTTTGGTCATCCGGCGCCGGTTGCCAGCCGAGTTGACGGGCGAAGGGGGTAATGCTCTCGTCGTGACGCTCCACGGTGGCGATTGACGGCATGCGGCCCAGCAGGGCATTGATGCCGTCCACCAGCCACGCGGGAGGGTTGAACGAGGGTTGCACATCGATGATCAGCAATACCTGGCGCATGGTGTTCCTGTCCGTGGCCTGGAGGGCTGCCCATTGTGCACAGGCTATTTCAGGGTTGCCAGGTGGTTTTCTCCCCGCTGAGCTTGCGGTCCAGGAACGTCGCCGCGCTGATCAACGCCAAGTGGCTCAAGGCCTGGGGCGTATTGCCCAGGTGCCGGGCCTGGTTGTCGAACTCTTCGGCGTACAGCCCCAGGGGGTTGGCGTAGCGCAGCAGTTGTTCGAACTCCAGGTGGGCCTTTTCCACCTGGCCGGCGCGGGCCAGGCATTCGACGTACCAGAACGAGCAGGCCGCAAACGCGCCTTCGGTGCCTTGCAGGCCGTCGATCTGGCTGTCGTCGTTGCGGTAGCGGTAGACCATGCCGTCGCGCACCAGGCTTTTCTGGATCGCTTCCAGGGTCGAGAGCCAGCGCGGATCGGTCGCCGCGACAAAGCGCACCAACGGCATCAGCAGCATCGAACCGTCCAGCGCCGTGCTGCCGATATGCTGCACGAAATGCCCGCGTTCCTCGTTCCAGAAGTTGCTCCAGATATCCGCGTAGATCGCCTGGCGGGTCTGGTCCCAGCGCGCGAACGGCGCCGGCAGCGAGCGCTTGGATGCCAGGCGGATGGCACGGTCCAGCGCCACCCAGCACATCAGCCGCGAGTGCAGGAAGTGGTGCTGTTCGCCGCGCATCTCCCAGATACCCACATCCTCGGTATTCCAGATTTCGCAGACCTGGTCGGCGACTTCCACTGTGTGCTTCCAGCCCTCGTGGGAGATGGCTTCGCCGTACTTGTTGACCAGGTACACCGCGTCCATCAGCTCGCCATAGATGTCCAGCTGGATCTGGTCGAACGCGCCGTTGCCGATGCGCACCGGCTTCGCGCCGCCATGGCCTTTGAAGTGCTCCAACTCGGCTTCCGGCAGCTCCTGGCGACCGTCGATGCCGTACAGGATATTGATCTTGGTCGGCTGGCCGCAGCAGTCACTGACGCGGCCCTTGAGCCAGCGCATATAGGCGTTGGCCTCGTCGACAAAACCCAGGCGCATGAAGGCGTAGACGGTGAACGACGCATCGCGGATCCAGGTGTAGCGATAGTCCCAGTTGCGCTCTCCGCCGGGGCTTTCCGGCAGGCCGAAGGTGGCGGCGGCGATGATTGCGCCATGTTTGCGCGACGTCAGCAGCTTGAGGGCCAGGGCCGAGCGGTTGACCATTTCGCGCCAGCGCCCACGGTAGTTCGATTGCGCGATCCAGCCGCGCCAGAATTTCAAGGTGTGGGCCAGGGCCAGGTCGGTGCAACCGCTGTCTACGCGTTCGTCGTCCTGGCCGCCGAGGACGAACTCGGCACCTTCGTCCTGGTCCAGGGTGAAGCGGGCTACGGCAGCGCCGTCCTGGATCTGCAGCGGATGGCTGCCGGACAGGCGCAGGCCGGGCTGGCCGTCGGCACTGAAGCATACGGTGCCGTTGTCGACGGTCGCGTGTGTGGGCGTGCACGCATAGTCATGCCGCACGGCGCAGCGCAGATGAATCTCGGCCGTGCCGCTGACCACCCGCACCCGGCGTATCAGCAGTGGCAGGTCGTCGATTTCTTCGCTGATGGCCAGCAGGTCGGTGATCTCTACCACGGCGTCGTCGCTGAGCCAGCGGGTTTGCAGCACGTTGGTGTCGGGCAGGTAGATCTGCTCACGGCGCGCGTTGGGCAGGTCCGGGGTGAGCTGGAAGATGCCGGCATCGGGGCTGTCCAGCAGCGAGCAGAAGATCGACGGGCTGTCGAATTCCGGCCAGCAGAAGAAGTCGATGCTGCCTTTGTCGTTCACCAGTGCCGCGCTGCGCATGTCGCCGATGATGCCGTGGGCATCGATGGGGCTTTGTTGCTCGTTCTTCAAATCAACCATTGCCACGGAACTCCGGATACAGGCTCATGCCGCCATCAATAAAGAGTGTGCTGCCCACGACGTAGTCGGACGCATCACTGGCCAGCCACACCACGGCGTTGGCCACGTCTTCCACATCGCCGACCCGTCCATAGGGAATCAGCTTCAGCAGTTCCTTCTCTGCGGCGCCTTCAGTGGCCGCACGATTGATCGCCGTACGGATCGCTCCCGGCGCAATGCCATTGATGCGGATGCGCTGTTCGCTGACTTCCTGGGCGAGGGTGCGCATCAGCATTTCCACGCCGCCCTTGGACGCTGCGTAGTTCACATGCCCGGCCCAGGGGATCAGCTGGTGCACCGAGCTCATGTGGATGATTTTGCCGGCTGCCCGCGACACACCCTCGCGCACGCCCTGGCGGTTGAAAATGCGCACGGCCGCCCGGGCACACAGGAACTGGCCGGTGAGGTTGACGCCAATCACCGTATTCCAGTCGTCCAGGCTCATGTCCACCAGGTTGGCGTCCTTCTGCAGGCCGGAGTTGGCCACCAGGATGTCCAGGTGGCCGAAGGCATCGAGGGCCTGGGCAAACAGCTGTTCTACCTCTTCTTCTATAGAGACGTTGGCGCCGATGGCAATCGCCCGGCCACCCTCGGCGTTGATCTGCCTGGCCAATGCCTCGGCCGGGGCAGCCTGGCTGTTGTAATTCAGCACCACGGCCGCTCCGGCTTGTGCCAGAGCCTTGGCCGCGCCGGCGCCGATTCCGGAACTGGCGCCGGTTACCAGCGCCACTTGTTGCTCCAACGAGATACGCATTGCTCACCGACCTTTATTTCGTGAGTTCAAGTAGCTGACTGACGGTGCGCAAGGGAAGTTCAGCCGTGTGAATTTAGCGACTACAACCATGGTGGAAAATGGAATAACAGAACTATAAAAAATAACCATAAGATACTAAAAAACCGCTTAAAAGCGTTTGACAGGCTTTTTGTGCCCGTGTCTTATAGGCACACCTCAACCCGCTCCGTTGGTAGTTCGGAAGTCATCGCGGGGCCACTTACAAGAGGTATCTATGTGCCTTTCGGCCGATATAGGGGAACTACCAGTTCAGGGAAAAACCGCTGCCTTAGTTGGCATGCCTAAGTTAGTGATCTTCGATTGCGACGGTGTACTCGTCCAAAGTGAAGAGATCACCCTGTCTGTGTTGATCTCCATGCTAAATGCACGTGCACCTGGCAGTGCGACACTTGATGTGACACGTTTTATCGAACACTTCCGCGGACGCAGAATTGCGGAGTGTTTGCGTGAAGCTGAATGTATTTTAGATATTCATTTGGACAATGAGTTTGAGCAACACTTTCGTCAGCGCGCGCTGGATGCCTTGACGCTTGATTTAAAAGCGACGGATGGGATTGTTGAAGTGCTGGACAGTTTGCGGGTCCCGTATTGCGTTGCCTCCAGCGCACCCCGTAGCAAGATAGAACACTGCTTGCGTACTGCCGGTCTGTTTTCTTATTTCGAAGGGCGAATATTCAGTTGTTATGAACTGGGTCGCTGGAAGCCAGATCCGTTGGTGTTTTTGACGGCTTGTGACACTTACGATATTGCCGTTACTGATGCGCTGGTTATTGAAGACAGTGTTACGGGTATTCAGGCGGCCGTCGCTGCCAATATAAGGGTTTTGGGTTTTGGTCCACCGCACCGGCGTGCACAGTTGGCGGCTGCCGGCGCATTACCGATCGCCGACATGCGTGAAGTACTGGCGATTTTTAATTGATCTTATTACTCAGGGAGGAGGCGTTGTGAACACACTGGGTTACCTGGAAAGACTTAAACGCAACGATCAATCTTCACAGCTATGGTGGGATTCTTCGCCTGCCGTTTATCTGCCTTACAAACAGCACCTGCTGGATAAGTACCCGGCCGCCGCAGCTTATATAGATGCGTTGATGCCAGACGATTTCTCCCAGCCCCGGGGCTTGTGCAGCGTGACCACCAATCCCCGGCTGGTGACCGCTGTTATCCTTGAAAAACGCGAGTACTGGTCGTCGCGCTTCAACCTGGCGAGCCTGACTCCCAGCGAATTGCACAAGCAGTTGTACAACGAGGTCATCGTTGAGGGGGCGTCGGCGCTCCAGCCGTTGTGGGTTCAATCGGCACAGGTCGAAGGCTGGATTTCCGCCCAGGTCGACCCGGTGGATGTGCGCTGCACCGAGCGCATGACCTTCAGGGGCCTGGAACTGCATCGCCTCGCACCGAATGTGATGGTCAAGGTGCCGGGCAGCCTGGAGGGGTTGTTGACCGTCGAGCAACTGGCCGCCCAGGGCGCGTCGATCAATATCACCTTCTGCTTCACGGTTGCGCAGTTCCAGGCCGGCATCCAGGCCATCGAGCGGGGCATGGCGACCGCGCGCAGCAACGGTATCGACACTGCCCACTGCAAGTACGTGATCACCTTCATGATCGGGCGTTTCGCCTGTCAGCCCGAACTCACGCTGCAGGCCGCGGAGCGTGGCCTGGCATTCAGCGCCGAGGAGCTGCGCTGGGCCGAGCTGATGATCTACGAGCAGGTCCAGGCGTTGGTGGCGGCCGCGAGCGTGCCGGTCAAAACCTTGCTGTCCAGTATCAAAGTCGATGTGGACGAGCGAGGCAACAAGCATTGCTGGCACCTGGAAAAGACCGGGCATGCGGCAACCTGCTACACGCTGACGCCGGATGTGGTGGAGTTCCTCATCGAGCGCGAAAGCCACGGCAAACCGGTAGTGCCCGCCTTGAAACCACAGAAACCGCCCGCGTCGACCTTCGCCAAGCTGATCCGTATCCCGTATTTCTACGAAGCCTACTTTGTCGACAGCATCGAGCCGTATGACTTTGGCAACCATGAGGCGTTTATCAACGCCTGCAACGAAGCCAACAGCGCGCACCGACGCCTGACCGATTACTGCGTGCGGCTTTGCCCGGTGACCAAGCCTTTCAAGCGCGCGCTCAACGCACTGCTGGCCGCTGAATTCGGGGTGGTCGCATGAACCGGATGATCGGGTTGTGGGCCCACCCACGTTCGCGCTCCACCGTGCTGGAACGTGTGTTTATCGAGAGGGGCGATTTTGAGGTTTTCCATGAGCCCTTTGCGCACATGGCGTTTTCCGAGGACTCGGCGATCCCGTCGGATGAGTGGGATCACAGTTTGCCCACGACGTACCAGGGTATAAAACAGCATCTGTTGATCGCCCGTGAGCGCACACACGTATTTCATAAAGACATGTGTTACCACTGTCTGGATAATTTGAAAGTTGACAGTGAGTTTCTCGCGCAACAGGACAATATCTTTCTTATCCGCGAGCCGGCCAGCAGCATTATTTCCCATCATCGGGTGCACCCGGATATGCCGTTGCAGGCCATTGGGCATAAAGCGCTGTACGAGATCTTTTGCGTGGTCACAAAACTCACGGGCAAAGTGCCTTATGTGATTAACGCCGATGATCTGGCCGCTGAACCGGAACGGGTGATTCGTAAGTTGTGTGATTACTTGGGCATTGAGTTTCTGCCGCATGCCATGACGTGGAAGCGAGAGTGTCCGCAACAATGGAAAACCTGGCGTCGTTGGCATGCTGCGGCGGAAAACAGTGAGCGCATTGTGACGCCGGATAACCACCACATCGATATGAAAGCCTTCGACCAATACCCGAAGTTAAAATCGATGTATGAATACCATCGGACTTTCTACGCGCGCATGAACGAATTTTGCCAATAAGGATGGTTGTATGAAGAAGTTGATTGTTACCGGGGCGGCCAATGGCATTGGTCGGGCCACGGTGGAAATGGCGATTCAACAGGGTTACTTCGTTATCGGCGCCGACAAGGATGCCGAAGGCCTCAACGTGTTGCAGCGGCTTTACGGTGCTGAAGTATTTGAAGCGCATATCGCCGACTTTTCCGATATGGCGGTTATCAAGGGTTTTATTCCTGAACTGTATAAGCGTCATGCAACCGTTTATGGCTTGGTCAATAACGCCGGGCTTTATCACGGTAAAAGTGTCTACGCCTATTCCGATGAGCAGATCGACGAGATCCTCACCGTCAATCTCAAGGCACTGGTGTATCTGTCCAAGGACTTCGCCGAACGGGAAATGACCCACGAAGCCCCGCGCAGCATCGTCAACATTGCTTCGGTGGCCGGTGAAGTGGGCAGCTGCGATGCCCTCTACGGTGCCACCAAGGCGGCGGTGATCGGCCTGACCAAGGCCAACGCCTGGAACTTTGCGCCGTTCGTACGGGTAAACGCGGTGTCCCCGGCGCTGATCCATGACACCGCCATCTACGACACCATCCCCGAATACCGCCGCGCCGAGTACGCACGCCAGGAAGTCCTCAAGGATCCGATCCAGCCTGGCGGCGTGGCCGAGGTCATCTTGCTGCTGGTCGGCGATGCCCTGCGTCACAGCACCGGCAGGGTGATTTCGGTCGACAACGGAGCCTACCCACGGTGAGTCATTCGATGCGCAAGAAAAAACTGCTGCTGGTGGGCGCCGGCAACCTGTGCCTGCAGATCCTCAAGATTCTCGGGCCGAAAAACGCGTTCGAGTTTGTGGTGTTGGGGCGCAATGAAGAGGCGACGATCCGGCTGTGCAACCTGGTGGCGCTGTCGTGCGCGCAACTGGGGCAATTCATTGCTATCAGGCCGGTGATTGCTGACCTCACGGACATCGGCCGGGTGACGCAGCTACTGCGTGAAGAAGCCCCGGATATCCTGGTGAACTGCGCGTCGCTGCAGTCGTGGCGGGTGATTACCGGTTTGCCCAAGTTGTCGTTCGAAAAGCTCGACCAGGCCCAGTTCGGGCCATGGCTGCCCATGCACCTGACGTTGATGCACTGCCTGATGCAGGCGGTGAAGGCTTCCGGCATCTCGGCCAAAACCGTCAACGCGGCGTTCCCCGATGCGGTCAACCCGATCCTGGCTCGCGTCGGCCTGGCACCCGATATCGGTGTGGGGAATGTGGCCAACCTGATTCCCGCCGTGCGTCTTTCCATTGCGCGGTTGCTCGAATGTTCGCCCGCCGATGTGCAGGTGCAGTTGTATGCCCAGCACTACTTCAGCCACTACGTGCCGCGCGGTGGCCTGCCACCGCGTGCCAGCTACCGCCTGTTGTATGAAGTGCGCGACCGCCCGCAGGTGGCCCGCCTGCCGGCCGAGGCGATTTTTTCTACGGTCAAATCCGAGTTCCGTCGCCTGGGCGGGGTGGATGGGCAATTCCTGACCGCGTGCTCCGCCGTCACGGTTATCGAAGGGCTGTTTTCAACCACGCCGGCGTGGGTGCATGCGCCTGGCCCACTTGGGCTTCCGGGTGGCTATCCGGTGCGGCTGCATGAGGGGCGGATCGAGGTGCAGTTCTCCGAGGCCTGCCCACGGGATGAGGCGGTGCGCATCAACAGCATCTGCCAGAGCCAGGACGGCATCGACGAAATCCATTGCGATGGTTCCGTCACGTACAACCCGCAGTGCATGGCCTTCATGCAATCGATGCTGGGCTACTCCAAGCACAGCATGTCCATCGAACAGTCCGCCGAGTTTGCCCGTGAGTTGGCGAGCAAGTACCTGTCCTTCAAGAATTCGACCTGGTAGGTATGTCATGAATCAGATGACCAGAAACAAGCACAACGACGTGGCCAGTTACTCCGCGCAGTACTCGACGGAATTTGTCGAACGTTGGGATGAGTTGATCGATTGGGAGAAGCGTAAGGCGGGGGAGGGCGGGTTCTTTGAAAACCTGTTGCGAAGCCACGGCGTGCAGTCGGTGATCGACGTCTCGACCGGCAGTGGTTTTCATGCCGTCCAGCTCAAGCAGGCCGGCTTTGACGTGGTCGCCACCGATGGCAGCAGCACCATGTTGACCAAGGCGCGGGCGAACTTTCGCAAACATGGCCTGGATATCCAGTCCCATTACCGTGACTGGCATTCACTGGATCCACAGGAACTGGGGCAATTCGACGCCGTGGTGTGCCTGGGCAGTTCGCTGTGCCATGTGTTTGAAGCGCATGATCGATTGAGGGTGCTGGCGAAATTCAGGGCCTTGCTCAAGCCGGGCGGGTTGCTGATTGTGGACCAGCGCAATTTCTTCGCCATCCGTGCCGGTAAATTCAAAGCCAGCGGTCATTACTATTACTGCGGTACGAACGCTTCGGTGAGCTTGGGCCAGGTCGATGAACGCCTGTGTGAGTTCATCTATTCCTTCGATGATGCGCAGCAGTACAGGCTGCAGGTTTACCCCCTGTTGCCGGGGGAGTTGAAGGGGGAAGTGCTCAAGTCCGGATTTACCGACCATGAAAGCTACGGTGATTTCGAGCGTGACTACGACATGATGGATTGTGATTTTGTCATCCACACTGCGCGCGCCGAATAGGGAGGCTTGATGAGCACACTCGTACAGAGCAATGCCCGCCCATTGGACAGTGTCGTGCTGGCGATCGTCCTCACCGGGTTCGTGGCCAGTACCTACGGCTTTGGGGTTTACCTGTTCGCCAACCTTGTCGTGGACATGCGCCGCGACATCGGCTTCGACTACACCACGGTGGGCCTGATCACCGGCGGCGCGCAGATTGGCTTCCTGCTGTTTTCGTCGGTGACCAGTTACATCAGCCGTTTCTTCGACGGCTGGAAAATCAGCCTGGTGTCCACCGTGATGACGTCCCTGGCGCTGCTGGGCCTGAGCGTCAGCGACAGCATCTGGTTGTCGGGGGCCTTGTTGATCCTGCTCGGTGGTTGCTCCGCCTCGGTGTACATCCCGCTGGCGGAAATCGTCACCAAGGGCTTCAGCCCGGGTAATCGCTCGCGGGTCATGGGGCTGATCTCCAGTGGCACCAGCTATGGCGTGTTCATCAATGGCTTGCTGGTGTCGTTCCTGACCTTGAATGGTGGCTGGCGCTCGATCTGGCTCACTGCCGGCCTGATCTCGGTGGCCCTGTGTCTGGTGGCCTGGTTTCTGTTGCGCAACCTGGCCGCGAGCCAGGACACCGGGTTTGCCGGCGAGCGCGCCGTAGCGTTTGACAGCCGCCAGCCGTGGCTCAGCCGCTCGCTGTATCTGACCTGGGCCATCGCGTTTCTCAATGGCATGGCATTGCTGCCTTTCCAGACGTACCTGGCGCCCTTCCTGCGCGATGAATTGGGCGTATCGGTTCAAGACGCCGGGTTTATCTGGACCACCATCGGTGCGGTGGGCATGGCCTCGGGCTTTCTGGTGGGGTGGATTGCCGACAAGGTCGGTGTGCGGGCGTCGCTGGCGATGTGTTTCCTCAGTGCAGGACTGGCCGCCACCCTGGTGTTCAGTTTCAACAGCCTCCCGCTGTTCTACTTGGCCGCGTTCCTGTTTGCGCTGGCGTTCTACCCCATTTTCGGGCTGGTCCCCAGTTACATCGGGCAGATCGTGCCGGTCAGCCGGCTGACCCAGGCCTTTGGCATCGCCAATGTGCTGATCGGCTTGGGCGGGGTGTGCGGCAACTTTCTGGGTGGCTTTTCCAAGGACCTCACCGGGTCGTTCTCGACGGTGTACTGGGTGGTTGCGCTGTTGCTGTTCGTGCAATGCGTGATGGTGTTCATGTTGGGTAAACCGCCGACTGCGGCGAAGGAGGGCGTGCGGCCATGAGTTATTTTCCAGACAGTCCAAGCCAGAACCTGCACGCGTTTGCGTTCAGCCATCGGCGCGCCGGACGCGGGCCCAAGCCTGCGGTCATCTGGCTGACGGGTATCTCGGCGTCCGGCAAATCGACCATCGCTGATGCGTTGGACATCGCCTTGCAGAAACAGGGGCGGATCACCGCGATCATTGATGGCGACTCGGTGCGTGGCGGGTTGTGCCGCGACCTGGGTTTTACCGACAGCGACCGCGATGAGAATATCCGGCGGGTCGCCGAAGTGGCCCGCTTGATGATGGAGGCGGGGCTGATGGTGATTGTCGCGCTGATTTCACCTTCGTCGGCCAGTCGGCATTACGCACGTTCGATCATCGGCAATGAGTTTTTTGTCGAAGTGCATGTGGATGCACCGTTGGAAGTTGCTGAACAACGTGATCCGAAGGGCCTGTATAAAAAAGCCCGTGCGGGCCAGATCAAACACTTCACCGGGATCGACTCCCAGTACGACGTGCCGGTGTTTCCTGAAGTGCACTTGAATACCCAGGCGCTTTCGGTGGAGCAGTCGGTCGAGGCGATTCTGGATTGGGTGGGGCACAACGACAGTCGCGGTTAGCCGTCTGTCTTTGCGTCGGCTTTGCGCCGGGATGACAATATCTGTAACTCGAAAAAACAAGGTAATCTGCGCCATCGCAGGGAGAACGCGTTTTTTCGGGAGCAGGCATGACACATTTTACGGGCACTGCAAAATCAATTCGCCTGATTGGCGGGGCCCGGGTCCTGGACTTCATCAATACCACCAATGGGCGTCGCCCCGGCACTTCGCTCAAGGTCATGGAAGAACGGCTCACCAGTTTTCAGTTCTTCTTTGAATGGGCCCTGCATGCGTCGTTGATCTCGGCCCGGGAGTTCGATGACTACAAGCCGATGGTGTTTGAGTCATCGATGGCTTACCAACCGAACCTCGACGCGATCATTGCGTTCAGGGAATGCCTGTATGCAGTGTTTTATCCGTTGTCCTTGCAAGCTGCCGCGCCCGACCACGCCTTGCAGCAGATCAACGAGGCCTTCCAGCAAGGCGCAGCACGGCGGGTGCTGCGTTCTGTCGACGGCAAGCCTGCCTGGGCGTGGATGCCTTGCACCACGGCGCAGGAGCTCACGGCCATGGTGCTGGGCCGCCTGGCCATCGAGGCCACGCAATTGCTGGTATCCGGTGATCTGCACGCATTGCGCAGTTGCAGCGCTACCGACTGCGACTGGGTGTTTCTGGATATCTCCAAGAACAAACAGCGCAAGTGGTGCCAGATGAGCGTGTGCGGCAGCCGGGAGAAACTCAGCCGGCTCAGACAGGTGGGTGGCAAAACGGCGCATTGAGGGCCCATGGCGAGTAGCAATTGCCCTGCTTAATAGGAAACATTACTATTCACGCCCCGCTTCCCCAGTGCTCCCACGATGATCCCTCAGCCGCCCCGCAGACCAGGCTTTTTCGAACACTACGAAGAGTTGATCGGGACCTGGACGCGCCGCCTGAGAAATCGCCAGCAGGCCGAAGACCTGGCCCATGACACTTTCGTGCGGGTGCTGGAGGCAAAATCCTCCGAGGTCGAGCAACCTCGCGCCTATCTGCATCAAACGGCGCGCAATATCGCCGTTGACGCCTTTCGACGCGAAGACCGTCGCGAGGCCATGACCCTGGAAGTTTTTGATCAGCGTTCGCCGCACACCGGCGACCCGGAACATTTCATGCACGCGATCCAGTTGGCGGACTCTATCGAGCGAGCCTTGGCCGAGCTGCCGCTCAATTGCCGCAGGATTTTCATCTGGCAGAAAATCGAGGGCCTGACCCAGCAGGAAATCGCCGACCGCCTGGGGCTGTCTAAAAACATGGTGGAAAAGTATATGATCCGCACCCTGCGGCATCTGCGCGACCGCCTGGACGCGATGGCGCCATGATCGCCCGCTCTGAAACAGGATCATCCATGATGGATAACCGTGCCCGAGACGAAGCCGCGCAATGGTTTGTGCGCCTGCAAGACGCCGAGTTGAGTGCTGTCGAACGCCAGCGTTTCGACGCATGGCGCACTGAGCATCCCGATCACCAGTATGAGTTCGATGTATTGCAGGGCGTGTGGAGCGCCGCTGACTTGCTGCCCAACGCCCGCCTGCAGGCGCTGTGCGAAGCGCCCGCGGAAAGTCCCAAGCGCCGAGCCATCCTGCGTTATACAGTGGCCGCCAGTGTGGTTGCAGTCGCGCTGGGGCTGGGTCTGTTCAGCGGGCTGGATCATCCCAAGCCCTACCGCGCCGAGTTCAGTACGCGTCTGGGGGAACATCGCCAGGTGGCCTTGCCCGACGGTTCGGTGATGGACCTCAATAGCCGCAGCATCGTCACGGTGCATTACGAAAAAGGTCGGCGTGGCGTCGAGATCAAGCAGGGCGAAGCGATGTTCAGCGTCGAACATGACACCAGCAGGCCCTTTGTCGTGGCGGCCGGGGCAGGGCAGGTGACCGTGACCGGCACGCGATTCGATGTGCGCCGCGATGACGACCAGACCCGCGTCATGGTCGAAGCCGGCACCGTGAAAGTACAAGGCCGTGCGCCGGACAAGATGGTGACGCTGACAGCGGGCCTGGGCAGCCATGTCGACAACCAGGGGCGGGTAGCCGCGGCCTACGCGGTGAACACCGAAGAACTGACCGCCTGGCGTACCGGCAAACTGGTCTTCAACAACGCTTCGCTGGGCGAAGTGGCCCGGGAAGTCTCGCGTTATCGGGAGCAACCGCTGCGGGTCAGCACGCCGGCCGTGGGCAACCTGCGCCTGACCAGCGTATTCAAGTCCGACGACACCGATGCCTTGCTCAAGGCGTTGCCGCACATCCTGCCGGTAGCCTTGCGCACCTTGCCGGACGGCAGCCAGGAAATTATTTCACGCTGACATTCAGGTTTTTTTCGAGTTCTTCGTCTTCTCCTGCAACTGCAACTGGTTTGCATTAACAGCCGCACACTCTTGCGATCACAGGACTAGGTTCGACGTGAAAAAACTCGCCGTGAACAACAATAAAATCTCCCGCTGGGCGCCGCTGGCCCTGGCGCTTGCGGTCAGTGCCGCGCTGCCTGTGGCCTATGCCGCCGAGGCTATCCACATCAAGGCCCAGTCCCTGGGCACAGCGCTGAGCCAGTTGGGCCAGCAGACGTCCCTGCAAGTGTTCTTCAGCCCCGAACTGGTTGCGGGCAAGCAAGCGCCGGCGGTCGACGGCAACCTTTCCCCCGAACAAGCCCTGCGCCAGTTGCTGCAAGGCAGCGGCCTGGACTACCAGATCGATGCCGGCTCCGTGACCCTGCGCCCACTGAACGGCGGCACCGGTGAAGCCGGCTCGCCGCTGGAACTGGGCGCCACCGATATCAAGGTGGTGGGCGACTGGCTCGGCGACGCCAACGCCGAAGTGGTGCAGAACCACCCCGGCGCACGCACGGTGATCCGCCGCGAAGCCATGGTGGAGCAGGGCGCGATGAATGTCGGCGACGTGCTGCGCCGTGTGCCGGGTGTGCAGGTGCAGGAATCCAACGGCACCGGCGGCAGCGATATTTCCCTCAACGTTGGCGTACGTGGCCTGACGTCACGCCTGTCGCCACGTTCCACCGTGTTGATCGACGGTGTACCGGCAGCGTTCGCGCCGTACGGTCAACCGCAATTATCGATGGCGCCGATATCCGCCGGTAACCTGGACAGTATCGACGTGGTGCGCGGTGCCGGTTCCGTACGCTACGGGCCCCAAAACGTCGGCGGCGTAATCAACTTCGTGACCCGCGCCATCCCCGAGAAGTTCTCCGGTGAAGTCGGTACCACCCTGCAAACCTCCGCCCATGGCGGCTGGAAGCACATCGACAATGCGTTTATCGGCGGCACCGCCGACAACGGCATCGGCGCCGCCTTGCTGTACTCCGGGGTCAATGGCAACGGTTACCGCAACAGCAACAATTCCAACGACATCGACGACGTGATCTTCAAGACCCACTGGGCGCCGACCGATCAGGACGACTTCTCGCTCAACTTCCATTACTACGACGCCAGCGCCGACATGCCCGGCGGCCTGACGCAGAAGCAGTTCGACGCCAACCCGTACCAATCGGTACGCGACTGGGACAATTTCAGCGGGCGCCGCAAGGACGTATCGTTCAAGTACATCCGCCAGATCGACGACCGTACCCAGGCCGAGGTGCTGACCTATTACTCCGACAGCTTTCGCGGCAGCAACATCGCCAACCGTGACCTGAAGACCCTCGGTTCCTACCCGCGCACCTACTACACCTTCGGCATCGAGCCACGCGTCTCCCGTGTATTCGATGTAGGCCCGAGCACCCAGGAAGTCAGCCTGGGCTATCGCTACCTCAAGGAAGGCATGCATGAGCAGGCGACCAGCCTGAATCTGGTCAACAATGTACCGACGCCGGGCGGACAGAGTGACGGCCATGTCTATCAGGATCGCACCGGGGGCACCGAGGCCAACGCGTTCTACATCGATAACAAGATCGATGTCGGCAAGTGGACGGTGACTCCGGGGATCCGTTTCGAAGATATCCGCACCGAATGGCACGACCGTCCGGTGATCGCGTTGAACGGCACCCGCACCCAGGAAAAACGCCGCGAAGTCCACAACAACGAACCGCTGCCCGCATTGAGCGTGATGTACCACGTTTCCGACGCCTGGAAACTGTTCGCCAACTACGAGACCTCGTTTGGCAGCCTGCAGTACTTCCAACTGGGCCAGGGCGGCACCGGCGACCAGACCGCCAACGGCCTGAACCCGGAAAAGGCCAAGACCTACGAGGTGGGTACGCGCTACAACGACAATGTCTGGGGCGGTGAGCTGACGTTCTTCTACATCGACTTCTCGGACGAGCTGCAATACGTCAGCAACGACGTGGGCTGGACCAACCTCGGCGCCACCAAGCACACCGGTATCGAAGCCTCGGCGCACTATGACCTGTCGAACCTGGACCCGCGCCTGGATGGCCTGACCGCCAATGCCGGCTTCACCTACACCAAGGCCACGTCCGAAGGTGACGTGCCGTTCAAGGGCCGTGACCTGCCGCTTTATTCCCGTGAGGTGGCTACCTTGGGCCTGCGTTACGACGTCAACCGCTGGACCCATAACCTGGATGTATACGCCCAGTCCGGCCAGCGTGCGCCAGGTACAACCAGCACCTATATCACCCAAGGTACGGCTGACGGCCAGTACGGTGATATTCCGGGCTACGTCTCGGTCAACGTGCGCAGTGGCTATGACTTTGGCGAGCAGTTGTCCAACCTGAAACTGGGCGTTGGTGTGAAAAACGTCTTCGACCAACAGCACTACACCCGTTCCAGTGACAACAATGCTGGACTGTACCTTGGCGAGCCGCGAACGTTCTTTGTACAGGCCAGCGTCGGGTTCTGATTCATTGCGAAAGGAAAAGTCGCAGCTCCCTTCAGGGCTGCGATTTTTTTTGCCTGTTTCCTACGTGTGCGCAGCGCATTTGGCTGTCTGTCGCGGAACTGATTCCGACGCAAACCCCACACATGGGCACACCTTATTGGCATCGACGCTAAGTTGAAGCGACAGCCTGAAGGTCACGCTCACTGTATTGGAGAAACTCATGTCGGTATTGACTCTCGATCCGCCCGTATCTGCATCAACCACGCCCAACCGGACGCTGGCAGACACCAAGCCTCAGGCTAAACCCGCCGGCCCGGCGCCTACAGCGCTTTCTTTCAATGACCATCGCGCTGCCAGCGTCAGCTTTCACTGCAGCGAGAATAACTCCGGCCCTGTGCTTGGTAACGCTCAGCCAACCATGGGCGGTCACTTTTCGGGTCAGCACAGCGTGTTCATGCCGCCCAGTTTCAGGGACAGGTTCAAAGAATTGATGACCAGTTTGCTTGGTGGTCACCGATCACCGATGCATCCAGGCTGTAGTAATCCGCCGCCAAGGCCGAATCCTGGCTGGAGCAGCCCGCCGCCACGACCGAACCCCAGTGTTGGCAGGCCATGCCCGACCCGACCGTGCGAATCTGATACTGACTACAGCTTGAAGAACCGTGAACAGTTGATGCGGCTGATGCTCGACAAATTTACAGCCTTCGAGGACACCGGGTACCCGGGCTACATGAGCGTTGACAGCATTAAAACGAAGGCGAATCGGCCGTTGCTCCCTGAATACGGTCCGAACAAAGAAGAGAACAAAAAAAGGAACCAGGAAACTCGCCTGGCCAAGCAAGTCTTGAAAGATCCGAACCTGATGAATGCCATCTTCCGAAACCCTGTCACAGGCGCACGGGAGCGTCTGGCCAGCCCACAAAGGCTGGACATGCTTGCCAACAGGGAGGACTACTTCACCTACCACAGCGACAAGCAATTGCGCCAAGAAGTGCGTGAGCATTGGGGTCGGAATCCGCGGATCGAAGTCCTTCAGTGGTGGGCGAACAGACCGCTGACGGGTGATTCTGAGCAGGACCATCGGACCCAACTGGCGAAGGAGCTCCTCTTCCATCGCAGCGATCTGGTGCAGAAACTGTTCAGAAAATGACTTCCAAATCGGTCCCTGGCCCACGACACCTTTGTGCGGTGCTTGAGGCAAAATCCTCCGAGGTTGAGCAACCTCGCGTCTATCTGCATCAAGCAGCGCGCAATATTGCCGTTGACGCCTTTCGACGCGAAGACTATCGCGAGGCCAGGATCCTGGAAGCCTATGAAAAGCGCACGCAGCACACGGGCGAGCCGGAGCGTTTCATGCGCGCGATCCAGTTGGCGATGGACAATCGCTTCTCTTGGCTGCGCGATGGTCAGATCAAGCGAAAGGAGTTGATGGACTATCACCCAGTCACAATGGAACCGTTCGTGAAGACCCCGCCATACAGAAAACATCCACCGGTCATTGACTGCCGGTGGAGGTCTTCATCTACTGAATCAGGTCTGGACCATGAATTCGACATCTTGTGAATCCCGTCATGCTCCGTACAAAATCTCGACCTTGGCCGCACCTGCGCAGGAGGCGGAAAACCCGAGAGAACCTCAGGGACTCAATCTCACATCCTCGCCCAGGTTCAGCTTCAAGGCGCCCACCGCGGAAGATTTTGACAAAGGCTCTCGAGCCCTCATGAAAGAGTCGACCCCCGGTTCGGTTATTTCAGTGTTTTCCAGTCTTTGGAACAAGTTGGTCCGCCGTTAAGCCTTGCAGTCTCACATCGACACAACTTTTTAGAGCATGGAGGCTCGATAAGGTGAACTGGTTACAAACGCTAAAGACTCATTCGGGTATATGCGGCGTTTTGGACGGCAGTCGTCGGAACCATCGTTTTCTCGGAGCCACTCAAGCAGAGCTTGTGCCACGTTGATTTCAAGGTGTTTTCGAGATCAGTTGACCAAGGCACAGGTTACGTAATCTAGATAGAGTGGAGGTTGATCATGGTCGATAGTGTCAATAACTATGTGCGGGCGAGAGCGTCAAATATACTGAATATTCCCTCAGCAGGCGCGGATCGGCCAACGGGTAGAGGTGATGCCCGCGATACAATCGATAGGAGTGCGCTGGGCAAGCCGCTGCCGGCGGCGCCGTCATTCGGCGCCAGTTTT
Organism: Pseudomonas sp. NFPP24; assembly: GCF_900112095.1. NCBI lineage: Bacteria > Pseudomonadati > Pseudomonadota > Gammaproteobacteria > Pseudomonadales > Pseudomonadaceae > Pseudomonas > Pseudomonas sp. NFPP24. The sequence goes on from NZ_FOKD01000020.1 coordinate 51,910, forward strand.
TTGAATGGCGCCTCAAGGCACTTTGACGGTCAGAATTTGTATGGCGGCATGACGAAGGCCGGCAACCCCTATGTCAGTTCAGACGATCACGTGTTGGCGACGGCCCTGATGAACAACTGGTCATTACTGGACGCGTTCAAGAAAGATGGTCAGTTGACCCAGGCTTCCTTGCAGGAGATCGCTAAAGAGGAACCCAGCAGCAGTAAGGTCTCGGAGCGCACCATCATGTTGGCGCTAGAGATACTCAACCGTCCTCGGCTGAACGACGCTATCTTGGAGAAGGGCGGTAAGATCACGTATGACAGCCTTGGCAAAGCGGCCGACTTGCAGGTTGGCAACACCAACCCCAACACCCAAAGCGCGGACCCGTTCCATGCGAAGACTGATGCGCAGGTCGTCAAGAGTTTGAGGGGCATGTTTGACGAATTACGCGACAAGTCGAAAGACTGGACGTTCTTCTTTGATAAACATCGATATCTGAAAACAGACCTCATCATCGAAATGAGCATGGACCCAGACCAAACCGATAAGAACGGTGAGCCTGTACGAGATGCGCGTACTCGGGTTCCTTTAAAGAAATACACCGAGTACCAGGTATACCTTGGCAAGAATCTTAGGGAGAGGCCAGGGTTGCTGGCTTCTCTAGACAGTCACAAAGCCAATGGTCACAACATTTTCGGCAGCCATAACGACGATGGATGGATAAAAAACTACAGCGTTGATCGCTGGCTGAAAAACGACAAGAAAGAAAAAGGGAGATAGGCCCTGCCGGCAGGCACGGGCCGTTTGAAATACTCAAACGGCCCATGCCGCTTCGCTCTCAAACCCGCAGTATTTTCCCACTGATCGCTACCACCGCCAGCAACACACCGACCAACAGGAAGGCGGTTGCCAGGCTGCTGCCGTGGGCGATGAAGCCGATCACGGCCGGCCCAGCCAATATCCCGGCATAGCCCAGGGTAGTGATGGCCGGTACGGCAATATGTTCTGGCATGACAGTCTGTTTACCGACGGCTGTGTACAGCACCGGAACAATATTGGAGCAACCGGCGCCTATCAATGCGTAACCCAGCAAGGCCATTTCCCAGGCGGGGGACAGGGTGGCCAGGAATGTGCCGGCGGCCGCAAGCGCACCGCCGCCCACAATCACCCGGGTAGCACCCAGCCGGCGCACGATGGAATCTCCGGTCAATCGTCCGACCGTCATGGTCAGGGCAAAGGCTGCGTAACCCAGACCTGCATAGGCTTCATCGAGGCCGCGCTCGGCACTGAGAAACACCGCGCTCCAGTCAAGTACCGCACCTTCTGCCAGGAACACGATAAAGCACAGGCAACCGATGAACAGCACCACACCGTGAGGTACGGCAAACGCCGGGCCCGAACTCTCACTGCCGTAAGGCAGCAGATGCGGCGCGGCCTTGAGCAGTGCTGCCAATGTGATGACAATCACCACCAGGGTCGCCTGCAACGGCGACAGGCCCAGCCCGAGCAGACCCGAGACACCCGCCGCACCGACGATCCCTCCCAGGCTGAACAGCCCATGAAAGCCCGACATCATGGTTTTGCCGCTGGCGCGTTCAACGATCACCGCCTGCAGGTTGACCGTGGAATCCACCGTGCCCAGGCCCGCACCGAACAGGAACAACCCAGCCATCAGCAGCGGAATCGAACTGACCGTCGCCAGCAGCGGCAATGCCAGGCAGATCATGATCGTCCCGGCGCTCAGTACGCGTCGGCAGCCGAAACGTGAGGCCAATGCACCCGCGGCGGGCATGGCGATGATCGAACCGACCCCCAGGCACAGCAGCAACAGCCCCAGCGTGCCCTCGCTCAGACCGGCGCGAGCCTTGGCATACGGTACCAGCGGCGCCCAGGCCGCGATGCCGAAGCCGGCAATGAAGAAGGCGATACGGGTCGACATTTGCTCCTGCCGCCCGGGAACCACGGGCGCTGAGGTGGGGATGGCAGTCATGAAAAATCCTTGGTTTTGCGTTCAACGAACGATGTCCGGCGCGACATCCTTGCACATCAGGCCTTGGTGTGCGAGCCGGGTTCCGTTGGGATTCGGGCTGCCTTGAATTTTATTTTTACAAGCTGGAACGCCAGGGCGGGTTGCAGCCACATACGTCGTATCGAGTTTGTAGGAGGCGGTCTGGAAGGTGTGTAATCCCTGCGGGAACGATTGAACCCCAGGGTTCTCGTGGTGGATTACCACCTTCCAGGCCGCTTCTGAAACTGCGTCAGGCGGGTGGTGTGCAACGGCGGGATCCCACACAATCGAGCAACTCCTTTTTTGCGCTCAACCCATGCCTCGGTGGATGACCTCATGACTCTGTTCTACGACGCTCGCGGCAATATCTATGGTGTGGTCAGCCCGGCTTCATTGAGCAGCAAGGGCATTGATGTACCCGAGAGCGCTGAGCGTGCCGCGGTTGTGCGTACCGCCTGGGCAGCGTCGGCTATCGCCTCGGAATGCAGCTGGGGCTCGGTGCCGCGCCCGGCTGGTGGCAAGGCCCACCGTTGTGATGGCCTGCTGGTGGGGCCGTTCCAGGACACGCCGCCGTTCGATCTGCTGATCGTAAACACCGACGGTTCTTTGGCCGAGCGCAGCGGTAATGGCTTGACGATTTTCGCCCAGGCCCTCACCGACCAGGGCCTGATGACCGAGGCTTGTGAGCTGCGGGTCCATCACGACAAATCGGATGCGCAATCACCGGTCGCCACTCGGGTGGAACCTGCCGTTCGTGACGATATTGCAGGGTTCTGGGTGGAGCTGGGGGTACCTGCCTTCGGGCCGGCGGCGGTGGGCGCGCAGGGGGTTGGGCAGGTGTTTTTGGAGGGTACTGAACTGAGCCAGGTCAGCGAGCTGGCGGCGATCAGTCCACAGTGGGCTGCCAGTCAATTCGTGCGGGTGGGCAACCCCCATTGTGTGACGCTGGTCCAGCAGCTCTCGACGTTGCCGGACAACGCACAGATGCTGCTGCCAAACCTGTTCCAGCCCTTGAAGGCCATCGCCTTCGCGCCCCCTGCGGGCGGTGGCCGGCCTTGTGAGGCGGGGGTCAACTTGCAATGGGCGGCGCGCCAGCCTGGCAACCAGGTCATAGCGCGGGTGTTCGAGCGCGGTGAGGGGCCGACCGCGTCTTCCGGCACCAGTGCCAGCGCCGTCGCCTGCGCGGCATGGCGTGCGGGCTGGGTCGAGAACGGTGACGTCGCGGTGGTGATGCCGGGTGGCGTTGCGCCGGTACGCTTGCACACCCAGGGCGAGACGCTGCTCGGCGTCAGTCTGTTCGGGACCGCACGGCTGCAGGCCTGAGGTTTTTTAACGGCTGACGCTGTGATTCAGTGTCGGCTGTTTCTGTGTCAGTTAGTTGTTATTAAGAAGTTTAGTGTAGGGCATTTCTTATTGTTAAGAAGTGGCACATTGACTCGTTTTATTGTTTTGTAAAAGACACTTCCAACTTCTTTGTACGAATCTTCTTTTTTATTTTAAAACAGCCGATTTTTTCCCGTAATCGCTAAGCTTTGAGGCGTTCAGGGGCTTTTTCTCGGCAGTTTATTCGCACACTTAACGAGGCAAAGCATTCCTGCGTGCTCATTCATTTATGGCGGGTAACAACGGATGGTTAACGCGTTTGTTTCGTCACGTTTCAAACTGATTCTTCCCTGCATGGATACCGACTTTCAGGTGCTGGCATTCAATGGCGGCGAGCGCCTTGACCAGCCTTTTTTCATCCAGGTGCAGGTGGTGAGTGAAAATCCTTCCCTTGACCTTGAGAGGTTGCTCCATCAACCCGCCTACCTGGATTTCGGAATGGGCGAAGGGCTGCATGGCCAGGTTTACGCAATCGGCCGGGACGACCCTGGCCGGCGCATCACGCTCTACCACCTGACCCTGGCACCGCGCCTGGCCTACCTTGCACACCGGCGCGACCAGCGGATCTTCCAGCAACGCAGCGTGCCGCAGATTATCGCGGCGGTGCTTGAGCGGCATGGCATCCTGGCGGACGCCTATGCATTCGAGCTTGGTCCCGTGGTGTATCCGCCACGCACGTTCTGTGTGCAGTATGCGGAGAGCGACCTGCACTTCATCCAGCGGCTGTGTGAAGAGGAGGGCATTCATTACCATTTTCGTCACAGCGCGGATGCCCATCTGCTGGTGTTCGGTGATGACCAGACGGTGTTTCGCCGTTTGCCCCAGCAACGCTACTGCCCTGCTGGCGGGCCGCAAGCCGCTACGCAGGTCGTCCAGCGTTTTGATGTGCGCCTGGCCACACGCACCCAGAAGACGGTGCGTCGCGATCATGACTTCGAACACCCTTCATTGCTGCTGCAGGACTGCGCGGGCTCGGCGCCGGCGCAACCTCTCGAGGATTATCGTTACCCAGCGGGATTCACGGGTCATGCCCGGGGCAAGCGCTTGGCGCGGCGGGGCTTGGAGCGTCACCAGCGCGACCGTCTTCGCGCATTGGGCCGCAGTGATCAACCGGCGCTGCGCAGCGGGCATTTCCTTGACTTGCGCGATCACCCCGATCCGTCCTGCAATGACTTGTGGCTGATCACCTCGGTGCGTCACGAAGGTCATCAGCCGCAGGTGCTGGAGGAGGCGACGCCCACGACTGATGGCTTCCAGGGGTATCGCAATCGCTTCACCGCGACGCCTTGGCAAGCGGTGCATCGACCGCCCCTCAAACATCCCAAGCCGACCATCCATGGCAGCCAGACCGCAACGGTGACCGGGCCGCCGGGGGAAGACGTGCATTGTGACGCCTATGGCCGGGTGAAGGTGCGCTTCCACTGGGACCGCCTGGACAAGGCGGATGATAAAAGCAGTTGCTGGGTTCGGGTTGCATCCGGATGGGCCGGTGACGGGTTCGGTACAACGATGATCCCGCGTGTGGGCATGGAAGTGCTGGTGACCTTCCTTGAAGGGGACCCGGACCAGCCGTTGATCAACGGTTGCCTGCCCAACGCGTCGCACCGGCCGGCCTACCCCTTGCCGCAGCACAAGACCCGCAGCGTCTTGCGCACCCGCAGTACGCAGGGGGGCGAGGGCGCCAACGAGTTGTACCTGGAGGATCGTCGTGGCGAGGAGCTCATTTACCTTCGTGCACAGCGGGACCTGGAGCAGCAGGTCGGCCATGACAGTCGGTTGGAAGTGGCGGGGGAGCGACGGGAAGTCATTCATGGATTGAGTACGGCTCACCTGGCCAGCGAGGAGCATCGTCACATCACCGGCGATCGCAGGATCGTGCTCAAGGCGAGCGACTACCTCGATGTACTAGGTGACAGCCGTACCCATGTGGGGCAGACCCTTATCCTGGAGGCCGGGCAGCAGTTTCATCTCAAGTCCGGTGCCAGCCTGGTGATCGACGCCGGGGCGCAACTGAGCCTCAAGGCGGGGGGCGAGCATCTGGTCATCCAGGCCGGCGGCATCTTCAGCAGTCGCCCCATTACCCTGGGTGGAGCGCCGTCCGTCACCCTGGCGGCGAATGCCTCGGCAGCGATCGACACACCCAGGATCTCCCTGGTGCAAGGCAGACTCATGAACCTGGCCAGGCAATTGGGCGCCGATTACTGCCCGGTGTGCGAGCGCTGCCGCGAAGGACGGTGTGAACTGCCAGGGAGGGCCGCTTGATGCCAAGGATGCCAGGCCAGTGGATGGACCAACAGCAACAGCGGGGACGACGACTGTGCTTGATCCTTGAGGGGCAGAGCGACGCGCGCGCACCGCTGCTGGAGGTACGCGACTTGCCGGCGTACCGCAGTGTTTACGCCGAGACTGCCGTAGCGGAGTTGGCGGCAGAAGGCCCACTGATTGTGCTGCTGGGCCCGCTGAACGAGCACGCTTTGCTTGGCCTATTGCGGCAACCCGAGACGAACTGGGGCTGGCTGGGCAGTTTACCCGGCGAAGACCTGACGGCAGTGACTCGACACTGGCGTGACAGGCTGCTGGTGGGCCCTGAAGGCGCGCAATCGCTGTACCGCTTCCACGACAACCGTACCCTGGCGCGTGCCCTGGCCCATCTGGGCCAGGATCGCTGGCCGGTATTTTTCGGGCCATTGATCAGCGTGTGCTATTGGCACGAAAACCGCTGGCACACGGCTGACAACCGGGCCCCCGGTGAGTACCCGGTGCCGGATCCCGCGCCCTGGCTGGATGCACCCAACCCAAACGCAGCGGCCATCCTGCACGCCAATATCCTGCGTTACCTGTTGACTGAGCACAGTGAAGATCTGGCGACATTGGTGGAATTTCAAGACCCGCGAATCTGGCTGGCACAGGTACTGGAGCAGGCGCGTGCCTGGCAGTGGCAGGGGCCGGAGCAGCTGGAGTTTCTGGTGGTGCGAAGACTGGAGGAGGCGACTCGGAGCAGTGTTTTGCAGTGGCAGCCCGGGGTCGGTGAAGCGCCTGGGGAGCACTTTGAGCGAGTAGTGGCACAGTGGCGATTGATGGGGGGAAAGCATGAGTAGGCGAAGGTGGGGGGGGGTAATGGTGCTGGGGGTACTCGGGCTGACGGGGTGTGGGGGCAAGCCTGTGGATCGATTTACGTTGGAGGTGGATTTGCCGGCGCAATTCCGCTTCATCGGTGGCGCCAATTACGGTCCAGCGACGGGGGAAACCTGCACGTTGCCCAGGCGTCGAGGCAAGAGGCCCGAGAGAAAGATCTTTATTGCGCATTACAAACCCGTGGCTGAACGCGTGAGTTTTGAACTGCCGCTGACTGAAGTCATTGAAGGGTGCCCTACGGTTTTGCGGAGTGTGGATTTCAGAACTTATGCGAAGTGGGGGCCTCGGGATTCAGACGTTGGAGGAGATAATTCAAGCTTTTCAGTGCGAGATTATCCGGATCCTGATGTACCGGGGATGCCAGAGACGGGAGTTCAGGAACTACACCGACAATGTCAGTGGATGTTTCGGACTGCGGGCCCACAGCACGCAATCATTAAGGTCCTTACATGCAGCGCTTTTGGGGGGGCGAGTCAGCCGAAAGAACAACGAGCAGGCGTAGTTGTGCAAAGGGATCAGTTACCTGGGAAGACTCTCAGGCTGGTTCTGACATTGACTGATGAGGAGGAACCCTATTTTGACGATAGCTGGGTGGTCGTTCCCGGTGGATGGCGGCGTTGCAAAGGTAAAAACCATGAGGACCTGTATGCGTTTTGCAACGGCAATACTAGCGAATTTAAACCTATAAAAATGCCGGATGGCCGCATCTGTGATGTCTACCCATCGTGCAAGTAGCAGGGAGCAAGTTCATGAAGATGGATGCAAGGAAGCAAGCTTTTTTCAGTGATATCAAGCCGGCCTGTGCATTGCGCGGGCATTGGGTAAGCTTTTGTCTGGTCGATGAACTCGGTGTTGGTGGGGCGTACGGTGGATTGCCTTACACAATCCACGATAGCGCAGGGCAAGAGTACAAGGGCAGGCTTAACGGTGAGGGCTTTGCCAAGCTATCTAATATTTACTGCGGACCTGTGGTCCTTGTTTTTGACGAGCCTTACTCGGGAGTTGAGCAACCGTATAAGTATCTAAGGGGGCGCAGCGCTTACAAGCTTCCTATTACCGGAGACTGTCAGAAATTTTGTGTTCGGGCATAACATGTAGCTAGAGGTGCATGTATGCCGACCAAAAAGAAGTCCGCCAATGCAACAGCGAGGGAGTTGCCCTCGATTCCCCAAGAGCTGATCGAGCAGTTTGTTAAAGGCCCGATGAGCGCCGAAGCCATTCAAGACGCGTCCATGGCGTTCAAGAAGGCTCTGATCGAGCGTGCGCTAGGCGCCGAGCTGGGTCACCACCTTGGTTACCCTCAGGGCGCGGAGCGCCCTGAGGAGTCGACCAATCAGCGCAATGGCAAAAGCAGCAAGACGGTTCTGACCGACGACGGG
>NZ_FOKD01000021.1:0-54379 GCF_900112095.1 Pseudomonas sp. NFPP24
GCTGCATGGCGTCGCGCCTGGGATCGGGTTATACCGTTTTTTGTTTTCCCGGCGGGCATCCGCAAAGTGGTTTACACGACCAATGCCATCGAGAGCATCAATGCCCAGTTACGCAAGATCATCAAGACTCGAGGGCACTTCCCGACCGATGAGGCCGCGACGAAACTGATATGGCTTGGGTTGCGCAACATCACCGCCAACTGGGGTCATGCGGCACACGACTGGAAAGTGGCAATGAATCAATTTGCGATCCTGTACGGAGACCGATTTACCAGACCGAGCTGGTAAAACAAGGGCCTGCCTGACGGCAGGCCCTAACCAGCCCGAACACAAAAAAACTGATACTCCCCGATAAGCCTAATCACTACCGGTCGAAGCATTTTCCTATGCTGCTTTGTAGGCGCCTTGCTTTATTTTCAGCTTTTCATCCCTGCTCATTCACTCAGACAAAGGTTACTTTATGCCTATTGACACTCCTACCTCGCGTTATGCGAACCCTAATCCCTGGGCTGTCAAGCACTCATCCATTGCTCCAGACAGCCAGCCCCCTGCGTACAACACAACACTGTATGCCCCCTCGTATTTTGCGACGGTGGAAAACAAAGCCAAGGTTGATATCTCCCGGGATGACTTCAACCAGATCAATAAGCAGGTCAATGCTCTCGATAGAAAAATCGAAAAGATAGAGCGATTTTCAACCCGATATCCAGCCGCTATAACAGGCAAAGACACTCAAACATTGCGCCAGACAATGCTCAACCTGCGCAATCATGTAGCGACTGGGAACGGCAAAAGCAATGAAATGCAGGCATTGGCCCAAACGGTCAACAATCAAACGACAGCCATTGCACTGAAAGCGTTACAGGGCGTGCAGAAGAATGAACATGGCACGCCGGCTTTCGCTCAGAATCTGCAATTGCTTTCAGATGTCGAAAATATGCAGCAAAAAAAATACTGATGGTTTTACCTTGAGGCCTTGGCAGCTAGTCGGGCTCAACCGGGCCGTCCTCGGTTTGCGGTTGGCTCCAAGTCTCATCCTGTTTCTGCATCAACGCAAACCATTGGGTGCGCATGAAATCCAAGTACGGAGCGGGCGCCTTGGCAAAGTCCTTCTCATCGCCATAACACCCCGGCAACGGCAACTCGGTGCCCTGCTCCTTGTACTGGCTGACCAGCGCCTGCTGAGCGGCCACGCTGCAGTCCTTGGGCAGCGGCATGCCGCGCAGGGCGCCGGCCTCTTCGTCCCACCAGGCCGCACCGACGCGGTCGACCCCACGCAGGCGGTACTTCTGCGACTTGCCGACGTGCATGATCAACTTGAATTCGTTGGGGCTGACATCACTGGTGCAGGTGCGCGAATAGCCCACGGTGGCCTGGGTGATGCCGTCGCCAGTGAGGTCGGTGACTTTGGTTGCAGCCCGGTCAAAGCGCAGGGACGCATCGAATTCGCAGTGCTGCACATCGTCGTAGAGCATCCACACGCGCTTGGGGCGGTTGCCGTCGATCAGGTACTGGGCCGCATACACGAATGCCGACTGGGTGCCGTCGTCATCGCGCTCGCTGACTTGTTCGGCGAGCACCAGCAGGTTCTTGCCTTGTTTATCGTCCCAGGTATACGCGGCGATCTGCTTGCCGCGCACTTCCACGCCGTCCGGCACCTGGTCGATGCTGGTCAGCGCCACCCCATCATCGGCGCATACGGTGGTGATGCACGCGACGCTCATCAACAACCCCATCAACACTGGCCGCAATTGGCCGCGTAAAAGCTGCACGCTATTCATCCGTTCACCCTGGCAAGAGACGGCTTACTTTACCGGCACTTGGCGGGCATTGCAGAGAATATTCTTTACTGATCACCGGATTGAATAACATCGCGTCGCGCTCGCCCGGACGCCTTGCCTGGCACCTCGTCCACTTAGCTGAACCCTAGCTGTCTACCTGTCAAATAAACGAGTTTTTCATCTGCCTTTCATATCTGTTCCACATTTTTACGCTTAATCTTGGATACAGCACTTCATAGCAAACCGCGCTATATCGTCTAACCTCTTGATTACGTTCTATCTTCAGTGCCGCTTTCCAACCTGCATTCTGGACGTTTGCCTAATGATTGCTGCTGTTTCCACGCTCCAAGTTGCTCTAACCCCGAGGTCATGAATCTTTGAAACCCTACCCTATTCATTGCGTGTCGATCGTTATCCCGGTCTACAACGAACAAGAAAGCCTGCCTGAATTGCTGCGCCGTACCACCGCAGCCTGCAAGCAACTGGCCTACGAATACGAAATCATCCTGGTGGATGACGGTAGCCGCGACAATTCGGCCCAACTGCTGGAAGACGCCGCCTCGGAAGACGGCAGCAACGTGGTCGCGGTAATTCTCAACCGCAACTACGGCCAGCACGCGGCGATCATGGCCGGTTTCGAGCATTGCCGAGGCGAAGTGGTGATCACCCTCGACGCCGACCTGCAAAACCCGCCCGAAGAAATCCCGCGCCTGGTCGAGCAAGCGGCCCTGGGCTACGACGTGGTTGCCACCGTGCGCAACAATCGCCAGGACTCGGCCTTCCGCCGCTGGCCATCGCGCCTGATCAACCTGGCCGTGCAGCGTTCCACCGGCGTTGCCATGAGCGACTACGGCTGCATGCTGCGCGCCTACCGCCGCACCATTGTCGACGCGATGCTCGCCTGCCGTGAGCGCAGCACCTTCATCCCGATCCTGGCCAACGGCTTTGCCCGGCACACCACGGAAATCCTGGTGCACCACGCCGAGCGGGAACACGGCGAATCCAAATACAGCGCCATGCGCCTGATCAGCCTGATGTTCGACTTGCTGACCTGCATGACCACTACCCCGCTGCGACTGCTGTCCATCGTCGGCTTCAGCCTGGCGGCGCTGGGTGTGCTGTTTGCCTTCGCATTGATCATCCTGCGCCTGGCCTTTGGCGCCGACTGGGCTGGCGACGGTTTGTTCGTGCTGTTCGCGGTGTTGTTCGTGTTCACCGGCGGCCAGTTCATCGGCATGGGCCTCTTGGGTGAATACCTGGGCCGCATGTACAGCGACGTGCGCGCCCGTCCACGCTTCTTTATCGAAAAGGTGCTGCGCAACCAACCGGCAGCACCGGCTCCCGTGGTCGTCGTGGACGGCCTGGTGTCCTCCCATACTTCTACTTCTGCTGATCAGGTCTAATCATGAGTTCAAAAGCTGTTGTATTCGCGTACCACGATATTGGTTGTGCAGGCATTGAAGCGCTGCTCAACACCGGTTACGAAATTGCTGCCGTGTTCACCCATGCCGATGACCCCAAGGAAAACAACTTCTACGGTTCCGTCGCACAACTGTGCGCGCGCAATGGCATCCCGGTGCACGCCCCGGAAGACGCCAACCACCCGCTGTGGATCGAGCGCATCGCCAAGCTGAACCCGGACTACATTTTCTCGTTCTACTACCGCAACCTGCTCAGCGAGGCCCTGCTGGCCACCGCCAGCAAAGGCGCGTTCAACCTGCACGGCTCGTTGCTGCCGAAATACCGTGGCCGCGCCCCGGCCAACTGGGTACTGGTCAACGGCGAGACCGAAACCGGCGTGACCCTGCACCGCATGGTCAAGCGTGCCGATGCCGGCGCGATCCTGGCCCAGCAGAAAGTCATCATCGAACGCAACGACACCGGCCTGACCCTGCACGCCAAACTGCGCGACGCCGCCAGCACCCTGCTGCGCGACGCCCTGCCGCAACTGGCCCAGGACAAGCTGACGGAAACCGCCCAGGACGAAAGCCAGGCCACTTACTTCGGCCGCCGCACTGCCGCCGATGGCAAGCTGGAGTGGAAAAAACCGGCTGAAGAACTGTTCAACCTGGTGCGCGCCGTGACCCAACCGTACCCAGGCGCCTTCTGCGCCGTGGGCGAACACAAGTTGATCGTCTGGCAGGCCGAAGTGGTCAAGGGCAACGAAGGCCTGGCGCCGGGCCGTGTGATCAGCGTCAACCCGCTGCGCATCGCCTGCGGTGAAGACTCCCTGGTGGTCAAGTTCGGCCAGCGCAACGCCGACGGCCTGTTCCTCGCCGGCCCAGCCCTGGCGGACGCACTGGGCCTGGTCGACGGTTCCGTACTGCGCGGCGCCGAGTCCGGCCGCAAGCCACGGCGTACCCGGGTACTGATCCTGGGTGTGAACGGCTTTATCGGCAACCACCTGTCCGAGCGCCTGCTGCGCGACGACCGTTATGAAATCTACGGACTGGACATCGGTTCGGACGCCATCGAGCGCCTGCGCAGCCACCCGAACTTCCATTACGTCGAAGGCGATATCAGCATCCACACCGAGTGGATCGAGTACCACATCAAGAAGTGCGACGTGGTCCTGCCGCTGGTGGCCATCGCCACGCCAATCGAATACACCCGCAACCCGCTGCGCGTGTTCGAACTGGACTTCGAAGAAAACCTCAAGCTGGTGCGCTACTGCGTCAAGTACAACAAGCGCGTGATCTTCCCGTCGACCTCCGAAGTCTATGGCATGTGCCAGGACCAGTACTTCGACGAAGACACCTCCAATCTGGTGGTGGGTCCGGTCAACAAACAGCGCTGGATCTACTCGGTTTCCAAGCAGCTGCTGGACCGTGTGATCTGGGCGTACGGTGACAAGGGCCTGAAATTCACCCTGTTCCGTCCGTTCAACTGGATGGGCCCACGCCTGGACCGCCTGGATTCGGCGCGTATCGGCAGCTCCCGCGCAATCACCCAATTGATCCTGAACCTGGTGGAAGGTACGCCGATCCGCCTGTTCGACGGCGGCGAGCAGAAGCGTTGCTTTACCGATATCGCTGACGGCATCGAAGCCCTGGCTCGCATCATTGATAACGAAAACGGCGTGTGCGACGGCCAGATCATCAATATCGGCAACCCGGAAAACGAAGCCAGCATCCGTCAGTTGGGCGAAGAACTGCTGCGTCAGTTCGAAGCGCACCCGTTGCGTGGCAACTTCCCACCGTTCGCCGGTTTCCGCGACGTAGAAAGCAAGGCGTTCTACGGCACCGGTTACCAGGACGTGGCGCACCGCAAGCCAAGCATCGAAAACGCCAAGCGCCTGCTGGACTGGGAGCCGACCGTGGAAATGAGCGAAACCATCGGCAACACCCTGGACTTCTTCCTGCGTGAAGCCATGCTCGAAATCGCGGACAAAAAGTAATGGATGCAGGTCTTCGCATCGACGTCGACACCTACCGCGGCACCCGTGAAGGTGTGCCACGGTTGCTCGAGTCCCTGGATGAAGCCTCGGTGAAGGCAACGTTCTTCTTCAGTGTCGGGCCTGACAACATGGGGCGCCACTTGTGGCGTCTCATCCGCCCGCAATTCCTGTGGAAGATGCTGCGTTCCAATGCGGTCGGCCTGTATGGCCTGGACATCCTGCTCGCCGGCACCGCCTGGCCGGGCAAGCCGATCGGCCGTGACCTGGGGCACTTGATGCGCCAGGCCAAGGCCGCCGGGCACGAGGTGGGCCTGCACGCCTGGGATCACCACGGCTGGCAGGCCAACACCGGGCGCTGGAGCGAGGCGCAGTTGATCGAACAGATTCGCCGTGGCGTCGACACCCTCAGCGACATCCTCGGTGAGCGCATCGACTGTTCCGCCGCCGCCGGTTGGCGCGCGGATGAGCGCGTGGTGCAAGCCAAGCAAGGTTTCAACTTTCGCTACAACAGCGATTGCCGGGGCACCAGCCTGTTTCGTCCAACCCTGGCCGATGGCAGTGCGGGCACCCCACAAATTCCGGTAGACCTGCCGACCTTCGACGAAGTTGTCGGGCCGGTGGTGGCTGCCAAAGACTTCAATGGGTTCATCCTCGACCGTTTTGCCGAGTCGAAACTCAATGTCTATACGATCCACGCCGAAGTAGAAGGGATTCTGATGGCCAACGATTTTCGCCAGTTGCTCGCCCAGGCCGGGCAGCGCGGCATCGACTTCAAACCACTGGGCGACCTGTTGCCGTTGGACGTGACCACCCTGCCCCAGCAACAACTGGTACGTGGCGCCTTGCCCGGCCGCGAGGGTTGGCTCGGAGTGCAGCAGGCATGATCCGCCGTTGGGCCTTGCCCCTGCTTCTGTTGGCGTTTGGCGTGTTCTACCTGCTGCCGCTGGCCACCCATGGCCTGTGGATCCCGGATGAAACCCGCTACGCACAGATCAGCCAGGAAATGCTGCTGACCGGCAAGTGGGCTTCGCCGCACTTCATGGGCATCCGCTACTTCGAAAAACCGGCGGCGGGTTACTGGATGATTGCGCTGGGCCAGGCGATCTTCGGGCAGAACCTGTTCGGCGTGCGGTTTGCCTCGGCCCTGAGCACCGGCTTGAGCATCCTGCTGGTGTACGGGGTGTCGCGTCGGCTGTGGAATGACCCGCGCAAAACCCTGGTCAGCACCGTGCTGTACATGAGTTTTGTCAGCGTGGCCTTGCTCGGTGGCTACGCCAATCTGGATCCGCAGTTCACCTTCTGGGTCAACCTGACCGGAGCCGCCCTGTGGTTCTGCTTCGACAGCACCACCCGCAACGGGCGCCTGGGGTCCTGGGCGTTGCTCGGTTTTGCCTGCGGCATGGGCTTTATGACCAAGGGCTTTCTGGCGTGGTTGCTGCCGGTGTTGATCGCCCTGCCCTATGCGATCTGGCAGAAGCGTTTGCGTGAGCTGCTGGGCTACGGCGTGGTCGCCGTGGTGGTGGCGATTGTCGTCAGCTTGCCATGGGCGCTGGCGGTGCACCGGCAAGAGCCGGACTACTGGAATTTCTTCTTCTGGCACGAGCATATCCAGCGCTTCGCCGGTGACGATGCCCAGCACGCCCAGCCGTTCTGGTATTACCTGCCGCTGTTGGTTGCGTTCTGCCTGCCGTGGGTGGCGTTGTTGCCGTCGACCCTCAAACAGGCGTGGCGGGACAAACGCAGCGCAAAAATCGGTTTTGTAGTGCTGTGGCTGCTGATGCCCCTGGCCTTCTTCAGCCTGGCCAAGGGCAAGCTGCCGTCCTACATCATGCCGTGCCTGCTGCCCCTGGCCTTGTTGATGGGCAATACCCTGGCGGACAAACTGGCCCAGGGTCGCAGCCGTGCGCTGCGCATCAACGGCTGGCTGAACCTGATCATCGGTGTAGTGGCATTGCTCGCGCTGACCTGGCTGCAAATGAAGAAGCCGGTGTACGAACACGGCCAGGAAACCCTCAGCCTGGTGTTGGTGTTCACTTTTCTGTTTGCCTGGATCCTGGTCAACCTGCTGCAGGCGGCCCGGCCTTTGCACCTGTGGGCCGCACCGGTACTCGGCAGTTGGCTGATGGTGGCCTTGTTGCCAGCTGCCCTGCCGCATTCAGTGGTGTACAACAAGACGCCTGACCAATTCATCATTGATCACCTGCAAGAACTGCAACCGGCCACGGCCCTGCTGAGCAATGACCTGGGCGCAGCGTCGGCGCTGTCATGGCGCCTGGCGCGCCCCGACGTGACGCTCTACAACACCGTTGGCGAAGTCAAATACGGCCTGGCCTACGCGGACGCCACGCACCACAAGGTGGATACCAACCAAGTCCAGCAATGGATGAGCGATGCGCGCCAAAAGGGGCCGGTCGGCGTGGTCATGCGGGTCAAGGGCGACGACGAAATCGCCGAAGTCGACTTGCTGCCCAAGGACGGCAAGCGCTACGAACAAGGCAACATCGTGATCCTGATCTTCCCGCAGGCCGCGCAATGATCACCTTGCTGCTGTTACTGGCCGCCTGCCTGCTCACCTGCATGGGACAGGTCTCCCAGAAGTTCGCCGTGGAACGCTGGCGCGACCTGCCGGATGGCTGGGCGCTGAAGCTGCGCTCGCCCTGGTTGTGGTCGGCGCTGGTGTGCCTGGGCCTGGGCCTGCTGGTGTGGCTGCTGGTGTTGCAACGCCTGGAAGTCGGTATTGCCTACCCGATGCTCAGCCTCAACTTCGTGCTGGTCACGCTGGTCGCGCGTTTTGTGTTCAAAGAGCACATCGATACCCGCCATTGGCTGGGTGTCGCGCTGGTGATCGGCGGCGTCGTGCTGCTGGGTCGCCAGGTATGAGCCGGATCCAGGGGTTTGCCCTGGCCCTGGGCAGCGTCGGCCTGGTCAGCGCGGCCCAACTGGGCATGCGCTGGAGCATGACGCGCCTGCCGCTGCCCAGCGCATGGCTGGATGCCTTGAGCCAGAACAGCATCGACCTGGGCGCCCTCGGCGTCGTGACCCTGGCGATCCTGGCATACGCACTGTCGATGCTCTGCTGGCTCGGTGCGCTCAAGCATTTGCCGCTGGGCCGCGCCTATTCGCTACTGAGCATCAGCTATGCCTTGGTGTACCTGCTGGCGGCCAGCCTGCCGGTGTTCAACGAACATTTTTCCGTTTCAAAAACCCTGGGGGTGGCCTTGGTCATCCTCGGTGTTCTGGTTATCAACTCTCGTCGTGCTAGCGCCACAAGTCCCAGGAATGCCCCATGAAAATCAGTGTATTTGGTAGCGGTTACGTCGGTCTGGTGCAGGCCACCGTGTTGGCTGAAGTCGGCCACGATGTCATTTGCATGGACGTTGACAAGAACAAGGTCGAGTCACTGCAAAAAGGCCATGTGACCATCTTCGAGCCGGGGCTGGCTGCGATGGTCAAGGAAAACCTGGAGAGTGGGCGGCTGCACTTCACCCATGATGAAAAGTTGGCGGTGGAACACGGCGAAGTCCTGTTCATTGCCGTGGGCACGCCTTCGGACGAAGACGGCTCGGCCGACCTGAAATACGTGCTGTCGGTAGGCGACGCCGTCGCCCGCCACCGCAAAGAGCCGGTGATCCTGGTGGAAAAATCCACCGTGCCGGTCGGCACCGGCGACACCCTGCGCGCCCACATCGAAAAAGCCCTGCACCTGGCCGGCCGGCACCTGGAGTTCGATATCGTCTCCAACCCGGAATTCCTCAAGGAGGGCTCGGCCGTGGCCGACTGCCGCCGCCCGGACCGCATCATCATCGGTTGTGAGCGCGAAGAAGTGCGCGACGTGATGCGCGACCTGTACGCACCGTTCAACCGCAACCACGACCGCATCATCTTCATGGACCTGCGCAGCGCCGAGCTGACCAAGTACGCCGCCAACTGCATGCTGGCGACCAAGATCAGCTTTATCAACCAGATCGCCGAGTTGGCCGAACACCTGGGGGCGGACATCGAAGCCGTGCGCCTGGGCATTGGCGCCGACTCGCGCATCGGCTACCACTTTATCTACCCTGGCTGCGGCTACGGCGGTTCGTGCTTCCCCAAGGACATGCGCGCCCTGATCCACAGCGCCCGGCAAGCCAACTGCTCCAGCGACCTGCTGGAAGCGGTAGAAGCCATCAACCAGCGCCAGAAGAGCAAGTTGTTCGAGCGGATCAAGGCGTTCTTCAAGGGCGACCTGCGCGGCAAGACCTTTGCCCTGTGGGGCCTGGCGTTCAAGCCCAACACCGACGACATGCGCGATGCTCCCAGCCGCGTGCTGATGGAAGCGTTGTGGGCCGCCGGCGCCAACGTGCGCGCATTCGACCCGGAAGCCATGCAGGAAACCCAACGTATCTATGGCGATGACCCACGGCTGATGCTCATGGGCACCCCCGAATCCACACTGGGCGGTGCCGATGCGCTGATCGTCTGCACCGAATGGCAGCAATTCAAGGCGCCGGACTTCGACCTGATCCACCAGCGCCTGAAAACCCCGGTGATCTTCGACGGCCGCAACCTCTACGACGGCGAGCGCCTGGCACGCAAAGGCTTCCAGTACTACCCGATCGGCCGCGGTGATTCCTGCCAGTTGCCGATTCCCCAGCAACAGTGGCTGCCACAGGTTGTGGAAGCCTGAGACGTGAACAAAGCTCAACCGTCCCCGCTGAATGCAACGATCCGCCGCCAATCCCTTGGTCTGGGATTGCTGGCGTTGTTGCTGTTTATCGCCGGCAACTGGCACCAGGCAATCATCGGCTTCGACTCGCGCTTTGTGTTGTTTGCCCAGGAAATGCTGCGTCATGGCCCCAGCGTCTTCCCCACCACCTATGGGCAGCCTTATGCGGATTACCTGGCCACCTCGACACTGTTGACCTGGCTGGTTTCACTGCCCCTGGGCCAGGTCACCAGCCTCACGGCCTGGTTGCCCACGGCGATCGCCTCGGCGTTTATCGTCACCCTGGTGTATCGCCTGACAGCGCCCTACTCCCAGCGCTGGGGGCTGCTGAGCATTGCGCTCCTGTTGTTGAGCAGCAACTTCATCAGCGAAACCCGTGCGGTGTCCCTCGACCAGATGCTGGCCGCCATCGCCCTGGCGGTGTTCTACCTGGGTTATGCCCATGATCACTTCCGGTCCGCTAAACGCCTGCATTGGCTGTACCTGCTGCTGATCCTGGGCTTTGCCGTGCGTGGGCCGATTGGCCTGGTGATTCCTACGGGCGTGCTCTGCAGCTACTACCTGATCAACCGGCAATGGCGCCAGCTGTTCAGTTTCGGCTTGCTGGCGCTGGCGCTGCTGGTGGCATGCGTGGGCCTGTTGCTGCTGATGGCCAAGTTGAGCGGTGGCGAAAGCTTCATGCAGGACGTGATCCGCATGCAGTTCCTCGGCCGCATGGATGGCAGCGAAGGCTCGAGCGGCCTGCTGTACTACTTCACCAGTTCGCTGGGCAACTACGCCTTGGCGTATCCGATGGCGCTGCTGGTACTGCTGGCCATGGTGCTCAGCGGGCGCCGCGCGCCGGGACCGGCATTGCAGTTGGTGTGGTATTGCGCCGCCGCAGGCTTGCTGGTGATGGTCGGCCTGTCGATTCCCCAGGCGAAAAAAGCACGTTACGTGCTGCCGATGTTGCCCATGGCGGCGATCATTGCGGCATACCCGTTCCAGGTCGCACACGGACGGCTCTTCGCCGGGCTGCGTGGGCTGATGCTGGGGATCTGGACGTTGTTGCCGACGCTGTTGATCGTCGGCCTGCTGTTGGCACGACCGCGCTACCCTGAGCAGTTGAGCCATCTCGGCTGGGTGTTGGGCGTGCTGGGCGGCCTGCAGGTGCTGGCCTTGGTGACACTCTTCAAGAGCCGCCTGCGTGCGGTCGGACCGGCTTTTGCCGCGGTGCTGGCAGTGTGGGCCTCCTATATCCTGGTGGTCGAGCCGCTGGAGCGCAGTATCTACGACACCCGCACCTTTACCTTGCAGGTTCATGAGCAGGTGATGCAGCAACGCGCGCCGGTGGTGCTGCATGGCTTGGGCAAAGACGCCAAGGCCATCAAGTACATGGTCAACCTCGATTGCGACCAAGTGCCGTTGTTCACTCAGCAACCCGCCGACCTCAAGCCACTCCAGGGACCCGCCTGGCTGGTGATGAGCCAAGTGGATTACGAAGGCTTGCAAGACCCGCGCTTTCGTTCCATCACGCCGACCCTGACCGGCGAATTCGACCGCAACCCTTACGTGCTGCTGCACCTGGCCAAACCTGTGCAACCTTGAGTCTGCGCCAGCGCTGCCGGCGCGGAAAATTCCCACGCAGCTTTACGTAATAACTGGTGCCGTTTCTCTTTCCTGCGTCCAAAACCCAACGGTAAACTCGCTTGCCTGGTGCGGTATTCATGTACCGCCACAGGTCATGGGTGACCACAAGGACGAGAGGACAACGCCGTGCCAGATGATGCTTCGCTTGATAACCCAGCCTTGACCAGCACCGAAGTGCATGTCGGCTATATTCCCCTGCCACCGCTGGACCGGCTGATGGGGTTGCGCGACGCGTTGGTGGCGTTGAAAGGCCCGCTGGCCAGTGAACCCGGTTTGCAGGAGAACCTGCGCAAGCGTTTTTTCGATGAAGAGTTCAGTAATCGGGTGCTGGGTAAAGTCTGCTGCTCGATAGTAGTCTGACCGTATTCCAATTCATTATTTTTGCATTCAACCCTCATTAATATGCATTGGCGCCTCTGTTCCACGCGCGGCACACTGCATGGGTTCCTTCCCCCAAATGTTGGAACTTTCAAAGGGCTTTTCCGGGCAACCAGACAAGCCTTTTTTTTGCCCGCTGTTTATGGACTGCCTCCCAATGCTCGCTCGCTGGTTCCCCGCTGCTATCAATACCCGCCCCACCGAATGGAGCCGTGCCGCGATCGGCATGGCCCTTGGCACCTTGTTCAGCGTCTGGTTGTGCTCCCAGGTGTTTGGCATGGATGTCGCGTTGCACCTGCTTGGCCCGCTGGGTGCGTCGGCCGTCCTGTTGTTCGCCGTGTCATCGGGTGCCTTGGCGCAACCCTGGTCGATTATCGGCAGCTACCTGTGCGCAGGCGTGATTGCCTTGCTGGTCACCCGTGTCCTCGGCCCGTCCCTGGGCGGCGCCTGCCTGGCGGCCGGCATGACCGTAATACTGATGTGCTGGTTGCGCTGCCTGCACCCGCCCGCCGGTGGCCTGGCCATGACACTGGTCCTGGCAGACCCGGCGTCCGCCGCCCTGGGCTGGTATGAGCTGGGTGCGGTATTGCTCGGCGCCGGTGCGCTGCTGGCCTGCGCACTGGCGTATAACAACGCCACGCGCACGCGTTATCCCAAAGGCGCGGTGGAAGCACCGGCACCGCTACCGTTCAGCCCCAGGGCCGACCGAGACCCTGGTATTACCGCCGCTGATTTGACACTGGCGCTGGCGCAAATGGAGCGGTTCTACGATGTGGAGCCCAGCGAACTGGAACAACTCATCCACGCGGCGCAAACCCACGCCAGGCGCCGTAGCATCGGCGAAACACTGGCCAGCCGGTTACCCTGAGCCGGTCGTGCGCTTGCTGCATAAATGCAAAAACGACCTGCAGGATTGAAGGTTGTACTAGGCAAATTTGCACTGGTACGATCGCGAGAAGGTTCATCCGTGAACATCTTGATAAAGAACAATAAAAGCAGGGAGTTATCGATGACTGCTCAGGTTTCATCCGAAGCAAGCCACGCCCAAGTACTTCAGGACGAAGTCCTCGCCGAGGTCCGCAACCACATCGGCCACCTCACCCTCAATCGCCCCGCCGGCTTGAATGCCATTACCCTGGACATGGTGCGCAGCCTCACGTCCCAGTTGCAGGCATGGGCTGACGATCCGCAGGTGTATGCCGTGGTCCTGCGCGGTGCCGGTGAAAAAGCTTTCTGTGCAGGTGGCGATATCCGTTCTCTGTACGACAGCTTCAAGAACGGCGACACCCTGCACCAGGACTTCTTCGTCGAGGAATATGCTCTGGATCTGGCCATCCACCACTACCGCAAGCCAGTCGTGGCACTGATGGACGGGTTTGTCCTCGGCGGCGGCATGGGCCTGGTGCAGGGCGCTGATTTGCGCGTAGTCACCGAGCGCAGCCGCCTGGCGATGCCGGAAGTGGCCATCGGTTATTTCCCTGACGTGGGTGGCAGCTACTTTCTGCCGCGCATCCCCGGCGAACTGGGGATCTACCTGGGCGTGACCGGGGTACAGATCCGCGCGGCCGACGCGCTGTATTGCGGGTTGGCTGATTGGTACCTGGAAAGCCACAAGCTCGCCGACCTTGACCAGAAGCTCGACCGCCTGCAATGGCACGACTCGCCGCTCAAAGACCTGCAGGGCGTGCTCGCCAAGCTGGCCGTGCAGCAATTGCCCGATCCACCGTTGGCCGCTCTGCGCCCCGCCATCGACCACTTTTTCGCGCTGCCGGATGTGCCGAGCATCGTTGAACAATTGCAGCAAGTCACCGTGGCCGACAGCCATGAATGGGCGTTGACCACCGCTGACCTGATGCTGACCCGCTCCCCCCTGGCCATGGCCGTTACGTTGGAGATGTTGCGCCGCGGCCGGCGCCTGCCCCTGGAAGACTGTTTTGCCTTGGAGCTGCACCTGGACCGCCAATGGTTCGAGCGCGGCGACCTGATCGAAGGCGTGCGCGCCCTGATCATCGACAAAGACAAAAGCCCGCGCTGGAACCCGCCCACCCTGCACGGGCTGGCCCTCAGCCACGTTGAGAGCTTTTTTCATCACTTCGAGAAGGTTGCGAAATAAGCCATGCAAGACATTGAATACACTGAAGAACAAGTAATGATCCGCGACATGGCGCGTGACTTCGCCCGGGGTGAAATCGCACCGCACGCCCAAGCCTGGGAGAAAGCCGGCTGGATCGACGACGCCCTGGTGGCAAAGATGGGCGAACTGGGCCTGCTGGGCATGGTGGTGCCGGAAGAATGGGGCGGCACCTATGTCGATTACGTCGCCTATGCCCTCGCCGTCGAGGAGATTTCCGCAGGTGACGGTGCCACTGGCGCACTGATGAGTATCCATAATTCAGTGGGTTGCGGGCCGATTCTCAACTACGGCACAGATGAACAAAAACAGACCTGGCTGGGCGACCTCGCCAGCGGCCAGGCGATTGGCTGCTTCTGCCTGACCGAACCCCAGGCCGGTTCCGAAGCGCACAACCTGCGTACCCGTGCCGAACTGCGCGACGGCCAGTGGGTAATCAACGGGGCCAAGCAGTTCGTCAGTAATGGTAAACGCGCCAAACTGGCGATTGTATTTGCGGTGACTGATCCCGACCTGGGCAAGAAAGGCATCTCGGCGTTCCTGGTGCCCACCGCAACCCCGGGATTCGTGGTGGATCGTACCGAACACAAGATGGGCATCCGTGCGTCCGATACCTGCGCCGTGACCCTGAACCAGTGCAGCGTGCCCGAGGCCAACCTGCTGGGTGAGCGTGGCAAAGGCCTCGCCATCGCGCTGTCCAACCTGGAGGGTGGCCGCATCGGCATTGCCGCCCAGGCATTGGGCATCGCCCGCGCGGCATTTGAAGCAGCGCTGGCCTATGCCCGTGATCGGGTGCAGTTCAACAAGGCAATCATCGAGCACCAGAGCGTGGCCAATTTGCTGGCCGACATGCAAACCCAGCTTAACGCCGCACGCTTGCTGATCCTGCACGCCGCACGGCTGCGCAGTGCCGGAAAACCCTGCTTGTCGGAAGCGTCCCAGGCCAAACTGTTTGCCTCGGAAATGGCCGAGAAGGTTTGCTCATCGGCGATGCAGATTCACGGTGGGTACGGATACCTGGAAGATTATCCGGTGGAGCGTTACTACCGGGATGCGCGGATCACGCAGATTTACGAAGGGACCAGTGAGATTCAGCGGATGGTGATTGCCAGGGAGCTGAAGAACTATCAGCTCTAGCAATGTGGGAGGGGGCAAGCCCCCTCCCACCTTTGATACTCAGTGTCTTTGACACCGGGTTATTTGTCCTTGAACTCCGGCGCGCGCTTGGCCACGAATGCCGCCATGCCTTCCTTCTGATCCTGCGTGGCGAACGCCGCATGGAACACCCGGCGCTCAAAGCGCACGCCTTCCGACAAGCTCACTTCGAACGCTCGGTTCACGCTTTCCTTGACCATCATGCTGATCGGCACCGACTTGCCGGCAATCAGCGTCGCGACTTTCAGCGCTTCGTCCAGCAGTTCATCGGCGGGTACGATACGCGCAACAATCCCGCAGCGCTCCGCTTCCACCGCATCGATAAAGCGCCCGGTCAGGCACATTTCCATGGCCTTGGCCTTGCCCACCGCACGGGTCAGGCGCTGGGTGCCGCCCATGCCGGGCAGTACGCCGAGGTTGATTTCCGGCTGGCCGAACTTGGCGCTGTCACCGGCCAGGATGAAGTCGCACATCAACGCCAGTTCGCAACCGCCGCCCAGGGCGAAGCCGTTGACGGCGGCGATGATCGGCTTGCGGCGGTTGGCCACGCGGTCGCTGTCGCTGAACAGATCGTCGAGGTAGATCTGCGGGTAGGTCAGCTCGGCCATTTCCTTGATGTCGGCACCGGCGGCGAAGGCTTTTTTCGAGCCGGTCAACACGATGCAGCCGATCTCCGGGTTGGCTTCAAGGCCATCCAGCGCCTGGTTCAACTCGTTGACCAGTTGCGCGTTCAGGGCGTTCAAGGCTTGCGGGCGATTGAGGGTAATCAGCCCGACGCGGCCCTGGACTTCAAGCAAAATGGTTTCGTAACTCATGTATCGGCTCCTTAGAGATTGCGTGAGATGACCATGCGCTGGATATCGCTGGTGCCTTCGTAAATCTGGCAGACCCGCACGTCGCGGTAAATCCGCTCCAGAGGGAAGTCGCTCAGGTAACCGTAACCGCCCAGGGTTTGCAAGGCGGCCGAACAGACTTTCTCGGCCATTTCCGAAGCAAACAGCTTGGCCATCGAGGCTTCCACCAGTGCAGGCTTGCCGCTGTCGCGCAGTGCAGCGGCGTAATGCACCATCTGCCGGGCAACCGCGATTTGCGTGGCCATGTCCGCCAGACGGAAAGCGACGGCCTGGTGCTCGATGATGGGTTTGCCGAAGCTTTCGCGCTCGCGGGCGTAGTCGCGGGCTGCTTCAAAGGCGGCGCGGGCCATGCCCACCGATTGCGAGGCAATGCCTACGCGCCCACCTTCCAGGTTGGCCAGAGCAATCCTGTAGCCTTCGCCCTCCTCCCCCAGACGGTTGGCGACAGGAACCTTCACGTCCTCAAACAGGATCTGGCAGGTATCGGAGGCATGCTGGCCCAGTTTGTCCTCAACCCGCGCCACGCTGTAGCCCGGCGAGTCGGTCGGCACGATAAACGCGCTGATCCCGCGCTTGCCCGCCGCCGGGTCGGTCACGGCAAACACAATCACCACGCCGGCGTTCTGTCCGGAGGTGATGAACTGTTTGCAGCCATTGAGTACGTAATGGTCGCCTTCAAGGCGTGCGCGGGTCTTCAGGCTACTGGCATCAGAGCCGGCCTGGGGCTCGGTCAATGCGAACGCACCGAGCATGGCACCACTGGCCAGGGGCTTGAGGAATTGCTCTTTCTGCTGGTCGTTACCGAACTTGAGAATCGGCACGCAACCCACAGAGTTGTGCACGCTCATGATGGTCGAGCAGGCCCCGTCACCGGCGGCAATTTCTTCCAGCGCCATGGCGTAGGCCAGGTAACCGGTGTCGCAACCGCCCCACTGTTCCGGCACCAGCATGCCGAAAAAGCCCAGCTCGGCCATTTCACCAATGGCTTCCCTGGGGAACCGGTGCTCGCGGTCCCACTCGGCGGCAAAGGGTTTCAGGCGTTCCTGGGCAAATTGCCGGGCGGCGTCGCTGATTTGCAGTTGTTCTTCATTGGGCAGCATGGTGGTTCCTTAGTACAGGCATTCGACGGCCATCGCCGTGGCTTCACCGCCGCCGATGCAGATGGCGGCGACGCCACGCTTGAGGCCTTTCTGGCGCAGGGCCGAAAGCAAGGTCACCAGGATCCGTGCACCGGAGGCACCGATCGGATGGCCCAGGGCGCAGGCACCGCCATGCACATTGACCTTGGCATGGGGGATCTCCAGTTTGCTCATGGTCACCAGGCTGACCACGGCAAAGGCTTCGTTGATTTCGAACAGATCGACGTCACCCAGGCTCCAGCCGGTCTTGCTCATCAGTTTGCGGATCGCTCCCACCGGTGCCACCGGGAACAGCCCTGGCTCGTCGGCGAACGCCGCATGCCCATGGATCACCGCCAAGGGCTTGAGGCCACGTTTCTGTGCCTCGGACTGGCGCATCAGCAACAAGGCCGCCGCACCGTCGGAAATCGAGCTGGAGTTGGCCGCCGTCACGGTGCCGCCTTCACGGAAGGCCGGTTTCAGGCTGGTGATCTTGTCCAGCTTGGCCTTGGGAGGTTGTTCGTCATGCAGGATGGTTTTCTGTTCTTTGCCCACGGTGACCTGCACCGGGACGATTTCTGCGGCAAAGCTGCCATGGGTAATAGCTTCTTGCGCCCGGGTCAACGAAGCGATGGCGAACGCATCCTGGGCCTCGCGGGTAAAACCGTTGTGCAGGGCGCAGTCTTCGGCAAAGGTGCCCATCAGGCGGCCCTTGTCGTAGGCGTCTTCGAGGCCGTCGAGGAACATGTGATCGAGCACCTTGCCGTGGCCCATGCGGTAGCCGCTGCGCGCACGGTCCAGCAGGTACGGCGCGTTGGACATGCTTTCCATGCCACCGGCAATCACCACGTCGACACTGCCGGCCAGCAGTGAATCATGGGCCAGGATCGCGGCCTCCATGCCCGAACCGCACATCTTGTTGAGGGTGGTGCAGCGCGTGCCCTTGTCCAGCCCGGCACCCAGCGCAGCCTGACGTGCCGGTGCCTGGCCGAGGCCTGCGGGCAGTACGCAGCCGAACAGTACTTCATCCACGGCGTCGGGGGCGACACCGGCACGCTCGACGGCGGCGCGAATCGCAGCGGAACCCAACTGCGGCGCGGTCAGGCCCTTGAGGTCGCCCTGGAACCCACCCATGGGCGTGCGCACAGCGCTGACGATAACGATAGGATCGGTCATGGGAATTGCTCCTTATTTGGCCGCCATGCGCAAGGCACCGTCGAGACGGATCACCTCGCCATTGAGCATGCTGTTTTCAATGATGTGCCGCACCAGCGCTGCGTATTCGGCGGGTTTGCCCAGACGCGGCGGGAATGGCACGCCAGCGGCCAGGGAGTCGCGCACTTCCGGCGTCATGCCGGCCATCATCGGGGTCTCAAAGATGCCGGGGGCGATGGTCATCACGCGAATACCAAAGCGCGCCAGCTCACGTGCCGCAGGCAGCGTAAGGCTGGCAATGGCGCCCTTGGACGCGGCATACGCCGCCTGGCCGATCTGCCCGTCAAACGCCGCTACCGAAGCGGTATTGATGATCACGCCGCGTTCGCCATCGGCATTTGCCTCGGTTTCGGCGATGGCGGCGGCGGCCAGGCGCAGCAGGTTGAAGCTACCGATCAGGTTGACGTTGATCACCTGGGCAAAGCTCGCCAGCCCATGGGGGCCGTTCTTGCCGAGGATTTTCTCGCCACGCACCACACCGGCGCAGTTCACCAGCCCATGCAAACCGCCAAACGCCGCAAGCGTCGCCCGCACCGCCGCTTCGGCAGCCGCTTCCTGGCTGATATCCGCCACGCAGCTGCGTGCGTTGTCGCCAAGCTGCCTGGCCTTGGCTGCCACGGCGTCGGCATTCAGGTCCACCAGCATGACCTTGGCGCCGGCGTCAATCAGCATCTCGGCAGTCGCCGCGCCCAAGCCCGATGCGCCCCCGCTGACCAGGAAGCTCTTGTTCTCAATCTGCATTGTTGTTTCCTTGAACGGTCCGAATCGTCGAAATAGTCGCGCCAGAGCCGCCCGCCGACAATGGTCAAAGCCTTCAACCTGCCTGACTGTTTTGGCCAGTCATCGACCCCACCGATCATCCGGTCGGCCCAAGCGATTGGACGCTTGCGACGCTTGCTTCTAACCTGATGGCTTGCGCCACCTGAAGAAGCCCATCTCTGCATGATAGTCCGTCCCAAACCCAACCTCCTCGGCATCCTGTTCTCGCTCAAGGGTTCGATTGCCAAGCGCATCGCCCTGCGCAGCCTGCTGGTCACGCTGCTGGCCTCGGTGATCGTGCTGGTGGAAACCCTGCACCCGGCCTACTTCTCCAAGGTCAATGCCACGCCGTTCACCCTGCTCGGGCTGTCGTTGTCGATTTTCATGAGTTTTCGCAACAACGCCTGCTATGACCGCTGGTGGGAAGGCCGCAAGCAATTGGGGCAGATGATCATCGATGTGCGTTCGCTGATCCGCGAAACCCAGGTGCTTACAGATCCGGCTGAGCGTGCTGGCCTGCTGCGCAGCCTGTGCGGCTTCGCCCACGGCCTGGTTGCACGGTTGCGCCATGAAGATGAGGCCCAGGCCATCAAGCCGTGGGGCACTGTCCAGGCCAGTCACCCCAACCTCCCCGACAGCCTGCTGCAACGGCTGGGCGCCCGGTTTTCGGTACTGGCCGAGCAAGGTGTGATCAGCGAGTGGCGCTACACACAATGGGAAACCCGACTGGTGAGCCTCAGCCAGGTGCAGGCGTCCTGCGAGCGTATCAAGAGCACGCCGCTGCCCTTTCCCTACACTCTGCTGCTGCATCGCACCATTTACCTGTTCTGCATTTTGCTGCCGTTTGCCATGGCCGAGCCGCTGGGCTGGTTGACGCCAGTGTTCACCGCGATTGTCAGCTACACCTTCTTCGGCCTCGATGAAATCGGCGATGACCTGGAGGACCCGTTCGGTTTTGACGAGAATGACCTGCCCTGCAATGCCCTCCTGCGCACCCTGGAACGCGAAGTATTGGCCGCCCTCGGTGAAACCGACCTGCCGCCGCCCCTGGAGCCGGTGGACTACGTGCTCACCTGACGCGGGTTTGACACCCGCCGTGGTCTGACCGAAGCTGACGGCTTTGCTGCCCTCGCTTTCGGACGCCTGCATGTCAAAGTCACGCCGTTATTCCATCGTCGGCCTGTGCGCCCTGCTGTTGATTGTGCTGATCACCTGGTATTTCTCTCGCGCCACCCCGGTAGCCGTGCCTCCCGCGATTGCCCACGGTTATTCAAAAGCCTTGAAACAGGCGCGCAACGGTGAGCCTGGAGCGGCACGCGTGCTGTATCAGCAACTGGGTCGGCCGGATCTGTCGCCCGAGCGCCGCGCCGCGTTGCACGCCGAACTGCCCAACTACCCCAGCCCCCAGGCGCTGAAACTGGCGGACAAAGACCTGGCCAGTGACTCACCGCTGGTACGCGAGGCTGCCATCCACAGCATTGTCGGCCTGGTGCCCACCGGCCAGCGCACGCTGCTGCTCGGCCCGGTGTTGGATGATCCCGAGCAAGAGGTACGGTTTGCCGCCGCCAATGCTTTGCTTGGTCTGTCTCCCGATACTCTGGGCCTGTACTTCGGGCCGTTGCAGCAGGTGCTGGATGAGTTTGTGAAAAAGCTCAAGGCCCAGCCCGAAACCGCTGAAGGCTGGATTCAACTGGCGCGCCTGTACATTCACAGCGCCCTGCTGCCGGACGCGCAAAACGCGCTTGAGCAGGCCATGCGCCTGCAACCGGATAACCTGCAAGCCGTGGTCGCGCAGATCGAGCTGCTGGACAAGCAAGGCAAGACCGAGGAGTCCCGCCAATTGTTGGCACGCCAGCTGGCCGCGCATCCGGAGTCGGCCTACCTGCAACATGCGCTGGGCATGTGGCTGCTGCACCATGGTGAACGCCCCTACGCCCTGCTCGGCCTGTCCAAGGCGGTGGAGCTGGAGCCGGATAATCAGGATTACCGCTACGACCTCGCGACGACGTTGCATGCGCAAGAGGAATTGGAGGCTGCGCAACGCCAACTCGAAGAGATCATCCAACGCCACCCGGCCAATCGCAAAGCCCGGGTATTGCTGGTCAATTATTGGAAAGAAAGCGGCCAGTTGCAGAACGTCCAGGTCCTGCTCGCCCAGCTCGAGCAACAGAATCCGGACGATCCTGCATTGCAGCAAGGCCTGTAGGCCGGACTGGAATTTGTTGAACCGCCACAAATTGCTACGGTCAAGAGAACATGGCGCGTCCATTTGGGCGCGCATCCTCTACTCGTATGTGACCTGAGGGCACTTCTTGTCTACATCCCAAGCGCAATTACCCGAAGAGAAAGCGGCCACTGGCATTGACGGTCTTGATGACATTCTTGCCGGAGGGCTCTCGCGCAGTCACCTGTTCCTGCTGGAAGGTGAACCCGGCACCGGTAAAACCACGGTCGCCCTGCACTTCCTGCAGGCCGGGGCCAGAGCCGGCGAGCGATCGCTGTACATCACCCTGTCGGAAACCGAGCGTGAGTTGCGCCAAGGCGCCAAGTCCCATGGCTGGGACCTGGATGACAATATCCATATCTTCGAACTGACGCCGCCGGAAAGCCTGCTCAACGCCGACCACCAGCAGAGCCTGCTGTACTCCTCCGACCTGGAACTGGGCGAGGCCACGCGCCAGATCTTTGAAGTGGTGGAAAAGGTCAAGCCAAAGCGTGTGGTCATCGACAGTCTTTCGGAGATCCGCCTGCTCGCACAAAGCTCCCTGCGCTACCGTCGGCAGATCCTCGCGATCAAGCACTATTTCGTGCGTTACGACACCACAGTGCTGCTGCTGGACGACCTGACTACCGAATCCCTCGATAAAACCGTGCACAGCGTGGCGCATGGCGTGATCCGCCTGGAAGAGCTGACCCCCAACTACGGTGCCGAGCGCCGTCGCGTGCGGGTGGTCAAGTACCGGGGCCAGAAATACCGGGGCGGCTTTCACGACTTCACCATCATGGGCGACGGCGTCCATGTATTCCCGCGCCTGGTGGCGGCCGAACATCGTGGCGGCTACAAGCGCGAGACCTTGAGCAGCGGCATCGCTGCGCTGGATGCGTTGATGGGCGGCGGTGTCGAGACCGGGTCCAGCAGCCTGATCCTCGGCCCGGCCGGTACCGGCAAGTCGTTGATCTCGATGATCTTTGCCGCAGCGGCCGTGGCGCGGGGCGAGAAAGCCGCGTTGTTTATCTTCGATGAAGAACTGGGGCTGCTGTTCGAGCGCATGAGAAACATGGGGATCGATCTAGCCGCCCTGCAGGCGACCGGTAACCTGCTGATCGAACAGGTGGATGCGGCCGAATTGTCCCCGGGCGAGTTTTCCCACCGGGTGCGCCGCTGTGTCGATGAGCGCGGCATCAAGACGGTGGTGATCGACAGCATCAACGGCTACCAGGCGGCCATGCCCGAAGAAAATGCGCTGATCCTGCATATGCACGAGTTGCTGCTCTACCTCAACCGCCGCGGCGCGGCGACGTTCATGACCGTCGCCCAACACGGGCTGGTCGGCGACATGCAGGCGCCTGTGGACATCACCTATCTGGCCGATACGGTCATTCTGCTGCGCTACTTCGAAGCATTGGGCAAGGTGCGCCGCGCCATCTCGATCATCAAGAAGCGCACCGGCAGCCATGAAGCCACTATTCGTGAATACCGGATTGGCGCCCAGGGGATGACGGTTGGCGAACCGCTGGATAATTTCCAGGGGGTCCTGCGCGGTATTCCGACCTACATGGGCGCCGGCTCCCCGCTGCTCAAGGATGAGGGGGTGTGACGGGCCTCATTCCGGTCTCCGAGCGTGCAATCGTATTGGCGCCAATGGGACGCGATGGCTCGCTGGCGCTGATGATGCTCAATGAAGCCGGGTACGCCGGCATCGTCGCCAGCAACCTTGGGGCATTGTGCGAGGCCCTGCATGAGGGCGCCGGGCTGCTGATCATCGCCGCCGAAGCCCTGCGTGGGGTGGATCTTGACCCGCTGTTGACCTACCTGCACCAGCAGCCGGCATGGTCGGACTTGCCCATTGTGTTGATGACCCACCACGGCGGGACCGAACAGAATGGCTCCTCCCACCTGAGCGGCCTGCTGGGCAATGTGACCTTCCTGGAGCGCCCCTTCCACCCGGTAACGCTGATCAGCCTGGTGAGCACCGCCTTGCGCGGTCGCCGTCGGCAATACGAAGCCCGCGACCGCCTGATCGACCTCAGCGAAAGTGAGCTGCGCCTGCAACGCACGCTGGAGACCCTTGAACAGCAAGTCGAGGAACGTACCGCCCAACTGCGCAGCAATGAAGAGGCACTGCGCCAATCACAAAAAATGGAAGCCGTCGGCCAATTGACCGGTGGTATCGCCCATGACTTCAACAATATGCTCACCGGTATCATCGGCAGCCTGGAACTGCTGCGAAGGCGTGTGTCGCGAGGCAAGTTGGACGACCTCGACAGCCTGATCGACCTGGGGGTGACCTCGGCCAACCGTGCCGCCGGCCTCACCCACCGCCTGCTGGCGTTCTCGCGCCGTCAATCCCTTGATTCCAAACCGGTGCAGATCAACCGCCTGGTTACCTCCATGGGGGAGCTGCTGCAACGCAGCATCAACGAAAGTATTCGCTTGGATATGCGTCTGGCGACTGATCTATGGACGGCCGAGGCCGATCCCAACCAATTGGAAAGTGCCCTGCTCAACCTGGTCATCAATGCCCGCGACGCCATGCCCGGTGGCGGCAGCCTGTCCGTGGAGACCACCAACCGGCATCTCGACAGCGTGTTCACCGCCGCCTATGGCACCTTGAAGCCCGGTGACTACGTTGAGTTGAGCGTCAGCGACACCGGCTGTGGCATTCCGGAAAGTGTGATGGGCCGCGTGTTCGACCCGTTTTTCACCACCAAGCCCATCGGCCAGGGCACCGGCCTTGGGCTCTCGATGATCTATGGCTTCGCCCGCCAGTCCCATGGCCATGTGACCATCCATAGTGAAGTGGGAAAAGGCACCACGGTGAGCCTGTTCCTGCCACGGTTTATCGGTGAAGTTGTCGCCGATGCCGTGGTGGATCCGGCGTTGCTGCCGTTCGCCAATGCCGGTGAAACCGTGCTGATTGTCGAAGACGACCCGGCCGTGCGGGTGCTGGTCAGCGCGGTTCTGAAGGAGCTGGGCTACGGGTATGTGGAAGCTGTCGACGCCAACTCCGCCGTGCCCATTATCGAGTCGGAACAGCGTATAGATTTGATGATCAGCGACGTTGGCCTGCCCGGTATGAATGGTCGTCAATTGGCGGAAATCGGCCGGCAGATACGCCCGCAACTCAAGGTTCTGTTCATTACGGGGTATGCCGAGCATGCAGCCGTGCGGGGTGGGTTCCTCGACCCGGGCATGCAACTGATCACAAAGCCGTTCACGTTCGATCTATTGACGGCAAAAGTCCGAGAAATGATCAAGCAATAGCTGCCCGCGTCAAATGGTGGTGCGGGCTCTTGGCCGACATTTCCGGCAATCATTGAGTGTGGCTCAATCGGAATCGATAGTAGTTATTTGGATACAAATGCTCAACAGGCTGGGCAGCGCACGTGCTCACCCGTATTCAATAGCCCGTCCGTTGAGAGAGCCTATGACGACTGCAACCCATGTTCAGACCGCGCAAAACCCGAAGCCAATCTCGCTGATTCAACCTCCACCCCCGATCACAGTGCAGCATGCTCCCCGCCTTGAAAGCGCAGCGTCGCAAGCCGTTGCCGAAAGCAGCCGGACCGAAGGTGATCTGGAGCTGTCCAGGCAGTATGGACGGGCATTGGCCAGCGCACCCAGCGGCTACAACTCTGACATGCCTGTCTCCCCTATTGCTCCCCATTCAACCTTCGGTCAATGGTGGGCGCAGTTGAGGCACGCCTTCCAGGCGCCCGACTTCGCCCAGTGGATGAATAGCAAAGACATCGACCCCGACTCGGTAGAACTCAACCCGGGGACGGGGAAGATTTTTTACAAACTCAAGCGTCATTCGGATCCGCGTCAGATCAAGCGCTCATTGGGAAAGGATGACGCGGAATGGGCTGCGATTGGTAAGCCGTTGATGATCGCGGCGCGTGTTATTGCGTCAGGTGCGTATTTCCTCACATTCAAGCCTCCCCAAGCGAAAACCAGCAATATCGCGCCCTTAGGGCTGATCAGGGATTTCTACAAGGAACTGCACATTAATCCAGCCCCCTCCAATCAGGAGCGGGCAGCCCAACTCGAGGCAGGAGCAGGTTTCCAACTGGTGAATGACCCAGTGTTTTCGGCGTTGCAGGAGGCGCGCAGCGAACACGAATTGGCCGCTCATAAAGCTATGCTGGGGAGCAACCAAACCCGTCTGAATGTGGTCGAGCTGATGACGTCATTGGCTAAAATGCTTGAGTCTGGCCCCGCTGACATACCGGAATATATGGCGGAATATCATCTCTCGGTTCATCGCGACACTCATAATGTACACGCTGGCACCACCCCTACTCTCAAGCAGTTTTTCGAAAGCGAGGGGTGGGAGGTGCCAACCGATCTGGCGCAAGTGCAGAACCTCATAAAAAAACTACGCACCCCACCGCTTCAAAGTCCCCCCAATGGTAACTATGGGGGGGCGCTGGCCTGGCCTGTTGCACTGGATGAAACCTCTGTAACTCAATTGGAAGCCGACCTGCGACACGGCAAATTTGGCGACATTGACCTCACGCGCTTCAAGAACGTACTTGAGTATTTGATGGACGGGCAATTTATCGAGCCTTCAGCCTTCAACAAACCGCGTGATTTGATTGACACACGGATTAAATCGCCAAAAGGCCAGGCGCTGGGGCAAGCCGTTCAAGCCAAGTTCGCTGCCCGGTCAGTCAAGGGCACGCTCACTGAATGGCTGTTCACGCTTATGCATGTGGACTCCTCGCGCGCCGAGCACGGTAAACATCAGGTAGCAGGGTTTCTGTTGACTGATGCGAGAAACGGTGGGTGCTCAGCGTCGGATCTCATCCTGGATATCACCAATCACTTGCTCGATACCGGCCAGTCATCGTCCTACGAAAAAGCGCGACTTCAAGCATATATTTATTTATCAGTCAAAGCCCCGGAAATGCTGGTCAAGGAGATTCCCAATGAGGTGAAGTTCGGCACTCATATGTGGGTCAGTTTGGTCACGGCCGTCAGACGCCTTGAAAAGGCTGCGCCTGGTGTAACGGCAACAATGACCTACGAGCATGTCATGCGTATTGCGGACATCGCCCCCATTACACAAGAGGAACGCCTGACAGAGTGCCTGGCCCAGCAAGAAGCACTCAAGGACTGGGCCGTCGTCAATGGCATGGACTGTCCACAGACTGCTGAGGCGATGCGCGCGGTGCAGGTCGCCTTCGATCAACAGTTGAACGAATTGAGGGCGGCTTCAGCAGCGCACTCAATGGAAGTACCTGACGTCAAAAGGAAGGGCCTGGAAGAGCTGAAAAAAGCCTTCCCGGATATGGACCCCGCACTTTTCGAGAAGAAGTGCATCCAGTTGAAACGTCAACATCTGGACTTTCCAGGCCCCTATTCAGTCCTGGACCTTTACATCCATGACGCTGCACGGGGAACCCCTGGGTTTTATGATGGAATCACACGCGACCAGGCCGATTCAGCAAACAAATGGGTATCGACCTCTCGTGATGTCGACTTCGACGCGATGCAAGACACGCTCAAAAGCCTTCCGAACTTGCGAGAGTACTTTCGGGTCGCCTTCCCGAACTATTCAGACAAAATAAATAGAAGCGTGGCGACCCAGGTCAAGCATTTGATCGCAGGGCTAAGCCTGTCAGATCGGCAAAACTTCGAATTCGGAAAAATCACGCTGGCCAAGCCCGTCATTCATGAGTACTGGCCTTACAGTCAGGCCCCAAAGAGCAGCACGACGGTCTCCGAAGGTCATAGTTTTCTGGTCAGGACCGAGCGCGCCGGCAAGGTCAATATTTATGAAATCGATATCAAGCAAAACAAGATCCGCACCCGTGACGACCTCGGGGATTTCGTCGTGGGCGAGGCCCGTCCCAGAGGCGTCTCGCGCTATACGGAGTACCAGGCCGTCATCCCATCGGGAAATTATGCTGACACAATAACCGATGAAACAAAGGGTGCAGCGGGTATCCCCCTCAGCTTCAGCAGCGAGCGTACATCTTACATAGCGAACGCCATGGTAAAAGAGGTGGATACTGAATCGTCCAGACAACTTGCCGCGGGCCAGACCACATTCGATGTCGAGGTGCCCTTTTACAAGAACGCCATGGAGTTCATGCTGAACCTGATTCCTTTGAGGTCTGCAATCAATAACTTCAAAGAGGGACGCTATGGCGACGGTATCGTGGACCTGACACTTGATGCCTTCGGCTTCCTTCTAGGGGCAGCGGGGGCGGCAAAAGGTATCAAGGCCCTCCAGGGGGGGGCTTCAATACTGACCAAAGCGGCTTATGGCGGGAAAATACTGGGGCGAACGGCGATCGGTGCGCTCAACCCGCTTGATGGCGTAGGCGACCTGGCCATCTCCCTGGCAAATGCCGGAAAGAAAGGCTCCACTCACGCCTATCGGCTGCTGCGTGGAACCAACAGTTATGACCTGATCAACGCCAGCAAACGGTTCGACGCCAGTGCTCTCGGAACATTCAAGCTGCAAGACACGATCATGGAAGGCCCGGCCGTCCTGAGCGGAGGCAAATGGTACGCCTTCGACAGCGTGAAGGGTCTCCCATTTGGCAAGGCGCTGGACGACTTTCAACCCTCAGTTCTGTCAGGGGAACAGGCGTTGGGCAAATGGGAAACAACAGAGCGGGTAATGACTCCGGCGTCAGCACGCACGCGTCAACGCTGGTCTGAGATGGTTGAACGCCATCAAAACGCGGCAGACAAGACGCAATTCCAGAAGGGATATGACAATGGTGATCCGAAATCAGTACCGGGTTATCGCGCGGCTATGAAATCTGAAGACATCATGAAGCTGGCAACCCAAGGACAACTGACGCCGGAGCAGATCGGCACGTTGGTTCGACACGTAGAACGGCTGGCGGTACAGCACGGTTTTAAAGGGGTCAACCGATTCTATGAAAGTATCAGCGAAGCCGGTGGCCGCTTTGTAGCAGCCCCTCAGGTGTTCTATCTCAGTCAGACCAATCCACTCTCCCAAGGCCAATGCTCAGCCATGTCCAGACTGATGGCGAGCGCCATGCAGCAAGGCACCGAGGCTAAGTTTATTGGCAACTTGTACACGGCCGCCGCAAACCCGACCGACCCTGCTTCGCGGGCGTTCATTGACCAGTTGACGACCGTACAAAAACAACTGACCGGTCCGACGTTATTTCATGCTGGCAAGATGCGCCGAGAAATGGGTTACCACGAAATGCTTGATGAGTTGGCGACGTCCGATACACCGAAAACGCTGATGATTGGCATCCCTGGGCACGCAATGATGGCAGGGGTCATGGGCGAAGGCGTGAATAAAAAGTGGTTTTTTTATGACCCCAATTTTGGGATAGCAACGTTCAGTACCCCGGAGGCCATGAAGCGAGGCCTGCACAAGGTGTTCACCGATAAAGACCTGCCGGTTCAATACACAACTCACAGCAAAAACCCGGACAAGTTGGAGTTTGAAGTCAGCGTGTATGACGACTCATGGAAAAAGACTACCGCCGTCTCGGACAAAACCGTGAAGGAGTTGAGTGAAATGCCAATCGTCATTAAATCGCAAACAGCGACGTCCGTGCCAATGCCATCAAAACCGGTGCCGCCACATGCCCCCATAACAACAGGGAAGGCTGAAAAATTTGAGGTATTCACGGGCCAGTCGCATACCGTCAATGACCGGACTACCGTGCTCAGCACCAATGGCCTGAGTGACTGTTCGGCCGTGGTAGTGCTCTCAGACATGAAGGACGGCATCTACCAGAAACGCACACTGGTGCACTTGAACGAGAGCAACCTGGCGCAGCCCGTCAACAATGGAAGTAATGGGTTTACGTGGTTGAACGGTGTTGAAAAAGACTTGGCGAACGGTGGAAAAGTCATCTTCGTCGCAGGCACTCGTACTCGAAGTGTCGTCGGAGTTGCCAGCGCGATTCGGCAACAGGACGTCTATAACAACAAACCCTTGTTAGCGATGCTGCAACGCAAGGATGTGTCCGTTACCTACGCCAATTCCGTCGGGGTTGAAGTGGCGCCTGATGGAACGTTCAAGCTGCGTGACGACGGGGGGGAAGGCATCTTCGATGCCAATAAGGTCAAGGAGATACTGGACTTAGCCAGAGACTGAGGAGCGTCGTTGATTGCCATGGCGGATCCCCGCCATGGCAAAGGTCATCACGCCAACAACCGCTGGATATGCTCTTGCAATGTATCGAGATCAAACGGCTTGGCCAGGATCGGCGCATTGCGCGTGATCGGGCTTTTACAGTCGAGGATCTCCTGCGGATAGCCACTGATAAAGATCACTTTCAATTCCGGTCGCAATAACAGCGCAGGCTCGGCAATCTGCACCCCGGAGATCCCCCCCGGCAAACGG
Organism: Pseudomonas sp. NFPP24; assembly: GCF_900112095.1. Lineage (NCBI taxonomy): Bacteria > Pseudomonadati > Pseudomonadota > Gammaproteobacteria > Pseudomonadales > Pseudomonadaceae > Pseudomonas > Pseudomonas sp. NFPP24. The sequence goes on from NZ_FOKD01000021.1 coordinate 29,697, forward strand.
TAATCCGTGACCATCAGGTCCAGGTGCGGCTTGGTCGCGAGAATTTCAAAAGCCTGCTCCCCGTCGATTGCCTTCAACACCCGATAGCCCAGGCCGGCCAGGTATTCACCCAACACAAACATAATGGATTCGTCGTCCTCGACGATCAGAACGACATCTTGTGCATCTTCACTCATGGGAAGCCTTTGTCCGGTCAATAGCTGCAATTACGACCATGGGGTCACGCAGAGGTTGCGTCGAGGTGACGATTGAATTCAAGCCGTCGCCTGCAACGGCAGGCACACCCTGAACAAGGCGCCCTCGCCTATCCGGCTCTCGACTTCGATGGTGCCGCCATGGGCTGCAACGATCTGCTCGGAAATAAACAGCCCCAGGCCCAGGCCTGCCGCAACCTGACTGGCCGATACCCGTTCGAACTGCTGGAAGATACGCTTCTGGTTGTCTTCGCTGATACCAATGCCGTGATCGCGCACTTCTACGCGAGCTTCGTCATGCTCGCTGTACACGCGCACTTCTATCGGACTCTTGGCCCCGTAGCGCAAGGCGTTGGTCAACAGGTTGGTGACCACCTGCTCAATGCGGAACTCATCCCAGTGACCCTCCACGGGGCCTTCGGCAGTCAGGGTCATGGATGAATCCGCCGCCGCGACCTGGGGCGCGAAGTTCTCCACCAGGCTGCTGACAAGCTGTGTGAGGTCAAACCGCGCCGGGCGTATCGACAGTTTGCCGGTGCGGATGCGCGACACGTCGAGCATGTCTTCAATCAGACGGATCAGGCTCTGGATCTGCCGTTCGTCACGGTCGACCATGGCGTGCATCTTGTCCAGGGTGAACGCGGCGGCGTTGTCGCGGGCCAGGTGCATCTTGCGCAACTGGGTTTCGAGGATCAGCCCGTTGAGGGGCGTACGCACTTCGTGGGCGACGATCGACATGAAGTCATCACGCATGCGCACCGCCTGCTCCAGCTCGGCCTGGGTGGCCTGCAGACGCGTCAGCAGCAGTTCCTGCTCGCGACGGCTGCGCTCCAGGGCTTCGACCTGTAGCTTCATGGCCTTGCTCTGGCGGTACAGGTCGACGAACACGTTGACCTTGCTCTTCACCGCATGGATATCCAGCGGCTTGTGCAGGAAGTCCACGGCACCGCTTTCGTAGCCCTTGAAGGCGTAATTGAGTTCGCGGCCGGCGGCGCTGACGAACACAATCGGGATGTTCTTGGTTTTCTCGGTGCCGCGCATCAGTTCGGCCAGCTCGAACCCGTTCATGCCGGGCATCTGCACGTCGAGAATCGCCATGGCGAACTCGTGCTCCAGCAACAGGGACAAGGCCTCGTCGGCGCTCAATGCCTTGAATACCTGGCGGTCCTCGCGCTTGATCAGCGCTTCGAGGGCGAGCAGGTTTTCCGGCAGATCGTCGACGATCAGCAGTTTGGCCTGGACAGTACTTAACATGGGGAATATTCCAGCGAAGCCAGCAATGAGCCAATGCGGCTCAACGTCAGAATGTGGTCGGGTGTGTGCAGCGCCAGGGCTGCTCGGGGCATGACGGCGACACGTGCTTCAGTGGGCTCCTGCACCACGGTGGTTCCGCCCTGCTGCTTGACGTGGGCCAGGCCACGGGCGCCGTCCTGGTTGGCGCCGGTCAACAGGATGGCGAGCAAGCCCGTGCCGTAGGCATCGGCGGCGGACTCAAACAGGAAGTCGATTGCGGGCCGCGAATGGTGCACGCGGTCTTCCTGACTCAGGGACAGGCTGCGATCATGCTCCACCGACAGGTGATAACCAGGTCCGGCAAAGTACAGCGTGCCGGGCTTGAGCACTTCCTTGTCGCGCGCCTCCACCACCGACATGGCGACGCGGCGATCAAACACTTCGGCCAACTGGCTGCGGCGCTCGTCGGGCAGGTGCAGCACGGTGATGATCGGCAGGCCGAAGTCCGCAGGCAATTGGGCAAATACCGTCAGCAGCGCCTCTACGCCACCGGCGGAGGCGCCGATCACAATAGCCTCTATGCCCCGGACCTGTGCCGGGTTGGCAGCCGCTTGATTCATAGCTTTCGGTAGATCCGTTCCTGTTTGACCAACGGTTCGAATTGCTTGCCGTACGCGGAGAAATCCAGGGTCTCCTTGCTGCCCAGCACCAGGAAGCCGCGATGACACAGCGACTCATGGAACAATCCAAACGCTCGATCCTGCAATTTTTTATTGAAATAAATCAGTACGTTACGACACGAAATTAATTGAGTTTCCGAGAATACACTATCGGTCGCCAGGCTGTGATCGGCAAAGGTCACATTCTCACGCAGCGTTTTATCGAAGATCGCGTAATCGTAAGCCGCGGTGTAGTAGTCGGCAAATGAACGTTGCCCACCGGCCTGCTGATAGTTGGCGGTATAGGCGCGTACGTTCTCCAGGGAAAAGATGCCCTGCTTGGCCTTGTCCAGCGACGCCGGGTTGATATCGGTGGCGTAGATGATCGTACGCTCCAGCAACCCCTCCTCGCGCAGCAGGATGGCCATGGAGTACACCTCCTCGCCGGTGCTGCAGCCGGCGATCCAGATCTTGATCGACGGGTAGGTCTTGAGCAGCGGCACCACTTCCTGGCGGATCGCGAGAAAGTGCGACGGGTCGCGAAACATCTCGCTTACCGGGATCGTCAGGAACTGCAGCAACTGCATGAACGCCGCCGGGTCGTGCAACACGCGCTCCTGCAAGGCGGAAATGGTCGCGCAATCAAACTGGCGCAAGGCATGAGCCACGCGGCGCTTGACCGACGCCCCGGAGTAATCCCGGAAGTCGTAGCTGTACTTGAGGTAAATCGCCTCGATCAACAGGCGCAGCTCAATATCGCTGCTTTTTTCCAAGAAACTTCGCTCCACTTAAATGCGTTCCATCTTCGGTAGCCACACGCGAATCAGTGAGAACAGGCGATCCAGGTCGATCGGCTTGGCCAGGTAATCGTTGGAACCGGCCGCGAGGCAGCGCTCCTGATCGTCTTTCATGGCCTTGGCCGTCACCGCGATGATCGGCAGCTTTTTCCAGCGCGGGTCCTGGCGGATCAAGGCAGTGGCCTCGTAACCATCCATTTCCGGCATCATCACGTCCATCAGCACCAGGTCGATATCTTCGACTTCATTGAGTTTGTCGATGGCCTCACGGCCGTTACGCCCGATGACCACCACCGCGCCTTTGTGCTCCAGGGCGCTGGTCAGGGCGAAGATGTTGCGCACATCGTCGTCCACCAGCAGGATCTTGCGCCCCTCGAAGACCTTGTCGCGGCTGCGGGCGGTCTTGAGCATCTTCTGGCGATCATGGGACAGCTGGGATTCGACTTTGTGCAGAAAGAGTGTGACCTCATCCAGCAGGCGCTCCGGCGAGCGGGCGCCCTTGATGATGATCGAGCGCGAATACTTGCGCAGTTCGGCTTCTTCATCGCGGGTCAGGTTGCGCCCGGTATAGACGATCACCGGCGGGAACGAGCAGATATCCTCCGTGGCCATGCGCTTGAGCAGTTCGTTGCCGAGCATGTCCGGCAGCTTGAGGTCGATGATCATGCAGTCATAGACGTTAGTGCGCAGCAGGTCCAGAGCGGCCTGTGCGTAGCCGACGTCGGTGATCTCGATGTCATCGTCACCGATCAGGCGGGCAATGCTGTCGCGTTGCAGGTCATCATCCTCTACCAGCAGCACGCGCTTGACCTTCTGGGTCAGCTTGGCTTCGAGGCGCGCGAACACGTCCTTGAGCTCTTCGCGGGTGGTGGGTTTGACCGCATAACCGATGGCGCCCATGTGCATGGCGGCTTCCACGCGGTCTTCCACAGAAATCACATGCACCGGGATGTGCCGGGTATTGGCGTGTTCCTTGAGGCGCTGCAGCACGGTCAACCCGGAATGGTCCGGCAGGCGCATGTCCAGCAGGATGGCGTCGGGCACATATTCCTCGGCCAGGCTGTAGCCTTCGTCCGCACCGTGGGCCACCAGGCAGTGGTAGCCCAGCTCATGGGCCAGGTCGAACAGGATGCGGGCGAAGTTAGGTTCGTCTTCCACCACCAGGATACAGCGTGTGGTGAACGGGGCCTTGTCGCGGTCATCGGCGAAACGCGGGATCTGGCTGGCATCGGCCACCGGCAGCGGCGACACCTTGGCTGGAGCCGGTGCGGGCACCACCACCACTTGGCGCGGCGGCTCGATCGGTGCTGCGTCCTCCCCTGGCTCTGCATAATGTTCCGGCAGCACCAGCGTAAAGGTGCTGCCTTTGCCCGGGGCACTGGTCACGCTGATATAGCCACCCAACAGGGCCGCCAGGTCGCGGGAAATCGACAGGCCCAGGCCGGTGCCGCCGTAACGGCGGTTGGTGGTGCCGTCGGCCTGGCGGAAGGCTTCGAAGATGCTTTCCTGCTGGTCTGGCGCAATGCCGATGCCGGAGTCGCGTACCGTAAAGGCAATGCCCTCCTCCGATGCTCGCGACACCGACAGGCTGACCTCGCCCTGTTCGGTGAACTTGACCGCGTTGGACAGCAGGTTCTTCAGGATCTGCTCCAATCGCTGGCGGTCGGTGAACAGCATGGTCGGCGTGCCTTCCTGCACCTCTACCTGGAAGCCCAGCTTGCGATCAGCCGCCAGCGGCTCGAACATGCCGCGCAGGCCGTCGACAAGCCGTGCCACGCTGGAGTTTTCCGGGCGCATCTCCAGCTTGCCGGCCTCCACCTTGGAAATATCCAGGATGTCATTGATCAGGTTGAGCAGGTCATTGCCGGCGGAATAGATCGACTCGGCAAACTTGACCTGTTCGGCGCTGAGGTTTTCCTGGGGGTTCTCGGCCAGCAACTTGGCCAGGATCAACGAGCTGTTCAGCGGCGTGCGCAGCTCGTGGGACATATTGGCGAGGAATTCGGACTTGTACTTGCTGGAGCGCTGCAGTTCTTCGGCGCGTTCTTCCAGTTCGAGCTGGGCCTGGTTGAGCTCGATGTTCTTGCGGTCCATGGCGTCGCGTTGTTCGGCCAGGGTCTCGGTCTGTTCGGCGAGTTGCTCGTTGGTCTGTTCCAGCTCGGCCTGCTGGGTTTCCAGGTGGGCCTGGGACTCCTTGAGGATGCGCGACTGCTCTTCCAGCTCTTCGTTGGCGGTCTTGAGTTCTTCCTGCTGCACTTGCAGCTCTTCGTTGAGCTGCTGGGTTTCGGCCAGCACTTCCTGCAGGCGCTGGCGGTACCGCGCCGCTTCGATGGAGGTGCCGATATTGCCGGCGATCAGCTCCAGCAGCTCTTCGTCACGCTCTTCCAGCGGGCGCAGGAAGCCCAGTTCGACCACGCCGTTGACGCGGTCATCATCACTGGTGGGCATGACCAGCACGCTGCGCGTCGGCCCTTCACCCAGACCGGAGCTGACCTTGAAGTAATCCACCGGCACATCATCCAGGCGAATCAGGCGATCGAGCTGGGCAGCCTGGCCGACAATGCCTTCGTCACTGTAGATCGCTTGTTCCCGCTGTTCCTGTTCGCGGGAAAAACCATAAGTGGCCACGCGCTTGAGACCGCCGTGTTCTTCGCGCACATACAGCGCGGCAACAGCCGAGCCCATGTACTGGGCAAAAAATTGAAGGATGTTGCGCCCGAGCATATTCAGGGTCAACTGGCCGAGCACCTGCTCGGCCAGTTCGGTCTGGCCATTACGCAGCCAGGCTTGTTGTTCGAGGCGTCGCGCAATCTTCTGTTGTGACATGAGGTTTGCGCTGTAACTATCTGATAAAGAAACAAGATTTTTACGGCCGATATACGCCAGGAAGCCACTCAAGCCCAGCACAAAGACCAAATACAGGGTGACGCTGATCACCGTGGTGCGGGTGACTTGTTCGTTGCGGGTGATGCGGAACTGCTGCTCCATCGCCACCGCGTCTTCGTATTCCTTGCGGATTTCATCGGTCAGGCGCTTGCCGCGGCCGGCCTTGACCGCGCTGCGGTAGTCACCGCTGGTGCGCTGCATATCTATCATCGACTGGGCGTAGTTGTTCCACTCGGCCTGCAGGGCTTCCAGGCGCTTGAGGCGATCCACCTGCTGCGGGTTGTCCGCTACCAGCTCCTGCAGGTTACGCAGGTCGGCGATGATGCGCGGCTTGGCCACTTCATACGGGTCGAGGAAATGCTCGTCGCCGGTGATCAGGAAGCCACGCATGCCGGTTTCCAGGTCCACGGTCAGCTTGGACGATTCATTGAGGTTATTGATAACCCGGTCGGTGTGTTCAACCCACTGGATCACCGACAACAGGTAGGTGATCAGGCACACGAAAAACACCGCGCTGAGCACGCCCACGCCCAGGGGCAATGCAACGTTTCGGCTCAGCAGATTACGAAAGCTCTTTTCATCGACGGACGAAGCGGGAGTCATGGGCATGCCTTGGCCAAGTGCAGAAAACCCAGGAGTTTGCCCCAAAGTTGGGGTTGAACGCTATTTTTATGCCAGAGAACCGTGAGATGAATGACAGCCGATTGTGAGAACCGCACGTCAAACCAGGCCATATACGTCGCTTTTACCGAGCGAACGAGCGGACACAGGAACGCAGGTGGCAGAGGCCGGCACTCAGTAAAGCGCCGTGGCGATACGGAACGTCCACAGGCAAAGACTGAATCAAGTCCATCTCTAAAGGGTACCCAGCCATGACCAGTCTCTACGCGGTGTCTTTGTCAGCCCCCAACCCATCCATGCGTGCGTTCAGTCAAACCCATCAGCTGTCCCAACCCACTTCGCCTGGGAGCATTGCGCAACAACAGGCAAACCCGGCGCCACAACCGACTTCTCTCACAACAGCCAACCTCTCCAGCAAAACCCTGATTGGCAATGCGCGTAACCTGCATACCCTGTCGCAAGCGCTGCACAAAATTGCCAAGACACTGGGGCACAATGCTTCTCCCCCGGCCGTCTCGAACGCACTCAAAACCACCGCGATGGAAATCCACCCGCATTCATCCTTTCCAACGCAGCCCGACACACTCGTCACATTGGAGAGTTTCATCCGCGGCATTGGTCTTGGCCTGCCCACCAATCATTTTTCCTTGACCGCGCTGGCGGATGCCGTCAGCGAGAGAGCGCTGGCGAACCCGTTTGGCGATTTCGGGGGAGCTCTGTCCTGGCCCGCACCTTTGAGTCCGGACGATCAACAAACGTTGCACACAGCGGCCCTCCAATACATCAAGGATCACACCAACTCATCCGAGACGGGCAATGGACAGGGTATCCTTGAACTCCTCAATGACAATAAACCCCTATCTGGTGACGCCAAGACAGACCCCGTCAAAGCGTTTGAATCCATGGTGAACGGTCCCACAGGCCAGGCACTGGGTCGGGCGATGCGAGCAGTTATAAAGGGATTCGACACAGACATCAGCATCCATGACTATCTCCTGGTATTGATCAACCGGATCCTGAACCCCGAAGCGCTTACAAACCCGCAGCGAAACAAAGTAGCCGGGTTCGACCTGGCGCAGTCGGCCCATTGGGGCTTGCACCCGTCAGCCGTGGTGGAGGCGCTGGTCAAACACCTGATTGAGCGCGGCCTGGCTGGCCCGGAGATGGCCAAGGTTGCCGCCATGATATTGCTCGCGCAGGCAGCGCCCGCATTCCTGGTCAAAGGCATTCCCGACAACGTCACTTATGGCAGCCCGGCCTGGACCCGATTGGAGATCGCGGTGGCGACCCAGGAAGCTGAGTCACCCGGGTCGGCGATGACCATGGGCTTCGACGAAATCATGATCAGGGCCGAAAAGGCCGCCCAGGCCGATCCGGCGGTGACCGAGCTCGCCCAGCAAACCGCACTGGTCGATTGGGGGGTCGTTAACGGCCTGATCAAGAGAAAAGATGACAAACAGTACACGAATCAAGAACTGGATCAGTTAAGAACCCAATACAACCGCGAGTTTGCCGAGCAGATTGACGCACAAGCGTTAGCCAATGCTGAAATACCCAACCGTAAGGACATCGCCCTTGCCAAACTGAAAGAACGTTTTGGTGAAGGTATTCCGTTTGAACAACCCCTGTTGAAACTCCAGACATCCGGCCATCAATCCACGGCGATGCCGCTTTATGACCCGAACTTGCGGCCTGAAGGGTATTTCTCGATGCTGGACATTGCGATGATGGAAAACCGTCATTACACCTGGACGACCGAGGACCCTCGTATCCCCCTCGCCGAAATCAATGATAATCCTGTGCTCGGCGTGAATGCAGCTTTCAAGCAACACTTCGACGAGGCCATTGTTTCGCGAAAGAAAGGTTTGAGTGCGACCGTCAGGCACCTCATTTCCAAACTTCCCCTGGATCAACGCAAAGACCTGGAATATGGAAAGCTGCGCTTCTTTCATGAGTCCGAGTACAGAATCAATCTCACGGATAAAACACTTCTCCACAAATACTCCACCTTTTCGATAAAAACCGAACGCGACAGCGTGTCGTCTGTTTATGAAGTTGACATCCAGAAAGGCACGATCACCAAGCTGGGGAGCGGCAACCATTACGATGAAACACGCTATGGTCCAGGCTCACGGCAAATTCACCGAACCGAGTTCCGGCCGACCCGCTATAGCCAGGAAAATCAAAAGGAAAACACCGGCGACACGTCAGTCACGCCGAAAAGCTTCAGCAGTGACCGGAGCACCTACATTGCCGATGCGTTCGTCGAGCACCTGGATATCGACAATGCCGATGTTGTAAAAGCGGCCAAAGGTTCTACGCAGTTGGACAAACAGTTTGAAGCACAGGATCGCGCGGCCAACTTCTTCCTGGACCTGATCCCGTTGAGATCGGCCATCGTCAACTTCATAAACGGCAACTATGTGGCGGGCGCTCTTGATCTGACGATGGATGTCATGGGGTTCCTGACCGCTGGCGCAGCGACCGCTGCCAAGCTGGTCAAGGTAGGGGCTATCACCGCCTCTGCGGCTACAAAGCTGGCCAAGGGTGCGCGCGTGATTGGAGCGGCGACCGTCAGTGCGTTCAATCCGCTGGGGGGCGCAGACGACGTGGTATTTGGCGGTGTAAGACTATTGGGCAAAAGCCCTCGGGCACTGGCTAAAGGCATACAAATACTGCGAGGTACATCAGACAGTTACGGGTTGCTGAAAAGCCTCAGCAACCAGTACGACGTAGCCGCGATAGGCAGCTACAAGGTCGGCGAGACAAAGATGCATACGGCTGCCGTGTTCAACGATGGGCAATGGTACCGCTACGACCCGGTCAAGGCTCAACCCTACGGGGCACCTCTGGAAAACTTCACGCCCTCTGTCGCAGCCTCCGGGGGTGAAATCAAAGGGTTGACGGAGTCGGCGACGACCGAGTGGTTCGCCAGTTGGTGGGGCTCCCCGCCTCCTGCCGCCCAGCCCGACCCCAATTACGCCGAGAAATTCACGAACTTGAAGGCGGACGCGTTGAAAACGGATCCCGACGGCTTCCACCTTGGTCTCAACAGCCGGACACCGCCGTCGATTGAGGGTTACTCAACCTCCCTGAACGTTGAGCAGCTCAAGCGACTTGCACTGCAAGCCAATCCGAGCGCGCAAGAGTTGGGACGCCTGAAGCGCCGCATAGATGATCTGGAAGAACTGCCGAACACGTTCTACACCAAAATGGAAAGCCTCAAGGCGTTCGAGGCGGACAGTTTCAAGCAGGGTTACAAGGCGGGAACGCCCGATTCGATAAAGGGGTACAGGCCTGGCCTGAGAATCCCACAACTTCAGGAACTGGCCTTGCAACCCGGGTTGACGACTCAAGAAATGGGGTGTCTGTACCGACAGGTTGAAAAGCGCGCGATCGAGTTGAATCTTTCCCTTGCCAAACACTTCAGTGAAAACATCAAGACGGCAGGCGGAACCTTCATTCCAATGCCACAGGGCTTTTACCTCAGCCAAGTCAGTCCTATCTCGGGGGGGCAATGTGCCGTGTTTGCGAACTCGATGGCCTATGCCATTCAGGAAGGCAAGCAAGCCACCCTGCTGGAGAATTTATTCACGGTAATGGCTAATCCCGAGCATCCGGCCACACTGGTGTTTCAACAAAACATGCAACGCTTCCAGGCCAAGCTCAGGCATGACTTTCATGTGGGCCAATATAAGCAGCAGCAGACGGCTGCAGAAATCATCGAGCAACTGGCGAATGCCAGTACGTCGACCAGCCTGATGATAGGTAATACAACACACGGAATTACCGCCGGGGTTGTCATCAATGGCGGCAAAAAAGAATGGTTCTACTTCGACCCCAACTTCGGGTTGGCCACATTCAACTCCGAGGCCTCCATGCGCGCTGGAATAGAAAGCGCGATGATCTCGGGGTCAACGAGCCACTGGTTTCCACCCAATCCGGGCTCCTTGACCTATTCTGTTTCGCAATTCAGTGAGTTGCACTTGATGAACACCGTCGAGAGCATCAACGGCGTGCATGATATGGTATCCAATAAGATCTCAATCGCCTCCTCCAGATCGGTATCAAATGCCGGCTGAGGTGCGAGGTGAAGAACCGGCATCCTGCGCTTCCCGCAGATGCCGGGGACTCTCATTAGTATTGCGCTGCGCCCCTGTAGAATATCGGTCGCAGACTCATGCGGGACATTCTTTTCCAACACCGGCACAATACCGGCTTCGGTGAGGGAACTTGCCGAGATCGCCGCGACTCATTAGAGGATGGTCTTTGCACCGCTCACGGCCAATCCTTTTCACTCTCGGGAATTTTTTATGTCCGTCACCGCCTCCACCATCCTTGTCGTCGAAGACGATGCCATCGTGCGCATGCTCATCGTCGATGTCCTGGAGGAGTTGGAATTCAACGTACTGGAGGCCGGCGATGCTGAAGAAGCGCTGACCCTGGTGCGAAACACCGACCAGGTGATCGACCTGATGATGACCGACGTCGGTTTGCCGGACATGGATGGCAAGCAACTTGCCACCAAGGTGCGCGAACTGCGTGCGGACCTGCCGATCCTGTTCGCCAGCGGCTATGCGGAAAACATCGAGGTGCCGACTGGCATGCACGTGATCGCCAAGCCGTTCTCGATCGATCAATTACGCGACAAAGTCAAATCGATGCTGCCCGTACGTTAATTCCAGCCTGTACTCCTCGATGCCGCCTGCATGGGCGGCATCTTCGCGTCAGGTGCTCAGAGATTAACGTGACGTTCGGTGAATAAAATCGGAAACTCGGCGCATTCGCGCGCCATTCAGCGCGACCCTGCAACCCGCACTCAGGAAGGACGCAACAACATGATTGGAAAACCGACGCGCCTGCTGTTGGCGAGCCTCTCGATACTCATGAGTACCGGCGCCTGGGCCGACTTCACGGCAACCCCGGCCGAAGCCCGGGCCATTGCCAAGGAAGCCTATCTGTATGGGTTTCCGGTGGTGGACATGTACAAGACGCTCTATACCCAGGCCGTTGACAAGGGCGGTGCCAACTTCAAGGCGCCGTTCAACCAGATCGGCAATACCGCGCAGGTGTTCACGCCCAAGGACACGGCCTTCGTCACGCCCAACGCCGACACGCCCTACTCGTTCGTCTGGATGGACCTGCGCCGCGAACCACTGGTGCTGACCCTGCCCAAGATCGAAGACGATCGCTACTACTCGGTGCAGTTGATCGATCTTTATACGCAGAACTTCGCTTACCTGGGCACCCGCAGCACCGGTAACAACGGCGGCCACTACATGATCGCCGGCCCCGACTGGAAGGGTCAGCAGCCGGTGAATGTCGACCGCGTGATCTACAGCGAAAGCAATATCGCCTACGCCCTGTACCGGACGCAGTTGTTTGATGAAAAAGACCTGGGCAAGGTCAAGCAGATCCAGGCCGGCTACAAAGTGCAGCCACTGAGCAGCTACGTGAAACAACCCGCGCCAGCCAAGGCGCCCAAGGTCGAATGGCCAAAGCCCACGGCGACCATGACCGAGGGCCCGCAACTGTTTCGCTACCTGAACTTCATGCTGGCCTTCGCAGCCCCGCAGGACAGCGAAAAAGACCTGCTGGCCCGGTTTGCCAAGATCGGAATTGCCCCGGGCGCGCCGTTCAAGGTCAAGGAGTTGACCGTCGAACAGCGCAAGGCTCTGGATGAAGGCATTGCCGACGCCCATGCCGAATTTGCCGCGTTCAAGAAAGACAAAGTGGACACTCACCAGGTCACCAGCGGTGATCTGTTCGGCAGCCGCGACCACCTGAACAACAATTACCTGTACCGCTATGCTGGCGCCAACCTGGGCATTTTCGGCAACTCCGCCGACGAAGCCGTCTACATGAGCTACTTCATCGACAGCGAAGGCAAGCCTGCCAACGGCGCACGACACAGCTACACCGTGCACTTTGCCAAGGACCAACTGCCGCCGGCCGATGCGTTCTGGTCGCTGACCATGTACGACGCCAAGACCAAGCTTTTGGTGCCCAACCACAAGAAGCGCTACCTGATCAATTCGCGAATGCTGCCCACCCTCAAGCGTGACGCCGATGGCGGCCTGACACTGGCCCTGCAGCACCACGAGCCGCCGAAAGCCGAGCAAAGCAACTGGTTGCCGGCACCACCCGGTCCGTTCTATGCGGTATTGCGCATTTACCTGCCCAAGCCTGAGGTGGGTAACGGCCAATGGAAGCTGCCGCCGTTGACGCCGCTCAAGTAACGTCACGCGCCCGGTCGCCACAAGGGTGAGGGCACCGCAGCCCTCACCTTCTCGCACGTTCTAGCGTGTAAGTTTCACGTACGACTGATGCAGGTCCGACGCCCAGCCGTCAATCACGCTTTTCACGTCATCGGCCTTCATCACCTGCGAATCGTTGGACAGCGGCTTGCCAGTGCCTTTGCGCACCACCTGGGCGAGCACCTTGCCATTGGCACCATCGAGGAACTGCGCCTCGGTGCCCAGGGTGGTTTCCTGATCACGGATCCCGGTGCCGGTGCTTACCGCCGCCACGACGAAGGCCACCGGAATGTACTCATAGGGTTTGAGGCCTTCGGTCTTGCTGCTCACGGCGGTGATTGCTGCGCGCACCACGATCACGCCTGGACCTGGCGCATTGGCCAGGGGCAGGGATTTTTCCAGCTCACGCTTGAGTGCCTGGTTGTAGTAGGTATTGATGCCGTTGAGGGTGGTTAGCGGAATTTTCGCGGTGGCCTGGGGCTTAGGGTAGAACTGGGTCGGTTCGACGTACACTGCGTGATAGCGGCTCAGATCCAGCTCGGGATCGACCCAGCGCATCACCTCGGCCCCCGATGGAGACTTGGCTTCCTTGAGCCGGCTGTAGTCCGAGAGAAAGCCGGAATACTCATCCGGCGCGGTGATCTTGCTGGCACACCCCGCCAGCCCGAGCGAAGCGATGCACAACGTGCAGAGCAAATGCCTAAGTGTCATGTCTGAACTCCCTGGCGGTCGACGTTGGAACACTGAGCTGTAGGTATAGCCAATCCTGGCAAAATAACCCTGTTCCCATCATTCGACGTTTCAGCTGCGTTCGCGGGGGATCAGGCTTTGCAACTGCGAGGCCAGGAAGTTGGCGTCGAAACCAAAGGTGTCCGGATCTTTGAGGCCATTGGTTTTCTTCCACAACCAGTCGTTCTTATCCGCGGGCAATACCAGCGACACACTGCCGTGGCGCGCCGCGGTCAGGCCCATGACCGACACGGAGATCAAGCCGCCCGCGCCCATTACATCCGGCACGAACTCCACCGGTTTGCCGGTGATCTGCACGGTCAGTTTCTCGGTCTTGAATGTCGAGGTCTCCATTGGCACGCTCGGGCCGCTGGCTACGTAAGCTTCACGGTGGACTTCAAGCAACCCCACCGTCTTCACCGGCTCAAGCCACTGCTCGATCTGCCCGAACAGCTCATCGAGCTTCTGCGCCCAACGGGCCGACTGCACGTCGAACTGTTGCTTCTTGTGCGCTTCGCTGTCGGCGTAATGACGAAGCATCTCGCCCAGTTGCTGTACATCATCCATTGCGGCGTTCCTTGGGTGAGCCTGGTTGCGAAGCCTGATCATGGCAGATGCAGCCATTCGACGTACGGCTAAAAACTGATCCGCAACAATGAGGTTTTTCTGAGCCTGTTTTGTTTTACCCATGCTTCCTAAAGTGCCGCCACTTGGAACCGTGGGAGGACTGAGCATGAGCAGCGCAACAATCGGACAGGCCTATAACTATAAAGTCGTCCGTCAATTCGTTATCGCCACTATTGCCTGGGGCGTGGTGGGCATGGCCATGGGCGTGTGGATCGCCTCGCAACTGGTCTGGCCGCAGATGAACCTGGATTTGCCATGGACCACCTTTGGCCGCCTACGCCCCCTGCACACCAGCCTGGTGATTTTCGGTTTTGCCGGCAGCGCGCAGTTCGCCGCCAGCTATTACGCGGTACAGCGTACCTGCCAGGTACGGCTGTTTTCCGACCGCCTGGCGGCGTTTACCTTTTGGGGTTGGCAGTCGGTGATCGTGATCATGCTGGTCAGCCTGCCGCTGGGTTACACCACCACCAAGGAATACGCCGAGATCGAATTCTCCGGCGCGGTGTGGATGGCGGTGGTCTGGGTGGCGTATGCCATAGTGTTTTTCACCACTGTGGTGCGACGCCAAACCCGGCACATCTACGTGGGCAACTGGTTCTTCGGCGCGTTCATACTGGTGATCGCCATGCTGCATGTGGTCAACCACCTGGCGATCCCGGTGGATTGGTTCAAGTCCTATCCGGTGTATTCCGGGGCGACCGATGCCATGGTGCAATGGTGGTACGGGCATAACGCCGTAGGGTTTTTCCTGACCACAGGTTTCCTGGGGATGATGTATTACTTCGTGCCGAAACAAGTCGGGCGCCCGGTGTACTCTTATCGCTTATCCATCGTGCACTTCTGGGCGTTGATCACCCTGTATATCTGGGCCGGTCCGCACCATTTGCACTACACCGCCCTGCCCGACTGGGCGCAGTCGCTGGGCATGGCCATGTCGCTGATCCTGCTGGCGCCTAGCTGGGGCGGCATGATCAACGGCATGATGACCTTGTCCGGCGCCTGGCATCAGTTGCGCACCGACCCGATCCTGCGCTTTCTGGTGCTGTCCCTGGCGTTCTACGGCATGTCGACGTTCGAGGGGCCGATGATGGCGATCAAGACCGTCAACGCCCTCTCCCACTACACCGACTGGACCATCGGCCACGTACACGCCGGAGCCCTGGGCTGGGTGGCGATGATCACTTTCGGTTCGCTGTACCACATGATCCCCAAGGTGTTCGGCCGCGAGCAGATGCACAGCGTGGGGCTGATCAACCTGCACTTCTGGCTGGCCACCATTGGCACCGTGCTCTACATCGCGTCAATGTGGGTCAACGGCATCACCCAGGGCTTGATGTGGCGGGCGGTCAACGATGACGGCACCCTGACCTATTCGTTTGTCGAAGCCTTGCAGGCCAGCCACCCGGGGTTTGTGGTGCGGTTTGCCGGTGGTGTGTTCTTTCTGACCGGCATGCTGCTGATGGCCTACAACATCTGGCGCACGGTGCGCGTCGCGGATCTGCAAATAGCGCAGCTTGATGCGCGGATCGCCTGAAATGTGGGGCCTGTTGATGGTGGTATGCCTGTATGGCGCGGTGGAGTATTGCTTGCGCGGTCAATCGGACAAGAGCCTGGACGACGCCAGCCTGATGCCCTTTGCCGATGACCCGCAAGTGGCGCGGCGTGTGGAGTTGGCGACCGGCAAGCGGGTGCACGCAGTGGCACTGGATGAGGCCAGGCCCGGCTGGACCAGCCTGGACATGTGAAACTGCACCGGTCATTTCGCGGGCAACTGCGTATGACTAATCAATGGCCGATGGGTAAGGTGAAGCGACTTTCCTTGCCAGGAGCATCGCATGCGCACCATCGGCCTTATCGGCGGCATGAGCTGGGAGTCCAGCGCCGAGTACTACCGCATCATCAACCAACGCGTGCGCGACCAGCTCGGCCCGCTGCGCTCGGCACAACTGTTGATGTACAGCGTGGACTTCGGCCCGGTGGAGCAGGCGCAACATGCCGGGCGCTGGGATGACACCGCGCTGATCCTCGAAGACGCCGCGCGCCGTCTGCAAGCCGGTGGCGCCGACTGTGTGGTGCTGTGTACCAACACCATGCATTTGGTGGCGCCACGTATCGAGGCGGCAGTGTCGATCCCCTTCCTGCACATCGCCGATGCGGCGGGTGCGGCTGCCGTTGAGGCCGGCACGCTGACGGTCGGCCTGCTCGGTACGGCGTTCACCATGGAACAGGATTTCCTCAAGTCGCGCCTGGCCGCCCAGGGGCTGACCGTGCTGGTGCCGGAGGCCGACGAGCGCCAGGCCGTGCACCGGATCATCTATGAAGAATTATGCGTCGGCGTGATCAGCGAGGCGTCACGCAAAGTCTACCAAGGTGTCATCGAGTCGCTGGCTGCACGTGGCGCCCAGGCGATCATCCTCGGTTGCACGGAAATCGGTTTGCTGATCAAGCCTGAACACAGCGACCTGCCATTACTGGACACCACCGAGCTGCATGCGCAGGCTGCGGTGGCGTTTGCTTTGCAGGATTAAACCGACTGGCGCAGGCGCGCCATGCTCACGGTGTCGACAAACTGGCCGTCACGCAGGGCGTAATCACGCAATACGCCTTCGACCGCAAAGCCGAACTTGCGGTACAGCCGCTGCGCCGCTTCGTTGTCGGCGTACACCGTGAGTTCCACGCGGTGCAGGTTCATCCAGTTGTCGGCCACGTCCAGCGCGGCCGTCAGCAGCCGCGAACCGACGCCCTTGCCCTGCCACGCCGTTGCCACGCCCATGCCGAACGAACCGACATGAGCCTGGCGCACGCGCAGGTACTGTTCCAGGCCCAGCTGGCCGACCACCTCACCACCATGCAACGCCACCAGTTGCAGCCGCCGCTCGTTGTCCATCACCAGGCGTTTGCGCCACATCTCGACCGACTGGAAAGGCATTTGCAGCACCTGACGGCACACGGCCGGTTCGTTGTAGAGCGCAGCGACGCCTTCAAGGTGGGCCTCGGTGAAGCGCTGGATCACGATAGGGGGTTCAGGCGTGTGCATGGTGTTTCATCCTTTGAAAGACACGTGGCCGGCCAGTGTAGGGGCGACATTGAGCCGATGGCTAGGGGGCTGGCACGGTTGACCACAGCGACGGCCAGTCACCGTAACCGACCCCGGTGCAACGCGGCATCCGGTGGAACTCGCTGAGCTGGAAGCGCTTGCCGTCGAACACCCAGGAGGCCCCGCCGCCGCAATCACCGATGCCACGCTGCTTGTAGAAGTAACTCAGTGTGCCGGAAGCCTCGTCATAGCCGACCGAGCCTTGCAGCGCGGCGTCTTCCAGAGGCAGCGGCTGCAGGTCCATCAGCGTTTCGGTATAGGGCGCCTGCCGCTCACGGCTGCTGACATTGAACTCGCAGTTGTAGGCCGCGCAGTCATAACGTGTCACGGTCATTGCCTGGCGTGCCGTCAGGGCACCGGCTTTTGCCTCGGGTTCACCCTCTTCCGGCGTGACGGCCTGCAATGCAGCCGCCACCAACCCGGCCTGCTCCTGCGCGGTCAACGGCGGCGCTGGCGTAAACTTGCGCAATATCGGCGTTGGCGCCTGTGGTGGCACCTCGCTGGGCGCGCCCTTGCCAGGTCGAGCCAGGGCCGTCACGTTGTCCACGCGTCCCTGTACTGCATCCATCAACAGCAGCGAAGCACTCAACCCGCTCAGCGATACGTGCGCGGCGCCCTCGCCTGGCAACTGCAGGCGCTGGCCATTGCGCAGACGCTGCAACCAGCGCCGCGTCGCTGCGTCATCAATCACCCCGTACGACTGCACCTCGGGATCACCGCCCTGGCCGTCCAGCGTCAAAGTGGAAAGGTCAACGTCCTGACCTCGATGATCGAAGCGCAAACGCGGATACCCTTGCGGGCCGGCCTGATGCCAGATGTGCAACGTCAACGAGCTGTAGTCCTCTTCATCCACGCCGCTGGGCGCGCTGAGGGCATGACAATTGCGCAGGTTGTCGCAACCGACCACCCACTGCTTGATCTCACGCAGCAGCGGTACGGTTTCGGAGGGTGGTTGGGCGAAGACCGGGGGGGTGGCGCCAGTGAGTAACAGGACCAGGAAGGCGGGGCGCAGCATGGGGACTCTCCGTGTCGAAAAGGCGCGGATTGTCCCATGTTCGGGGTTTGTGGCGGTAGCTGTCAGGGTCTGGCTTGACCACGAACTCGGGCTGCGCGTTTTTCCAGGTTTTGCGCGTGACGCTCGGCTTGCTGCTTGAGGGCCAGGCAGTACTCAGGCAGGCAATGTTGAGCGTCTGGTTTTACGACGTCATCGGCCAGACGCCGAGCGGTTGCGGCAGAAATAGGCGTGCCGCGTGGTTTCAAACGGCCTTTGATGACGGCAGCCCGATCATTGACCAGCGTTGGATGGTTGAGTTTGAGCACTTCGACCGTGGCAATCGCCTCGGGAGTCAGGCCCTCTACATAACCATCACGGGAGTATCGAAACTGCCGCTCGATATTGGCTGTTAGCGGTGAAACAAACGGCTTTGTCACCGTGTTGTAATCGGCCTTTTCCACCGCGCCGTAGCCGCAAGCGACTTTGCTTTGACTGGACGGATAGCAGGCGACTAAGTTTTTGTAAGCAATGTTGCTGTCAGCCTGTTGGTGCTTTTGTGGAATGATGTGCTCGATATGGCAACTGAACTGCGTGCCATGATCTCGAGCCTGACACTCAACGGCTGTCGGCAGCCGTCGCAAGGTATAGGCGCATAAATGAAACTGTTCCTTCAGGAGCGCCTGGCGCACTGCTTCACTCGGGAAGGTGCTTCCCTTGCCGTAGAAAAGGTTGTGGGGGGTGTCGCGATTTACCCTTCGCCACTCAATCAATGCTCGTGGTTCAGCCCCTTTTCTGATCGACTTCACGCTTCGCCCTCTTCGATTGACCTCAGAGAGTCGATATTGGCTTGGGCTTCGAGCACATCAGGTATTTTCCCGACGCTCTCGCGTAATTGCGTTAGTTGGGCTTGGGCCGATTCGAGATTGTCATCGTCGAGATCGCGGTAGATTTTTCTGAGTTGATGACTGACATGTTTGTTCTGGGCAACGCCCCCCATCAGCTCTTCAATGACTTCGCCACTGCGAAGGCCCAGCGAGCGCTCTGGGTGGCCCAGATATTGACCGTCTTTCAAAAGCATCACGGCCCCGGCAGGCAGCTCACCCAGGATTTGCGGAGAATGGGTGGTAATGATGAACTGGCAATTGGGAAACGTGCGCTCAAGCTTTTCAACGACAGTACGTTGCCAGCCTGGATGAAGGTGCAGGTCTAGCTCATCAATAAGCACGACCCCCTTTCCTTTAAGCGGTTCAAGCACTTCTCGGTTGAGTAACGTAAGCCTGCGCGCCAGATCCCCGACCATCGCTAACAGACATTTCTCGCCATCAGAAAGCTGTAAAACGTTGAATTCAAGGTTTTCTTTAAGAACAGTCATTCTCAGGGTTGGCTTACGGCGAATCCTAACGTCCTTGAAACCAGTGAACGTTTCGATCGCATCACGAACTGCCGAAAGCTCCGAGTCTCGATACCCGGGCAAGTCGCGGCTGCGTTCATTTTCGAGATCTTCCTGATTGCGGAACCAAATGAAAAATCTCTTGAAGTCCGCACCTCCGTGGCCAAGTGCATCGTCATAGCCTTCAGCGATTGCATTGATCAAACGCTCCCTGACTCGTAACGGCACATCCAGAACAGCTCTATGGACGTCGTAATAAACAGCTAACGGCAATTCGACAGGCTCGCCGCCGATCAACTCGTAATTGAATGCACTGGTTTCAACAGGAGCAATAGCCCTGTTCAAACGCACCAAGTCACTACTTTGCTCTTTAGGATGCTTACCCTTACCGGAGCGTCGGTTCAACGCGATAGCCCAGTCGACCTCCTCATTAGCCAATGAGACTACAACCGCCAGGCGCGAGTAGTCTTTGCCAACTGTGATGTCGTCTTTGGAAATGGCTCTGGATTTCGAAGCTTGATCAATGATCCGGCATGTCAAATTCGAAAGCGTAATAGCCAACGCATCCAGAATCGAAGACTTGCCCACCCCATTGACGCCCACTAAAGCGACAGTCTGCCTACCCTCGAAATCGAGCTCCATCTTCTCGATACCGCGGAAATTGACAAGGGTAAAACGCTTGATCTGCATGATCGGCTTCCAACGTGCCTGGCCGGGTCAGCCAGTCCTCAAAGTAAGCACGGATCATAGTAATTATCGACTGATCTGTCACGACGCTGACGGTGGCCGCTATCAGCACTCCGTTGCTACGCGCCACACCCGTGCAATAGCCGCCGCGCGCTCGCGCAACAAACGCGGCGCCTCAGCGCAGGCCTGTTCCAAAGTCATCGGTCCTGAGGGCAAGGCAAATGCCGCATCCACGCCATGGGCATACATCTGCTCGTAGCCATCGCCCAAGGTGCCGGCGATCACGATAACGGGCACCTTGTGCTGCCGGGCGATGCGCGCCACGCCGAACGGGGTTTTGCCGCGCAGGGTCTGGGCGTCGAAACGGCCTTCGCCGGTGATCACCAGGTCGGCGCCGCGTACGGCGGCGTCCAGGCCGACCAGTTCGGCCACTACCTCTACGCCAGCGCGGAACTGCGCGCCGAGAAAGGCCTTGGCCGCAAAGCCCAAGCCACCTGCGGCGCCGCTGCCGGGTTCATCGCGTACATCCTTGGATAGCACGTTGGCGCAGTGATCGGCGAAGCGGCCAAGGGCAGCGTCGAGTTGTTGGACTTGCTCGGGATTCGCGCCTTTTTGCGGGCCGAAAATCGCCGAGGCGCCGTGGGGGCCGCACAGCGGATTGTTCACGTCCGCGGCGATTTCAAAGCGTACCTGCGCCAGGCGTGGGTCGAGGTGTTCCAGGCTGATCCGCGCCAGGCGCGCCAGGGCCAGGCCACCGGGTGGCAGCGGTTGGTCGTCGGCGTCGAACAGCTGCACACCGAGCGCCTGCATCGCGCCGGCACCGCCATCGTTGGTGGCACTGCCGCCAATCGCCAGGATGATGCGCTCAGCGCCGGCATCCAGTGCCGCACGGATCAGTTCGCCAGTGCCATGGGTGGTGGTGGTGCATGCGTCGCGCTGGCCCGGCGGTACCAACTGCAGGCCGCTGGCCTCGGCCATTTCGATGATCGCGGTGTGGCTGTCGGCCAACCAGCCCCAGTGTGCTTCAACTGCGCTGTCAAGCGGGCCACGCACGACGTGGTGGCGCAATTGGCCGTTGCACGCCGCGAGCACCGCATCCACTGTGCCTTCACCACCGTCCGCCATGGGGCATTGGACCAACTCGGCATCGGGCCACACCTGTGCCAGCCCTTCGGCAATAGCCTGGGCGACGCCTTCGGCACTGAGGCTGTCCTTGAACGAGTCGGGGGCGATGATGATTTTCATGGGCTTTCTCCGGTTTTTATAACCCCCATGCTGCCAGTTGGCACGGCTGCTGACGCCGGTCCAATGCACAAGTGTGGCGGTGCTTTGTTGTTCATTCCGACAAAGCCTGGGGCAACAGCTGTACGCCCAGGTAGAGGGCGAGCATGCCGTCCAGGGTCAACGGGTCGACGCCACTGAGTTCGGCAATCCGCTCCATGCGATAACGCAGGCTGTTGCGGTGAATACCCAGGGCGTCGGCGCAGGCCTGGCTTTGCCCGTCGTGTTCGCACCAGCTGCGCAGCGTGGCCAGTAGTTGGCCATTGCCGTCCTTGGCCAGCACTTTGCGCAGCGGGTTGAGCAGTTCGTCGAGGGCGTCGTCGTTGCGATGGCGCCAGAGCATTACCGGCAGGCGATAGCGGTTGAGCGTCAGCAAGCGTGACTGCGGCAACACATCGCGACCGTAGGCGAGTAAATCACCGACACGCCGATAGCAGCGACGCAGCCCCGCCAGCCCATCCGCTTGCCCGCCCACGGCGACACGCAGGACATGCCAGCCGAGGCCGTCGAGTTTTTCCAGCAGGCGCGGGTTGTCGACCGGCACCGCGGCTGGCCGGCACCACAACAATGAATACTGCGCCGAGCTGACACACCAGCTGTCCGGATAACGCGAGGTCAGCCAGCTACCCAACGCCTCTGCCGATTGCCCCGCGCCGAGTTCAAACAGATAAGGGGTGCGCGCCATCTGCGGCTTGAGCCCCAGTTGCTGGGCTTCGTCCACCAGGCGTGGCGAGTCGCCGGTTTCCGCCAGCAGCAGGGCCAGCAGGTCATCGCAACGCTGGCGCCGCCATTGTTGTTCGGCCTGCTGGTGGCGATGGCTCACCAGCATTTCGGCGGTCATGCGCACCAGTTCGGCGTAGGTACGCAGGCCTTCCGGTTCGCCGGTGATGCCCAGCACGCCGATCAGGCGGCCGTCGTGCAGCAGCGGCAGGTTGATACCCGGCTGCACGCCCTTGAGGTGCTTGGCGGTCTGGCCGTCGATTTCCACCACTCGGCCATTGGCGAGCACCAGTTGCGCGCCCTCATGGCGGGTATTGATACGCTCGGGTTCGCCGCTGCCGAGAATCAGGCCCTGGCTGTCCATGACATTGACGTTGTGAGGCAGGATCGCCATGGTCCGATCGACGATATCCTGCGCCAGGTCATGATCCAGCTCGAACATGCGGCTAAGTTCCTTGAAAGGATGATTGTTCATCGGCACAGCGCAAAGCAGGGTTCGCTGTGCGCAAGCACAAAGACAGCGGCCCGCCAGAGGGCCGAGACTCTTCAGGCGATCAACGTTACCCTCGCATCGCGAAAAATCATAATAAAGAGAGACTCCCATGTCACAGAGCGCCGCAGCCACACTGGCCACCGATGACGATAAAAACGCCATCTACAAGCGCATTACCCTGCGCCTGATCCCCTTCATTTTCATCTGCTATCTGTTCAACTACCTGGACCGGGTAAACGTCGGCTTTGCCAAGCTGCAGATGCTCGACGCGTTGAAATTCAGCGAAACCGTGTACGGCCTCGGGGCCGGGATCTTCTTTATCGGCTACGTGCTGTGCGGGGTGCCGAGCAACCTGGCGTTGACCAGGTTCGGTCCGCGCCGCTGGATTGCGTTGATGATGATCGTCTGGGGCACGCTGTCCACCTGCCTGCTGTTCGTCACCACACCGACGCACTTCTACACCCTGCGCCTGTTCACCGGTGCCGCTGAAGCGGGCTTCTTCCCCGGTGTGGTGCTGTACCTCTCGCAGTGGTTCCCGACGTTCCGCCGTGGGCGGATCATGGCGTTGTTCATGTCGGCCATTCCGGTGTCCGGTTTGCTCGGCAGCCCGTTCTCCGGCTGGATCCTCAACCACTTCGCTGCCGGCCAGGGTGGCCTTGCAGGCTGGCAGTGGATGTTCCTGCTGCAAGGCATCCCGACCGTGATTCTGGGCGCCCTTGCCTACTTCCTGCTCAGCGACAGTTTCGCCAACGCCAAGTGGCTCAAGCCCCACGAACGCGCGGTGCTGGAAGCCGACCAGGCGACTGACCTGGCCAATAAGCCGAAAACCACCACCGATTCGCTGGCCGAAGTGTTCAAGAACCCGGCGATCTGGGCGTTCGGCCTGATCTACTTCTGCATCCAGAGCGGCGTGTACGCCATCAACTTCTGGCTGCCGTCGATCATCAAGAACCTGGGGTTCAGCGATAACCTGGTGATCGGCTGGCTCAGTGCTATCCCCTACCTGCTGGCGGCGGTATTCATGCTGCTGGTGGGCCGTTCCGCCGACTTGCGCAAGGAGCGTCGCTGGCACTTGGTGGTGCCGATGCTGATGGGCGCAATCGGCCTGGTAATCGCGGTGAACTTCGCCACCACGCCGGCGATTGCGATCCTTGGCCTGACCATCGCCACCATGGGCGCCCTCACCGGCCTGCCAATGTTCTGGCCGGTGCCCACCGCCATGCTCAGTGCGAGCGCGGCGGCAGGCGGCCTGGCGTTGATCAATTCCATGGGCCAGATGGCCGGCTTCCTCAGCCCGTATATCGTGGGTTTTGTGAAGGATGCCACCGGGTCCACGGATGTGGCGCTGTACCTGCTGGCGGCGGTGATTGTCGCCGGCAGCGTGTTGGCGTTGCGGATGACGCGTACCCTTAAGGGCTAAGCGGCCTGCGTCAATAAGTGATTTTCGAATCGGGTGCTACGGGTTTCCCCTCCAGCACTCGCTTCTGGTCATCCGTCAGTGGTCTTTGTTCGGTGGGTTGCCGGCCTTGAATCGTGCCGATAATCGACTCGATGAGGGCGTTGGCCCCTGGGAACGGTGTGGGGTGATTTACTGTTGACATGGGCTCTCTCCAGAAAATGAACGTGAAGGGCTGCTCGGCTCGAGCAGCCCTCATGGGCTATGTGGTCTGCCGGACAATTTCGTTCAATCACCTTTCTCAGAGACTGTCAGAAATTTTGTGTTCGGGCATAACATGTAGCTAGAGGTGCATGTATGCCGACCAAAAAGAAGTCCGCCAATGCAACAGCGAGGGAGTTGCCCTCGATTCCCCAAGAGCTGATCGAGCAGTTTGTTAAAGGCCCGATGAGCGCCGAAGCCATTCAAGACGCGTCCATGGCGTTCAAGAAGGCTCTGATCGAGCGTGCGCTAGGCGCCGAGCTGGGTCACCACCTTGGTTACCCTCAGGGCGCGGAGCGCCCTGAGGAGTCGACCAATCAGCGCAATGGCAAAAGCAGCAAGACGGTTCTGACCGACGACG
>NZ_FOKD01000022.1:0-45263 GCF_900112095.1 Pseudomonas sp. NFPP24
AAATGAACCGAAAGTTCGACGTTCACAAAACACCGAAAGCTGTCACATACCCAATTTGCTGAAGCGAGGCCCAGGCCGCGACTCAGTACCCGAATTTCTTGACGACCATAGAGCATTGGAACCACCTGATCCCATCCCGAACTCAGTAGTGAAACGATGCATCGCCGATGGTAGTGTGGGGTTTCCCCATGTGAGAGTAGGTCATCGTCAAGATTAAATTCCAGAACCCCTGATTGCTAACGCAGTCAGGGGTTTTGTTTTGGGCGGTCGAAAAGCCAGCTAACATCCCAATTCGGCCAACAACTGCCCACAGTGCTAAAGTCGCACCCTCGATTTTGCCTTTCCCAAGGAAGCCGTTATGCCGGATGCGACGTCCCTCAGTGCTGGATTCATGGTGGTTCACGGCAACCGCCTGGACGAACTTCGCAGCCTGGTGGTCAGTTGGATGCGCCGGTACCCCTTGGCACCCCTGGAAAACGAAATCGCCCTGGTACAAAGCAACGGTATCGCCCAGTGGCTCAAGTTGGCTCTGGCCGAAGACCCGGAAGACGACGACATGGGCGGTTGCGGCATCGCGGCGGCAATCGATGTGCAGCTCCCTGGCAGTTTCATGTGGCAGCTCTACCGTATGGTTCTGGGCCGTGACGAAATCCCGCCCAAATCCCTGCTCGATAAAGCCCCACTGACCTGGCGCCTGATGCGCCTGCTTCCGGAGCTTATCGATCAGCCGCACTTCGAACCGCTGCAGCGCTTCCTCACCCACGACACCGACTTGCGTAAACGCTACCAACTCGCCGAGCGCCTGGCTGACCTGTTCGACCAATACCAGGTCTACCGTGCCGACTGGCTGGAAGATTGGGCCGCCGGCCGCCACCAATTGCGTAACGGTCGAGGTGAATCCAAACCCCTTAACCCAGCCAACTGCTGGCAAGCCGAACTATGGCGCGCGCTGCTATTGGATGTTGGTGAAGAAGGCATGGCCGAAAGCCGCGCCGGCGTTCACCAACGTTTTATCGAGCGCATCAATACACTGGAAAAAGCGCCCGAGGGCCTGCCATCCCGCGTCATCGTTTTTGGCATCTCCTCGTTGCCCGCCCAGGCGCTGGAGGCCCTCGCCGGCCTCGCGCGCTTCAGCCAAGTCCTGCTCTGTGTGCACAACCCTTGCCGCCACCATTGGTCCGACATCGTCGCCGACAAAGACCTGCTGCGTAACGAATACAAGCGTCAGGCGCGTAAAGCGGGCATGCCGGTCACCATCGACCCACAAACCCTGCACCAGCACGCCCACCCGTTACTGGCGGCCTGGGGCAAGCAAGGTCGTGACTACATCAGCTTGCTGGACAGCTACGACGACCCCAACAGCTACCGCGCCGCTTTCCGCGACGGCCGCATCGACCTGTTCAGCGACAGCGAGCCGACAACACTGCTCAATCAACTCCAGGACGATATCCTCGAACTGCGCCCACTCAATGAAACCCGCGAACTATGGCCCGCTGTGGATTTGGAGCGTGATACCTCAATCCGCTTCCACATCGCCCACAGCGCCCAACGCGAAGTGGAAATCCTCCACGACCAACTGCTCCAACGCTTCAGCGCCGACCCCACGCTGCGCCCCCGGGATATTATTGTCATGGTCCCTGACGTCGACAGCTACGCGCCGCACATCCGCGCCGTGTTCGGGCAGCTCGAGCGCAATGACCCACGCTTCATCCCCTTCACCCTGACCGACCAAGGCCAACGCGGCCGCGACCCTCTGCTGATCGCTGTCGAGCACCTGCTGAAACTCCCCGACAGCCGCTTTCCCGTCAGCGAAATTCTAGACCTGCTTGACGTTCCAGCCTTGCGCGAACGCTTTGCCATCAAGGAGCGCGACCTGCCCACGTTGCACCGCTGGATAGAAGGCGCCGGCATCCGCTGGGGGCTCAACGCCGAACAACGTGCCGACCTCGGCCTGCCAACAGGGCTGGAACAAAACAGTTGGCGTTTCGGCCTGCGCCGCATGTTGCTTGGTTACGCCGTAGGCACAGGTGCAGCGTGTGACGGTATCGAGCCCTATGACGAAATCGGTGGACTCGACGCTGTCCTGATCGGCCCCCTGGTCGCCGTGCTCGACGCACTCAACGATGCGCATCAAGCCCTGTCTCAACCCGCTCCCGCGAAGGAGTGGGGCGAACGCCTGCAACGCTTGATGCAATTGTTTTTCTTGCCGAGTAGCGAACACGACGACTACCTGCTGGGCCAACTCGAACAACTCAGAGAAGCGTGGCTGGAAACCTGCGAGTCCGTCGGCCTTAACGACGACTTACCTCTCACCGTAGTCCGTGAAGCCTGGCTAGCGGGTTTGGACCAAGGGCGCCTGTCCCAACGCTTCCTCGCCGGGGCTGTCAATTTCTGCACCCTGATGCCTATGCGTGCGATCCCTTTCAAGCTGGTTTGCCTGCTCGGTATGAACGATGGTGACTACCCGCGCGCGCAGCCCCCGTTGGACTTCGACCTGATGGGCAGTGACTACCGCCCCGGCGACCGCTCACGCCGCGAAGACGACCGCTACTTGCTGCTCGAGGCGCTGCTTTCAGCCCGCGACCAGCTCTATATCAGTTGGGTCGGCCGCAGCATCCGCGACAACAGCGATCGCCCGGCCTCGGTGTTAATCGGCCAACTGCGTGACCATCTGGCCAGTGGCTGGCACTGCGCTGACAGTGACGAGCCGCTGATCGAAGCCATGACCCAGGAGCATCCGCTGCAACCGTTCAGCGCTCGCTACTTCCATGAGGGCGACTCGCTGTTCAGCTATGCGCGCGAATGGCAGTTGCTCCACGAAGCATCCGATACCACCCCGACAGAACACGACCTGGCGCCCCATCAACAGGACGAGCCCCTGACCCTCGGCCAGCTACAAGACTTCCTGCGCAACCCCGTCAAACACTTCTTCAGCCAACGCTTGAAAGTATTCTTCGAGGCCGCCGAAGTACCGCTGGCCGACGAAGAGCCCTTCGTGCTCGACGCACTGCAACGCTACAGCCTGAGCGATAGTCTGCTCAGTGCAGCACTCACCGCGCCCGATCACTTCGACCAGGCGTTGAACGCCCAGGCTTTGCGCCTGCAAAGCAGTGGCCTGTTGCCGATGGTGGGTTTCGGCGAGTGCCTTCGCAACGAACTGATCGAGCCATTGCCCGATCTGCTGCGACGCTACCAACAATTATTGGCCCTCTGGCCCACCCCGCACCCCGGCGCCGAACCGATCAGTTTTGAGCATCGCGGCATTCAGTTGGAAGGCTGGATCAGCGGGCTGCATAGACGCAGTGATGGTGGGTTGCTCAGCGTCACCACCATCCCCAACAGCATCGGCTCGATCAAGACCCGCAAGTGGCATCGCCTGATTCGGCCCTGGGTCAATCACGTGGTTGCCTGCGCTTGCGGTCTGCCGTTAAGCACCGGCTTGGTGGCCAGTGATGACACTCTGCTGCTGCCACCGCTGGATCAAGCCAATGCCCAGGAAATTCTCTGCAACTTGCTGCTCGCCTGGCACACCGGGATGAGCAAACCGTTGCCCATCGCCGTCAAGACCGCGTTTGCCTGGCTCGGCCAAACTGACCCGGCCAAGGCCGAAGCCGCTGCGGGTAAAGCCTACGAGGGTGACGGGCTCAATAACGAAGGCGAGCGCCGCGAAACCCCAGCGCTCACCCGGCAATTCCCGGACTACGCCACACTTATTGCCAGCGAAGAATTCGAAGGTTGGTGCGAAACCCTTTATCGCCCCCTGCTCAACGCCCCCTGGCGATCACTCACAAGCGAGGAGGCCGGCGCATGAACCACAAACCCTTGGCCCTGGCCTTCCCGCTCAACGGCAGCCAGCTGATTGAAGCCAGCGCCGGCACCGGCAAAACCTTCACTATCTCCGCCCTTTATCTGCGCCTTGTCCTCGGTCACGGTAGTGAAGGGTCTGGCTTTGGCCGCGAACTGCTACCGCCTCAAATCCTGGTGGTGACCTTTACCGACGCCGCCACCAAAGAGCTGCGTGAACGCATCCGTATCCGTCTGGCCGAAGCCGCACGCTTTTTCCGCACAGAAATTGAACAGCCCGACGCCCTTATCGCTGATCTGCGTGCCGAATATCCCGCCGACCAATGGCCGGCCTGCGCCAACCGGCTGGACATCGCTGCGCAATGGATGGACGAAGCCGCCGTTTCGACCATCCACAGTTGGTGCCAGCGTATGCTGCGCGAGCACGCCTTCGACAGTGGCAGCTTGTTCACCCAGACTCTGGAAACCGACCACAGCGATCTGCTCGGCGAGGTGCTGCGCGACTACTGGCGGCTGTTCTGCTACCCGATGCATGACGATGCGCTCAATTGGGTGCGCAATAACTGGGGCGGGCCTGCCGCGTTGATGCCGCGAGTCCGTGCGCTGTTCGGCAGCGAACGGCCTGTCGGAGAGACCCGCGAGCCCGCCGAGCTGATCGACGCCTGCCTCCAAGAACGCCGTGAAGCGCTGATGCAACTCAAGGCACCGTGGCAGCAGTGGGCCGCCGAGCTACGTGATATCTGCCTGCAAGCCGTGGCGGCCAAGGCCGTCGATGGCCGCAAGATGCAAGCCCGCTACTTCGAGCCCTGGTTCGAGAAGATCAGCGCGTGGGCTGCTGACGACACCCTCGAACAACTCGATATCGGCACCGGTTTCACTCGCCTGACACCCGACGGCATGGCCGAAGCCTGGAAGGGCGAGCCGCCGCAGCATCCCGGTATCGATGCCATGGCCGGCCTCAAGGCTGCCCTGGATGCCTTGCCGACGCCCGACGCCGCCGTGTTGCAACACGCGGCCGGTTGGGTCGGCAAACGCTTCGAAGAGGAAAAGCGTCGACGCGCCGAAATGGGTTTCGACGACATGCTCATCCGCCTCAATGCCGCCCTGCAATCCGAGGGAGGCGAGCGTCTGGCGAGCGTGATCCGCGAGCAGTTCCCGGTGGCGTTGATCGACGAGTTCCAGGACACCGACCCGGTGCAATACAGCATCTTCGACAGCATCTACCGCATTGAAGAAAACCACCTCGACAGCGGCCTGTTCCTGATCGGCGACCCCAAGCAGGCGATCTACGCCTTCCGTGGCGCCGACATCTACACCTACTTGCGCGCCCGCCAGTCCACCACCGGCCGCCATCACACCTTGGGTACCAACTTCCGCTCCAGCCATGCGATGGTCGAGGCGGTGAACCATGTGTTCCAGCGTGCGGAAACGGGCCGGGGTGCGTTCCTGTTCCGCGAGCCGGATGGCAAAAACCCCGTACCGTTCCACTCGGTGCTGTCCCAAGGCCGCAAGGAACACTTGCAGGTCGATGGGCAAACGTTGCCGGCATTGAACCTCTGGCACTTGCCCACCGACCAGCCGATTTCCAACGTGCTGTATCGTCAGCAGCTGGCGGCGGCCTGTGCCACGCACATTGTTGAATTGCTCAACGGCGGCCAGCAGGGCAGGGCCGGTTTCCTGCAACCGGACGCGAGCTTCAAAGGCGTGCTGCCGTCAGATATTGCCATCCTGGTGCGCGACGGCAAGGAAGCCCAGGCGGTACGCACCGAATTGGCCGCCCGTGGTGTGCGCAGCGTTTACCTGTCCGACAAGGACTCGGTGTTCGCCGCCCAGGAAGCCCACGACCTGCTGGCCTGGCTCAAGGCCTGCGCCGAGCCGGACGTGGAGCGCCCTCTGCGTGCCGCCTTGGCCTGCGTCACCCTGAACCTGTCTTTACCGGAACTGGAGCGTCTGAACCAGGACGAACTCGCGTGGGAAAGCCGCGTCATGCAGTTCCGTGGCTACCGCGCAATCTGGCGCACCCAAGGCGTGCTGCCGATGCTGCGGCGCCTGCTGCACGACTTCAAACTGCCGCAAACCCTGATCGCGCGCAGTGATGGCGAGCGTGTGCTGACCAACCTGCTGCACCTCAGCGAACTGCTGCAACAAGCGGCCTCGGAACTGGACGGCGAACAGGCGCTGATCCGCCACCTTGCCGAACACCTGGCGCTCTCGGGCCAGGCGGGTGAAGAACAGATCCTGCGCCTGGAAAGTGATGAGCAACTGGTCAAGGTCGTGACCATCCACAAATCCAAAGGCCTGGAATACGACCTGGTTTTCCTGCCGTTCATCTGCTCGGCCAAACCGGTGGACGGCAGCCGCTTGCCGCTGCACTACCACGATGAACACGGCAAATCCCAGGTCAGCCTGCGCCCAACGCCCGAGTTGATCGCCCAGGCCGACAACGAGCGCCTCGCCGAAGACCTGCGCCTGTTCTACGTCGCCCTGACCCGTGCCAAACATGCGTGTTGGCTGGGCATTGCCGACCTCAAGCGCGGCAACAGCAACAGCTCCGTACTGCACCTTTCGGCACTGGGCTATTTGCTTGGCGCAGGCGCATCGCTGGGAAAGTCCGCCGGTTTGGCGCGCTGGCTCTTGGACCTTCAAGAAGGTTGCACGGCAATCAACTACGCCCAAGTGCCCGAAGCGCAAGACATCCTCTTCCACCCACCGCGCAACCAAGCCACGCTGCGCGCGCCCCTGCTGCCCAAGCGCAAGGCGGCGGAAAACTGGTGGATTGCCTCCTACAGCGCCTTGCGCATCGGCGACAGCATGAGCGCTGCCACGCTCGAAGCGCCGGAAAGCCCACAGGCCCAAAAGCTGTTCGATGACGAACGCCTCGACCCCGACGCACCCCGCGAAGTGGCGGCGTCCGGCGGTGACATTCACCGCTTCCCACGTGGGCCCAACCCCGGGACCTTTCTCCACGGGCTGCTGGAGTGGGCCGGGGAGGAGGGCTTCAACGTCACACCCGAGTCGATCGAAAAAGCCGTGGGCGCCCGCTGCAATCGGCGCAACTGGGAGGGCTGGATCACCACCCTCGGCAGTTGGCTCGGCCACCTGCTGCAAACACCATTGCCGGTGGAAAACGGTCACGTTTCCCTCAGCCGGTTGCAGCAGTACCAGATTGAAATGGAGTTCTGGTTCGCCAGCCACAAAGTCGACGTACTCGCCCTCGACAAACTGGTGTGCCAATACACCCATAACGGCGTCTCCCGCGTCGCTGCCGAACCGGTGCTGCTCAACGGCATGTTCAAGGGCTTTATCGATTTGACCTTCGAACACGACGGACGCTATTACGTCGCCGATTACAAATCCAACTGGCTTGGCCCCGACGATTCGGCCTACACCCCGGACGCCATGGAACAGTCGATCCTCGAGCATCGGTACGACCTGCAATACGTACTTTACCTGCTGGCCCTGCACCGCCAACTCAAGGCGCGCCTGCCGGACTACGACTACGACCGCCATATCGGCGGTGCGCTGTACATTTTCCTGCGTGGTACGCAGTCCGCGAGCCAGGGGGCGTATTTCACCCGGCCGCCACGAGAGCTGATCGAAGGCCTGGACCTGCTGTTCCAGGGCAAGCCGATCCCGCCCAGGGTTGAGCCCGCCTGGGAACAAGGAGTGTTGTTATGAGCCTGTCGCCATTACCGCTGGAGGAGCTGTCACCCCTCAGCCGCGCCGCCGACCTGGTGCAATTGCTGGCGCGTTGGGTGGAGCGTGGCTGGTTGCGTGCCCTGGACAAAGCCTTCGTCGGCTTCCTGCACGAGCTCGATCCACAGGCTGACCCGCTGGTGCTGCTGGCCGCCGCGCTGACCAGCCATCAATTGGGTCATGGTCACGTCTGCCTCGATTTGTTCGAAACCCTCAAGGCGCCCGATTTCGCCCTGTCGCTGCCGCCTGAAGGCGACCTGCAAACCGGCGCCATGCTGCTGCCATCGCAGTTGCTCGACGGCCTCGACGGCGCCCACTGGTGCCACGCGCTCGCCGCCAGCCATCTGGTCGCCCTGGCCGTCGATGGCAGCGAGCCCGCCCAAAGCCGTCCGTTGGTCCTATCCGGCAAACGCCTGTATCTGCGCCGCTACTGGACCTACGAGCGGCGCATCGATACCGCCTTGCGTCTAAGGCTCGCCACCCAGGAAAACGTCGCCGCCGATCTGCCGCAGCGCCTGAGTCGTTTGTTTGACCAACCGCCGCCCGACGGCGTGATCGACTGGCAAAAACTCGCCTGTGCCTTGGCCACTCGCGGCGCATTCAGCATCGTCACCGGCGGCCCTGGCACTGGCAAGACCACCACCGTGGTGCGCCTGCTCGCGCTGTTACAGGCGCCCGCCGTGGAAGCCGGCAGTCCGTTGCGCATTCGCCTGGCCGCACCGACCGGCAAGGCTGCCGCACGCCTCACCGAGTCCATCAGCCAGCAAGTGCTGTCGCTGAAAGTGCCGGACAACGTGAAGGAAAAAATCCCGACCCAGGTCACCACTGTCCACCGCCTGCTGGGCAGTCGCCCGGGCACGCGGCACTTCCGGCATCACATTGGCAACCCATTGCCCCTGGATGTGTTGGTCGTGGACGAAGCCTCGATGATCGACCTGGAAATGATGGCCAACCTGCTCGACGCCTTGCCGCCCCATGCACGCCTGGTGCTGCTGGGCGACAAGGACCAACTCGCGTCGGTAGAGGCGGGTGCAGTGCTCGGTGACTTGTGTCGCGACGCCGAAGCCGGCTTCTACAGCACCGAGACCCGCCAATGGTTGCAAGCGGTCAGCGGCGAAGACCTCAGTGCCAGCGGCCTGCAGGAAGACCCCGACGCCAGCCACCCATTGGCCCAACAAGTGGTGATGCTGCGTTACTCGCGGCGTTTCGGCGAGGGCAGTGGCATCGGCCAACTGGCGCGTTGGGTCAACCAGCAAAATGCCGAAGAGGCGCGCAAGCTGCTGGCGGCGCGCAGTCACGATGATCTGTTCTGCGTCAGCCTGAAGGGCGAGCACGACCACGCCCTGGAGCGTCTGGTGCTGGACGGGCAGGGTGATGGCGCCCACGGTTATCGCTATTACCTCAACCTGCTGCACAGCGCCCGCCCGTCACTTGATACCCCACGGGAAAGCGACGCCTGGACCCACTGGGCGCAACAACTGCTGCAGGCCTTCGATGCGTTCCAACTGCTCTGCGCGGTACGCAAAGGCCCCTGGGGCGTGGAAGGCCTGAACCTGCGCATCACTGCTGCCCTGCGCAAGGTACGTTTGATCGAAGGCGACGAGCAATGGTACGAAGGCCGCCCGGTGCTGATGACCCGCAACGATTACGGTCTTGGTCTGATGAACGGCGATATCGGCATCGCCCTCAAATTGCCCGAAAGCGACGGCGGCCCCCAGGTGTTGCGCGTGGCCTTCCCACGCAACGATGGCCAGGGCGGTGTGCGATTTGTGCTGCCTAGCCGTCTGAATGATGTGGAAACTGTTTACGCCATGACCGTGCACAAATCCCAGGGCTCCGAGTTCACCCACACCGCATTGATCCTGCCGGATGCGTTGAACCCCGTGCTCACCAAAGAATTGATCTATACCGGCATCACGCGGGCCAAGCGCTGGTTCAGCCTGATCGAGCCCCGTGGTGGTGTGTTTGAAGAGGCGGTCAGGCGCAAGGTCAAGCGCTTGAGTGGGCTGATGCTGGAATTGGGCCACGAACCGGAAAAAACTGACTGACAGGTCATGCCATTTTTCTGATTCAGTCGACTGATTTTTCTGGAAAAATAGCGGCCCCCGTGAAGACCTACTCTTCGCGGGGTTTTGCGCCGCTGTGCTATCGTTGCGGCATCATCTAAAAAACACCTGAGAGAATCGCTGCATGAACGTGGCTGTCTCGCCCACAGAGCGCAGTTTGAGCTGGAGACGCATGCTGCTGGTGGCGTTGCTGTGCATACTCGCGCCGCGCGCCTTCGCCCAGGCGCCCGACCCCGCTGATCTTGCCGCCCAGCGCGCCCAAGCGGTCACTCAGGTGGTACTCGGTATCCTCAGTTATGCGCGCTGGCCGGTCGAGCCTGCGCAATTGCGCCTGTGCGTCGTCGGCCCGACCCAATACACCGACGACCTGATCAAAGGCACCACCCAGGCCACCGGTCGTCCGGTGGTGGTGCAGCGCCTGCTGGCCAACCATCCCGATATCGTCAACGCGTGCGATGCGGTGTACATCGGCAAACTGAGTGCCGATGAGCGTAGCCAGTTGTTTACCTCGTTGATCGGTCACCCGGTGCTGAGCATCAGCGAAGGCGGCGACCAGTGCACCGTGGGCAGCCTGTTCTGCCTGCGGGTGAGTGATGAGCAAGTGTCCTTCGAGGTCAACCTCGACTCCGTGGCGCGCAGCGGCGTGCGCATTCACCCCAGCGTGCTGCAGTTGTCCCGTCGGCGAGCGCCTGCGCCATGACTGTCACCAAAGTGCGACCTACCCTGCGCTCGGTCATCGGCAGGGGGCACCTGATCCTGGCTCTGGTGGCGGTGACCCTGGCCAGCATCTCGCTGACCCTGCTGGGTGTGCTGGCGCTGCGGGTGTATGCCGAACACAACCTGCACCTGATCGCGCGCTCCATCAACTACACCGTGGAAGCGGCAGTGGTGTTCAACGACAGCGCGGCAGCCACTGAAGCGCTCAGCCTGATCGCCTCCACCGAAGAAGTGGCCCAGGCCGAAGTCTTCGACGCCAATGGCAAGTTGCTGGCGCAGTGGATACGTCCGGATACCGGCATGCTCTCGCAAGTTGAACTGGAGCTGGCGCACACCCTGCTCGAACAACCCATCAGCCAGCCTATCCTCCACCAAGGGCGAGTCATCGGCAGCACTCACCTCACCGGTCACGGCGGTAGCCTGCTGCGTTTCCTGCTCAGTGGCCTGGCCGGGATCCTCATCTGTACCGCGCTCAGCGCGTGGATCGCTCTGCACCTGGCGCGACGCTTATTGCGCGGTATCACCGGCCCACTGCAAAGCCTCGCCGCCGTGGCCCACGCCGCCCGCAGCGAACGCGACTTCGATCGCCGTGTGCCGCCGGCGCGAATCGCCGAGTTGGACAGCCTGGGCAGCGACTTCAACGCTTTGCTCGGCGAGATGGAAGCCTGGCAAAACCATCTGCAAAGCGAAAACGAATCCCTCGCCCACCAGGCCAATCACGACAGCCTCACCGGCCTGCCTAACCGTGCGTACTTCGAAGGCCGTCTGATCCGTGCCCTGCGCAGTGCGGCCAAGGCCAAGGAACAACTGGCGGTGCTCTACCTCGACAGCGACCGTTTCAAAGAGATTAACGACAGCTTTGGCCACGCCGCCGGCGATGCCGTTCTCGTAGCGGTGGCCGAGCGCGTGCGTGCGCAACTGCGTGAGGATGACCTGGTCGCGCGCCTGGGCGGTGACGAGTTCGCCATCCTGCTGGCGCCGCTGCACAAGGTGGAAGACGCCGAGCGCATCGCCGACAAAATCATCGCCAGCATGGACCTGCCGATTCCGGTGCCCGGCAACACCCAGGTGTTGACCTCACTCAGTATCGGTATCGCCATCTACCCTGATCATGGCGCCACACCCGGCACCTTGCTCAATGCCGCCGACGCGGCGATGTACCAGGCCAAGCGTTTGTCCTCGGGCGGCCAGCAAACGGCGGAGTCGGAGAATTCCGTCGTCAACGTTCAACACAGGAGTTGACCCCTTGTTCACGACCGCGCGTTTCATGTTTATCACCTTGCTGGTGGCCCTGCTCGCCCTTGGCGGCTGCCAGACCGCTCCACCCAAAGGCCTCACCCCGGCACAAGTCGCGGTCCTCAAGCAGCAAGGCTTCGAACTGACCGACGAAGGCTGGGCCTTCGGCCTGTCCGGTAAAGTGCTGTTTGGCAGCGACGTCGAGACGCTCAACCAACCCAGCACCGACATCGTCCAACGCATCGGCAAGGCCCTGCTGGGTGTCGGCATCGAACGCGTGCGCGTTGACGGCCACACCGACGCTTCCGGCAAGGAAACCTACAACCAGCAACTGTCCCTGCGCCGCGCGAAAAGCGTGGCGGCGGTGTTGACCGGCGTGGGCATGAAAGAAGAAAACATCCAACTGCGCGGGTTGGGCAGCAGCGAGCCGGTGGCCTCCAACGATACGGCGGCAGGGCGCACGGAGAATCGGCGGGTGTCGATTGTGGTGATTGCGGACTGAGTCACTACCCCCATCTCAACTTGAAACCCAATCAACTGTGGGAGCTGGCTTGCTCGCGAATGCGGTCATTCAGTTGAGAGTCTATTGCCTTACCCACCGCCATCGAAGGCAGGCCCCCACATTTGAACGGTGTGCGCTTAACGATCCTGCGTGCATATCTACGGCGGCTTCCATGGTGAGTTTCTTGAGGCAAAACTGCAGGGGTTGAGGTGTGTTCATGACCAGCCGCCTGCATAAGCTATAAATTTTTGACTCTAGGAAAGGTCCGGCATGACGAATCTTGATGGCTAGGCTGATGAGGTTTTGCTTTTTTGCATCTGTTGGGCTTAGTTAAATAGCCGCTCTAACTAAGAGCCGTGAAGGATTGCGATGAACATCAATGTCAGTGTCGTTGGCCAAGAGGCATCTAAAATCAAGCGTTCAACGACTCTGCTTGATGAGTTGGCAGGCGAGCAAACTGACCCGCAGGGAAAGCAGAAAATGTCGATCAGTAATCCCGAGGTATTGGCGCTGATTTATTCCGGTGCTGATGTAACAGTGGATTCTTCGATGTTCTCGGCGTTGCAACGTGATAGTCAGGCAATAGCCGCTCGGGATTCGAAGAGCCAAGTTACGTTCCGCAATGCAATGGTGGTTGATCAGCTCGAACGACTAGCTCTCTCGAAAAAAGCTCCCCGAGCAGTGCATTTCGATTTTTCTTGAGCGTTATCTCCGTATTGAGATGTACAAGGTTTCAGACGCGGCTTGCCAACCACTCCATTTCCCCCTGTCTCCAAAACAATAAAGCCGAGCCCCATGGACAACTCCGATATCGCGATCACGCTGGTCTTGATCTCAGCCTTCATGCACGCCACTTGGAACGCTGTCGTCCGCGCCGGCAGCAGTCGCTTCATGACCTTGGCCATGGTGGATGGCACCGCCCTGGTGATATGCCTTTTGGCGTTGCCGTTTGTCAGCGTGCCGAGCCTGGAGGTGTGGGGCTACATCCTCGTCTCCGTGGGACTCAATACGGTCTATCGGCTATTTCTGATCAAAGCCTACGAAGCGGGAGATTTCGGGCAGGTGTACCCGGTGATGCGTGGGATACCGCCGGTACTGGTCGCGTTATTTTCCTACTTTCTGTTGCATGAGCAGTTATCACGCGAGGCGCTGGCGGGTGTGGTGTTGATTTGTGTTGGCATTATCAGCCTGACCTTTGTGCGCAGGATGACGGCGCAGATGCTCAAGCCGATCCTGATGGCGGTGTGTGCCGGGGCGTTTATCGCGGCTTACACGGTGGTGGACGCCAAAGGCGTGAGAGCCAGTGAAACGGTGTTGCAATACATCATCTACCTGACGGTATTCCAGAGCATTCCGATTCCGGTGCTGGCGTTTTCCAGGGAGCGTTTGGCCTTGATGCGAGCGATACGTGGGCATTGGCGAGTCGGCCTGTTGGGCGGTGTTTTTTACCTGGCGTCTTACGGATTGGTGTTGTTTGCGTTGTCGCTGGACGCGGTGGCCAAGGTCTCAGCGCTGCGGGAAACCAGTGTTATTATCGGCGCCATTGTTGCCGCGCTGTTCTTTCACGAACAGTTCGGTTGGCGACGGATGCTGTCGGCATTCGTCATTGTTTGCGGGATCATCTTGATCAAAGTGAGCACCTGATGGCCCAGCGTCCGCCTCCCACTCCGATGCTTCAAGCGTTCGTCAGCGCTGCGCAATCCGGTAGCTTTGCGCGTGCGGCGTCGCAGCTTAACCTCACCGCCAGCGCCATCAGCCATCAAATTGCAGGCCTGGAGGAATGGTGGGGCGTGCAGTTGTTTGAGCGGCATTCGCGCGGCGTCAAGCTGACGTCCGCAGGGCAGGCTTTGTTGCCGGTCACCGACGGATTTTTCAAGGCGCTGGATGGGGTCTTGCATTCACTCAACCCCGCAAAGTCCCGTCCGCTGTACCTCTCATGCACGTCCTCGCTCTGTTCGACATGGCTGATCCCCAGGATGCACGGCTCTCACACTGAGGCTTCGTTCAACCTTGACCTGGTGTTGACCAGCGCCGACATCAACAGCACCAGTCTGGAAGCGCATCAATACGATGTCGCGGTGGTGATGGGGTATGGCGATTACCCGGATCATCATGTTGAACTGCTGATGCGTGACGCGGTGTTCCCCGTTTGCTCGCCGGAATTTCTAAGGCCGAAGGGGGATATTGCGCCGGAGGATGTCGCCCAATACCCGCTGATTCATAGGGTGGACGATCAGGTGTGTCCGGGGTGGGAAAGCTGGTTTGCGTTTCAGGGCCTGCCGACGCCGCCTTATCACCATGGGCCGCGCTTTCCGGATTCGAGCCTGGCGATCAGTCTGGCGGTAAAGGGGGCAGGGATTGCGCTGGGCAGGACTGCGTTGGTGTATGACCAATTGGAAAACGGTGCATTGGTTGCGTTGAAAAGCCCCGTGATGATGTCCCCAGCGGCCTACTACATCATTTGTCGAAATGGGCGGCAGTCAGAGCCGGATATTGCGCGTCTGATTGAATGGCTCAAAAACCGTGCGGGTGAGTTCCTGCGCGAAGTTCGGGCTCGGTATCCACAAATAGCCGGGACTACCGTCGTTTAAATGTTGGGAGGAGCAGGGCTCCTCCCTCATTCGAGCGGTGTTCGCTTAACGGCCCGGTGTCATCGCTTGCGTGAGGTCATCGACCACGGCTTTGCCCATCTCACACAGGTAATGCGCGGCCCACGCGTATTGCTCGCCGCGTAAATCCATGGCGGCTTCCATCGCGAGTTTCTTGGAGTAGAACAGCAGGGTGGAGGCGTGCTCCAGCGCTTCCTCAATGGGCATGCCGGCGTTGACGCGGAACAGGGGTTTTTCGTTTTCGCCGTAGTCGCCGAAGGTGACGACGCCGAGGGTGGTGATGGAGGAGAGCGGTGGATCGGGGACGATTTTAGTCATGATCTATACCTGGGAGTTTAGGGAGCCACCCACTCATGTCGCTAAACATGAAAGGGTGGCAGCTGTACGCAGGTTAGCGAACCGGACCCAGGACCCGGCAGACCCGAAGGTCTCCCACGCACAGCCGCCATAACACGACAACGACAAGCATGAAGCGCTTGACGTTGGAGGCTGTGTCCGGGTTCGGGTCGCTAAACCCGTTCGCTGATGTCAGCGAAGTACGGAGGCTAATGACTCGAACCCTAAGGCACAATAGGCCGGAGATTCTCTAGGAAACGTCCTGCAAATTAAAGCGAATCATCGTTGATGGCCCTTTAATCCGCGAACCTGATCTCCCTGGTCTCCCCCATCAACAGCCCCTGATTCTGCTCCGTCACCTCCCTGATGTAGTCCCACAACAACGTAATCCGCTTCAACTTCCTCAGATCCTCCCGGCAATACATCCAGAACTGGCGAGTGATGGAAATCTGCTCCCCCAGCACCGGTAACAACCGTGGATCCTGCGCCGCCAAAAAACACGGCAGTATCGCCATCGACCGCCCTTGCTGCGCCGCCACGTACTGCGCAATCACGCTGGTGCTGCGCAAACTGGCGCTGGCGCCGGGCACTACGTTTGCCAGGTACAGCAGCTCCGAGCTGAACGCCAAGTCATCCACATAGCTGATAAACGGATGCTCGGCCAAGTCCACTGGTTTGCGGATCGGCGGGTGTTGATCGAGGTATTCCTGGGTCGCGTACAGCTGCAATTTGTAGTCGCACAGTTTGCAGCACACATACGGCCCGTGTTCCGGGCGTTCCAGGGCGATGACGATGTCGGCTTCGCGTTTGGACAGGCTGATGAAGTGCGGCAGGGGCAGGATGTCTACCGAGATGGCCGGGTAGGTGTCGATGAAGTGACTCAGTTGCGGGGTGACGAAGAAGCTGCCGAACCCTTCGGTGCAGCCCATGCGCACGTGGCCGGACAACGCCACGCCGGAGCCGGAGACTTGTTCGCAGGCCATGTGCAGGGTGCTTTCGATGGACTCGGCATAGCCCAGCAAACGCTGGCCCTCGCTGGTGAGTACGAAGCCGTTGGTCCGGGATTTTTCGAACAGCAGGGTGCCGAGGGACACTTCCAGCGAACTGATGCGCCGCGACACGGTGGTGTAGTCCACCGCCAGGCGCTTGGCGGCCACGCTGGCCTTGCGGGTGCGGGCCACTTCGAGGAAAAACTTCAGGTCATCCCAGTTCAGGGAGCCCAGGGACGTGATGTTTTTTTGCATATTGGTCCGGCTTTTATGTGCGTTCTTATTAGAGATTTGCACATCTATACTCCAAAAACAGTCCGAACGCCTCATTTCCCAAGGCGGTTACGCGCCTTGTCTCTGCATAAATATAAGATTGGAGACCACATGAACGCATCTGCCGATATTTCCGTGCAACAGGTCAAGTTGCTGATCAACGGCGAGTGGGTCGAGTCCAAGACCACCGAGTGGCAAGACATCGTCAACCCGGCCACCCAAGAGGTGCTGGCCAAAGTCCCGTTCGCAACTGCCGATGAAGTCAACGCTGCCATCGATGCTGCCCACCGCGCCTTCCAGACCTGGAAGCTGACGCCGATCGGCGCGCGCATGCGCATCATGCTCAAGCTGCAAGCCTTGATCCGCGAACATTCCAAGCGCATCGCCGTGGTCCTCAGCAACGAGCAGGGCAAGACCATTGCCGATGCCGAAGGCGATATTTTCCGTGGCCTGGAAGTGGTGGAACACGCCTGCTCCATCGGCACCCTGCAAATGGGCGAGTTTGCTGAAAACGTCGCTGGTGGCGTCGACACCTACACCCTGCGCCAACCCATCGGCGTGTGCGCCGGTATCACCCCGTTCAACTTCCCGGCGATGATCCCGCTGTGGATGTTCCCGATGGCCATTGCCTGCGGTAACACCTTCGTCCTCAAGCCCTCCGAGCAGGACCCGCTGTCGACCATGCTGCTCGTCGAGCTGGCGCTGGAAGCTGGCGTGCCGGCTGGCGTGCTCAACGTGGTGCACGGCGGCAAGGACGTGGTGGATGCACTGTGCACCCACAAAGACATCAAGGCTGTGTCCTTCGTGGGCTCGACCGCCGTGGGCACTCACGTCTACGACTTGGCCGGCAAACATGGCAAGCGCGTGCAGTCGATGATGGGCGCCAAGAACCACGCCGTGGTGCTGCCGGATGCCAACCGTGAACACACCCTCAATGCCCTGGTCGGTGCGGGTTTCGGTGCGGCGGGCCAACGTTGCATGGCCACTTCGGTGGTGGTGCTGGTGGGCGCGTCCAAGCAATGGCTGCCGGACCTGAAAGCGCTGGCGCAAAAGCTCAAGGTCAATGCGGGGAGCGAAGCCGGCACCGATGTCGGCCCGGTGATTTCCAAGCGTGCCAAGGCACGCATTCTGGAGCTGATCGAAAGCGGCGTGAAAGAAGGCGCCAAGCTGGAGCTGGACGGTCGCGACATCAAGGTGCCGGGCTTCGAGCAAGGCAACTTTGTCGGCCCGACGCTGTTCTCGGGCGTGACCACCGACATGCAGATCTATACTCAGGAAATCTTCGGCCCGGTGCTGGTGGTGCTGGAGGTCGCGACCCTCGACGAGGCCATCGCCCTGGTCAACGCCAACCCGTTCGGCAACGGTACCGGCCTGTTCACCCAGAGCGGCGCGGCGGCGCGCAAGTTCCAGAGCGAAATCGATGTAGGCCAGGTCGGCATCAACATCCCGATCCCGGTGCCGGTGCCGTTCTTCAGCTTCACCGGTTCCCGTGGTTCCAAGCTTGGCGACCTCGGCCCATATGGCAAGCAAGTGGTGCAGTTCTACACCCAGACCAAGACCGTCACCAGCCGCTGGTTCGACGACGACACGGTCAACGATGGCGTCAACACCACCATCAACCTGCGCTGATTCCGGGAGACG
This sequence comes from Pseudomonas sp. NFPP24, assembly GCF_900112095.1. NCBI lineage: Bacteria > Pseudomonadati > Pseudomonadota > Gammaproteobacteria > Pseudomonadales > Pseudomonadaceae > Pseudomonas > Pseudomonas sp. NFPP24. Next base: position 17,870 of record NZ_FOKD01000022.1, read on the forward strand.
ACCATGAAGATTGCATTTATCGGCTTGGGCAACATGGGCGCCCCCATGGCCCGCAACCTGATCAAGGCCGGCCATGCGCTGAACCTGTTTGACCTGAACCAGGCGGTGCTCAAGGAACTGGCCGAGCTGGGTGGCACCATCAGCGATTCGCCGCGTGATGCGGCCACCGGCGCTGAGCTGGTGATCACCATGCTGCCCGCCGCCGCCCATGTGCGCAGCGTCTGGCTGAATGAAGACGGTGTACTTGCCGGCATCGGCAAAGGCGTACCGGCGGTGGATTGCAGCACCATTGACCCGCAGACCATCCGCGACGTAGCGGCTGTGGCGGCCGAACAAGGTGTGGCCGTAGCCGACGCCCCGGTCTCCGGCGGCACGGGCGGCGCCGCAGCCGGGACGCTGACCTTCATGGTCGGCGCCACCCCGGAACTGTTCGCCACCCTGCAACCGGTTCTGGCGCAGATGGGCCGCAACATCGTGCACTGCGGTGAGGTGGGCACGGGGCAAATCGCCAAGATCTGCAACAACTTGTTGTTGGGGATCAGCATGGTCGGCGTCAGCGAAGCCATGGCGCTGGGCGACGCGTTGGGCATCGACACCCAGGTGCTGGCCGGCATCATCAACAGCTCAACCGGACGTTGCTGGAGTTCCGATACCTACAACCCGTGGCCGGGTGTGATTGAAACCGCGCCGTCGTCCCGTGGTTATACCGGTGGGTTTGGTGCTGACCTGATGCTCAAGGACCTGGGCCTGGCTACTGAGGCTGCACGTCAGGCCAAGCAACCCGTGATTCTGGGCGCTGTGGCCCAGCAGTTGTATCAATCGATGAGCCAGCGTGGGGAAGGGGGCAAGGACTTCTCGGCGATTATCAATAGCTATCGCAAGCCCAAGTAGGGGCGGTTCCGGGAGCCTGCTAATAGTGGGCTCCCGGGTTTTTGCGGCTCAAGCAAACACAAAATATTTACGCACCGTCTCGACCACTTCCCACGTCCCCTTCATCCCCGGTTCCACCACGAAGATATCCCCAGCTCGCAAGTGAATCGGCTCCAGGCCTTCCGGCGTGATGATGCAGTAGCCTTCCTGGAAGTGGCAGTATTCCCACTTCACGTAGTCCACGTACCACTTGCCCGGGGTGCAGATCCAGGTGCCCATGATCTTGCTGCCGTCTTCGCTGGTGTAGGCGTTGAGGTTGACGGTGTGCGGGTCGCCTTCGAGTTTTTCCCATTTGCACGCGTCCAGGACCGGCAGGGGATGAGTGTCGCGCAGTACGGTGATGGGCTTGGACATGATGACTCCGAGGAAGGGAATGGAAGGATGCACCCTAAGGCCTAGGGCGTTGCGTCAGTGGTCTGAACTCGACATCGGGATGCCCAGAAGCGCAGCGGTGTGATGATCCGGAAATTACCGCGAACCCCTGTGGGAGCCGGGCTTGCCCGCGATAGCGGAGTGTCAGGCTATGAAGATGCAAGCAGTGCCACCGTCATCGCGGGCAAGCCCGGCTCCCACAGGGCACGGTGACGCATCCGGACGATATATTTGTGCGATTTCTCGTCCGTTCTTCGCAGTAAGTGCGAAAGATTTCCCGCTTCACGCCAGAATTCGCAAGAAAATTCGCAGCCGGCCCTCGTATCATTCACCCCAGTAACCGCCGAGAGCCTTGAAATGAACCCAATAAAAACGTGGTGGGATATCAGCCCGCCCTTGAGTACGGCGACCCCGACCTGGCCGGGGGATACGCCGTTCCAGGAAGAGCGCGTGTGGCAGTTGGGCCCGGAGTGTCCAGTGAATGTCGGACGCATTACCTTGTCGCCGCACACCGGCGCCCACGTGGATGCGCCGCTGCATTACAGCGCGGACGGCGTGGCCATTGGTGAGGTGTCGTTGGATGTGTACATGGGGCCTTGCCGCGTGCTGCATTGCCTGGACAGCGGTGCGCTTATACAGCCGCACCAACTTCAAGGCCGTGTGGATAACTTGCCGGAGCGCGTGTTACTGCGTACTTATCCACAAGCGCCGCTGACCGAATGGGATTCGAATTTCACCGCCATCGCCCCGCAGACCATCGAGCTGCTCGCCAGCCTCGGAGTGCGCTTGATCGGCATCGATACGCCCTCGCTGGACCCGCAGCAGTCCAAGACCATGGATTCCCACAACGCCGTGGCGCGCCATGGCATGGCGATTCTCGAAGGCATCGTGCTCGATGACGTCCCCGAGGGCGATTACGAACTGATCGCCCTGCCGCTGCGCTTTGCCAACCTCGACGCGAGCCCTGTCCGCGCCATTCTCCGCCCGCTCAAGGAGCCCACGCGATGAGCCAATGTCCCTTCTCTGTTGACTATCAGCCGCCCGAAGAATGGCATAACGCCGAACTGAATTTTTCCGAGTCCATGAGCTACGGCGATTACCTGGACCTGGGCAAAGTCCTCAGCGCCCAGCACCCGCTGTCGCCGGACCACAACGAAATGCTCTTTATCATCCAGCACCAGACCTCGGAGCTGTGGATGAAGCTGATGCTCCACGAACTCAAGGCCGCCCGCGAACATGTACGCCTGGGCGAGCTGCCACCGGCGTTCAAGATGCTGGCGCGGGTGTCGCGGATCTTCGATCAGCTGGTGCACGCCTGGGCCGTGCTGGCGACAATGACGCCGTCGGAATACAAAGCGATCCGCCCGTTCCTGGGGCAGTCGTCGGGGTTCCAGTCATTCCAGTACCGCGAGATCGAATTTATCCTCGGCAATAAAAGCGCGGCGCTGTTGCGGCCCCATGCCCATCGGCCGGAACTGTTGAACGAGTTGAAAGTGGCAATTGCCACGCCGTCGCTGTATGACGAGGCGATCAACCTGATGATCAAGGCGGGCCTGGCGATTGATCCAAAGCGGGCCGAGCGCGACCCGACGGCGGCGACGGTTCACGATGAGTCCGTGGAGGCGGCGTGGCGTGAGGTGTACCGCGACCCGAAGCGTTACTGGGATTTGTATCAGTTGGCCGAGAAGTTTATCGACCTGGAGGATTCGTTCCGTCAGTGGCGTTTCCGCCATGTGACGACGGTGGAGCGGATTATCGGCTTCCAGCCGGGCACGGGTGGCACGGAAGGTGTGGGGTATTTGCGCAAGATGCTCGATACCGTGCTGTTCCCAGAACTGTGGCGAGTACGTTCCACGCTGTAAACAAAATGTGGGAGGGGGCTTGCCCCCGATGGCAGTGTCAGTCAGTACATCGGGTACTGATAGACCGCTATCGGGGGCAAGCCCCCTCCCACAGGCATCACTGCGCGTTGACTATCGCGTGACTTCTGCGAACCCGCAGCCGATAGGCAATGTAGATAATCCCCACCCACACCGGCATCGCATACACCGACTCGCTGATGCCTGGAATCGCCAGCATCACGCTGATGATCATCACCATGAACGCCAGGCACAGGTAGTTGCTGAACGGGAACCAGAAGGTCTTGAACGACGGCGTCAGGCCCTGTTCGCCCATGGCCTTGCGGAACTTGATGTGGGTGATGCTGATCAGCGCCCAGTTGATCATCAGCGAGGCAACCACCAGCGCGAACAGCAACTCCAGGGCGCTCTTCGGTGCGACGTAGTTGACCACCACGCACAGCATCGTCACCAGGGCCGAAATCGCCAGGGCGCGGATCGGCACGCCTTGCTTGTTCAGCTTCATCAGCGACTTGGGCGCATCGCCTTGCTCGGCCAGGCCGAACAGCATGCGGCTGTTGCAGTACACGCCGCTGTTGTACACCGACAGCGCCGCGGTCAGCACCACGAAGTTGAGAATGTGGGCGGCGGTGTCGTTACCGATCAGCGAGAAGATCTGCACGAATGGGCTCCCGCTGTAGGCATCGCCCGACGCGCCGAGGGTTTGCAGCAGTTGGTCCCATGGGTAGAGCGACAACAGCACGGTCAATGCGCCGACGTAGAAAATCAGGATGCGGTACACCACCTGGTTGATCGCTTTCGGGATGACCTTGCGCGGTTCGCTGGCTTCGGCGGCGGTGATGCCCACCAACTCCAGGCCACCGAAGGAGAACATGATGAACGCCATGGACATCAACAGCCCCATGCCGCCATTGGGGAAGAACCCGCCGTGGCTCCACAGGTTGCTCACCGACGCCTGCGGGCCGCCGGTGCCGCTGAACAGCAGGTAGCAACCGAGCACGATCATGCCGACAATCGCCACCACCTTGATGATCGCGAACCAGAACTCGGCTTCACCGAAGAACTTCACGTTGAGGGTGTTGATCAGGTTCACCGCCACGAAGAACACCAGCGCGCTGACCCAGGTCGGGATCTGCGGCCACCAGAACTGGATGTACTTGCCCACCGCCGTCAGTTCGGCCATGCCCACCAGCACGTAGAGTACCCAGTAGTTCCAGCCGGCCAGGAAGCCCGCGTAGCCGCCCCAGTATTTGTGAGCGAAGTGGCTGAAGGAACCGGCCACCGGCTCTTCGACGATCATCTCGCCAAGCTGGCGCATGATCAGGAATGCGATAAAACCGGCAATCGCGTAGCCCAGGATCATCGACGGCCCCGCCGACTTGAGTACCCCGGCCGAGCCGAGGAACAACCCCGTGCCGATCGCCCCTCCCAAGGCGATCAACTGAATGTGCCGGTTCTTCAGGCCACGCTTGAGGCCCACCGGGTTAACCATGTCATCCGCCATTAACATTCCCTTCTACTTGTTTTTCTCAGGGTGGAGTGCACGCCGCATCTACCCCTCAGAAGTGCTGAGGGTCAGATATTACTCTGCGTGAACTTTTCGTAATACAGCTGAACGCCATCAAGTGCCTGATCCGCCAGCCATTGTTGGACGGATTCGACCATTGGAGGGGGGCCGCACAGGTACATATCCGCCGATCTGTCCCGCCATTCGGCCAGGTCGAAATGCTCGGTGAGGTAACCGCGCTTGCCGGGCCATTCGTCCGAGGGCGCGCTGAGCACTTCGGTGTAGCGAAAGTCCGGGATTTTCGCGGCGTAGGCCTGGATGCGCGCCGCTTCGCACAAGTCTTCTGCGCCACGTACGCCGTAGTACAGGTGCACGGGCTGGTCGCAGCCGTTGGCGGCCAGTTCATCGAGCATGCCCAGCAACGCCGATAACCCGGTGCCGCCCGCCACCAGCACCAAGGGTTTGCAGACGTGCCGCAGGTAGAAAGCGCCGAGGGGTGCTTCCATCACCAGTTCATCACCCACCTGGCAACGCTCGCGCAGGTAGTTGCTCATCACCCCATCCGGCAGCAGGCGCACCAGGAATTGCAATTGATTGCCCGGAAGGTTGGCGAAGGAATACGAGCGCCAACTGTCCGTGCCAGGCACCGACAGGCGTGCATATTGGCCCGGCAGGAAATCCAGTGCCTGATCCAACTGCACCTGCAGGATCGCCGTGCTGGCCGACACCTGCTCCACCGCGCTCACGGTGCCCTTGACCTGAACCGGCCCCGGCGCATTGCACAGGCTCGAATCAAAGTCGAAGTAGAACGTCGCATCGGACTTCACCCGCGTCTGGCAACTGAGCATCTTGCGCTGTTGCAGGTCGAGGTTGGACAGGGCCTCTTCGTCGACATAATCCTGGCTGTACTCGCCGGATTCGCAACGGCCCTGGCAAGTGCCGCACACGCCTTCACGGCAATCCAGCGGGATCTTGATGCCGTTGCGCAGTGCTGCATCCAGCAGGATTTCATTGGCGCCGACGGGGAAGAACAGCGTCTTGCCGTCGGCAAAACTGAAGGCCACTTTGTGATTCATGTGTTGCTCTCCGCATATTTATAACGTGCGCATAACTTGTGGCGAGCGGGCTTGCCCCGCGTTGGGCTGCGAAGCAGCCCCAATAAGACCACCGCATTTTTCCAGCTGAAAACCCGGTGTCTTCCAGAGGGGCAGCTACGCAGCCCAACGCGGGGCAAGCCCGCTCGCCACAACAAGCACTCTCACCACAACAGCATCTCGGTGATTTAGCCGTGGTCAGAGGTGATAGAAATCCAGCACCGAGTTAATGGTGTCGTTGAGCAGCAGCGCATGCTTGCGGGTGATCAACCAGCTGTCGCCTTCCGGTTTGAGGGTATAGGTGGCGTGGCCGTAAAACTGCTCCGACGTGGCCAGGCGATAGAACAGCGTGTGCCAATTCAGTCGCACCTCCAGCGTGCCATCCGCCTGCTCGGCAACGCGCACGTTGTTGATCATGTGCAGCGTGCGCGGCATCGGTGTGGCCGACGCCGCCTTGCCGGTGCGCAAACGGAACACGCGGTCTTCCAGGCCCGAACGGTTCGCGTAGTAGATCAGCGACATTTCGCGCTTGGGGTCGCGGGTGTAGACGTGTTCCGAGTCCCACTGCGGCAAGTGGAACTCACTCTGCGGGTCGAACAACTGCACATAGGCGTCCCAGTCCTGGGCGTCGCACAGCTCGGACTTGCGGTAGAAGAACTGTTCGATGCGGTACTGCAATGGGGCATTCATCATTTCACCTCCCGCAGTTTCAGCGCTTGTTGATCGAGGCCGTTGAGCAGGAACTGCTGCCAGTTGCGGTGCTGGTTAACGTAGAGGCCTTCATGGGTGAATTCTGTGCCGGTCATGGCCGGCTGGATGCCGATGGCTTCGCTGTTCGGCGTGGGCCCGGTTGCCCAGCGGTGGCTGCCGCGTGAGATGTCGCTCCAGCGTTCAAGCCGGCCTTGGAACCCGCGCTGGGCTTCGCGGAACTCCACCAGGTCATCCGGCGTGCCCATGCCCGACACGTTGAAGAAGTCTTCGAACTGGCGGATGCGGTTCTCGCGATCGGCGTCGGACTCGCCCTTGACCCCCAGGCATTGGCTGATGATCTCGGTCTTGTTCCACGCCACCGGGCGGATGATGCGCAGCTGCGAGCTGATCTGGTCGAGGAAGAACAGGCTCGGGTAGATATTCAGGTTGCGCAGGCGGTGCATCATCCACTCGGCCTTCTGCTGGCCGTGCTCCCGCACCAGGCGCGGCATGATGGTGGCGTAGCCGGAGCGCACGCTGGGGTTGGGCATGTCGCTGAACAGCACACTGTGGCCATTGTGGAAGGCGAACCAGCCGTCATCGGTATTGGCGTCGCCGGCGCCGAGTTTGCTGTAGTCCAGGGTGCTGCCGGCCCCTGTGCCGTTCTCGGTGTTCACCTGCTGGCGATGCTGCACGGTGGCCACATAGTTGTAGTGCACGGTGCTGACGTGATAACCGTCCAGGCCGTTTTCGTTCTGCAGCTTCCAGTTGCCGTCGTAGGTGTAGGCGGATTTGCCCGGCAGTACTTCCAGTTCGCCGGTGGCGGACTGCGCGACCATCATGTCGAAGAACACTTTGGCGTCGCCGAGGAAATCCTCCAGGCTGTCGCTGCCATTTACGTCCAGGCTGATAAACACAAAGCCCTTGTAGCTCTCGATGCGCGCCTTTTTCAGGCCGCGCGTGGCCTTGTCGAAACCGTCCGGGTATTCCCCCGGCGCCTTGACCTTCACCAGCCGGCCATCGCTCTTGTAGCACCAGGCATGGAACGGGCAGGTGAACGTGGATTGGTTGCCTTTGCCGACCCGCGTCAGCGTGGTGCCGCGGTGCTGGCAGGCGTTGATCAACGCATTGAGGCGGCCTTCGCCATCGCGGGTGATGATCATCGGCTGGCGCCCGGCGCGCAGGGTCACGAAGTCGTGGTTGTTGGCCAGTTCGCTTTCGTGGCAGGCGTAGATCCAGTTCTTTTCGAAGATCAGTTCCATCTCCAGATCGAACAGTTCCGGCTCGGTGAACATGTCGCGGGCGATGCGGAATACTTCATCCACCGGGCGAAAGTCCAGGCAACCTTCGATAAACGTTTTCCACTGCTCGACGCTTCTTGCACCACTCATGGGAGGCACCTTTTTGATAGGGGCTGATCGGTGGTTTATTAGAGGCAGCGCGGCAGGACGCGGGCTATCCGCTTAGTGGGGGAACCTGCGCCGGATAATTGGGCAGCAAATACCCAACCCGGTGCGCAGCGGTGACGGGATGCGCTACTGTCTTGCAGGGCAGTGGTCGCAAAAGCCGGGGTCTTATCCACTTAGTCGACCCTTGCTATCCACCCGCTGGCCATTGCGCCGGCGTGGCGCATTAATTGCTGTCGAACAACAACGACGCGCCGCCAGAGCGCGCAACAGCCTAACCGCCGTGGGTGCACCCTGATGAGCAGCCAAACGATTCAACGCTTCGACCTGGAAGGCGCCCGCAGCTGGATGTCGGGCATTTGCGGGCCCCATCGCCTGGCCACCAATACGCCGGAGCGCCTGCGCTTTCACCACAGCGCCAACGTGTTCAAGTCCCGCGCCACCACCCTGGGGGTGATCGAGTACGGCACCGACGTGACCATCGACATCGAAGACGCCGAGCATTTCAGCAGCTACAGCCTGAGCCTGCCGCTGGTGGGCGAACAGGAGTTGAGCAAGAACGGTGAGCGCCTGAGTTCCAACCGCGACCAGGGCGTGATCATCTCGCCCAATGAGCATCAGGTGCTGGCGATCTCCGGCGATTGCCGAAAGTTGCAGGTGGTGATCACGCGGGCGGCGATGAGTGAATCGCTGGAAGGTTTGCTGCAACGGCCGATTGAGGCGCCGCTGCGCTTTGAGTCGGTGATGGACGCAGTGGACGGCGCTTCGGCGTCGTGGTGGCGCATGGCGCGCTACTTCATCGCCGAGCTTGAGCATGGCAGCGAGTTATACGAGCAGGCCGCTTTTACCCGCGACCTGGAAAGCTCGCTGATCAAGGGCCTGATCCTGGCCCAGCCGAACAACTACTCCGAAGAACTGCGCGATGTCCTGGGCGTGAAACTGCCGCATTATCTGATCCGTGCGCGGCAGTACATCCATGACAACGCTCGGGAAGCGGTGCACCTGGAGGACCTGGAGGCCGCTGCGGGGGTGTCGCGGTTCAAGCTGTTCGATGCCTTTCGCAAATACTTTGCGCTGTCGCCGATGGCCTATTTGAAGAAATACCGGCTGGGCGTCGTGCGCCAGGAAATCCTTGAACACGGCTCTACCCGTACCATCTCTGAGATCGCCCTGGGCTGGGGCTTTACCCACCTGGGGCGGTTTTCGGCGGAGTATCGAAAATTGTTCGACGAGTCCCCTAGCCAAACCCTGCAGCGCAAGCGCCTGCGCAGCCTTTGAATACAATGAAGATCCAAATGTGGGAGCTGGCTTGCCTGCGATAGCGATGTGTCAGTCAGATGATGTGCCAGCTGACCCACCGCTATCGCAGGCAAGCCAGCTCCCACAGGGGTTTGTAGTGTTTGGGATAAATCAGATGAGCTCTTCCACCAGTTGCAGGCAATGATTCAGCCCTGGCGACTGGTCATTCACCCGTCGGCTGAGGATGATCGGCGACGTCGCCGTGGCCTCCACAACGGGTGTATAGCCGATGTCCGCGCGGTGCAGCACTTGCACCGAGGCGGGCACCAGCGTCACGCCCATGCCGGCGCCGACCAGGCCAATGGCGGTCTGCAACTCGTTGGTCCACTGCGCCACCTTGAGGCTCAAGCCATGGGCGTCGAACAGCGCGATCACATGGTCGGCGTAGCTGGGGCGTGGGTTGCCGGGGTAGAGCACAAAAGGTTCGGCGGCCAGTTGGGCGAGGGTGGCGGGCGCATCGAGCAACGGGTGACCGGCAGGCAGCACGGCGACCAGCCGGTCCTCCACCAGCACGCGCTGGACGATGGCCGGGTCATCGATGCGAATTCGCCCGAACCCCACGTCGATGCGCCCGGCCTTGAGCGCTTCGACCTGCTGCAAAGTGGTCATCTCCGACAGCCCCAACTCCAGCTCCAGCGCCTCATGGGTACGCAATCGGCGGATCAATTCGGGCAGCACGCCGTACAGGGTCGACGGCGCAAAACCGATGCCCAGCCATGTCTTCTCGCCCTGGCCGATACGCCGGGTGTTGTCACAGACCTTGTTCAATTGCTCCAGCAGCACGTTGGCGTGTTCATAAAAAAACCGCCCGGCCTCGGTCAGCCGCAGCGGTCGGCCACGTTCAAGCAAAATGACGCCCAGTTCATCCTCCAATTGCTGGATCTGCCGACTCAATGGCGGCTGGGCGATGTGCAGGCGTTCGGCGGCGCGGGTGAAGTTGAGGGTCTCTCCCAGCACCTGGAAGTAGCGCAGGTGACGCAGTTCCATGACGGCTCCTTTCATACCTTCAGGGTATTGTGCGAGACCCATTCTATATTGGAAGCCTTGAAAAATACGGCACAGAATCGGCTAAAACCTATAAAGAACCCAACGGGTATAGCCATGCCGATTTGCGCCATCGAGTCGATCGACACGATCATCGTCGACCTCCCCACCATTCGCCCGCACAAGCTGGCGATGCACACCCTGCAAAACCAGACCCTGGTGATCATCCGCCTGCGCTGCGCCGACGGTATCGAAGGCATCGGCGAAGCCACCACCATTGGCGGCTTGAGCTATGGCAATGAAAGCCCCGACAGCATCAAGGTCAACATCGACCGCCACTTCGCGCCGCTGCTGATCGGCCAGGACGCCAGTAATATCAACGCTGCCATGTTGCGCCTGGAGCGCAGCATCCGTGGCAACACCTTTGCCAAGTCCGGTATCGAAAGCGCGTTGCTCGACGCTCTCGGCAAACGCCTGCACCTGCCGGTCAGCGAACTGCTCGGTGGGCGTGTGCGCGACGCGCTGCCGGTGGCCTGGACCCTGGCCAGCGGCAACACCGAGCAGGACATTGCCGAGGCCGAAAAGATGCTCGACCTGCGCCGCCACCGCCTCTTCAAGTTGAAGATCGGCGCCGGTGAGGTCAGCCAGGACCTGGCCCATGTGATCGCGATCAAAAAGGCCCTGGGCGACCGCGCCAGCGTGCGCGTCGACGTCAACCAGGCCTGGGACGAAGCGGTGGCACTGCGGGCGTGCCAGGTGCTCGGCGACAACGGCATCGACCTGATCGAACAGCCCATCTCGCGCAATAACCGTGGCGGCATGGCACGGCTCAACCTGTCGAGCCCGGCGCCGATCATGGCGGATGAATCCATCGAGTGCGTCGAGGACGCGTTCAACCTGGCCCGCGAAGGCGCGGCGTCGGTGTTCGCCCTCAAGATCGCCAAGAACGGCGGCCCACGTGCCGTGCTGCGCACCGCCGCGATTGCCGAAGCGGCGGGTATCGGCCTGTACGGCGGCACCATGCTCGAAGGCGGCATCGGCACCCTGGCGTCGGCGCATGCCTTCCTTACGCTGAACAAACTGGCGTGGGGCACCGAGCTGTTCGGCCCGTTGCTGCTTACCGAAGACATCCTCACCGAGCCGCCGGTGTACCGCGACTTCCAGCTGCATATCTCCACCGCACCGGGCCTGGGCCTGGCCATCGATGAAGAGCGCCTGGCGTTCTTGCGTCGTGACAAACACTAAGAGGCGCCTGCCATGTTGTTCCACGTAAAAATGACCGTGAACCTGCCGCTCGACATGAACCCCGAGCGCGCAGCCCGCCTCAAGGCCGATGAAAAGGCGCTGGCGCAGCGCCTGCAACAGGAAGGCAAATGGCGTCACCTGTGGCGCATCGCCGGGCACTACGCCAACTACAGCGTGTTCGATGTCGACAGCGTGCAGGCGCTGCATGACCTGCTGATGCAACTGCCGCTGTTCCCCTATATGGCCATCGAAGTGAACGCCCTGTGCCGGCACCCGTCGTCGATCCATGACGACGACCGCTAGGCCGGTTTCCAGACCAATAACTACAAGATGAGGAATGCACCATGTCCATCCGACTGTCCCAGACTGCCTATGCCCAACAGTTTCTCGAAGAAGCCAGCGGCAACCTCAACGACGCTGGCAACCCGCGCACCAAGGCGCTGATCTACCGGATCCTGCGCGACACCGTGAACATCATCGAAGACCTGGAAGTGACCCCGGAAGAGTTCTGGAAGGCGGTCAACTACCTCAACGAGCTGGGCAAGCACCAGGAAGCCGGATTGCTCGCCGCCGGGCTGGGCCTTGAGCATTACCTGGATTTGCTGATGGACGCTGCCGACGAGGAAGCCGGCAAATCCGGCGGCACGCCGCGCACCATTGAAGGCCCGCTGTATGTGGCCGGGGCGCCGTTGAGCAAGTACGAGGCGCGGCTGGATGATGGCAAGGACGATGCGGTGCCGCTGTTCATGCGCGGGCAGGTGCGCGATACCAACGGCAAACCGCTGGCCGGGGCGATTGTGGACGTGTGGCAGGCCAATACGGGCGGTACTTACTCGTGGTTCGACCCGACGCAATCGGAGTTCAACCTGCGCCGACGCATCGAGACCGATGCCCAGGGCAACTACCGGTTCCGCAGTATCGTGCCGTCGGGCTACGGTTGCCCACCGACCGGGCCGACCCAGCAACTGCTGGATCTGCTCGGGCGCCACGGGCAGCGGCCGGCGCATATCCACTTCTTTATTTCGGCGCCGGGGCACCGGCACCTGACCACACAGATCAACCTGTCGGATGACCCGTACCTGCATGACGACTTTGCCTATGCGACGCGGGATGAGTTGATCGCCGAGATTCGCTTCAGTGACGACCCGCAACTGGCGCGGGAGTTTGGCGTGGAGGGGCGGTTTGCGCAGATTGATTTTGACTTTGCGTTGCAGGTAGCGGATGCGCCGGTGGAGCAGAAACGCATGCAACGAGTCCGCGCTCTGGAAGATTAAACGCGATTCAAAATGTGGGAGGGGGCTTGCCCCCGATGGCGGCGGTGAAGCCAATATATTAATTGGCTGAACCATTGCTATCGGGGGCAAGCCCCCTCCCACAGGGTATTGTGGTGGCGTGGTTATTTGCGTACGACCAAGTCCAGCACCTCATCCCGATCCTTGATCTTCTGCAACACAATCTCCGAACGGATATCCATCACCCCCGCCGTGCGGTTCAGATGGTTCACGATAAAGTCCGAAAAGTGCTTGAGGTTGCGCGCCTGCACCCGCAGCACATAGTTGCTGGCGCCAGTGATCACGTAGGCGCTGGCGACCTCCGGCCAGCCCTGCACCTTCTTGATGAACGTCTCGTGCCAATCCTCCACATCCTGGCGCAACGACAGGTGCACGATGGCCTCCAGCTCAATCCCCAACTGCTCCGCATTCAGCACCGCACGGTAACCGCTGATGATGCCCTCGCTCTCCAGCAGGCGCAGACGGCGCAGGCACGCGGACGGCGACAGCGCGACTTTTTCGGCCAGTTCCTGGTTGCTGATGCGGCCATCCTGCTGCAGGAAATGCAGGAGGCGCAGGTCGGTGGCGTCGAGAATCATGGTTAGAATAAATCCGCGTGTTTGGGGGTTAAATTCGAATTTCCTACAGCTTAATTAGCCTGTTGCCCGCCACTTTGCACGAAAATTCTCTAAAAGTTCGTTCATTATTTGGTCCATTCTTACCTATAAAAACCAGGACAGCCCATGACCAAGCGAAGCCACTGCCTAGCCCTCGACGAACAAGATCCGCTGGCGCCACTGCGCCGCCAGTTTGCGTTGCCGGAGGGCGTGATCTATCTCGACGGCAACTCCCTCGGCGCACGCCCGGTGACGGCGTTGGCACGAGCCCAGGCAGTGATTGCCGAAGAATGGGGTAATGGCCTGATCCGTAGTTGGAACAGCGCCGGCTGGGCGGACCTGTCCCAGCGCCTGGGTAACCGCCTGGCGCCGTTGATCGGCGCGGGCCACGGTGAAGTGGTGATCACCGATACCACCTCGATCAACCTGTTCAAGGTGCTCAGCGCCGCGTTGACCGTACAGCGTCAACGCCAACCGCACCGCAAGGTGATCGTCAGCGAGGCGAGCAACTTTCCGACCGACCTGTATATCGCCGAAGGCCTGGCCGAGCTGCTGCAACAGGGCTATGCCCTGCGCCTGGTGAACAGTCCGGACGAATTGCCCCAGGCCATCGACCAGGACGTGGCGGTGGTGATGCTCACCCACGTCAACTACAAGACCGGCTACATGTACGACATGCAGGCGCTGACCGCCCTGAGCCATGAGTGCGGCGCGCTGAGTATCTGGGACCTGGCGCACTCGGCGGGCGCGGTGCCCATCGACCTGCATCAGGCCGGTGCCGATTATGCGATTGGCTGCACCTACAAGTACCTCAACGGCGGCCCGGGCTCCCAGGCGTTTGTGTGGGTCAACCCGGCGTTGGTGGATGTGGTGCGCCAGCCGTTGTCGGGCTGGTTCGGCCACACCCGGCAGTTCGCCATGGAATCGAACTACGCGCCGAGTGCGGGTATCGCGCGTTACCTGTGCGGCACCCAACCGATCACCTCGCTGGCGATGGTGGAATGCGGGCTGGAGATTTTCGCCCAGACCGATATGGCGAGTCTGCGCAGCAAGTCCCTGGCGTTGACTGATCTGTTTATCGCATTGGTCGAAGCACGTTGCGCTGCTCATGAACTGGTGCTGATCACCCCGCGTGAACACGCCCGGCGCGGCAGTCATGTGAGCTTTGAACACCCCGAAGGCTACGCAGTGATCCAGGCCTTGATCGCCCGTGGCGTGATCGGCGACTACCGCGAGCCGCGCATCATGCGCTTTGGGTTTACGCCGTTGTACACAAGCTTTACCGAGGTGTTTGACGCTGTGGAAATCCTGGGCGAAATCCTCGACAACCGCACCTGGGACCAACCGCAATTCAAAGTCCGCAACAGCGTGACCTGACCACAACGCAGATAAAGATGTGGGAGGGGGCTTGCCCCCTCCCACAGGGAATTTGTGACAACAGTTAATAAATAGTGCAATCACAATAATAATGGGGCACACCACATGACCACGCCAGACACCGGCTTTGCCGAGATCACCCACCGCGAACTGGGCCTGCGGCGCCAGCTCACTTCCGGCCAGATGAGCATGATCGCCATCGGCGGCGCCATTGGCACCGGGCTGTTCATGGGCAGTGCCTATGCCATTGGGTATGCCGGGCCCAGTGTGCTGGTGAGCTATGCCATCGGCGCGTTGATCACCTTGTTATTGATGGGCTGCCTGGCGGAGATGACGGTGGCGCATTCCACCTCGGGCTCGTTCGGCGCTTATGCCGAGTTCTACATCAGCCCGCTGGCCGGTTTCCTGGTGCGCTACGCCTACTGGGCGGCGATTGTGCTGGCGGTGGGTGCGGAGGTTACGGCGGTCGCGATGTACATGAAGTACTGGTTCGCCAACGTGCCGGAATGGGTGTGGATCGTATCGTTTTCCAGTGTGCTGATCCTGCTCAACGCCATCAGCGTGAAGACCTTCGGCAACTTCGAATACTGGTTCTCGACGATCAAGATCAGCGCCATCGTCGGCTTCATCCTCCTCGCCGTGTACGTGGTGTTCGGCTCCGGCAACCCGGAGTACGGCGTGCAGAACTACACGGCCCACGACGGCTTTTTCCCCCATGGCCTGAGTGGCATGTGGATCGCCGTGATCGTGTCGATCTTCAGCTACCTGAGCGTGGAGATGATCGCCGTGGCCGCCGGTGAAGCGGCCGACCCGGAACAGGCGGTGAAGAAAGCCTTCCGTGCGACCATCGTGCGCCTGGTGGTGTTTTACCTGCTGACCCTGGCGCTGATGCTGGCCATCGTGCCGTGGAACCAGGCCGGGCAGACCCAGAGCCCCTTCGTCACGGTGATGCAGACCATCGGCATTCCCGGCGCCACCGGGGTGATGAATTTCGTGATTTTGATCGCAGCGTTGTCGGCCATGAACAGCCAGCTCTACATCACCACCCGCATGATGTTCAGCCTGTCCCGTGCCGGCTTCGCGCCCAAGGCCATGGGCGCCTTGAGCAAGAGCGGCATTCCGCTGAATGCGTTGCTGCTGTCCAGTTCGGGCATCGCCCTGGCGACGTTGCTCAACGTGGTATACCCGCAAAGCTCGTTCACCTTGATGATGGCGATCTCGATGTTCGGCGCGATCTTCACCTGGTTCATGATCTTCCTTACGCACCTGTTCTTCCGTCGCTACCGCCAGCGTCACGGTGGGCCGACGCTGTCGTTCCAACTGCGATTTTTTCCCTACAGCACCCTGCTGGGCCTGGTGCTGATGGGCGCGGTGATGATCACCACGTATTTAACCGAGGCGTTCAAGATGACGCTGGTGTTTGGCGTGCCGTTCCTGCTGATCTTGTCGGCGGTGTATTACGGGTTTTTCCGCAAGGGCAGGGCCAAGGCGTCGAACAAGGCCTTGGCGTAACCGGGCAGGAGTTCGAACGAGCGCGCGCATAACAGCAGCTTCCGGCAGGCCCACTCTTCTTGCAGGGGGTGGACCTTGAAGCTGGATTCCAGCGGCCAGCGCTCCAGTGCCGCCTGGGGCACGATACCCAGGCCGGCGCCGCGCGCGACCATGCGGATCACCCCATCAAACCCCTCGGCGCGGATGCGTGTTTGCAGGCGAAAACCCGCGTGCAATGCCTGTTCTTCGAGGTAAACCGTCAACGCGCTGTGGGAGGCAAGGCCCACAAAGTCGTGTTGCAGGCTATCGATAAAGCTCCCTGCGGTGAACGGATGATCCTGCGGGGTGATCAGCACCAGCGGGTCATCGCGAAAGGGCAGGGTCTGCAGGCCGTGGGTGTCTACCGCGTCGGAAATGATCCCGAGGTCCGCTGTGCCCTGGCGCAAGGCCTGGGTGATGCGCAGGCTTGGCAGTTCCTGCAAGTCGATGTCGAGGTTGGGGTGTTCACGCAAAAAGTCCGCCAGCAACTCCGGCAGGTATTCGCTGAGGGCCGTGGTGTTGCACAGCAGGCGCACCTGGCCCTTGATGCCGTTGGCGTATTCCGCGAGGTCCTGGCGCAGATGCTCGGCCTGTTGCAGCAACAGGCGGGCGTGGCGGGCCAGGGCCTTGCCTGCGGGCGTTGGGGTAACGCCACGGCGGCCACGTTCAAGAAACTCGATGCCCAGCGAAGCCTCCATCGCTCGGATGCGGGCGCTGGCCGCCGCGAGGGACAAGTGGCTGCGGGCTGCTCCGGCGGTGATATTGCCTGTGTCGAAGATATGCAGGTAAAGGCGCAGGTCTATCAGGTCAAAATGCATGGCGCCAGCCTCTGGCAAAACAAGAGTCTGCCTCAGTATATGGCGAATTTTCGGCCTCATCGAAAAACCGCACTATCACCCCATGAATACATTCCTCGCGTTTTACCAAGATATCGGCCCAGCCCTGACACTGCTGGTGATCGGCACCTTCATGCTCGCCGGCACCGTCAAGGGTGTGATTGGCCTGGGCTTGCCGACAGTCTCCATGGGCTTGCTCGGTCTGGCTATGTTACCGGCGCAGGCTGCAGCGTTGCTGATCATCCCATCGACGATCACCAACCTGTGGCAACTGGCGTTCGGCGGCCATCTGAATGCGTTGCTCAAACGCCTGTGGCCGATGCTGTTGCTGATCTTTATCGGTACCGGGCTTGGCACGCTGTGGCTGGGCCTGAGTGGAGGGCGATG
This sequence comes from Pseudomonas sp. NFPP24, assembly GCF_900112095.1. Taxonomy (NCBI): domain Bacteria; kingdom Pseudomonadati; phylum Pseudomonadota; class Gammaproteobacteria; order Pseudomonadales; family Pseudomonadaceae; genus Pseudomonas; species Pseudomonas sp. NFPP24. Next base: position 35,274 of record NZ_FOKD01000022.1, read on the forward strand.
GGTAGGCCATGCGTTGGGCGGGGCGTTGCTAGCGTATGCACTGAGCGGGCTGTTCCTGCCCACGTTCAAGGTGAAGCCTCGAACCGAATGCTGGTTGGGCCCTTTGTGTGGTGTTATCACCGGCATCATCACCTCGGCGACCGGTGTGTTTGTGATCCCCGCCGTGCCCTATCTGCAAGCCCTGGGCTTGGACCGCAATCAGTTGGTGCAGGCGCTGGGGCTGTCCTTCACCGTGTCGACCCTGGCGCTCGCTGCCGGCATGGCGTTGGACGGCACGCTCGGAGGTGGGGAGATCAATGCTTCATTGTTGGCATTGGTGCCGGCGCTGCTGGGCATGTGGTTGGGCCAGGCGGTGCGTCAGCGCATCAGTGCGGTGTTGTTCAAGCGCGTATTTTTCATCGGCATGGCGTTGCTGGGCGCCCATCTGCTGATCAGTGGTTAACAATGCGCAGGTAATTCGTGCCTTTTGGTCAAATGTATTTTGCCGCATCACCGCTTATTCCGAGGGGCCGATGTCGATAGCCTGCCGGCAGACATTGTTAACCCCTCTGGATACCCTCCCATGAAAAAAGTCCTCCTGCTCAACGGCGGCAAGAAATTCGCCCACTCCGATGGCCGCTACAACACCACCCTGCATGACACCGCCGTGGCGGCGTTGGACCGTGCGGGCATCGACGTCAAGGTCACCCACATCGACGAAGGCTACGACGTGGCCGAAGAAGTGGCCAAATTCCTCTGGGCCGATGTGATCATCTACCAAATGCCCGGCTGGTGGATGGGCGCGCCGTGGATCGTCAAGAAGTACATCGACGAAGTCTTCACCGAAGGCCACGGCAGCCTGTACGCCAGCGACGGTCGCACCCGTTCCGATGCCTCGCAGAAGTACGGCAGCGGTGGCCTGATCCACGGCAAGCAGTACATGCTCTCGCTGACCTGGAACGCGCCGCAGCAAGCCTTCGATGACCCGACCGACTTCTTCGAAGCCAAGGGGGTGGACGCGGTGTACTTTCCGTTCCACAAGGCCAACGAGTTCCTCGGCATGACCGGCCTGCCGACGTTCCTGTGCGTGGACGTGATGAAACGCCCGGCCATCGACGCTGATGTAGCGCGCTACGAGCAGCATCTGGCGCAGGTGTTCAATTTCTCGGTGTAAGCTGCGCTGAACCGATAACGAGGAGCGCCTGTGAAAGCCCGGTCCGATGAGCTGCAGATCTTCGTCAGCGTGATTGAATGCGGTTCGATTTCCGCCGCCGCCGAGCAAGTCGGGCAGACGCCCTCGGCTGTCAGCCGCACCTTGTCGCGCCTGGAAGCCAAGCTTGACACCACGCTGATCAACCGCACCACACGACGCATGGACCTGACCGAAGAGGGCAAGTACTTCTTCGAGCAGGCCAAGGTGATCCTGGCGCAGATGGAAGAGTTGGAGGAGCGCCTGTCATCACGCCAGCAGAAACCGGCGGGGCGCCTGCGCATCAACGCTGCCGTGCCGTTCATGCTGCATGGGATCGTGCCCTACATCGCCGAATTTCGCGGCCTCTACCCGGACATCCAGCTGGAGCTGAACAGCGATGACTTGATCATCGACCTGCTGGAGCAGAGCACCGACATCGCCATCCGTATCGGCGTCCTGGCCGACTCCACCCTGCATGCGCGGTCTCTTGGCTGTACGCCGCTGCATATCCTCGCCAGCCCCGACTACCTCAAGCAATACGGCGTGCCCACCACGGTGGCCGAGCTGGCCGATCACACGCTGTTGGGGTTCACCCAGACCGAAACCCTCAACCACTGGCCGCTGCGCCATGTGGAGGGCGATCGCTGGCTGATCCAGCCCGGCGTGGCGGCGTCCAGCGGCGAAACCGTGCGCCAGTTGGCGCTGGAAGGACAGGGCATCTGTTGCCTGTCGAACTTCATGACCATCGACGATATCGAGGCCGGGCGCCTGGTGCCGGTGCTGGAGGCGTTCAACAGCGGTTATCGCCAGCCGATCCACGCAGTGTTCTACCGCAACTCGCAGCTGGCATTGCGTATCCAATGTTTCCTGGACTTTATCCAGGCCAAGCTGGCGCGGTATGCCTGCTGATTCGTGAGCTGCGCGCAAGAGTGAATTGGGCGGTAGGGGCTTATTCGTCAGGGATGAGTGCTTGATACTGGGTTCATCACTTACCCAGTCAGGAGAGTCCTCCATGAATGTATTCATTACCGGCGCAGCAGGTTTTATCGGCGGTTCCATTGCCACCGGCCTGGTCAAGGCCGGCCACACCGTTACCGGCCTGGTGCGCAGCGCCGAGCAGGCGGCCGAGATGACCGCGCTGGGCATCAACCCAATGATCGGCACCCTGGATGACGCGGCTGTATTGACCGAGCAAGCGCAAAAGGCCGATGCGGTGATCAACGCCGCCAGCAGCGACCACCGTGCCGCCGTGGAAACCCTGCTCGCGGCGTTGAAGGGCTCGAACAAGCCGTTCCTGCACACCAGTGGTTCGAGCATTGTCGGGGATGCATCGGGCGGCAAGGCCAGCGATGTCATCTACTTCGAAGACAACCTGCCGGAACCGACGGTCGACAAGGCGGCTCGTGTGGCCATCGACAACCTGGTTCTGGCGGCTGCCAAAGACGGCGTGAACTCGGCGGTGATCTGCAACACCTTGATCTACGGCCACAGCCTGGGCGTGAAGCGCGACAGCGTGCAACTACCGCGTCTGCTCAAGCAGGCACGCAAGAGTGGTGTAGTACGCCATGTGGGTAGCGGGCAGAACATCTGGTCCAACGTGCACATTGAAGACGTGGTGGCGCTGTACCTGTTGGCGCTGACCAAGAATGTGCCCGGTACCTTCTACTTCGTGGAAAGTGGCGAGGCCGCGTTTATCGACATGACCACTGCCATTGCCGAAGCGCTGGACCTGGGCAAACCGCAGGATTGGCCATTGGCCGAGGCTGAAGCCGAGTGGGGCTATGAAATGGCCAACTATGGCCTGGGCTCCAATAGCCGGGTGCGTGGCAAGCATGCGCGTGAACTGCTGGGCTGGGCGCCGAAGCGTACGTCGGTGGTGGAGTGGATTCGCAACGCAATGGTGTGATGTTCACGTGATCTGCAAGTGTTGCTATCGGGGGCAAGCCCCCTCCCACACTAGACTGCACTCCACAGTTGGAACTCGGTCAACTGTGGGAGGGGGCTTGCCCCCGATTGGCACGACTCGGTCTCCGAGACTAGCCCCATCTCCCTCAATTCCGTACCATTCCCCGCCTTATCCCCCGCATTACCCTGGTACTCCATGAACCTCACCCGTCTGCGCGCCGATGCCCTGGCCGGCCTCACCACGTCTTTTGCGTTGCTGCCCGAATGCATCGCCTTTGCCCTGGTGGCCCACCTCAACCCGTTGATGGGGCTCTACGGCGCTTTCATCATCTGCACCCTCACCGCGTTGTTCGGCGGCCGGCCAGGCATGGTGTCCGGTGCGGCCGGCTCGATGGCGGTGGTGATCGTCGCCCTGGTGGTGCAACACGGTGTGGAGTATCTGCTGGCCACGGTGGTACTGGGCGGGCTGATCATGGTCGCGTTCGGCGTGCTGCGCCTGGGCAAGCTGGTGCGCATGGTGCCGCACCCGGTGATGCTCGGCTTCGTCAACGGCCTGGCGATCATCATTGCCCTGGCGCAGTTGGAGCATTTCAAAAACGGTGAAACCTGGCTCAGCGGCACGCCGCTGTACGTGATGACCGGCCTTGTGCTGGTGACCATGGCCATCGTCTACCTGCTGCCGCGCATCACCCGCGCCGTGCCGCCTGCGTTGGTGGCGATCCTCGGCGTGGGGCTGGCGGTATACCTGCTCGGCCTGCCTACCCGCACCCTCGGCGACATGGCGCATATCGCCGGCGGCCTGCCGACTTTCGCGCTGCCGCAGATTCCGTGGACACTGGACACCCTCGGCATCATCGCGCCGTACGCGTTCCTGATGGCGATGGTCGGCCTGCTGGAAACCCTGCTGACGCTGAACCTCACCGACGAAATCACCGAGACCCGTGGCTACCCCGACCGTGAAAGCGTGGCCCTCGGCGCGGCCAACATGGTCTCCGGTCTGTTCGGCGGCATGGGCGGCTGCGCGATGATCGGGCAGACCGTGATCAACCTCAGCTCCGGTGGGCGCGGGCGTTTGTCCGGGGTGTTTGCCGGGGTGATGATCCTGCTGTTCATCCTGTTCCTGTCGCCGTTCATCGAGCGCATTCCGCTGGCGGCGCTGGTGGGCGTGATGTTCGTGGTGTCCCAGCAGACCTTTGCCTGGGCCTCGCTGCGGGTGATCAACAAGGTGCCGTTCAATGACGTGCTGGTGATTCTTGCAGTGACGGTGATCACGGTGTTCACCGATCTGGCTACCGCCGTGCTGTGCGGGATCGTGATTGCGGCGTTGAATTTCGCCTGGCAGCAAGCGCGGGAGCTGTATGCCGATGAGTATCTGGAGGCCGATGGCAGCAAGCTCTACCGCCTGCACGGCACCTTGTTTTTCGCCTCGACCACGCCGTTTTTGAATCAATTCGACCCGGCCAACGACCCGGCCCAGGTGACGCTGGATTGCCGTCACCTGAGCTTTGTCGATTACTCAGCGATTGCCGCGCTCATGACCCTGCGCGAGCGTTACAGCAAGGCTGGCAAGCACCTGCGGGTGCTGCATCTGTCGGAGCGTTGCAAGAAGCTGCTCAAGCGTGCGCGGGTCCATCATGAGTAAGTGATCAAGGCCCGACCAGGTCTTCCAGCTCCTGGGCACGGGTCTGGGTCATGTCGAGTATGCAGCCGGAACCGTTGACCTGGTCGATGGTGCCGCCGGTGGCGGAACCGGCGAAGGCGCAATTGGCGTCACGGTACTTTATCCACAGGCGTTGCACGTCTTGCAGTTGCTGCTTGCGCGGGCCTTCCTGGGCGGCGAGGGCGGTCTTGTAGGCGCGGTTCAGGCGGGTGTCCTGCACCTTGGCTTCCTTGGTATTGCACGTGACCATGTCGGCGGTCGTGTTGGCGCTGTCCATGCACTTCTTCAGCGCTGGGTTGTCGGCGGCAGAAGCGGTGCCGCTGAGGGCGAGGAGCAGGGCGCCGGCGGCGAGGGATGTGCGAATCATGGTCGGTTTCCTGGTCATGAAGGGTTGCGCATTCTATGACTCAACGGCAGCGTTCGAGTTTCCGGCATCCTCTGATCTTCATGTAAGAACACCCCTCGAATTTTCATTCACCCCTGTCGGGCATATCCCAACGCGACAGCGCTTATCTGTGGGCGAAAGTTATTTTCATAAAAATTGAAAATACTCCTCGGTAATGATTTATGAGTTTCACAACCAATTCGACGTGACCCTTTCCGAGGAGTACCGCATGGCCGCATCACCGGGCTTCGGGCTATTGGCATACGCTGCCATTGCCATCATTGCTTTGATCGTGCTGATTGCACGTTACCGACTCAACCCGTTTATCGTCATCACCCTGGTGTCCATCGGCCTGGCGCTGATGGCCGGGATGCCGGCGGACACCATCATGGGGTCCTACGAAGCGGGCGTAGGCAAGACCCTTGGGCATATCGCCCTGGTGGTGGCGCTGGGCACCATGCTCGGCAAGATGATGGCCGAGTCCGGCGGTGCCGAGCAGGTGGCGCGCACACTGATCAGCCGTTTTGGCGAGCGCAACGCGCACTGGGCCATGGTGTGCATCGCGTTCCTGGTGGGGCTGCCGCTGTTTTTCGAGGTGGGTTTTGTGTTGCTGGTGCCGATTGCCTTTACCGTGGCGCGGCGGGTGGGCGTGTCCATCCTGATGGTGGGTTTGCCGATGGTCGCCGGCCTGTCGGTGGTGCATGCCCTGGTGCCGCCGCACCCGGCGGCGATGATGGCGGTGCTGGCGTATAACGCGTCGGTGGGGCAGACCGTGCTCTACGCCATCCTGATCGGTATCCCGACGGCAATCATCGCAGGGCCCGTCTACGCCAAATTCATCGTGCCGCGTATTCACCTGCCGGCGGAAAATCCGCTGGAGCGCCAGTTCATCGAGCGTGAACCGCGTACCCGCTTGCCCAGCTTTACCCTGACCATGGGCACTATCCTGTTGCCGGTAGTGTTGATGATGATCGGTGGCTGGGCCAACGTGATTTCCACACCGGGCACCGGTTTCAATCAGTTCCTGCTGTTTATCGGCAACTCGGTGATTGCGCTGCTGGTGGCGACGTTGGTGAGCTTCTGGACCTTGGGTATCGCACAGGGCTTCAACCGCGAATCGATCCTCAAGTTCACCAATGAATGCCTGGCGCCGACCGCCAGCATCACCTTGCTGGTGGGCGCGGGCGGCGGGTTGAACCGCATCCTGGTGGACGCAGGTGTGACCCACGAAATTCTCGGCCTGGCCCATGCCTTTCACCTGTCGCCGTTGGTGATGGGTTGGCTGTTCGCCGCGCTGATGCGAATTGCCACGGGCTCGGCCACCGTCGCCATGACCACCGCATCCGGTGTTGTAGCGCCGGTCGCCCTGGGCCTGGGTTATCCACACCCTGAACTACTGGTGCTGGCCACCGGTGCGGGTTCGGTGATCTTTTCCCATGTTAACGACGGCGGCTTCTGGCTGATCAAGGAATACTTCAATATGACGGTGATCCAGACCTTCAAGACCTGGACCGTGTTGGAGACTTTGATTTCCCTGGTCGCCTTCGGTCTGACCTATGGTCTGTCCTGCATCTTGTAACCCGGAGAGCCCATGGACATCCTCTACCAGATCCGCGCCCGCCAGGACGCCTTCAGCGCCGGCGAAGGGCGTATCGCCAAGCTGATGCTCGATGACGTGGGGTTTGCCGCATCGGCCAGCCTGGAAGCATTGTCGCAACGGGCCGAGGTCAGCACGGCCACCTTGTCGCGGTTTGCGCGCAGTGTGGGGTGCCGGGATTTACGTGACTTGCGCCTCCAGTTGGCCCAGGCCAGCGGCGTCGGCAGTCGCTTCCTCGACCCGGCGGGGTTGCCGGAGCAGTCGGCGTTTCATCGGCAGATCCTGGGGGATATCGAGGCGACGTTGCGTCAGCATCTCTCCGGTTTCAATCAGGCCAGTTTCGTCGATGCGGTGGGCCTGCTGGGCAAGGCGCGGATGATCCATGCGTTTGGCATGGGCGGGCCGTCGAGCCTGTGCAGCGATGAGTTGCAGGTGCGCCTGGTGCGCCTGGGCTATCCGATTGCGGCCTGCCACGACCCGGTGATGATGCGGGTCACGGCGGCGACGCTGGGGCCTGAGCATGCGTTGATTGTGTGTTCCTTGACTGGCCTCACCCCCGAACTGCTGGACGTGGTGGCGTTGGCGCGCAACTACGACGCGCGCATCGTCGCCATCACCCTGGCCGACTCGCCCTTGGCCCAATTGGCCGATGTGCTGCTGCCGCTGCAGCCGGCCGAAACCAGTTTTATCTACAAGCCCACCGCTGCCCGCTACGGCATGCTGCTGGCCATCGATCTGCTCGCCACCGAGCTGGCCCTGGTCTCGCCGGACGACAACCAGGAACGCCTGCGCCGGATCAAGCTGGCCCTGGACGATTATCGCGGCGGCCCTGACAGCCTGCCGCTTGGAGACTGATATGAAGTACGACACGCTGATACGCCAGGCATTGATCATCGATGGCAGCAACACCCCAGGCTATGTGGCTGATGTGGGGGTGCGTGACGGGCGTATCGAGGCGATTGGCGATTTGTCGACGGCTGTGGCCGAACATGAAATCGAAGCTGCGGGCCGTGTGCTGGCGCCGGGTTTTATCGACGTGCACACCCACGATGACACGGTGGTGATCCGCCATCCGCAGATGCTGCCCAAGCTTAGCCAGGGTGTAACGACGGTGATCGTCGGTAACTGTGGCATCAGCGCGTCGCCGGTGACGTTGCGCGGTGATCCGCCCGATCCGATGAACCTGCTGGGCAGCGCTTCGGCGTTTGTGTACCCGCGTTTCAGTGACTATCGAGCGGCGGTCGAACAGGCTCACCCGGCGGTCAACGTTGCCGCACTGATCGGTCACACGGCACTGCGCAGCAATCATATGCAAGACCTGCATCGCAGCGCTTCAGCGGATGAAATCGCTGCCATGCGCATGCAACTGCAAGAGAGCCTCGAAGCCGGCGCCCTGGGGTTATCCACAGGCCTGGCCTACGCCAGCGCGTTCAATGCCGAGACCGATGAGGTGCTGCAACTCAGTGAAGCACTGACGGATTTTGGCGCGGTGTACACCACCCATTTGCGCAGTGAATTCGAGCCGGTGCTGGAGGCGATGGATGAGGCGTTTTTGATCGGTCGGCATGCCCAGGCCCCGGTGATCATTTCCCATCTCAAATGTGCCGGCGCCGGGAATTGGGGGCGCAGTCCGCAACTGTTGGCATCGCTGGAGCGGGCGGCGAAAACCCACCCGGTAGGCTGTGATTGTTATCCCTATGCCGCGAGTTCTTCGACCCTGGATCTCAAGCAGGTGACTGACGCGTTTCGCATCACCATCACCTGGTCGACGCCTTACCCGGAGATGGGCGGGCGCGACCTGCAGGATATCGCCGCTGAGTGGGATGTTTCGCTGATGGACGCAGCGCGTCGCCTGCAACCGGCGGGGGCGGTGTATTACGGAATGGATGAAGCGGATGTGCGACGCATCCTGGCGCATCCGCTGTCGATGGTCGGTTCGGATGGGCTGCCGGAAGATCCGTTCCCGCATCCGCGTTTGTGGGGCGCATTTCCAAGGGTGCTGGGGCATTTCAGCCGGGATGTCGGGTTGTTCCCGTTGCACACCGCCGTGCACAAAATGACCGGCTTGTCGGCGGCGCGATTTGGTTTGGCCGAGCGCGGTGAAATCCGCGAAGGGCACTGGGCCGACCTGGTGCTGTTCGACCCGTTGCGCGTGCGCGATGTGGCGGACTTCAAGCAACCGCAGCGGGCGGCGGAAGGCATTGATGGGGTGTGGGTCAACGGTGTATTGAGCTACAGCGACGGGCAGGCGAACGGTCAGCGGCCGGGTCGTTTCCTGGCGCGCAGTGGGGATTTGCGTCGGGGATTTTCGTCTCTATAGTGGGCGCTCTTATGAACGGAGCGATTGCCATGCACTTAGGAAAAGTCACCCCCATCCTGCGGATTTTCGACGAGGCCAAGGCGTTGGAGTTCTACGTGGACTTTTTGGGGTTCAAGGTGGATTGGCAGCATCGTTTCGAGGCGAATTTTCCGTTGTACCTGCAGGTATCGCTGGGTGAATGCGTGTTGCATTTGACTGAGCACCATGGCGATGCGTCGCCGGGCGCGGCGGTGCGGATTCAGGCACAAGGGGTGGACGCGTATCAGCAGCAGTTGGTTGGCAAGGATTATCGGTATGCCAAGCCAGGGGTTGAGGAAACGCCTTGGGGATCGCGGGAGATGAGCATCAAGGATCCGTTTGGGAATCGGCTGGTGTTTGTTGAGGAAGGCGAGGGCTGAGGGGTAAATCGCGGGCAATAAAAAACCGCCTTGGTAGGGCGGTTTTTTTGCAACACCAGTTAGTGGCTGGGGTTGCTCTCTCAAAGGACGCAACCGACTCGCGTCCGAAGGCTCACGTGTTCCGGTAAGTGTGCTGGAGGTAAGGCCCAACTCACGGAGGGCCGAGTATGTCTAGGTTTGCCTGTGGCGAGGGAGCTTGCTCCTGTTGGGCTGCGTAGGAGACTGTCAGAAATTTTGTGTTCGGGCATAACATGTAGCTAGAGGTGCATGTATGCCGACCAAAAAGAAGTCCGCCAATGCAACAGCGAGGGAGTTGCCCTCGATTCCCCAAGAGCTGATCGAGCAGTTTGTTAAAGGCCCGATGAGCGCCGAAGCCATTCAAGACGCGTCCATGGCGTTCAAGAAGGCTCTGATCGAGCGTGCGCTAGGCGCCGAGCTGGGTCACCACCTTGGTTACCCTCAGGGCGCGGAGCGCCCTGAGGAGTCGACCAATCAGCGCAATGGCAAAAGCAGCAAGACGGTTCTGACCGACGACGGGCCGCTTCGCCTGGATA